>DASTJM010000001.1:0-74080 GCA_035716545.1 Streptosporangiaceae bacterium
ACCAGGTCAAGATCCGCGGCATCCGGATCGAGCCCGGCGAGATCGAGGCCGCGCTCCTCACCCACCCCGCCATCGCCCAGGCTGTCGTCACCGTCATCACCGGGCCAGCCGGCGACCCCGAGCTCGCCGCCTACCTCCGCCCGGACCCAGTACCCGTCAGTGACCAGGAACTGCGCGCCCACCTGGCCCGCACCCTGCCCGCCGCCATGATCCCGTCCCACTTCATCACCATCGACACCTTCCCGCTCAACTCCAGCGGCAAGGTGGATAGGAAAGCACTGCCGACCCCGCGCCACCAGGTAACACAGGACAAGGCGGAGCCGGAAACCCCAACCGAGGCCCTGCTGACTAGCTTGTACGCCACCCTTCTCAGCAACACCAGAGTCGGAGCCACCGATAGCTTCTTCGACCTTGGCGGCAACTCCCTGACGGCCATGCGCCTGGTGAGCATGATCAGCCGCGAGGCCGATGTTGACGTCGGGGTGTCAGCGGTCTTCCTGCATCCCACGCCGCGGCGGCTCGCCGCCGCGATCAGCCGCTCCGTGCCGCTGGCGGAATCCGGGCCGGTCGTAGCGCTGAACAGCGGGAAAGGCGAGTTTCCGCTATTCCTCGTGCACGCGATTGGCGGCACCGTATCGGCCTACGCTTCGCTCGGCCAGGAACTGGCGGATACCTTCAAGGTGTACGGGCTGGAATCTCCCGCTCTCAGTGACGGCGGTGTCGTCGCCTCCTCGCTCACCGATCTCGTCGCCGACTACACGAAGCGGATCCGGGCGGTCCAGCAAGCCGGGCCTTACGCGCTGGCGGGCTGGTCGATGGGCGGCGTGATCGCGTTCGGGATCGCGCAGCGCCTGGAGGAGGCCGGCGCCGACGTCGCTCTGCTCGTGCTGCTTGATGCGCCTTTCGCCATCCCCGCCGGCGACCCATCCGGGGAAGCCGAGCTCGCGGCGCGCTTCGTCGCGGACGCGGCGCACAGCCTGAGCCTGGATACCGCGGGAGCTCCGGATCCCGCGGCCGTGACGACTTCCGGACAACTGGCCTGGCTCGCGGGACAACTGGCCCGGGGGGACGGCCCCAGCGAACTCGATGCCATCGAGGCACGGCTCGAGCGCCGGTTCGGCTTGTTCGCGGCGCATAGCCGGATGCTTGCCGGATACCGCCCGGACGGGAAACGTGTCCGCGCCGCGACGCTGATCGTCAGCGCGGCCAACTCGCTGAACGCCTCGGCGAGCGCGCTCTGGCCAGGTCAGCTGAACGGCGAAGTGTCGGTCATGTCCGTCGAAAGTGACCATTACGAGTTCCTGCGTCCGCCCCTGGTCCAGGACGTTGGCGCGGCCATCACCCGCTGCCACAGGCCGGTGACTGTCCCGTGATACGCGGGACGCTGCCGGTGCCGTCGGCCAGGTGAGAGCAACTGGCAAGGTCACGCCGCTGTGCCCCCGCGCCCACCCCGCCCGGCCGCGCCGCCAGCCTCCACAGCCCGTAGCCAGTCACGGGAGGAAGGCAGTCGCCCCGAGCCTGACTGGCCTGCGGCGACAAGGTCAAAACCACGACCTTTTCCATACCGGAAAATTAGCGTTAGCTGTTAAAGCGGCCAGCCTTACCTGCTGAGCAACTCGCGCACCGTCAACGTGAAAATTCGATCCCTTACGGAGAGGTGATGATGATCGGATTGTTGGGCGCCCCGACGACCGTCTCGCCGCCGGCGCCGCTCGAGAACGTGATGACGTCGCCGTTCTTTATGAGCCCGGCGCAGCCGGCCCCTGCCACGGCCTTGCTCGTCAGGATGTCGCGAGCGACGGTGAATTGCAGCAGCTGGTTCCCGTTAGCGTAGGTGATTCCGGCCGTTCCGGCGATCTCGGCGGTGCAAGCGCCCAAGATTGAGTTGATTGACAAGATTTCGTCGAATCCGGTGATAGTCGCGGTGGTCACTCCGGCGGCGAAAGCTCCCGCGATGATTAGCCCGGTTGTGTTCGCCTTTTGCGAGATGATACCGGTGCTGCCTAACGGTCCTGCGCATTTCGTTGCGGCGCTGCCGAACGAGGATGACGTGACGTTGCCAATAGTGCTGTTGGCGAGCTGGACCTGATTGACGACGGTTCCAGCGCCTGCGGCGACAGTGCAGGTGACGGCGATTCCTGTGGTGGCATCGGTCAGTACGAAAGTCGTCCGCGCGGCTTGCACCGACGCCCAGTTCAGGCCGCCGGCGACGGACCATACCCCAGCGGCCATGGCCGAGGGAACGGCCAGGGCCAGCGCCCCCGCGACCGTCCCGGTGGCTACGAATAACCTAACGAGTTGCTTTCGCATGGTGATCCTCCTGTGCTCTAGATCAGGCTGTTCGTCATATTACTCCGCAGATCTATTGAAATGACCGGGGCCGCCGTATCTTGTGCGTTAGTAACATTTCAGGACCGGAATTTATCCAGCAGCGCGTAAAAAGCGATCCGGTGGCTACCGCGCACAGGTCGCGGGGATCGGCGCCCCGGAGTCCTGCGGGTGCTCGCCGGACTGAACACCCTGACCCTCGTGCTGAGGCCCATCTTTGGCCCATCCAGGGCGCTCTAGCGCCCTGGATGGGCCATCAATGGGCCAGCCGCTAGCTCGCGCACGGGCGAAGGGATCCGAGCCTGTTTGCACGTCGACTCGGTCAATGACTTCTAACGGTGAGGCCCTCGTGCTCCTGCAAATTGCTGACGAGGTCGTTGAAATCCTGTTCGGTTGACCCGGGCATAAGCGCTGGTCGCCCCATGCCGCGGGACTCCGCGGCATGGGGCTCGGTCATTGCAGCCTGGATTTTTCGTATCGGCCTCAGCTAGTGCCCCACAGCTCTTCCCATGACATGGTGCTGTTGTCGTCCCCGCAGGGGTCGGCCGACAACACCTGCGGCTGCGCCGCCGGGCCGGTAGAAATCTCCGTCAGGCACAGGTGCGAATCGTACAGGCTTTCGAAGACGGTACGGTGGTAATAAGAGTTGTAAACGTTCACCCACTGCTCGGCGCTGTCTCCGACGCATGATGCTCCGCGGACCAGGTAGCCGCCGGACCCGTCGCTGGCAGATGCATCTACCTGGATGCAATAGTTGACGTTGTCCGCCTGACGGATAGCTCCCCTAGCGCCGGCAGTGTTCGGGTAAGTCCAGTTCGTCAGGGAGCTTACCGGGGGCACGAGCATCGCCACGTACTCGCCCAACCCGAGTTTGCTGTCTGCGCAGAGGTCCAGATAGGTGGGGTAGGTACCGCTGCCGTCGCCGGGATGATCATCAGTGCAGAGGTGGGTATAGGACGCGGCTGATGCCGTTCCTGTTCCGGCGAACCCGGTAAGCGACCCGGCAGCCATCACGCTTAAAGCAGTCAGGACGGAGAACCAGCCTAGTTTCACTTGAGCCTCCCGGAACGACGATGATTGTCGTCGCAATGATTACATAAGCACCCGCGCGAACGGCCTGGCGGTCCTAGATCGCCAGGCTTTCCGGATTTGCGTCAAGTCTTCAAGCTGCCGGTCCGAGGCACGCGCGGGTGATGTCGTCGACCTGGTGGTCGGCAGCGCGGAGGGCGGAGCGGAGCCCGGGCGGTGCATGTCACACCTGCCGGCGACCGGCGACCGTGACGGCGCCGCGTCCGGAATGGCGACCGGCGACCGTGACGGTGCCGCGTCCGGAATGGCGACCAGCGACCGTGACGGCACCGCGTCCGGAATGGCGACGGCGACCGTGACGGTGCCGCGTCCTGGATGGCTACCGGCGACAGCCTTCAGAGGCCTTCTGGGTCGAACGAGTCCGAGCCTGTTTGCACGTCGACTCCGTCAATGACTTCTACGGTGAGGCCCTCGTGCTCCTGCAAATTGCTGACGAGGTCGTTCGTGAAATCCTGTTCGGTTGACCCGGGCATAAGCGCTGGTCGCACCGCCGCCGCGGGCAGCTCGGGCCGCGCGGCTGCCGGGCCGATAGCGCGAGGTACGGGGGCCGGGCCAATAGTGCGCGGTACCGGACCCGCCTCGATCGCTGGCGGTACCGGACCCGCCTCGATCGCCGGGACGTCCAGCAATCCCTCAGGGTCGAGGAAATCCAGGTTCTTGAACAAATTGGTTACAGGCTCGTCTATGGCGTCGATAGCTACCTCGGTGAGCTCCTTGCCCTCCGCCGGAGTAACTTCTTGTTTCGGAACGTAATGGTCCGAACCGGGTGCGGTAATTCCCGGCGCCTTGGTCGAGCCGACGGTTTGACTAATGCCTTGTTGCGGTCCCGTAATATCTGCTATTACCTCCGCCGCGCCAAAGCCGTGGATGATCTCCAGGCAGATCATGGCACTGTACAGGCAGTTCTTGGCGGCGAGCGCTATGCCCGCGAAGACGGCACCCTCCGTCGCCGAGCTGACGATGCGGGGAGCATGCGTGACAGTGCGGGCGGGCGGCAAGTGCGCTGCTCGGGACGGGCTGTAGGTGCCCCAGCCGCCCGTATAGCCGCCGCCACCTCCGTAACCGCCGCCACCTCCGTAACCGCTATAACCGCGATAGCCGCTATAGCTGATTGAGTTGACGGCGGCCAGGGCTGAGTTGTTCGCCGGCGTCCGGTGCGACCCGAGATAGCTGACGATCGCTGAGGCGATGGGATCCTGCCCGGACGGGTCGCTCTCGTTGACGGGGTTGTCGGCGGCGTAGGCGTAGCCGCCCATTTGCTGGGGACTGCCGGATTCCAGCAGCGGGTCGAGTGAGGTGAAGGATCCGGTGACTGGGTCGTAGTCGCGGGCGCCGAGTACGTCCAGGCCGCTGTTGGGGTCTTGCGGCTTGCCGAGGAAGGCGTTGTGGTCGGGCCAGGCGGGGGGTGTGCCGACCTGCTGGCCCCAGGGATCGAAGTACCGGCGGGTTATGGCGAGGGTGCCGGCCTGGACGTCTTCGATGGCGGTTCCCTGCTGGCTTGCTACTTCATAGGTGTCGGTGCCTGAGGAGTTTTCGGTGACGATGACGCCGTCCGGGGCGCGCAGGAGGCGCAGGCCGGCGACGGTGCTGCCGGTGAGCGTGATTTCCTCGGCGCCGCCGTCCGCGTACAGGGTGGTGGCGGAGGGGCCGGCCTCGATGAGCAGGCTGCCGTCGGCGTCGTAAATGTAGCTCGTAGTGCCGCTGCTGGTGGTGACGCTGGCGACCTGGCCCTGCGGGGTGTACGTGACCTTGGACAAAGCAGGCGGTGTGGCCGCCGTGGGTGCCGTGCCGGTGGTTTGGGTGATGGCCTGCGAGGTAAGCTGCCCGTCGGCGTTGTACGCCGGCGTGGTGGTGGCCGAGCCGGCCGGGCTGGTCGTGACGATGCTGGCGGCAGAGTCGGGCTGGGATTGCGCGGTCGCCGGGGCGTTGGATGACGGGGAGCTGTTCAGGTTGCCGCCCGGGTACTGGATCTCTTGGGTGGTGGCGTTGGCGAGAGTGTCCTGGCTGGCAGGCAGGGCGGTGTTGTAGGTGGTCTTTGAGGTCCGGTCGCCGAGCAGATCGTAGCTGTAGCTCTCCCAGTACGAGGCCGGCCCGCCGATGTTGGCGGCTGAGGGCGTGGTGTTGTTACAGCCGCCAATGGCGCCGGCGGAGGGCGAAGCCGCGGTCTGGGTGCCGCCGGTGTCGGTCCAGGCGCTCGTGAGCTGGTCCAGGCCGTTGTGGCTGAAGCACTGGGTCTGGGTGCCGCCGGTGTTCTGCGCGTCCGACTCGGAGGTGACGTTCCCGGCCGGGTCGTAGGTATAGCTGGTGGTGTCGGCGGCTGAGGACAGGGTCTGCAGGTTGGTGATGGTCTGGAGTTCCCTGGCGGTGCCCGGGTCATAGGTGTGGTCCTGGACGAGCTGGGTGCCGGACGGCCCGAAGGTGGTGGAGAGGATCTGGCCCGCCGGGTCGTAGCTGACGTTGTCGAGGTAGTCGTTGCTGTCGCCGAACTGGGTGAGCAGGCCGGCCAGGTCGTAAGTGTTCTGGACGGTTTCTGCCGGCAGGCCGCCGTCAGCCGAGTAGGTGGTGTACTCGGCCAGCCCGGTCCTCGGGGTGTACGCGGTGCTCGTCGTGTACTGGTTCGACGAAGTGCCGGTCGCCAGCGCGCCCTGGTCCGGCGGGATGGACAAGGACGTCCCGGTTGGGTCGTACGCGGTGCTGTACCCGGTGATCGTTTCGGTGTAGGCGGCGCCGCTGCTGTCGAAGCTGGAGCTTGATGAGGGGTAGCCGAGCGCGCCGGCTGGACCGCCGTTCAGCGGTGTCGTGTCGTAGGTCCAGGAGTCCAGCAGGACCTGGGTGCCCGTCGTGTCGTCGTACTCACCGGTCCGCCGGCCCAGGGCGTCGTACTTGTAGGTCAGGACGGTCCCGGCCGGGTCGGTGGACTTGGTCAGGTTCCCGTCGCCGTCGTACGCATAGCTGGTGGTTCCCGGCAGCGCCGAGCCAGCTCCGGCGGTGGTGCCGGGGTCGGTGGCCGTGGCCTCCTGGCCGAGCAGGTTGTAGGTGTAGGTCCAGGCGTTGCCGTTGTTGTCGGCGATCGAGGCGGTCTGGCCGAGCGGCGTGTAGGTGTAGCTGGTGGTATCGGCGTCGCCGGGGCTGGCGAAGTCCTTGATCGACTTGGTCGGCTTGGTGAGAGAGTTCGTCACGACCTCAGTTGAGGTCCCGCCCGAGGGCGGTGTGGTTTCGGTCTGGTCCATGCCCGGATAGGACACCGTGGTTTGCCACTGCTGCACGCCGAGCGAGTAGAACGCCGACGCGGTGACCCGGCCCTGCCCGTCATAGGAGGTCACGGTCTGCCCGGGGATATGGCCGGCGTCGGGGAAAAACATGGCGATGCCCGGCCCAGCCGAGGAATCGTAGAACGGCTTGGTGGTGGCGCTCGCCTGCCAGCCGTCGGAGTTCCAGGTCGCGTAGGTAATCAGGCGCCCGGCTGCGTTGTTCGCGGTCGAGGTCTGCTCCTCGACGGACTGGAGCATCCCGTCGTAGATGGCCACTGAGGTGGAGTAGGCGTTGTTCTCGCGCAGGGTCTGCGTGGTGACCGCCGGCGGGCTTGTCCCGGTGACCGAGTAGGAGTACTTGTAGCTCGCGTTGCCGCCCTGGTCGATCGGCAGCGTGGCCGACGTGACCCGGCCGAGCGCGTCGTAAGCCTGCGTGGTCACTTCGCTGTTGGGGTCGGTCACGCTGACGGGGAGCTGCCGGTCCTGGTTCAGCGCGGTGACGGTGTTCCAGCCGAGCGCGTTCGTATCCTTGACCGAGGTCGGCAGCGTCCCGCTCGCCGGGGTGTAAGCGGTCGTCGTCTTGTTGCCGTTGGCATCGTAGGACACCGTCACCCGGCCGTAGGCGTCGTGCTGGGTCGCGGTCTGCGGCTGCCAGGTCTCGGTGCCCGATGACCAGCCGGACGCTTTCCGCATTCCGGTCACCAGGCCGCCCGGGCTGGCCAGCGAACCGAGCGTACCGAGCGAAGCGCTGCCGGTGGTGCTGATCGACGCGCTCGCGTCGTCGTAGTAGGTCTGGGTGTCCGACAGCAGGTTGCCGCTTGCCGCCGCCGGGCACGCGCCGCTTGTGGTGCTGTAGGCGCCGGAGACGTCGGTGACGTGGTCGGGGTAGTCCTGCATCATCGGGTTGGCCGACGGCGGGGTCGCGTAGCTGGTCGTGGCGCAGGTCTCGGTCAGCCCCGCGGGGGCTTTGTCTACGGCGGTGATGAGTCCCTCGCCGTTGTAGTAGCTCGTGCTCGCAGAAGTCTGCCAGCTCCCGCTGGCCAGCAGCCGCATGATCCGCGTCCGGGACTGGGCGAGCATGAACGAGCTGATCGTCGTCAGGCCGCTGCCCGGCGGCGGCGTCATCGAGGCGGTCGAGTTATAGGTCCATGGCCCGTTGACCGTCTGGGCATCGGGCGACCCGCCGGCCTGGCTGTAGGTCTGGGTTTCCAGGACCTGCCCGGCCAGGAAGTTGCCGTCGGTGTAGGAGTCGCCGAGTGAGTCCCTGACGGTGTAAGACTGTGTCCCTCCAGAGCCGTTGCGGTCGCCATCCATGCCCCGCATGTAATAGGTCATGGTCTCGGTGACCGGATCGGGTGCCTGACCGGTCGTGGTCTCGACGGTCAGGAAGCCGCGGTACTCATCCCAGGTGCGGTACTGACTTGACTCGGCCGGGCTCTGGTTGTAGTGCCAGGCCACCCCGCTGGGCGGGTAGGTGTAGTCGGTGACGTGCGGCACCGACCTGGCACCAGTCTCATCGGAGGCCTGCACCTGGGCGACGGTGTAGAAGTTGAACCAGTCCATCGAGTTCGGCTGGTTCGGCGGCGCCCAGTAGGCCGGATAGCAGGTCATCGTGTTCGTGGGCGCGTCCGCGCTGGTGATGTTGCCGCCGCTGCCCTGGGTGCACTGCGGTGGGTTGTAGTCCACCGAGACCGCCGCTCCTGCCTCGGTCAGGATCTCGCTGATCCGCGGCCGGTACAGCGCTGGCTGGGTGGTGCCGAGTACCCGGTTGTTCATCATCGTCACGTCGAACTGCGTGGCCGGCAGTGACACGGCGGTGCCGTTCTCGCCGGTTCTGGTGATCGACGTCAGCGCCATTACCGCGGTCGCCTCGCCGGTCCCGGTGTCGAACTGCTGGGCCAGTGCGTAGGAGTCGACCTCGCTATAGGTGCCCGACGACTGCGACTCAAGCACGTACGTGTCGATCGAGGTCAGCCGTTTTTCCGAGAAGAACGTCGGCGACGCGTTCAAGCACGACGTGGAGCCCGACGCGCAGATCTGGTCGGTTGGCACGTCCGGGTACGCGGTCTGGGTCACGGAGGTACAGTTACTGGCCACGCAGCGGTTACCTGGCACGAACACGACCTTGTCCGCCGCATCGACGGCCGGGCTCGCCGTGGCGTCCGACAGATGCCAGCCGTACTGAATGCTGGTGAGATAGCCGGACCTGAGGTAGCTGGTCAGCGTGCCGGACCCGGCCGCCCCGCCGCGCATGTAGTAGTTCGTCTCGGTGGCGTATTTGTAGACCGTCAGGTTGTTGTCCGGGTCGACGACGTAGTCCAGGCTCCACCGGTACGGCATCTGCGTCCACGACGAAGAACCGGTCGACGAGCTGTAGCACGGGTCGGTGCTGGCCGGGCAGTACACAGGGACGTTCCAGGCCGAGCTGGTGGTCAGCGAGGAAGAGGGGCTGCCGGGGACGTGATTGGCGCCGAAGTAGTACTTCGTGCCGTCGCTCGTGGTCACCTCCCAGTATTCGTTATTCCACATGCCGTTGGCGCCGCCGGTCAGCAGCTGGACCTTGGTGCCGTCGTCGTTCTGCAAGTGCCAGGTCCCCGGCCCCGAGCCGATCAGGAGGCCGGAATTGCCCGCCAGGGAAAGCGTCGCGTTGTACCCGTCCCAGCACTCATCGCCTGCCTCGGCAGCGGTCGCCGCCGAGTCCTGCGAGCACGGCTCATAGGACTGCTCGATGAAGCCGGGCGTGTACGTCCACCCGTCGCCGAGCTGCGAGCCCTGCGGGTTCTGCGCCGAGGTCTGGCCGTCGATCGCTTCCGAGTCGTAGGCGAGGGTCACGCCCGGTGCGGTCCCGCCCAATGATGGCGGCACCGCGATCGGGTAGTTGTAGCTGAAGTCGCCATCGTTGCTTGACCAGGTGCCCTCGGGGTTCAGTGACGTCGCCGCGTAATTACCGGCCGCACCGCCAGCAGTCGAGATCGCCGCCAGCACCACCGACCTGGGGGCATCCAGGCCGGCCAGAGATGAGAACGGCGGCTCAGCCGATCGGGTTTCCGGTGGCACCGGCCGGGCCGGCGCCTGGCCGAGGGTGACCGTCGCCCAGACCGAATGGGTGCCATCGTTGCTGCCAGGGATCCGCAGCGGCGTCCGGCAGCCAGAGACTCCCGGCGTGGTCAGCGCGCAGGACGGCAATTCGACCAGCCGCAGCCTCGACGCCCAGGCTCCGCCGTAGTTCCTGGCGAATCTGGCATAGTCAAGGCGCACCCGGACTCGGCCAGGGCCACCTGATACACCGAACACCAGCCCGCTGACGCCGTCGGTCCGCGCCACCCGGCGCGGCGCGACGGCGATCTGGACGGCGGCGGGTGCCTGACCGGCATTATCAGCGTGGCCGCCGCTGAGCGCGGTGACGGTCACCGGCAGGCCGCCGGCCCGCTGGGGCCCGGTAAGCGCTCGCGTCAGCTCGCCCGTCATGCTTCCGTATCGCACCGGCACCGTCTGGCTGAGCTTGGCCGTACCCGACCCGGACGGCCACCACTGCCGCGATGGCACCCGGTAGGGCACGGCCGGCACCGAGCCGGGCTCATGCGGCGGCTTCAGCTTGGCCTGCGCTAGCTTCCCGGCATTGGCGGGCAGCGAGTGCCCGCCCACCGATGGCATCGACTCCAGTTTGCGGGGCGACCACAGCCTGCCCCGGTACACCGGCGGGTCATAGGCCGGCTTCCCGGCGGCCTGTCCCAGGCGAGCGGCCTGGGCTGGCAGCGCTGAGAGCGTCGCCGCCACGAGCGCCCCGGCCGTTGCCGTCACTATCTGGGATGCGAACATGCGCCTCGCCCGCGAGCCATTCACCGAGCCCCACTTCCGCCCGGTGCGATGACAGGGCTAAGCAACCAATGGGCACACTGTCGGAACACAACCACCAGAAACGTAAGCGGGAACTGATCGTTTAACAATAATTCTCATACAAAAGTATGACCATAACAATTTAATAACTTCAAGATCGTTTGTCGAATTTACCTTCCGGCCTGGCCATCCTTGCTGAAAGGGAGTCAATGGCAGATACGGATACATCGAGGGGTCTATGCAATGGCGCAGAGCTGGTGATAACGTTCCCGGGCGGCGTGGGCAACTCAACCGCCTGACGCCATTGTTCAGTCCGCCCGCCGGCAGATAGGCGAACCTTATGGACAGCACCCGCGGCCGCAGTCCACATTTCCCGCGGCTCACCCGCATGGCGGCGGTTGTGGCACCCGCAGCCATTCTGCTGGCGATGTCGGCCGCCATCTCCAGCCAGGCAAGCGCTGCCACCGGAGGCGCGACGCCGGCCAGGCCGGCCAGGCCGACCAGGGTAGCTGCGCCGGCCGCGATGCCCCATGCGGCGGCGGCAGCGGCGGCGCTGGAGCGAGCCAGGGCCACCGGCCGGCGAGTGGTGGTGGCGCCGGACACGACGCCGACCTCGGTCACCGCGGCGGACCCGGACGGCACTTTCACCAACACGGTCAGCGCCTTGCCAGTGCGGGTGCGCCGGCACGGCGCCTGGGTGCGGGCGAGTGCACGCCTGATCCGCGCCCGTGGTGCCCTCAGCCCGGCGGCCGCGACCGAGCCGGTCACGCTGTCGGCTGGCGGCGCAGGCCCGATGGCCGAGTTGCGCGGCCCGCACGGCCAGAACCTGACGCTGTGGTTTCCTGGCCGGCTTCCCGTGCCGACCATCAGCGGGGCGACCGCGATCTACCGTTCGGTCCGCCCGGGCATCGACTTGCGGCTGACGGCCACGACCACCGGCGGCATCACCCAGACCCTGGTCGCGCGCACCGCCGCGGCGGCGGCCAGCCACTGGCTGCGCGCGTTTACCGAGCGTTATGCCGCCAGCGGCGGCTTGCGGCTCCGTGCCGACCGAGCTGGCAATGTGGTGGCGGCGGGCCGGGACGGCGTTGTGTTCACCGCCGCGCCCGCGGCGGCGTTTGTGCCCGCGCGGGCAGACGGCCAGCCCCGGCCCGTGGCGTCGGCACCGGGCCAGCCGGCAGCGGTCGGCCGGGCGGTGGTGTCGGACGGCGAGATCTCCGAGGTGGTCAGCGGCAGAGCACTCGCCCATCCGGCCGCGTTCCCGCTGCGCGTCACCGTCGGGTTCGGGCCGGTCAGCGGGTCAGCCGCTGTCACCGCGATCCGCCGCTCAGGCACCATGAGCCCGGGTGCCTTCCCCTCGCCGAACACGCAGCGGCCAACCGGTTACGTCGAGGCGCAAGATGTCCAGGGCTCTGGCGGATGCCAGGACGACAAGAACTGGAACAGCACCTCGGTCACCGCGCTCGGCATCGGCTTTCAGGCCTGGGCCACCTGCATCGGCGTCTACCAGAGCTATTACGTGTTCAACACCTCCGGCATCAGCAATAGCTGGGACATCTTGCACATGGAGCTCAACCTGACCGAGATCCAGGGCAGCTGGGACGCCTGCGGCGGAGCGGCCGGGGTTACCAAGGAACCCGTCTACCTGCACTCGCTTGGTGCCAGCGCCGGAATCGGCTCCGGCACCGACGGCGCCAACGTCGCAACGCTCGGTACGTCGTCCCTCGTGGACCAGGTCTGGCCCGCAGCCAACCCGAACACGAGCGACAACTGCGCTAACCAGCCGGCCGACTTCAATGTGACCAGCTTCGCCAGCTCGATCAACGGCGCAAGTTCCTGGACCTTCGGCGTCAACGGCGACGACACCGACAACCCGAACGCCGGCCAGTTCATGCGGCTGTCCGACAACCCGACGCTGGTGACCACCTTCGACGAGTTCCCGGCCGCGCCGACGATGGCTCAGAGCGCTCCGGCCATGATGGACAACCCGGCCACCGCCGATCCGAACTTCGGATGTGTGAGCAGTTCGGACCCGAGCCCCGTAGTCCCCTGGATCGGCGCCGCCGCCTCGATACAGCTCAACGCGAATTTCACCGCCCCGCTGACAGGCGAAGAGGTCGAGCCGGGCTGGAAGGTATGGAACGCCGCCACCACGCTGGTGAATCAGACCAACGCCAACACCGCTGCCGGCTCGTTCCCCTACACGGTCAGCGCTCCGGCCGACGGCGATCAGTATTACTCGCAGATCTGGAGCACCGTCAACGGAAACGGCCAGAGCTTCGACCCGGGCGAGACAACCCAGGGTCCTGAGTGCTCGTTCGCGGCCGACCAGACACCCCCGGCGATTCCGGCCGTCAGCAGCACGGCGTTCCCGGCGGCCGGCTCAGGTCAGGCAACGACCCAGGTCGCACCCGGCGCCTCCGGCACATTCAGCTTCACCTCATCTGATCCGCCGCCACCCGGGTGCGGCTCGTCGACCCCGATCGCCGCGGCTGGTTTCGGCGGCACCGCGTCGACCTGCCTGGCCGGCGGAGTCTACGAGTTTGAGTACTCGCTGAACCAGCCGCTCCCCGATGGCGGCGTCACCCAGGTGACGACCTGCCCGGCCGGCGGGACGACCGCAGGCGCGGTCGCCGCGGTCAACTCCACCGGCGACCCGGCAACCAGCACGTCAGCGAACCCCAGCGCCACCACCACCGCGACCTCATGCCAGATCAACGTCAGCCAGTGGGGCACCAACATCTTGTACGTCGACGCGGTCGACGCGGCCGGCAACATCAGCCAGACCTATCTGTACGAGTTTTACGTCCCCTGGAACACCGCCACGCAGGTCAAGCCCGGCGACATTAACAGCGACGGCCAGCCTGACCTGCTCACCACCGACTCCTCAGGGAACCTGGTCTTCTTCCCCGGCGGCACCGACCCAGCCAACGGCCCAGTCACCGCCAGCACCGTCGCTGACTCGCCAGAAGGCGACAGCTGGAACGACTACGTACTCGCGCACCGCGGCACCTTGACCAGCGGAAGCACCGACGACCTGCTCGCACTCAACGCGACCGACGGCGACCTGTACCGCTACAACAACAGCTGGAACACCAACCAGTGGCCGGCCGGCGTGGCCGCGTCCCCGACCGCGCCTATGTACGAAGTCTCCTCCGACATCGTCACCGAGTTCTACCCGGCCTGCACGGCGATCCCGTCCGGGGAAGGCGGTGCCGGGTCGGCCAACTGCACCGGCTACCCCGCGCCAGCCGGCGGCTGGAAGTCTTTCACCCAGATCATCGCCCCCGGCGATGCCTGGGCTGGTGCCCCGAACGGATCGGGCGTCATCGATGACACCACGCAGCCGAGCATGCTCGGCGTTGCCAGCAACGGCAGCCTGTGGCTATTCCAGGGCAGCGGCGGCCAGTTCACCAACCCCGTCCAGCTCGGTTCCACCGGATGGAACAACACCACCGTCATGGCCGCCGGCACCGTCAACGGCGTAGACACCATCTGGGCCAGGATCAATTCCGGCACCGACGCCGGCGACATCGAAAGCTTCCCGCTGACCGTGCCATCCGGCCAGGTCCCCACCATCAACGCCGCCGCGCCAGCCACCCTGCCCGCCCCCGCCGACGGCACCATCCTGGTCGACCCCAACGGCTCGGCCATCGATGTGCCATCGGGAACATTCCCGGCTCTCACCGCCACGGGCCCGCTCAGCGGCAGCACCTGCGCCACTAGCTCAGCCGACACCAGCGGCTGCCCGGGATTCTTCGCCGAGGACACCACGGGCGACATGTTCTACTACGCCGGGCAGCCCGCCACCGCGGCAGCCGACGCCCTGAGCGGAACCCGCGAACTCGTTGGCGATGTCGGCGGGACAGATCAGGGCACGGGCATTCCATCGACTGGCACGGCGCAGAACGCCAGCTACCCAGGGGACTACTGCAAGCTGACCAATGTCCAGAACGGCGGCGGTGGCTGGCGAATCAATTCTGACGGCACTATGGGAGGCTTCTACCTTAACGAGGGCGCCAGTTTCGCGCTCGGCAGCCAGGTCGAATGCTGGTTCGCCAACGGAATGCACGAAAAGCTGGTGCTTCAGGACAACGACGGAAACCTCGTCTTCTACCAGTACTTCACCCCGAAGACCTTTGGCGCGGGCACCGCTAATAAGAGTGCTTCGACCGCCAGCTTCCAGACCGACGGCAACTTCGTGGTCCGCAACACCACCGGCACCGCGCTCTGGGCGTCCGGCACCCACACCTACAACCATGCTGTCCTAGTGCTCCAAGTCGACGGCAATCTCGTCATTTACCCGTTCCTCAGCCCGTCGGTGGCCCTATGGGCAAGCAGAACATACGACCCAGCTGCCGGATAGGACAACCTCAGGAAAGCAAGGCCCGACCCGCGCAAATTTTCACTCTGTATATTTTTGAAAGATGTGCGCGGGGCGCGTCTGGTTAAAAATGGCGAGCCGCGGCGGCCGTGCCCATGCGCGCGCCGTCGCGGGCATTGACACCCAGCTTTCACCATCAGCCTCCCGTGTCGTCGTCGACGCTGGCCCGCGGTGTCAGTGTCGCGGGGTGCGGGCTGTTCGGGGTGGGAGTGCCTGCCGGGACAGCATGGTGGTGCCCGTTGCTGCTGCCGGTGGCCGGCCTGCTGTTGGGAGGGTGCTGAATTAGGGAGGCTGGGCGTCAGCCTGTCGTGGTTGCCGTGCCCGGGGCCGGGTTTCATGATCGGGGAGACTTCACCGCGCTTTGCGGGGAGGCCTTTTCACAGCGGGGAAAGTTCACCGCGCATAGGAGAGAAAACGCTCCCGGACACGAAAACTCCCCCCGCAGCAGCGGACAACCCTCCCCGATCCTGGCCCGGAGCACTGACAACCCTCCCCGATCCTGGCCCGGACGCCGATAACCCTCCCCGATGCTGGCCCGGACGCCGATAACCCTCCCCGATCCTGGCCCGGACGCCGATAACCCTCCCCGATCCTGGCCCGGACGCCGATAACGCTCCCCGATCCTGGCCCGGACGCTGACAACCCTCCCCGATCCTGGGCCACGGGCACTCAGAACCGCGAGACGGCGGGCCGGCAGCTCGTCGAGCGGGGATTCGCTGCCGCTGACGCGCCGCACGCGGCGGTCGTCGTCCGGCTACCTGACGCTACCGTGCTCCCTCGGATGGACCTTTGCAGTAGTTCTGCGACGACATCAGGCAGGGCTATGTTGCTCACGCGCCCGGGCCGGTGTCAGCATGGCGGGGCTGCCTGCTGCTGTTCCGGCCTGCCAGCCCGATGGCCTGATGTTTACTGACGGACCAAGTCTCGCATCCAGGCGGGCGCGGGCCGGGTTCGGGCGGCATCCAGGCCGGCCCGGCTCAGCTAGTGCGCATGGCTGACTACAGGCCGCGGCTGATGACGATGCTGATCGTGAAGGCCGCGTAGGCGGCGATGATGGCCGCGCCCGCTGAGCGGGTCAGTCCCCGGTGCCGCCAGGCGATCGCGAGTACGGCCAGGGTCAGCCCGGCGTACCAGGCGGTGACCAGGAGCGCTTGGCTAGTCGGCTGGCCGAGGCCGAGCAGCGCGCCGGGGAGGAGCAGCCCGGCGACGACGTTCAGGGTGTTGCTGTTCAGTGCGGTGCTCAGGGTGGCCGCGGCGCGGCCGCGGCTGGCCAGGTAGACGGCCGCGACAGCATTCGGCAGGCTGGTCACCGCCGCAAGCACCAGCCCGCCGGTGATGATCTCGGCGATCCCCGCGCGCTGGCCGAGGCTGGCGGCGGCTCGTTCCATGGTCACGCTCGCGATGACGACCACGACCAGGGCCGCTGCGGCAAGGAGAGCGTCGGGCCATCGTCCTGGGCTTGGCCGGATCGCGTCGGCAAGCTCGAGTTCTTCCTCGCTGACCGCCGATCGCAGCCACTCCTGCCACCGGGTCGGCAGCCGCAGCCTGCGGCCGCCCCCGGCCAGGACGAGCAGATAGATGCCAAGCGCGACGGCGGCCAGCACCAGCCCGGCGGCCGGGCTCACCGCATCGCTCACCGCCAGGACGCTGACCAGAGCCACCCACAACGCGACGGTCCCGCCGAGCACGACAACCTTGCGGTGCAGTCCGATCCGCCCCGCCACGACGGCGCCCAGCCCGAGCAGTGCCGCCAGGTTGAACACGTTCGAGCCCAGTGCCACGCCGACGCCGATGCGCTGCTGATGGCTGGCCAGCGCACTAGCTGCCGCCGTGATTTCCGGTGCGTCAGCCGCCAGCGCCGCGACCATCCCGAGCAGCGCCTCCGACAGGCCCAGGCGCTCGCCGATCCGCTCAAGCCGCGTCACCAGCAGCCAGCTCGCCAGCAAGCTGACCAGCGTGCCTACCACGAACGCGGCTACCGCAGACACCCCGCCAAGCTCCCGTCGCCAGCAAGCTTGCAGATTCCGCAAGCTACAGAAACTGCGCCGACCAGGCTTCCCGGCTCACCTATGGCCAATCCTAGAGACCGCGCGCCAAACGCGCTGACCGCGATCATGACTTGCCGGCAGAGATCGGGAAGCCAGGGGTTCGGTCGCTGACCGAAATCACCGGCCTCGCCGACCAGGAAACCTGAAGATCAAACTGGCGCGGTCAGGCCCGCAGCCTCTGTTCAGGGCGGAGGACTCATCTCGTTGCCGGTAGTTCCTACTCAAATCCGCCTCCGGATTCGCGAAAGGCTGCCAGGTTCGCGCGGCCATTACCCGTAGGGCCCGGTTGCTGGCCTGGCCCGCTCCCGCGTGCCGTGTCATGAAGTCTTCATAGTCCGTGGGTAGACCGGTCGTCGTGATTGGTAACCGGCAGTCGTCCGAGGCCGCGTGCCTCTCCGGGTGAACGGCCATGACGGCCGGCGACTCCGGAGGCGGAGCTTGCGGCATCGCGTCTGGTTCCGGATCACGGCCGGGTTGCTGGCTGCTTTCCTGGTCGTGGTGTCGTGGTCGTTTGGCCATGCCCTGACCATGCCGGGGGGCGCGAGCGACGCGAATCAGTCATTTGCCGACCGTCCCGGGGCGTAAGAGGTCACAACCGGGCTGTTATCTGCGCAATATTCTCGTAATAACTAAATACTGGCATCACAAAAGTACGAGAGGTCCGTGAAGGTCTCATAAGGTACCAGGCGAACATGGACAGGGTTCGTCTGGTACGCCGGTACTTAGGGACGGACTTCCGGGCCGAAATCGGACGCGCGCAGCGGTTTCTTGAGTACCTTGCCGTTCGGGTTACGCGGCAGCGGGTCGGCCCGGACCGCGACGTACTGCGGAATCTTGTAGTCAGCGAGATGCTGGCGTGCGTACTCGATGACCTGGCCTGGGTCGACGGTCGCACCAGGCAGCGGGACGATCACCGCGCCGACCTTCTCGCCCATCATCGGATCTGGCACCCCGACGACCGCCACTTCGCCGACACCGGGTGCGGCGATCAGCGCGTTTTCCACCTCGACGCAGTAAACGTTCTCGCCGCCCCGGTTGATCATGTCCTTGATCCGGTCGAGCACGTACACCAGGCCCTCCGGTCCGACCCGGCCGACATCGCCGGTGTGCAGCCAGTTGCCGATGAAAGTCTGGGCCGTGGCTTCTGGCTTGTTCCAGTAGCCCGCGCACACGCTTTGACCGCGAATGAGAATCTGACCCTGCTCGTCGACCGTGACTTCGGTGTGCGGAGCGGCGAAGCCAACCGAATCAGCGTGGTCGGCTGCCCATTCGTGCGGCAGAAGCGTGGCGATCGAGGTGCTCTCGGTGAGCCCGAATCCGTTGGCCAGCCGCGCGCCTCCGAACCGGTCGCCGATCTGGTGCACAAGCGCTGGCGCGATGGGCGCGCCGCCGTACGACGCCCAGCGCACCCCGGCGACTTTCGCGTCGGCGAACTCCGGGTGGTTCAGCATGTAGTAATAAATGGCAGGGACTGCGGTGCACGCGGTGATCCGCTCGCCTTCGAGGGTCCGGATCATCCGTGCCCCGTCGAAAGCCACGTCGATCACGGCCGCTCCGCCCGCACGCAACGCCGGCAGCAACTGGCTGTGACACCCGGTCACATGGAACAGCGGAACGACAATCAGCGTCCGCAGGTCGTGTCCCACATCCCGTGCGATCCCGCCGGCCCGAAAGACGGTCTCCACGTTCGCCAGCACGTTCTCGTGCGTATGCATCGCGCCTTTGGGAAAGCCCGTGGTCCCGCTGGTGTAGAAGATAGCCGCCACATCCTGCCGGCTCGCGCCCTCGTGCACGAACGACCGGCCATCTGGGAGAGCCCGGCCGGTCTCGAAAACGAAGGTGCTGCCCGAATCGCCGACGACATACGCGGCCTCGTCGTCGGTGAAACGCGTGTTCACCGGCACCACGACGGCGCCCGCCAGCAGCCCGCCAAGGAACGCTAGAACCCAGTCGATCCCGTTAGGCAAACCGATCGCGACCCGCTCCCCAGTTGAGATTCCCGCGTCTCGCAATCCGCCCGCCACCCGGGCGGCCCGGTCCCACATCTGCCGGTAGCTGACCCGCTCGCCGGACACCTGGACGAGCGCCTCGGCGTCCGGATCCGCCTCGACGCTGGCTCGCACCAGCTCGATCAGCGAGCCGTGCAGGTGCGGGTATCGGCGGACGCCGTTCCCGTCCGCTGTCACGTCCGAATCGTCGAACGGATTGGCGCCTCGCGTCATGACGCTGCCACCTCGGTTCCCAGGAAAAACGGGCACGGATCGCGGACCAGCCTATCCGGCCGCCGTTGGCCCGCCCGCGTAGCGGCCGGTGAGCCGGGACAGCTTGAAGCCCATGTGAAGGGCGAGCCGGTCGTTGCCGTCGTGCAGATCCGCGCCCGTCAGCCCCGCGGCCTTGGCGAGCCGGTAATACAGCGTGGCGCGGTGCAACTGAAGCCGTTCGGCGGTTCGCTTGGCATCGCAGCCAAGATCCAGATAGGTCTCCACGGTGGCCGCCAGGTTCTTGTCGGCACTCAGCAGCCTGAGCAGGCGCGGGTCGATGCAGGACGACTGGTCGTCTTCGCCGGCGGGCACCTGGACCAGCACGCGGAATGCGCCGAGATCTCGCCAGCGGACAACGTTGCCTACCGTCGGTATCGCGGCGGCCACCCGGGCCGCGAGCAGCGCCTCGCGGTGGGACCGGTGTGCCGCGCAAAGCCGCGTCTGCGGATCGCCGATGCCTGCGACCACCCTCATCGCGCCATCCGGAGGTTTGCTGCACAGTGCCCTGCCCCGCAGGCGGCGTTGCAAGGCAGCCGATGCTTCGCTGGCGGCGACGGCTGCCTGGCGGTCATCATCGGCCGAGGCCACCGGCACCAGCAATACTCCATAGTCGGCCCGTGCCAGCTGGAGCAGGCCAGGCGGGCGCCACTTGCGCAGCAACTCGAGCATGGCCTCGCCGATCAGTTCGCCCTGGCCTGGTGCGGTGGCGTCAGCTAGCCGGACGACGACCGCCGCGTGCGGCGCGTCAGCGGCAGCGAATCCCTGCTCGACGAGCTGCCGGCCCGCTGTTTCGCGCAGGTCGGGATCGGGAGTGAGCAGGTGGGAGAACACGCTCGCCGAGATCCGCTGCGCGAGCTCGTCCTCGTACAGGAGCAACCCGGCGTGGCCGGCGGCCTGCTCAACCCGCCCGATGTCGGAGCTGTCCAGCCGCCGTTCGTCGTCGATGAGGAACAGGAAGCCGAGCAGCCGGCCGCGGAAGCGGACAGGGACGCACAACCGCCCGAGTATCCCCAGCTCAGGATGGCTCGGGATGCGCAGCGGCGCGTTCGCGTGCACGATTCCGAATCGCCGGAACCAGCACATGACCGCCGGGCTGGTCTCGCGCATCAGGATCGAGTCCCGACGGACCTCGTCGATCGTGCCATCCTGAGCCGAGTAGACGATCATCCGCTGCTCGTGATCCTCGAGCACCGTTGGAGCGCCAGTGCGCATGGCCAGGTCGTCAACTAAGACCTGGAGCTCGTTCTGGGTCATTTGACCCTTATCGTCCTGCGCCGCCGCGCACCGGTCAAGAGACCGCGTTTAAACGGTCGTCGAATCAACCGCCACGGAGACTCGACATTTGCGCATTGGCAGGGCCGCGACCACGCCTGGACACTGCAAGCAGACCTCGCTGCCTGGCGGATGCCGGCAGCCTATGCCGGAGGTGCGCCATGCGACGCTTAGGTTACCGTGCGGCTGTCGGCCTGATCGCGACCGCGCTGATCGCTACCGGGTGCAGCAACGGCGGGGACGCCGCGTCCGGCAAATCGGCTGGCACCCCGCACCGCGGCGGCACGCTGGTGCTGCTCGGCCAGAGCGACATCTTCAACCTCGACCCGGTCAGCGCCTACTACACAGTCAGCACGCTGTTAGAACGGATGTTCGCCAGGCAACTGTTCACCTACCCGGCCGCGCCGGCCTTCCCCGAGCAGATCAAGCTCGTACCGGACGTGGCGTCCGCGATACCCACCACGGCCAACGGCGGCATCTCGGCCGATGGTAAGACCTACACGATCCACCTGCGCCAGGGCGTCGACTGGAACACCTCCCCGGCCCGCCAGGTGACCGCCGCCGACTTCGTGCGCGAGCTCCGGTTCCTGTGCAATCCGCAGTCGCCGGTCGGCGCGCCCGGCTACTTCACAAGCACGATCGTCGGAATGGCGGCCTATTGCGCCGGCTTCGCCAAGGTCAAGCCGACCGTCACGGCCGTCGACCACTATGCCGCAACGGCGCCGCTTCCCGGTGCCTCGGCGGCGGGGCGGCTCACGCTGGTGCTCAAGCTCGTCGCTCCCGCTCCGGATTTTCTTAACATCCTCGCGATGGGCTTTGCCTCGGCGCGCCCGGCCGAGTACCTGAAGTATCTGCCTGACAGCCCGCAACTCCGCGCGAACACGCTCTCCGACGGGCCGTACGAGATCACCAGCTACTCGGCGGGCAAGTCCTTTACGCTC
Organism: Streptosporangiaceae bacterium; assembly: GCA_035716545.1. GTDB lineage: Bacteria > Actinomycetota > Actinomycetes > Streptosporangiales > Streptosporangiaceae > Chersky-822. The sequence continues at coordinate 21,412 of DASTJM010000001.1, forward strand.
GCGCGCAACCCGGCGTGGAACTCAGCCACCGACCCGTGGCGCAAGGCCTACGTCAACAAGATCACCATTACCGAGGGGCTGACGGCCGATAGCGTCCAGCAGCAGATCCAGGCCGGGACCGGCGACATGGAATGGGATGTTCAGCCGCCGCCACAGGACCTTCCGGCACTGATAAGCGCCCACGACAGCAGGCTGATCATCGGACCATCCGGTAACGCCTTCAGCGGCTTCAACTACATCACGCTCAACCAGTACGCCGGACCTTTCCGCGACAAGCTGGTCAGGCAGGCGGTCGCCTACGCGATCGACAAGAACGCGATCATCCAGATACTGGGCGGGCCCGCTCTCAGCGTGCCGGCCAGCCAGTTGATCATCCCGGGCAACGTGGGCTACGCGCCCGGCTTCAGCCCCTTCGCCGACGCCGGCGGAAACGGTGACGCGGCGAAGGCGAAATCACTGCTGGCCCAGGCGGGCTTCCACGGCGGGCCGGCCATCAAGCTGCTCTACTCGACTACTGATCCGGCCCCGCGCGAGGCCCAGGCCATGCAGTCGAGCCTGGCCGCGGCCGGCTTCAAGGTGACGCTGGTGCCGACCACGCAGAGCGACTTCTACGGCAAATACCTGGAAGACCCGACGACGGGCAAGGCTGACAAGTGGGATATCGCGCTGCCCGGGTGGGTGCCCGACTGGTTCGGCAACGACGGCCGCAGCACCATCCAGCCGCTGCTGACCAGCCCGGGGCCCGGATCCAACGATTTCGGCGGCTACAACAGCCCGGCGGTGAACGCCGATATCGCGAAGGCACTCGCGGCCTCATCACCGTCGGTCGCCGCGCAGTGGTGGGCTAAGGCCGACGAACTGGCCATGTCCGACGCCGCGATGGTGCCGGTCAACGACTACAAGTGGCCCGTGTTCCACTCCTCGCGGGTGCGCGGATGCAACTTCTGGGTCGACGACCTCAACTGCGATCCGACCAACGTCTGGCTGTCCGGGTGACCGAACTCGATCCGGTCACGCTGGCCGTCGACGGCCTGCATGTCAGCTTCGGCACGCCGGACGGCACCGTGCACGCGGTGCGTGGCGCCTCCTTCTGTGTGGAAGCCGGCGCCACGCTCGGCGTCGTGGGTGAGTCGGGCTCGGGCAAGAGCGTCTCCATGCTGACCTTGCTGGGGCTCACCTCGGCGGCGCAGGTTGCCGGAACCGCGCTGTTTCGCGGCCGAGATCTGCTGACGATGAGCGAGGACGACCTTCGCCGCGTGCGGGGCGCCCAGATCAGCATGATCTTCCAGGACCCGCTGACCAGCCTGCACCCGCACTACCGGATCGGCTGGCAGATCGCGGAGGCCGTCCACGCCCACGAGAAGGTCTCCCGCGCCGCCGCGCGCTCCCGTGCGGTCGAACTGCTCGCCACGGTCGGTATCCCCCGGGCTAGCCAGCGGGCGAACGACTTCCCGCATCAGTTTTCCGGCGGGATGCGCCAGCGCGCGATGATCGCGATGGCCCTGGCGCTGCGGCCAGCTCTGATCATCGCCGACGAGCCCACCACCGCGCTCGACGCCACCGTGGAAGTCCAGATCCTGCAGCTTCTGCGGCGGGTCCAGCGTGAGTTCAGGACCTCGCTGATCATGATCACCCATGACCTCGGGGTGATCGCCGGGATGGCCGACGTGGTGATGGTCATGTACGCCGGGCGCCCGGTCGAGATCGCCGGGCGCCGCGCGATCTACCGGTCGCCGCGTCACCCGTACACCCGCGGCCTGCTTAACTCGGTGCCAGGCGCCAGGGGATCAATCAAGCAGCGGCTGACTCCCATTCCCGGACAGCCGCCGAGCATGATCCGGCTTCCGGGCGGATGCCCGTTTCATCCGCGCTGCGCGGTCGCGATCGAGCGATGCCGTGAGGAAGAACCGCCGCTGATCGAGGTGGGCGAGCCAGGGCAGTCCTCGGCCTGCTGGCGTGCGGCCGAACTCGACGGGCTTGAGTCTTGACCGCGAACGGCGAGCTTCTCAGGCTCACCGAGGTGATTAAGCACTTCCCGGCGGGCCGTTCCTTTGTCCATCCCCGCGGCACGGCGGCGGTCCGGGCGGTGGACGGGATCAGCCTGGCCGTCGCGGCCGGGCAGACTCTTGGCATCGTCGGCGAGACCGGATGCGGCAAGTCCACCCTGGCCCGCTGCATCGCCCGGCTCTACCCGCTGACCTCCGGCCAGATCGTGTTCGACGGGCGGGACATCACCACGCTGTCCCGCCGCGACTTGCGCCCGGTGCGGCGCGACCTGCAGATGGTCTTCCAGGATCCGTTCAGCTCGCTCAACGCCCGCCGCCGGGTCGGATCGATCATCGCCGAGCCGCTGATCGTACACAAAGCCGTGCCGCGGAGCGGCCTGCGCGCCCGGGTCCAGCAGCTGATGGAAATGGTCGGCCTCAACCCAGAGCACTACAACCGCTTTCCCGCCAGCTTTTCCGGCGGCCAGCGGCAGCGGATCGGCATCGCGCGCGCACTGGCCATCAGCCCGAAGCTGCTCATCTGCGACGAGCCGGTGTCCGCGCTCGACGTCTCGATCCAGGCTCAGATCATCAATCTGCTGGCAGACCTGCAAGCCGAACTTCAGCTCGGCTACGTCTTCATCGCTCATGACCTCACCGTGATCGAGCACGTGAGCGACCTGGTCGCGGTCATGTACCTCGGCAAGATCGTCGAGACCGGTACTGCCGAGGCGATTTACTCTTCACCGCGCCACCACTACACCAAGGCACTGCTCGCGGCGGCCTCTGTCCCTGATCCCGATCGAGCCGAGCTTCGCCAGGAGACGGCGCTGTCCGGTGAGCTCCCCTCACCGATGGATCCGCCATCGGGTTGCCGCTTCCGCACCCGCTGCCCGGCCGCGCGGCAACTGTGCTCCGAGCAGGAGCCGCCGCTGGACCCGGCGAACGGCGACGCCGATCACCTCATCGCCTGCCACTTCCCGCTCGAGCGAACGGAGGCGACGCGATGACGATGGCCATGCCGGTCGGTACCCCGGGCGAGCTTGGCGCGGCCGAGAGCGTTCAGGCCCGCTCGCCCCTCACACTCGCCTACGAGCGGATCCGCCGTGACCGGATGGCTCTGGCCTGCTCGCTCTTCATCTTGCTGATCGCGGCGGCGGCCATCGCCGCGCCGCTAATCGCGCAGCTAATCGGCCACGGACCGGACACCCAGTATCTGAAGACCGGACTCACCGCGCAGGGCCTGCCGCGACCGCCCACAGCGACCTTCCTGATCGGCACCGACGACCTGGGCCGCGACCTGCTCGTGCGAGTCATCTACGGCGCGAGGATCTCGCTGCTGGTCGGGGTGACGGCCAGTGTGTCAGCGATGACGGTCGGAGTCGCGGTCGGTGTGCTCGCGGGCTACTTCGGCGGTGTCACGGACGCCGTTCTCGGCCGGGGAATTGACATCGTACTCTCGCTGCCGTTTCTGCTCGCCGCGATCGCTTCGGAGACCGTCCTCGGTCCGAGCCTGCCGCTCTCGATCCTGGTGATCGCGTTCTTCAGCTGGGCAGCCGTCGCCCGGATCGTGCGCGGTCAGACGCTGTCGATCCGCGAGAAAGAGTTCATCGAGGCCGCCCGTTCGATCGGCACCTCCGACCTGCGGATCATCCGCGTCGATGTGCTGCCCCAGCTGGCCGCCCCCGTGATCGTCTACACGACGCTGCTGATCCCGGCCTCGATCGCTTTCGAGGCCACCTTGTCCTACCTGGGCCTCGGTGTGGTGCCGCCAACTCCGGACTGGGGAAACATGCTCGCCGAGGCGACCGGCTACTACCAGGTCGCGTGGTGGTTCATCCTGTTCCCAGGGCTGGCGCTGCTGTCTGTCACTCTCGCCTTCAACCTGCTCGGAGACTCGATCCGCGATGCCCTTGACCCGCGTGCTGATGGCCTGCTCCTGGCCTTGCGGAGACGGTAGTGATCACCTTCCTGGTGCGCCGCCTGGCGCTGGGGCTGCTGGTGCTGTGGGTGATCACGGTCGCCGTCTTCGTCCTGTTCTTCGTCGCACCGCACAATGTGGCCAGGCTGATCGCCGGGAAGCTCGCGACCCCGCAGACGGTCGCCGTTGTCTCCCAGCGGCTCGGCCTGAACAGGCCGGTGCTCGACCAGTACTGGAGTTTCCTCGGCCGCCTCGGGCACGGGAATCTCGGCTACTCCTTCTACAGCAACGAGCCGGTCTCGACGCTGCTGAGCAGCCGAATCGCGGTCAGCGCCTCGCTGGCGCTCGGCGCCGCGGTCATCTGGCTGGCGATCGGCGTGGCCACGGGGGTGCTCGCCGCGACCCGCCCGCGGAGCCTGCCTGACCGCACGCTGACGGTGCTCTCGCTCGGCTTCTACTCCATGCCCACTTTCCTGCTCGGAATCGTCGTGCTGTACCTGCTGTTCTTCCGGCTCCACCTCGCGGGCGCGGACCTCTTCCCCGGCAGCGGATATGTGCCCTTGACCGCCGACCCGCTGGAATGGGCACGTCATCTGGTGCTGCCATGGCTGAGCCTCGCGCTTACCGCAGCCGCCGCTTATACGAGGCTTACCCGCGCGGCCATGCTGGACGTGCTCGGCGAGGACTTCGTCAGGACGGCGGCCGCCAAGGGCCTGACCCGCAACCGCGTGATCTACCGCCACGCGCTGCGCGCCGCGATCACGCCGGTGACCACGCAGTTCGGCATCGACGTGGGGGTACTTCTCGGGGGCGCGGTGGTGACCGAGCAGATCTTCGGCCTGCCGGGGCTCGGGCAGATCGCTGTGCAGTCGATCGTGACCCAGGATCTGCCCGTGATCGTGGCGATCGTCACTCTGGCGTCGGCGTTCGTCGTACTGGCCAATATCGCGGTCGACATCCTCTACGCGGTTCTCGATCCGCGGGTGCGGCTGGAATAGCGCTGCCAGCCGGCCTGGGGGCAGGGCGCGGGCGCATGGGTGCGGGAATCGTTGCCGGAAACCAGGTGTCGATCCGCGTGTCGATGTCGCCCGGGCTCAGGGTGCGATCATGAAACCCGGCACGCCTGGTGCTGGGGCGCCGGAGGTGCGGTCCGGTCTTTCGCGGCAGGTGGGCTGGTGGCCCTGGCGACTATCTGGGCTGCCAGGTCGCGGACGGGGATGTTGGATCGCTGGGAGGCCCGGCGGAGCAGGTCGAATGCCTCGGCTTCGGCGCAGCGGGACCGGGCCATAATGATGCCCTTGGCTTGCTCGATGACCGGCATGGTTTCGAGCCGGGCGAGCAGCCTGGCGTAGCTGGTGGCGTCGACCCGGTCGGACTCCGCCCGGGTACCGGCGCTAGCCAGGTAATTGCTGAGGTCGCAGGTTGCCTTGGCGTCGGTTTCGGACACGATCACACCGCCTTTCAGTCAGCGGGGGACTGGCTTGTCAGCCTCGGCCATGGCAGTGAGCACGTCGAGCATGGGGCCGACGCGCAATCCATTCTGGGCGCCGTGCCGGAACGGGCTGTCCGGATTGAGGTTGTAGCGGGTGCGCCGGCCGATCCGGGCCCGGGTCAGGTAGCCGGCCGCGTCGAGGTCGGCGATGATGGCCTGCACAGTGCGCTCGGTCAGGTCGACGGCCGTGCTGATATCGCGGATCCGGGCGTCAGGGTCGCGGGCGATCTCGACCAGTACGTGCCCGTGCCCGGTCAGCAGCGTCCAGCTTCCGCCGTCCTTGCAGGGAGGTTGCATGATGCGATTATAACTTCATGTTTTAAATGTCGTGAGGTAAAATACATGCTATATTTCTCACCATACGGCTCAGCGGCCCTGCGTGGCGGCGACGCGCGATTTCGTCCCGAAGGTCTTCGCCGGGTCGCTCGATCAGCCCGTCGGCGTACCTGAGCGCGATGTCGCCGTAGTCGAGCGAGACCACGCCCTCGGCAGAAGCCCGGTCGTCGAAACGGCTGCTCCGGCGATGTTAGCTGACGGCCCCGGCGTTGGCGAGGGCGCTGGTCAGTGACTTGAGAGCGCCAGGCACCATCGAGTAGTAGATCCAGCTGGCCCGTCGTTCTGAGTCGATCAGGCCAGCTAGCCGCAACACCTTGAGGTGGTGCGAGATGGTCGGCTGGGACAGGTTGAAGGCTTCGGTGAGATCGCAGACGCATGCCTCGCCGCCGTCGCTCGCCGCGATCAGCGCTACCAGTCTGAGCCGCACCGGATCAGCTAGCGCTTTGAGCACCGACGCGAGTTGGTTGGCTTGTGCCTCGCTGATGGGCTCCCGCACCGGAGCCGCGCAGCACGATCCGACTGTGGTCATTGCCTACTCGCTGTTCCTTAGTCAATCACTCTCATCATAGATCACCATCTATACCGGCTCAGGTTACGCAAAGCCGGTGCAAGCGCAAGTCAGCCAGAAAGCCAGCCAGGTAAGGCCGGACGTCCAGGCCGTCCTGGCTGCAGTACAGTTCAGCCTGGAGCCCTGCCCGGTCGCCGGCATAGGACAGGAACAGCACCGGCTCGGCAAGCCGGGCCGACCCGACGATCAGGTCGGCTTCGTCGAATCCTTCGCCCGCCATCACAGCCTGTGACGGAACCGCGGCAAAGCCCAGGCGCCACTTGAAGGCAAATAGGCCAGCCTTAACCAGGTGGCCGTACAGGTTCGGATCCGTCCCGAGGCTGACCTGGCCGTAATTCATCTGCCTGGCTGCCTGGATCGCGCTGAAATACAAGGCACGGGACAGGCCGTCCCGGTGCGCGAGATCGGCAGCGGCGAACCGCAGCCGAACCATGTCCTGCGCCGGGCATTCCTGCGCTAGGCACGCGCCGACGAGTTCGTCGCCGGCATATGCGGCTGATGCGTAGTAAAGATCTGCTTCATCGGCAATAGCAGTGAGCTGCCTGGCTGCGATAGCGACGCCATGGCGCATTCCGGCGACTTGGGCTTCGTACAGCCGGAGGAAGGCAGCGAGCAGCCCGGGCCCGACCGGCTTTACGGTCTCGAACCGCACCCCGCTGGCAGCTGCCCGTAGCTGGGCGACGCGGATGTTCTTCCGGTCCCTGAACGTCAGCCTGGAAAGGAAGCTCTCCTCGCTGTCTCCGGTAGCGGCGATCCAGCTCAGCCGGGCTGGCTTGGTCAAGAAACCGGCGTCGGCCAGTTCGCCCCGCCGGCGGCGCGGTGGCATCGGAACGCGCGCGACGTCCACCTTCCCTGTCAGCGCTGACCAGTTCGTCCTGACCGCCTCAGCGACGTCGACCAGTGCGACCGACAGGCCGTCCAGCGTGCGGATCTCCATCCGTCTGCTAGCCCGCCGCCAGCTTGAATCGCCGCAAGCGGAGGCTGTTGGTGACCACGAAAACGCTCGAGCAGGCCATGGCCGCTCCGGCGATCATCGGATTGAGCAGGCCCAGGGCGGCGAGCGGGATCGCCGCCACGTTGTAGGCGAACGCCCAGAACAAGTTGGCCTTGATCGTCGCGAGCGTGCGCCGGGACAACCGGACCGCATCAGCTACCATGGCGAGGTCGTCCCTGACCAGCGTGATGTCGCTGGCCTCAATCGCGACATCGGTCCCGGCCCCGATCGCGATGCCGAGGTCGGCCTCCGCGAGCGCCGCCGCGTCGTTGACGCCATCGCCGACCATCGCGACCACTCGCCCCTGTGCCCGCAGCCGGCGCACGAACTCGGCTTTCTGGGCCGGGCTGACCCCGGCATGCACGTCGGCGATGCCGACTTCGGCGCCCACGGCCCGTGCCGCCCTGGCGTTGTCGCCGCTCAGCAGCACCGATCGCAGTCCAAGCCGGCTCAGCTCGCCGATCGCCTGGACGCCTTCCGGTTTGACCGAGTCCGCTACCACCAGCAGGCCGCGCGCGGCCCCCTCCCACCCGACGGCTACCGCGGTACGGCCGGCGCTCTCCGCTCTGGCCTGCGCCGCGAGCAGTTCCCCGGGTATCTCATACCCCGACTCGGCTAGCCAGCGCAGCTGCCCGGCCAGCGCAGGCCGGCAGCCGACGGTACCCAGGACACCGCGGCCAGCGATAGCGGCGAAGTCGGCGGCGACGGGCAGCGCGCCGCCAGACGCCCGCGCGGCGGCCGTCACGGCCCGCCCGATCGGGTGCTCGGACCCGTCTTCGAGCGCGCCAGCTATGGCGAGCACTTCGCGGGCATTGTGGCCAGGTGCGGCGACGGTCTCGGCGACCGTCATCACGCCGGTCGTGAGCGTCCCTGTCTTGTCCAGCACGACGGTGTCGATCCTGCGGGTGGACTCGAGAATCTCCGGGCCCTTGATCAGGATGCCGAGCTGGGCACCGCGACTTGTCCCGACCAGCAGCGCCGTCGGGGTGGCCAGCCCCAGAGCGCACGGACAGGCGATGACGAGCACGGCGATCGCCGAGGTGAACGCCAGCTCGATGCCGGCGCCTGCGGCCAGCCAGCCGCTGAAGGTCGCCAGGCCGAGCACGACAACCACGGGCACGAACACCGCGGCAACCCGGTCGGCGAGGCGCTGCACGGGGGCCTTGCCCGCCTGTGCCCGCGTTACCAGCCTGGTGATCTGGGCGAGCTGGGTCGCGGCACCGACGTGGGTCGCCCTGATCACAAGCCGGCCGCTCGTGTTCGTCGTCGCCCCGGTCACGTTGTCGCCCGGCCCTACCTCGACCGGCACGCTCTCGCCGGTCAGCAGCGACGCGTCGACCGCCGAGCTGCCGGTCACGATCTGGCCATCGGTCGCGATCTTCTCTCCAGGCCTGGTCACGAACAGGTCGTCGACGGCGAGCTGGTCCACCGGGATGCGAATCTCTGAGCCGTCCCGCAGCACGGCGACGTCCTTGGCGCCTAGCTCAAGCAGCGCCCGGAGCGCGGCGCCCGCCTTTCGTCTGGCCCGCTGCTCAGCCTGCCGGCCGGCCAGGATGAGCACGGTCAGCACCGCGCCGACCTCGAGGTAGATGTGGTGCAGGCTGAACCCGGCGGTCGGCTGCAGGGTGAACGGCATGCGCATCCCGGTGACGCCCGCATAGCCGAAGAACAGCGTGAACAGCGACCACATGAAGGCCGCGAGCACGCCAAGCGACACCAGGGTGTCCATGGTGGCGGTCCGGTGCCGCAACGCCAGCCACGCCGCCCGGTGGAATGGCCACGCCCCCCACACGATCACCGGCGAGGCCAGCGCCAGCGACAGCCACTGCCAGTACCGAAACTGCAGCGGCTCGATCATCCCCATGGCGGCGACCGGTACCGCGAGCACGATGCTGATGATCAGGCGCTGCGCCAGCGGATCGGCCTGGCGCGCACGCGGCGCTTCATCCCCGCGCGGTTCCGGCTCGGCCTTGGCCTCCCGGTGCACCGATGCGGTGAAGCCGGCGTCCTGCACAGCGGTGATCAGGTCATTGACCGTGCTGCGCGCGTCATGGGTGATCGTGGCCTGCTCGGTGGCGAAGTTCACCTGGGCGTGCACGCCGTCGATCCGGCCAAGGACCCGCTCGATCCTCGCGGCACACGACGCGCACGTCATGCCGCCGACGTCGAGCAGCACGGTCGCGATACCACCGCCAGTTACCAGATCCTGCGCCTGGATGCTCATCCGGAACCATCCTTACCGTGAGCGCCCGCCGAAGTCGAAGCCGGCTCGCTCGACGGCGTCCTTGACGTCGTCCGCGCCGATCTCGGCTAGTGACGAGATCGTGACCATTCCCGCCTCATGATCGGCTGTGACTTCGGTGCCTCCAGGAAGCCGGCTGCCAAGAGCGGCCTGGAGCGTGTTGGCACAGCCCTGGCAGGTCATGCCGGATACCTTCCATGCTGTCGTGGTGACCACTGTTACCTCCGATAAGAGTGCGGAAAGATTTGCGGTGGCATTTAACGTAAACCAGGACCCTGATCGCGCAAGGCGCTGGTGAAACGGTGCAGGCGGTCGATCCCCTCCCGAAGCCGGGCCTCCGGCACGACATAGGAAACCCGGACGTATCCCTGCGCGCCGAAGCTGTCTCCCGGCCCGACCCCGACCAGTTCGCTGTCGAGCAGTGCCTGCGCGAATGTGGCCGCGTCACCGATCACGGTGCCGCCGTGCCGGCGCCCCAAGCAGGCGCTGACATCGGCCAGCACGAAGAACGCCCCGGCCGGCTCAAACGGCACCCGCACCGCCGGCAGCCCGGCCAGCGCCTCGATCAGGATCCGCCGCCTGCGGTCCAGGTCGGCGCGCCGGCGTGCGAGTTCGGCGACCGCGTCCGGGCTCGTCAAAGCACCGAAAGCGGCGCGCTGGGAGATCGAGGACGGACCTGATGCGCTGTGGCTCTGGATCGCCGTCATGGCCTTGATCACCGGCGCAGCCGCGGCCGCGTAACCGATCCGCCATCCGGTCATCGCGAAGGTCTTGGACACCCCGTTGACGGTTACCGTCCGGCGCATCGCGTCGTCGCTGAGCGAGGCGAAGCTCGTGAACGTCGCCGGCGGATACACAAGCTCGGCGTAGATCTCGTCGCTGACCACGGTCAGGTCCAGGCGTTCGGCGGTTTCCGCGATCGCTTCGAGCTCCGCGCGGCTGTAGACCGCGCCGGTCGGGTTGACCGGGTTGTTGAGCACCAGCGCCCGAGTGCGGGCGGTCGCGTGCGCGCTGATGGCCTCGGGGGTGATCTTGAACCCGCCGCCTGGCGATCCGGTGACCACCCGCGCGGTCCCGCCCGCCAGCGTGATCATGTGCGGGAAGCTGACCCAGTACGGCGCGGGCAGGAGAACCTCATCGCCCGGGTTCAGCATCGCCATCAAGGCGTTGAACAGGGCTTGCTTGGCCCCGTTCGCGACCACGATCTGCCCGGGCGGGTAGCTGGTGCCGTGCCGCGCCGACAGCCACTCGCTGATCGCCCGGCGCAGCTCGGCGGTGCCAGCGACGGCGGTGTACCTGGTGAGCCCGGACGCGATCGCTTCGACCGCCGCGGCGCACGCCGACGGCAGCGTAGGAAAGTCGACCTCGCCCGAGGTCAGGTTGATCACGTCCTGACCCGACGCGGTCAGGTCTTTGAGCCTCGCGTCGAGCGAGGCGGTCGCCGAGGCGGGCACGATCCTGGCCCGGTCGCCGACGACGCTCAGTTCGGTGGACATGATGGCCGCCGGTCAGGACGCCGGGATGGAGAACTGGACGGTGGCGGCCTTCGCCCCGGGCGCGGCGACAGTGACCGCCAGCTCCCAGGTGCCCGTCATGCCGAGCAGAATGCTCGCCTCATAGCCGCTGCCGCTCGGGAACGCGGTGATCTGGTCGCTCGACATGCCCATGGACGGCATCAGCGAGCGGAGCGTCACCGTCGCGCCGGTGACCGGGTGCCCCGAGCTATCGCTGACGGTGATCATCAGCTTGGTGGCCGCCCCGGCCGGGGCCGGGCATTTGACCGTCTTGATCCCGACGGTGTCCGCACCGGTGCTCTTGTGCTGCTCGCACGTCTTCGCGCTGGCCGCGGAACTGCCTGCCTGTGCGCTGCCCGCGCAGCCGGCCGCCAGCAGCGCCGCTAGGGCGGTCAGCGCTAGCCGGGAGAGGTTAGCCATTTCCTGTGCTCCTTCTGGCGCTCGCGCTCGGCCGGTTCTGGGTGGTCCACAGATCGGCGAACCGGCCGGAGCTCGCGAGCAGGTTCGCCGGGGTGTCGTTCTCGACGATCCGGCCAGCTTCGAGGACGATGACGCGATCGGCTTCCCGCACGAGGTCGAGCCAGTGCGCGACGATGATGGCGGTGCGGCCGGCCAGCAATTTGCGGGTGGCGGCGAGCACGGCGCGCTGACGGACGGGATCGACGCTGGACACCGCCTCGTCGAGCACGACGATGCGCCGGTCGGCGAGCATGGCCCGGGCCAGCGCCACGAGCTGGCGCTCTCCGACCGACAGCCGCCTGCCGCGGTCGCCGACCGAGGTGTCGTAGCCCTTCGGCAGCCCGGCGATGACGTCGTCGGCGCCGACCGCCCTGGCGGCCTCGACTACCTCGTCATCGGTAGCTTCCGTTCTCGCGAACCTGATGTTCTCCATGACGCTGCCAGCGAACAACTGGGCCTCCTGGGCCACCACGATCACGTTGGCGCGGACCGATGACGACGCGATCGTGGACAGGTCCAGGTCATCGAGCCTGATCGTGCCGCTGTCGGGTTCGTAATAGCGGACGAGGAGGTGGACCAGCGAGCTCTTGCCGGCACCGGTCCTGCCCACGATCGCCAGGTGCTCGCCGGGCCGCACTTCGAGCGAGATGTCGTGCAGCACCGGCGTGCCTGGCGTGTAGGAGAACGTCACGTCCTCGAATTCGATGTGCCCGGTAACCTGCTCGATCCGCACGCCGTCAGCGCTCTCCGGTGCCAGATCCAAGATGTCGAGCATTCGCTTGGTCGACACCTTGAGGTCGGTGATCTCGCCGAGCTGGTGTGAGATGTCGCGGATCGGGTTGAGCATCCGCTTGGTAAACAGCACGAACGCGGCGAGCGTGCCGGCGGTCAGCGCCGCGCCGCTTGCCATGCCCATCGCGGCCATCATCGTGTTGGCGCCGAGCAGCCCCCAGTTCATCGGCATGAGCCCGGCGGCGAACCGGAAGAACAGGGCATTGCCGAAGCTGCCAGAGTGCTCGATCTGCAGGCCGCCGAAGAAGATCAGCAGGCCGAGCGCGATGTAGACGCAGAAGTCGAGGTAGACGAGCAGGCTGACGCGTCGCAGCGCGAGGCCGGTGTGAACCTTCCGGTACTCCTCGGAAAGCTGGTCGAACTCGGCAAGGACCGCGGCCTCCCGGCCGAACGCGCGGATGTCGGGCATGCCATCGAGCCGCTGGGTGAGCCATCCGACGACGCCGTCCCAGGCCTCGCGCTGCCTGCGCCATTCGCCCGACATGTCGCGGACCCGGCGGATGGCGATGTAAGCCATCAGCGGCAGGGTCGCGAGAGTCGGCAGGGCAACCGTGGGACTGAGCGTCAGCAGGAAGACGGAGACCGCGACGAACCAGACGACGCTGTGCAATACGGCGAGCAGGCGGCTGGTAAGGAAATCGCGGAACCGGTCGGCCTCGAACAGCACCTTCGACATCCAGGCGCCGTTGATCTGCTCGCTGTTCGTCGCCAGTGACAGCCGGTGCAGCCGGCTGAGCAGGTCGCGGCGGATCGCTACGGTCATCCGCTGGTTGATGCGCACGGTCGCCGCGGTATTGATCAGCCGCACGACGCTGAGTGAAAGCGCGATGGCGATGAGCTGGAGGCAGGTGGCGCCGATAGCGACGATGTTGCCGACTACGACGTAGCTGATCCCGATCATGATCGTGTACATCTCGAACAGGCCGAGTAGCGTGTAGATCGCGGTGGTCGTCAGGGCCGCGGTGTAGACGAGCTTGTTCGACCTCAGGTAAGGCGCGAAGCGCTTGAAGATCAGCCGCAGCGAACTGGCGATCTCGGCGCTCGCGGGCGCGGTCCCGAGCAGCGCGGTGTCAGCCATCCCCCTTACTCCTTTCCGGCACGGGCGCCGACTGGTTCTCTGGCGCCCAGCCGCCCTTGATCGAGTTCGATGATCCGGTCGGCGTGCCTGGCGACCGCCGGTTGCTGGGTGGCGACGACGATCGTGCGGGTGCCGGACAGCGCCAGGAGCGTGTCGACGAACGTGGCCTCGGTCTCGGCGTCGAGGTTGGCGGTCGGGTTGTCGAGCAGCAAAATCTTGGGGGCGATGAGCATTGCCCGGGCGAGTCCCACGCGCTGGCGTTCGCCCGCGGACAGATCGCCGCTGCCGGAGAGCTGCCGGTCGAGCGGCAGATGCCCGATGCCCGCCTGACTCGCTGCCGCCGCGATCTCGTCGGCGGTGGCTTCCGGCCTGACGAACGCGATGTTGCCGGCCAGCGACCCTGAGAAGATCCACTGCCGCTGAGGCAGGCAGATCACCTGGCGGCGGAGCAACTCGGGGTCCAGATCCGCGGCGTTCTGGTCGTCGTAGCACACCGCGCCCGCCGATGGGTCGGCCAGCCGGGCCAGTACCTGCAGCAGCACCGACTTGCCGCTTCCGGTAGGGCCCGTCAGGGCGACGAATTCGCCGGCTTCGATGCGCAGGTTCACGTGCTCAAGCACGGCGCGGCCGCCAAGTTCGGCCGCCACGCCAGTGGCGGTGATGGACCCGGTTAGCGGCGGCACCGGCCGGCCAGGCCCGTCAGCGGCCAGCGCGGGCCTGGCCTGGAGCAGCCGTTGCAGCCGTTGCCCGTTCACGATCCCGTGCAGCACGCCGTTGCTATCCATCGTGAGCATGTGGATGCTCATCTGAAGCATCATGACCAGCGCGAACAACGCGACCAGGGTTCCGACGCTCAGCCGTCCGGCCGCGACGTCGTGCGCGCCGAACCACAGCGTGGTCGGCATCGGCATCGCATTGATGAAGCTCGTCACCGCGCTGTAGGCACCGTGCGTCATCCGCATATGGCGACGCCGCTGCGCCATGGTCTCGTTGATGTCGCCGAGCTTGTCTTCCGAATGCGACTCCCGCCCGAACGCCTTGATGACCGGCGCGTTCGCGAGCGACTCGACCACTCCGGAGAGCAGCGCGGTGAAATGGCCGCGTATTTCGGTGAAGACTTTTACCAGCCTCAGCTGGATGTGCATGCGCAGCCCGGATGCTACGAGCATGGGAGCCAGCGCCAGCAGCGTGATCTTGACGTCGAGCACCAGGCAGATGACCAGCAGGGCGAAGGTCATCAGCACTTGGTTCGCCATTTCGCCCAGGCCGCCGTTGATGATGCCGCGCAGCGCGGCCGAGTCGGTGGTCAGCCGGGCGAGCGCCTGGCCGCCCGCCGCCTCGTCAGCCTCGACGGCGCCAAGGGAGAGCAGGTGGCGCAGCAGGTCGTGGCGCAGGTCGCTGACCGCGCGACCGGAAACCTGGTAGCGGATGCGCTTGCCAACGTAAAGCAGCGTGCCAGCGGTCGCGCCGATAGCGAGCACGACCACCGACGACCCGAGCAGCAGGCGCGGGTCGTGGTGCAAGATGCCGAAGTCGATCAGCTCGCGCACGACCAGCGGTATGGCGATGCCCGTCAGCCTCGCGCCGAGCAGCAGCGCCTGGGCGATAAGGATCTGGCGCTGGTAGCGGAGCATGTAGGCATGCGTGAACCGCAGGGTCGCCATCGATTCGTTCACTGCTGATCCTCAGCCTTCCTGCCCAGGTCTTCCGGTCCGTGCGGGCCGCGGGACCTCAGCCCGTCCGGGCTGGCGTCCCGCGGCCCCGCCTCTAGTCGCAGCATCCGCATCCGCAGCTGCAGCAGCCGCAGTCACCGCCGTCTTCAGGGGCGTCCTCGCAACCGCAGGTGTCACAGCAGCCCATGCCGGCCATGTCGTCATCCATCGCTACCTCCTCTCATCGGTCGTGGTCTTAGCGTTGATCATCAGCAGCAGCGGGTGTGCGGCCGCCAGATCGCCTCGTGCTCGGCGCCGGAGAGCGGCTCGAGCCGCAGGTCGAGGGCAGCGATGATGCGGGCGTAGTCACGTTCGAGCGCGGCCGGGCTGGCGCCGCGGATCATGATCCGGCCGAACACGCCGCCGCGCGGATGGTTCATCGGCAGGACGACCTCGCCCGGCTCCACGTCAAGCTCGATTACCGGCGGCTCGTCGGCTTCGAGGCCGGGCACCTCGTACTCGGCGTCGGGGTTATAGAACAGGTGACCGGCTTGCTCGAATACCAGGCATCGGTACCAGGCGAACGGCGTGCGGGAGACCGTCTGGCGTGGCCGCCGCCCGAGCGCCACCTCGGCGGCGACCAGCGTCGGCTCGTAGCCGGTCGTCGCCGCGACTAGCTCGACGGTCTGGCCGCCGGGTACCCGCGGGTTGATCTCCATCACCCGCGGCCCGTCGGCGGTCAGCATCATCTGCACGGTCGCCACCCAGTTGTCGAGGCTGACCGCGGCCAGGGCGCGGCCGGCCAGCGCGGCGACCTGCGCGACGACTTCAGGCTCGAGGTCGCCTGGGTAGTCGCCGCCCAGCTTGACGAACTTCGGCGGCGGTCCGACGTCGGCCTTGAGGCACGTGATGACCTCCGTCTGGCCGGCCAGCCGGTAGGCGAAGAGCCCGATCTCGGTGCCGCGCAGGTATTCCTCCATCAGCGCAGCATCATGACCTGCTGCGATGAGGTCAGCGGCGGCGGCACTGGCGTCGTCGGCGGTATCGCAGAGCATGAGCCCAGCGCCGCTGGACGCGGCGGGTGGCTTGACTATGACCGGCAGGCCGAGCTCGGCCGCGCCCTCCCGGGCCTGCGCCGCCGTCTTCACCGGCCGGAAGCGGGCCACCGGCAGGCCGGCGCCGGCCAGCAGCCGCAGCGTCGTCGGCTTGTCCGTGCAGTCAAGCGCGGCTTGCTCGGAGATCCCGCCAGGCAGGCCGAGCCGGGCGCGAATCTGGCCGGCCAGCGGCAGCAAGCGCTCGAGCTGCGTGATCACGGCGTCGAATGGCGTCTGCCGGTGAATGCGTTCCACCTGGGAGATCACCCGCGGCCAGTCAGCGAAATCGACCTCGATCGGGGTGTCGGCGGTCAGCGTCAGGTCGAGCGGGATCGACTCGGACGCGAGACCGACCCGGTACCCGGCGACCTTGAGATTCTCGACGCTGCGCCGGCCAGACAGCACGAGCACATTCGGCGAATCTTTCAGCGAGCTAGAGGTTTCCGGCTTGATGGCGGTCATGGCGAGTCACACTCCGCGGGCTGACGGGCTCGGAATGGAATTGGGGACGGCCTGGCCTGCCGTATCTCGAGCCTCAGCCGGGCCATGACGGCGCGATACTGTGCGGCGAGGTCGGCGTCGCTGTCTCCGAAGAGGACGACCCGGCCGTACACGCCGCCGTCGGGATGGTCGACCGCGAGCACCAGGTCGCCGGGACTGGCGTCGACCTCGACGATCGGGGCGAGCGGGTCGCCGCCGGCTCCCTGTTGCTCGCTGAGCGCGCCGGCTTCGTAGCTGAGATAGCCGGGCCGGTCAAACACGACGCACCGGTACAGGACGTGGCTGGCACAGGGCGCTGACCGGGTCAGCGAGAGGCCGAGCGCGGCCTCGACCCCGGCGCGCACCATGTCGACCCCGGACACGACGTGCGTCACGTGGGCGAGCACGCCGCCGGGCGGCCGCGGGTTGATCTCCACGATCCTGGGGCCGTCGCTGGTGTACCTGACCTGCACGTGGGCGACTCCGTGATCCAGCCCGACGGCGGACAGGGCGGCGCGGACGAGGTTGTCAATCTCGGCCCCCTGGTGCGGGGACAGGCCAGCCGGGCAGTCGTAACCGGTCTCCGCGAACCGCGGCGGCGGGCCGATGCGAGCCCTGAGCACGCTGAGTATCTCGGTCACCCCGGCGAGCGTGACCGTCTGGACCGCGTACTCGGGGCCGGTCAGGTACTGCTCGGCGAGCAACTCGGCCGGCCCGGTGTTCGCGGTGAGGTCGGCGATCGCCGCGATCAGCGCCTGCTGACCTTGGCAGAGCCTGACCGCTCCGCCGCCAGCGCCCCTGGTTCGCTTGAGCACCAGCGGGAACCCGACGGCCTCGCCGAGGCGTTCTGCTTCCTTGGGCTCGAGGGCGAGCGCGAACCGCGGGTTGGCGATGCCCGCGCCGTCGAGCGCCCGCCGCATGCGGGCCTTGTCGTTGCAGTTGAGCGCCGCGGACAGCGACATGCCCTTGGCGCCGAGCCGGGCGGCCAGGAAGCCGGCTAGCGGTACGTGGCTGTCGCGGAGGCTGACCACGGCGTCCACGCTGAGCCCGGTGCGGGCCAGCAGCCGGCGCAAAACGTGCTCGCAGGCTGGCCAGTCGGTCAGGTCGACCTCGACCGGCAGGTCAACGGCGCAGGTGACGTCCCAGGGGATCTCCTCGTCGAGCAGGATCGTCCTGATCCCCATCGCGGACATCACGTCGAGCACGTGCCGCCCGGCGACGCAGACGACGGTCTGCCGCCGGCCAGCCGCGGCGGGCCTGGCGGGCGCGGTCATCAGCAGCATCGGCTCGCCGTTTCCAGCCCGTTGAGCACGGCGTGGTTCCTGCGCTGCAGGTCGCGGCACCACAGGTGCAGGAGCGCATCGCGGTCCGGCTGGCCGGACCGCAGGGACAGCAGCAGCGGCGTCGGGCGGGCGCCGTACCGCCGCTTGATGTCGCCGTTCGCGCGGCCGAGGTCGATCGTTCGCACTTTTTCGGCGATCGCCGTCTCGATAACCTCGGCGAGCATGGCGTGATAAGGCTCGAAGGCGGTGAACTGCTCGCTGTCCAAGCCGGCCAGCCACATCGCCTGGTGGTCGCCGAACCGCCAGCCGGTGAATACAGCGCGTGCCTGGCCGGCCGGGTCGCGCGCGGTCACTGATCGCTCGCGCGGAGCCAGCGTGCCGAGCACGGCGGCCAGGAAGCCTCGGGGGAGGAGGTCGGCGGGCGTTCCGTAGCCGCGCAGTAGCTTGCGGATCAGGCCGATCGCATCGCTGCGCGCCGGAGGGCCGGAGCTGACCTGCCAGCCGGCGGCCAGCGTGCGGCTGCGGGCGTTACGCAGCGATTGCCTCCGGCGGCTGCGCATTGCGGCCCAGTACTCATCGGCGGTGTTCCACCTGACGGTGACCTGGTAGCTCACCGCGACTTCGGCGGTGGCGTAACCCTGGCCGAGCAGCCAGCCGCTGAACCGGCCGGGAGTCAGGTTCGCGTATCCGTAGCACCACGCGCCGAGCTCGCTCGCGGCCAGGCGCAGGCCGGCGTCCAGCGCCCGCAGCGCGCCGGCCTGCCCGGGAGCGGCGAGCGGGCCGCCGTCCAGCGCCGCGAGGCTGTGCGCGAGCAGCACAGGGCCGTCCACTTCCATCGCGGCTGGCCGGTCAAGTGAGAGCGCGTAGCGCAGGCGAGGGCAGTCGTCGATCAGGTAGGCCGGGCAGATCCCGGCCAGCTTGCCGTCGCGGTAGGCCAGCAGGTGGACGGGCGTCATGGCTCCCGGCGCGGCTTCGTCGAAGCACGAGTGCCAGGCGTGGCTGTGGAAGATCGTGCCGCTGCCGGCCAGCGCCACGGCGTCCCAGTGCGCCGCGTCAACCTCAGCCGCGCTGCGGGCTAGCGTGACCTGGTAGCCGAGCGGGTCAGGCCCGGTCAGCCGATCCGCCATCGACCCGGCGGTCACGGTCGTCATCAGTGCTCCTTCGCGGCGGTGTTTTGCTAGCGGCCATGTTTGCTAGCAGCAGGGCTTGAACTCGCGGACGTCGGCGGTCAGGTCGACGGGCTGGATCGCGACGACCTCAAGGCTGAGCGCGTCGTTGATGACCTGCAGCTCCCTGGCAAGCTGGCCGGCCGAGTCGCCGAACACGACGATGCGGCCGTACACTCCGCCGCCGGGGTGATCGACGGGCAGGACCGGGTCGCCTGACGGAACGTCGACCTCGATGATCGGGGGGATCGGCGAGGTGAGCGCGTCCAGCTCGAGGCGCGAGTTGTAAAGCAGCGTGCCGGGCCGGTCGGTCACGATGCTGCGGTAGGCCGCGTAGCCGGCCGTCGGCTCGGCCCGGCTGACCGGCCAGCCGAGCGCCAGCTCGCTTGCCGCCCGCACCATGTCGATGCCGCATACAGCGTCCGTCATCTCCGCGAGCCTGCCGCCAGGGCGGCGGGCGTTGACCTCGATGACGCGGAAGCCATCGGCGCTGGCCTTGACCTGCGTGTGGCTGATCCAGTTGGTCAATCCCAATGCCCCGAGCGCCTTGGTGACGACGCTGGCCAGTTCTGCGTGCTGGGCGGGAGTCAGGTCAGCGGGGTAGTCGTAGCCGAGCTCGACGAAGGTTGGCGGGCAGGTCACCTGCTGGCTAAAGACACTCAGAACCTCGGTCGCGCCATCGATCGTGATGGTCTGCACCGCGTATTCAGGTCCGCTGACGTACTGCTCGACGACGACGCCCGGCAGGCCGGTCCCGGCCGGCTCGGCCAGGATGCGCGAGGCGGCGTCGCGCACTTGAGCGGCGTTGCCGCACAGGCGAACGCCGGA
This sequence comes from Streptosporangiaceae bacterium, assembly GCA_035716545.1. Lineage (GTDB taxonomy): Bacteria > Actinomycetota > Actinomycetes > Streptosporangiales > Streptosporangiaceae > Chersky-822. Next base: position 41,296 of record DASTJM010000001.1, read on the forward strand.
TCCGCCAGCCCGGTTTCTCGGCTTGACCACGACCGGGTATCCCAGGCTCGCCGCGCGGTCGGCGGCCTCCTGCGCATCGTCAGCCAGGCAGGCCTCTGGGCCAGGCACCCCGGCCGCCTTGAGCAGTGCCCTGGTGCGGGACTTGTCGTGGCAGTTGAGCGCGGCGTCCCGGGTCAGGCCGCCCCCGGCTAGCCCCAGCCGCTCAGCCAGGTAAGCCATCAGCGGGATCCTGGGCTCGGTATGGGTGAGCACCGCGGCGGGCGCCTGGCCACCGCAGATCTGCTGTACCAGCGCAAGCACGGTCTCGGGCTCGGACAGGTCAGCCTGCACCGGCAGGTCCACCCAGGGGATCGCATGCAGCGGGACCTCGGCGTCCAGGAAGACAATCCTGGCGCCGAGCTGGTGCAGCACCGTGAACTCTCGCAAGCTCCGGCCTCCGAGCAGGATGACGGTCGGAGTCGCCTGAGCGCCCGCGGCCGGGTCGTCCTCTGTCCGGGCTTGCGCCGCTACTCGCCGTTCCCCCGTCAGCAGCAAGATTTGCTCGCCTTCGGCTGGTGAGAGTGCTCGGCGTGACCGGCCGTCGCTGGCCGCTGGTGCGATTCGATCCGCACCAAGTCGACGATGGCCGCGACGCGGCCGATGTCCTCGTTCGACAAGCCGGCCTGCTTGGCGCTGGCAAGGTAAGAGCGGATGCTCTCCTGCCGGTTGAACGCGATCGCGGCGGCGAGCGCAGCGGCGGCCGTGACCGCCGGGCCGAGGTTGCCGCCGTCGAACACGGCATTGATGAAGGACTGATAGCTGTCCGCCAGTTCCGGATTCAGGTCGATCAGTCGGCTGGCGGATGGGGCCGAGATTGTGGTGGTCATCAGGTTGTCCTTCCGGTCCGGGCGTCACATCAGTTTTAAAGTCCCGGCCGGAGTTGCCAATACGGCATTATTACCGACAAATAGTAAAAAAAGGATGCCTGGCTAGCCGGAACAATTTTCTGTTCCGGCTAGCCAGGCAACATCGGTCGCGGTTTCGTCCTACGTGGCGCCCGCTGCCTCTCGGTGCCCGTCGGTACCTGGCGAGCCGCTGCGCAGCCAAAGCGCGACAGCGGCCGACCTGGAGTGCAGGTCATAGCGGTGATAGAGGCGCTCTAGATGGGTGCGAACGGTGCGCGCTGACACGCCGAGCTTGACGGCGATTTCCTTATCGGCAAGGCCGTCGGCGACTAACGCCAGGATCTCGCATTGTCGCGGGGCGAATTCGATGCGGCAATTGCCGCGCAGGAGCGGATGCTCGTCGGGGGCGGGCACGACCTGCTCGGGCGCTCGCACGGTCGCCTCCTGAGTTTCCATGAGCGTTCCTCCTGTTCGCATTTCACCGGTGCCTGCGGGCCACCCCCGCCGACCAGCCGGCGCCCATCAACGCTCCCCGGCCAGGAAGCGCGTCGCCGCGAGCAGGAGCCGTCCGGCTCGCTCTAGCGCCTCAGTCTCGACCAGGTCCGCGCTGTCACTCGGTGAGTGGTAGTGCGCGGCGCCCGAGGCCAGGCCGACCGCGGGCATGCCGGCGCTGGCGTAGCTGCGGTTGTCGGACGCGACCGGGCCGACAACCAGAGGAACTCCGGTCAGCCGGCCCGCGCGGTCGAGCGCGCTCGCGATGTCTTCGCTGCCCGGGCCCAGTTCGGCTGACATCGCGCCGTGGAATCTGCCCACCATGTCGACGTTGAGCACGCGCGGCCTCACCCCGGCGTCCTTGAGTGCGCTGGCGTGGGCGCGTGAGCCCTGCGCGCCGAGCTCTTCCGCGTCAAGTGCGACAAGGTGCACCGGCCGGGCCGGCCGCCAGGTCGCCTCCGCGAGCACCCGCCCGATCTCGATCAGCACGGCGATCCCGCTGCCGTTATCGCCGGCCGCGGGAAAGTGGCGGTCAGGATCGTCGCCGACCCCGTCATAGTGCGCGGTCAGCAAGATCGGCTCGTCAGCGAGCGCTGGATCGCTTCCGGCGATCTCCGCGATGACATTCACGCCGGCCGCGCTGACCGGCTTGACCGTGGCGGTGCCCGTGATCACCTTGCCTTCGAGACCCCCGATCGCGTCCTGGCGAACCGACAGAAGCGGCATGCCAACCCTGGGCGGGCCGAGCATGCGCTTGCTGAGGAACCCCGACTCGTCGGGGATCTGGGGGAGCAGCATCCCGCTCGCCCCGGCCTCCGCCAGCTTTGCTGCCATCCGCGCGAGCCCATTGCCCTGTGGTACCGCTTCGAGCATCACCCAGGCATCGGCGGTGACGGCGGCCGCGCCCAGGACCGCCACTCCCGTCCGAGGCTGCGTGACGTGCGCCGACCTTGGGTGCACCGCGAAGTCGGCCCGGTATTCAAGTGAGCATGAGGTGCCGGCGGCGCTGTCGATGACCAGTGCCGCCGGGCCGCTGTGGACGGGGACGTTGACGACAGTGAAGTCGAGCGAGCGGGTCGGCAGGCCAGCGGCGGCGAACAACTCGGCGATGCGCCCGGCCGCTCGCCTGGCTCCTGGCTGGCCGGCCAGCCGCCCTTCGTATCTGGGGCCAGACAGCTCGGCGACTAGATCGCGCGCGGCAGTTGGCCGGAAGGCGTTGTCGGTCACCCGCAGCAAGAACTTGGCTCTTGCCGCGCATCGGCCGACCCGGCCGGGGCGCAGCAGCCGGCGTCCGGCGCTGCCGGCCCGGTCTCTTCTGGTTCCATGACGGCCACGGGTTCGCCACAGCAAGCAGAGACCTGGGTGCTCTGGTTGTCCTGCATCGTGGTGCCTCCGCAGCAGCCAGTCGTCGGCATGTCGGTGACCAGCGGCAATTCGGTCACGAAGCCGCCTGTCCCCTGAACTGTCTCGCCCATGCGCTCACCCCTCCTGGTCGCCATCTACCTCGTCTGTCCTTTCACCCTAAGAGCTAGATAGGCAACCGTCAATATGCATGAACATCGATATCGATAGTTGTCGATTCAAGTTCTCGCTGGTGCTGGTGCTGGTGCTGGTGCTGGTGCTGGTGCTCGCATACTGCTGCCGCGAACGCGCGGATCAGCGGGTGCTGGTGATCGCGGTCCGAGGACAGTTCGGGCTGGTAGAGGGTCCCGACGAAGAACGGATGACTGAGCAGCTCAACGGCACGGGGGGCGTCCGTCTCGTCCCAGGCGCAGATCCGCAGATCGCAGTGCGTGAACAGCCCAGCGAGCTGCGGGTTCAGGCCGTAGGAGCAGTGGTACAGCTCGGTGCTGGTGAGCTGGCCGTAAATGGCGGCCAGCCGGCTGCCCGCTTCGAGCCGCAATGGCCTGCGCTCGCCGCGCATCGCGCACGTGAGCGGGGTGATGAGAAGGATGTGGCCGTCGGGAACCGACTGCACATCCTGCGCCGCGGTCAGCCCGAGCACGTTACGTGCCCACTCGATCAGCGCGTGCTGGAATCCGCCGCAGGTGCCAAGGTAGGGAATCTCGTGTTCCCGCGCGTACCGGATGGCCGCCAGCGCACCGGACATCGACCGGTACGGCGAGCCAGGGACGACCCAGATACCGTCGGCGTCGGTGATGTCATCCGGAACGGTCAGGGTGTCGGTCGGATGCCAGCGATGTCTGATGCCGAGGCCTGTCAGCGCCTCGCCGATCCTGGCGTGGGCCGCCTCGCTGGTACTGCGATCCCCGACGAGCGCGACGAGCGGTGTGTCCTGCGTGGTCATGGCGAGGTCCTCTTCAGCAGAGCGATCGGCCGGTCATGGCAGGCGCGGGCTGGCACCCGAGCAAGGTGAGGACGGTAGGCGCGACATCGGCAAGCGTCCCGGTCGTGCAGGCGCCGGCAATGCCTGGCGGCGTTGTGCCCGTTCTGGCCGCCGTCCCGGCGATGACGAACGGCACAGGGTTGGTGGTGTGACCGCCGTAAGGGCGGTCAGCGCCGCAGGCGTCGGGCTTGGTCATCTGCTCGCCGTTGCCATGGTCGCCGACGATCATGAGCCATCGGCCGGTCTGTATGGCCGCGGCCGCGACCTGGGCAACGGCGGCATCGACGGCTTCTGTCGCACTGACGGTGGCGGCGTAGTCGCCGGTGTGGCCAACCACGTCGATGTTGGCCAGGTTGGCCAGCACCAAGCCGGCGTCCTGGCGTCTCGCTGCCTCGGCAACGCGGCGGGCGACGTCGGCGACGTTCATCTCAGGGACTCTGACGTAGTCGGGCAGGTTGTCTCCGGTCACGCAGATGTGCTCGTCGAGCGGACGTGGCGCGGAGCCCCTGCCATTGATGAAAAACGTGACGTGCTCGAACTTTTCTCGCTCGGCGATTCGAACAGACTTGATCGCGGCGCCGCCGAGCGCGTCCGATAGTCCGCCCGAGGCGTCCGCGCGGCGCACCAGCGCGGCTACCGGATGGCTTGTGTCGTACTCGGCGAGGCTAAGCAAGGTCACCGCGCTGCGGCGGGTCTCGGCTAGCCGGCTCGCGATCATGTCCGCCAGGGGCGCCGTGCGGTCCGAGCGGAAGTTAACGAAGAGGATCGCGTCGCCGTCGGCCACCGGCCCGGCTGTCCCGGCGATGGCCGTGGCCGGGAGGCTCCCATCGTCGCCGGCGTACGCCGGCAGGACGTGCGCAACGGTCGCGAACCGGCGGCCGGCGCTCGCGTCGATCATGAGGTCGCATGCCTGCCGGGTCAGTTCGGCGGCGCCGCTCTTGTCCATCGCGTAGTTGCGGCCGATCAAGCTTGCGACCTCGCCAATGCCGGCGGCCGCGATCATGCCGGCGAGCTCATCCAGGTAGCCGGCCGCGGTTCCGTTGGGTACGTCCCGGCCATCGGTGATCGCGTGCACGAGAACCCGTCGCAAGCCCGCGTCGGCCGCAGCATTAAGCAGATCCTGGAAATGAGCGATGTCGGCGTGGATCCGGCCGTCCGAGACCAAGCCGATCAGATGCAGAGAACCACCGGAAGCGGCCAGATCCTTGCACGTCGCCGCGAGCAGCGGGTGGGCCCGCAGCCGGCCAGCCTTGGCCTCCTTCTCCACCAGAAGGCTGTCGTATTCGAGCGGCCGGCCGGCGCCGATCACCAGGTGCCCGATCTCGGAGTTGCCGACGGTGCGCTCCGGCAGGCCCACAGCCGTGCCCGAGGCATCAAGGAAACGGACCATGCTGGTGGCAAGCAGGTGGTCGAGCGCCGGGGTACGCGCCGTCGCGATCGCGTTCGACGGTCCAGGCGGAGCCGAACCCCAGCCGTCGAGCACGAGCAGGATACCCGCGTTCACCGGGCGGCGCCGTTCGCTCGCAGGCCATCTAGCCGCCGCCAGAAGCCGGGGAACGACTTCATGACACATCCGGGGTTCTTGACGACGACGCCCGGCGTTCGCAGCCCGGCGATCGCGAAGCACATGGCGATGCGGTGATCGTCGTAGGTGTCGATGTCCGCGCCGCGCAACGTGGTGCCTCCATCGATCGTCATGGTGTCCCTGGTGCTGCGGACGCAGGCGCCCATCTTGGCGAGCTCGTCGCTCATCGCCTGGATCCGGTCACATTCCTTGACCCGGAGGTTGCCGATCCCGGTGATGTGGGTGGTGCCCGCGGCGTACGCGGCGACCATGGCCAGGGTCGGGGCCACGTCCGGCATGTTCTCCATGTCGATCTCGATGCCGTTGAGCGAGCCGCCTTCCAGCGTCACGCCTGCATCGGTCACGACGGCCCGGCAGCCCATCGACTCGAGCGCGGCGACCAGGCCGACGTCGCCCTGGACCGAGTGCGTGCCGATGCCAGGCACGTGAACCCGCCCGCCGAGTATCGCCGCGGCAGCGAGGAAGTAAGACATGCCAGAAGCGTCTGGTTCGACGTCGATGTCGCCGCCCTCGTAGACCTGCCCGGCCCGGACGCCGAACGAGGTGAAACCCTCCCGGCGCACGTCCACCCCGGTGCGCGCCATCGCCGCGATCGTCATGTCGATGTACGGTTTCGACACCATGTCATCGACCACCGAGATCTCCACGTCGGTCTGCGCGCACGGCGCGCTCATCAGCAGGCTCGTCGTGAACTGGCTGCTGACCGCGCCGCTGATCTCGGTGCTGCCGCCGGCCAGGCTGACCCCTTCGACCTCGATGGGCGGTGACCCGTTATCGCGCACTGCCCGGGCACTGACGCCCAGCGGGCGGAGCGCGGAAAGGAGATCGCCCATGGGCCGTTCCTGCATCCGGGCGTTGCCAGTGATCAGCGTCCGCCCGTCCGCCAGGCTCGCGAGCGTGATCAGCGCGCGCAGGCCGGTTCCTGCGTTGCCCATGTACACGGCGTCGGCTGGGGCGCGCATCGGCAGGCCGGTCGGCACCAGCGAGATCGTGCTGGCCGCCTCATCGATCGCGACGTCGACGTGGCCGAACGAGGCTACGGCCGCCGCGAGCAGCCGGGTGTCGTCGGCGAGCAGGGCGTTGTGCAGCGTAGTCGAGTGCGGAGAAAGGGCTGCCATCGCAATGTGCCTGTTGGTGTAGCTTTTCGAGCCAAGCACTCGCACCGTGGCATCGACGCCGGATAGCGGCTTAATTTCGAGCGCGTCGAGTCGCAGTCGGGGATCGGGTGTGACATCGGCGGCCTGGCTGGTCATGGCTGCCCCTTCGGGTCGGCTGGATAACGGCATTGGTGTCACCTACGAGGCTTGCTTGGAGATCACGGCTGGCGTGGCTGTGTCCCCTGGGTCCATTCGAGAGATGCCTCCGCGCTCGACGAGCCCGGCGTCATAGGCGTAGATCACGGCGCGTACGCGATCCTTCACGCCCAGCTTGCTAAGCACGCGCTGTACGTGCGACTTGACTGTGCCCTCACCGATATAAAGGTCGCTGGCGATCTCAGCGTTGCTCTTTCCTGCAACCATTCGGTACAGCACCTCAAGCTCTCGTTCTGACAGTGTCTGCAATCTGGATTGATCACGCGCTTGAAGCGGGCTGTGTTCTGGCAGGCACAGGCATCGCGCCAGGCCGCGCGGCAGGATCATGTAGCCGGATGCCACGCTGCGGACGGCCCAGGCCAGGTCGGCCGGCCCGGCATCCTTGAGCAGCAGGCCCTGGGCGCCGGCCAGTATCACGGCCGGAGAGCAGTCGCAGATCTTGTTGGCGAGTATGAGGATCGAGGGAGCCTGCTCTGCGGGTCGGTTCAGCAGCATGCGGGTGATCTGCGCCGCCCGGCGGCCGGCGTGGACGGTGTCCAGAAGCACGGCATCTGGCTGGAGCGCGCAGACCAGTTCTAAGGCCTTCGTGAGGTTGTCGGTGTCGGCGATGACGTCAACGCCCTGCTGATCACTCAGAGCGGCGCTGAGCCCATACCTGCTGAGGGCGTGCCCGCTGATGATGAGCACTCGGATGTCTTCGGTGGTCACGCCGGTACCTGCGGTGTGCTTGGAACTGGCATAGTCGGCTCTCGATTCCGGGTTTGCGCACCTCACCTCAGCGTGAGCAGTTGACGGGTGGTGTTAGCGAACAGCACCGCGAACGACGCCCTTGTCGCGGCGGATCCTGGTCCGGGCTCGGGCAGCCCACCGGATTTCCATGCGGTCTGCTCGGCCCTGACCCGAGCGGGCCGCCACACCCTGGAGGTGGCCCAGAACGCAGCCAGCACCAGGAAGGTCAGCAACGCGATGATCGCCTGGTGGATGAGAGCCGTATGGAACGCAGCGACGACCACGGGGTTGTGAACATTCAAACCAGTGTTCATTCCCGGCATGGCTGTCCGTTTCCTGCCGTGAGCGTCAAGATCTATGAAGACCAGTGCCGATGGGGCCTCCACCCATCGGACCCGGGTGCTGAAGGGAGAATCTAGACCTGTCCGCAACCCGGCCGGTAGTCGTGATTTTCGCCTACATGCGGACTTAGCGCCGGTCACCGGGATGTGTGCTCCGCCGGCGCGGCGAGCAGGCTTGACCGGCCCGCTCTTACCAGTGACCTATGCCGTATGGCAGATCGCGCCGCTCATTTTTCCGCCGAATGGTAGTCGTGCCGCGCCAGCTTTCAGAGATACCTTCCGTCATGACTCACCTGGTTTACCGAAGAATTTGACTTATGGTCCGCGCGGTCGACCTGAAAATAACATGATGGAGGTTTCGTGACTATTGCTATATTTGTGCTCCTGGTCGCGCTGGCTGCGGCCAATGGAGCCAACGACGTGTCGAAGGGAATCGCCACGCTCGCTGGAGCGGGAGTTACGCGGTACCGCACCGCGATCGCGTGGGGAGCCACTGCGACCCTCTTGGGCGGGATCTTGTCGATCGTCACCGGTCACGCGATGGGCAAGCTGTTCTCATCCGGAATAATCGGCGGCCAGCCGGTGGCGTCGTTCGCCTTAGCCGTGCTCGTCGGCACCATGACCTGGGTCGCGCTCGCCTCCGTTTTCCGGCTCCCTGTATCCACGACGCATGCGCTGGTCGGGTCGCTTATAGGGGCCGGTCTGCTGTTCGCGCCTGACGCGATTCACTGGGCGAGCCTGCTTACCAAGGTAGTGACGCCGCTGCTCGTCAGCATAGTAGTGGCCTATGCCGTCAGCGCCCTGCTGGGCATCGTGCTGCAACGATCGCGCGCCGGACGATCGGCGCGGACCGCGCCAGCCTTGCCGGACGCAGAGCCAGCCGGGAGGACGCTTGCCGACGGAGTCACTGCCTCGGGGCACGGGCATCCGGCTGCTGTGCTCAATCAAGTCCGGCTGGAAACCGAAACGGCGACCGAGGCGAAGAACGCGACCGCGGGCAACCGCATCATAGCCGGACTGCACTGGCTCTCGTCAGGTGCGACGTGCATTGCCCGGGCGCTCAACGACACACCCAAGATCGCGGCCGTCGGGGCATTCGCGCTCATCCCGGCGGGCATGACCGCCGATCAGATCACCCTGACGGTGGCGGCGGCTATGGGACTGGGCTCGCTGCTTGGCATCAGGGTGGCTAAGACGCTCGGTGAGCGCGTCGTGCACATGGACCACCTTGAAGGCTTCCGCGCGAACGCCATTACCGCGTTCCTGGTCGGGGTTGGCGCTCAGGCTGGCTGGCCGATGTCGACGACCCACGTCTCCACAGGCGCTATCACCGGAATCCCCGGCGCGAATCTCAGCCGGCTCAACGGCAAGATCCTGCGCGACTTCGTGCTCGCCTGGACGGTTACGCCGGTCTTCGGCGGTCTCGTCGCGGCAGGCGCCTACTTCATCGCCCGTTAGTCGCGTTGCGCAGGCTGCTGGAAAACCCTGCCCTGGTACGGACGCGGTTTCATCGATGCAGCACGTCGGAGTCGGCCTTGACGACGTAAATTTCCCACGGTTCCCTGCCTGGTCCGTGCACCCACACCTTGTCCTGGACCGCGTAGCAGCAGGGCACGCCGATCTCGGTTTCGGTGTCCATGCCCTCCTGGGCCAGTCGCAAGTTGGCTTGCGTGACGTCCTCCGATGAGCTCACCTCGACGCCAAGGTGGTCCATCACTGTCGGCTGACCGGCCGCACCTTCTATCAGCACGAGCTTGAGCGGTGGCTCGTCGATGGAAAAGTTGGCATATCCAGGACGGCGCTTGGCGGGACTGGCGCGGAAGAGCCTGGAGTAGAACTGGACCGACCCTTCAAGGTCAGCGACCCTCAGGGCGAGTTGCACACGGGACATGACGCCTCCTGTTGATTCGACCTCCATCTAATCAACGAGTTTGCGCCTTGATTCGATCTATGTCAAATTAGAGCCATGTCCCATGATCAAGCGTCCGCTTTGCAACGCCAAGGGTGGACCTGCTGCGCGCCTCTGAGCCATGCGGTGTTGTCCGACGACGACGCTGCCCGGCTTGCTCGGGTATTCAAGGCCCTGGCCGACCCGGCCAGGATCAGGCTGCTTTCCATGATCGGGGCAAATGAGAGTGGTGAAGTCTGCGTCTGCCAGCTAGCCGAGAAGTTCAGGCTGAGCGCGCCCACCATTTCCCATCACCTCAAGGTCCTGCGCGAGGCGGGACTGGTCGTGTCCGACCGCAGGGGCACCTGGATTTACTACCGGCTCGTTCCTGCCGCGCTCGCGGACCTGGCTGGCCTGTTCACGCTGGACGCGGCCGGAGAGAGCCGTTACCACGAGCCGGTCAAATCAACCGTTTTGTAAAGTTTGATGACGGGTAAGTGACCTGCGTGCCCGCCCGCGCGCTATTTCATATCGCGCCGCGTCGCGTGGAAATCAGGGAACTGCCCACGCCGCGGCCCGCGGCTGGTGAGGTCCTGGTACGCACTGTGTGCTCAGGCATCAGCGGTGGCACCGAACGACTGGTCTACCGCGGCGAGTTTCCCGCCGAGCTGCCGCTGGACGACACGATCGGCGCGCTTGGCGGTAGCTTCTCCTATCCCTTCGCCTACGGGTATGCGTGCGTCGGCGAAGTAGCGCAGTCCGGCCAGGCGGTTTTCGCGTTCCATCCGCACCAGGACCTATTCACGGCGCGGGCCGGCGAACTGATCGAGCTGCCCGCCGCCGATCCCGCATCAGCAACGCTGTTTCCGCTGGTCGAGACGGCGTTGCAGGTGACGCTCGACGCCGGGAGCGGATATCGCGACCGGGTCATCGTGCTCGGCGCCGGCGTGCTCGGGCTGCTGACCGGCCTGCTCCTGCAGCGTTCCGGGTGGCGGCCCCTGGTCGCCGAGCCGCAGGCGTGGCGTCGCGCCCTGGCCAGCAGCCTGGGCGTCGGCACCGCGGCACCTGAAGAACTGGTGAAGGCGGAGGTTCCGCTGGTCATCGACGCAAGCGGCAACCCGGATGCGCCGGCGATGGCGCTGAACATGCTTGCCCATGAGGGAACCTTGCTGGTCGCGTCGTGGTTCGGGAGTAAACCAGTAGTGCTGCCGCTCGGCGGTGCCTTCCACCGGCGGCGCCTGATCATTCGCAGCAGTCAAGTCTCTACGGTGCCGGCCAGGCTGTCCGGTACCTGGACCCGGACTCGGCGCCGCCGGGAGGCCGCCGGGCTGCTAGCTGAGCTGCCGCTGGCCCAGCTGTGTACTCACGTCTTTGCCTTCGATCAGGCGGCCGAGGCGTTCCGAGCCGTGGACCAGGGGGAACCCGGGTTGATGCATGCCGTTCTCGATTACGACAGGAGTGCTGCAAGGTGACCTGTGAAGTGGGGTTGAGCCGAAGCGTCCGCGCCTTCCACATCATGCCGGGACTGCCGGGGCCAGAGGGGGAACTCCATGATCATGACTACCGTATTGAGATCGTGGTGGACCGCGAGCAACTCGACCGCCGGGGCATGGTCTGTGATCTGGACGTGCTTGAGGCGGCACTCGCCGGGCTGACCCGCCGGGTCGAAGGCCGTAACCTGGAGGAAATACGGCCAGCCGGGGTCGAGGCGGTCACAGTCGAGGTGTTCGCCCGCTGGGTGCATGACAGCCTCTCACCCGCCGTCGCCGCCGCAGGCGGCGAGACGCTGGCCGTGCGGGTGTGGGAAACACCATTGGCGTTTGGCGGATATCGCGCACGATGCTTGCGCTTCGCCTGACTACCCGGGCGGCGAGGCTAAGGGCGGGCGGCTGAACCGTTCTGCTGGCATCTTCGTCTGGTGTCATAGGAACACACCATGTTCGTCATACTCGTGGGGCAGTCATATGACTCTGGGCTGGGCCGATCCCACGGCAGATCCCACTGTTACCGTCTTGTTGCGGCACGGCGATACTCAGGTGTCGCCCGAGCACCGCTTCAGCGGGCTGCGCGACCTGCCGCTTAGCGCCAACGGCACCAGGCAGGCTCAGGCCGCCGCCTGCCGCCTGGCCACCGGCGCCCCGATCGACGTCGTGGTCAGCTCTCCGCTGCAGCGCGCTGTCGCCACAGCCGCCATCGCGGCTGGCGAACTCGGCCTGACCGCGGGCATCGATGATGATCTGCGTGAAACCGATTTCGGTGACTGGGATGGCTTTACCCTGGCAGAAATCCAGCAGCGATGGCCGGCAGCCGCGGCGTCCTGGCTGGGCGACCCCGAACAGGCACCGCCGGGCGGGGAGAGCTTCGCCGACACCGCGCGCAGGGTAAACCGGGCCTGTGACCGGCTGCTTCGTGACCACGGTGGCCAGACCGTCCTGGTGGTGAGTCACATTACCCCGATAAAGATCTTGCTGTGCCGGGCTCTCGGCGTTCCGCTCGGCACCGTCTACCGGCTCTATCTTGGATCCGCTTGCATTAACGAGATTCAGTGGCACGGCCGCGGATTTGCCTCGGTACACCGCGTCAACGACACTAGCCACCTTCCCTGATCACGTTCGCTACGGGGTTGTGCTGAAGGCGCCGAGAAGCTGGTTGCGGAAGGCGTCCATTGGCTCGAGCGGAGCATCGGGACCAGGCAGCAGCCCGTCCTGCCAGTGCCAGGAGGCGATCTGCCTGAACACCGCAGGGTCGCGGGCGATGATCGAGATCGGCACCTCGTGGTTGGCCCCAGCGCCGCTGACGGTGGTGTGGGGCTGGTGGTCGCCGTACAGGATGAGCACTAGGTTCGGGTCATTCAGCTCGGTGACCCATGAAGTCAGGGCAGTCATCGAGTATTGGATCGACCGGCCGTAGAACTTGCGCACGGTGCTGGCATTGCGCCAGACTTCGGCCACGGATTCGCTTTTCGCGGGCATGGGGTCGAATATCGAGCCGTCGCCGATCTTGTTCCAGGACACCATGGAAGGCAACGGCGCCCAGGGTATGTGCGAGGAGACCAGGTCGATTTCAGCCATCACGGGCTGGTGACCAGGGGCGAGTTCAAGCCGCTGGAACTCGGCCAGAGTGTACTGGTCGGGTACCTTGGCGAAGCTGAAGCTCGGGCCGCGGTAGCCGACGTTGAACCGGTTGTAGAGCTGGTCATAATGATAGAAGGACGTGCCGGCCAGCCACGTTCTGTTGTCAGATGGATCGTCGGCGACGGTACGCCACCCGGCTTTGCCGAAGGCGTCACTGAGGGTGAACCGGTTGCTGGCGACGAGCTCGGCATACCGCTGCGTGCTATTTACCCACAGCCCCGACTGCAAGGTGGAGTGGGCGAGCCAGCTTATCCCGCCAAAGGTCGGAGAAGTGAGCCAGGCACTCTGCGCGTACCAGCCGGCATGGGCCAGCAGTGCGGTGCGCCGGCGCAGGACGGCGTCGACTCCCGGCGAGAAGCTCGTACCCCTGACGGCGACCTGCCCGTAGCTTTCGACGACGGCGATGATGACGTCCTTACCACGCAATCCGGTCAGCAGATCGAAGGCGGGGATGACGGCCTGGGGGTCGCGGCTGTGGATGGCCCGCTCGAACACACGCGGGTCGTCGAGCGCTGCCTGGCCGGCGCGCACCTGCGAGCCGGCCAGCCCGGCGGCGCTGGTCGAGGCGATCGGGAACCCCGGGGAGAACCGCAGTGACAGGCCAGCGCACAACACCCAGGCGGCTGAGAAAACGGCAAGCCCGACAACAGCGCCGCGTCGATGGCGCGCGGCCACGGCGGTGATGTGAAGCGCTGACGCGGTGATCGCGCCGACGAGCAGGATGAGACCGATCGCGAGCGCGCCGAGCGCGATGTCTGTGGCGGTGGCGCCGATAGCGTCACGTACTACGCCCGCAGCCGGCCCGATGCTAACCCAGTCCTGCACCGGGTTGAACGCCCGATCGACGTTCTCGTAGAACTCCAGGTTGAGGATCTTATCGATCGCGAGCAGGCCAAAGCTGAATCCGGCGATAGCGGCCACGATCCGTCGCGCCCTGAGCGGGAGCACCAGCGCGACCGCGACCAAGGCCAGCCCTTCCACCGGGATGCGGACGAAAGCGGCGAGGCTGAACTGCCAGGCGCGGTAGGGCGCCACGAGGTCGGACCACAGGACCGCCGCCGCGAGCACAGCGACGGCGATCCGCGACGCTAGGCGGGTGCGCGGGCCCGCGCCGGCGCGGTAGAGCCAGATCACGTCGCGGCCGAACGACTCGGCCAGTAGCAGCAGCGCGGCGGCGACCGAGGCCATTCCAGCCACGCGGCCGGGAACCCCGGACGCGGCGACGGTGAGCACGATGCCCTGGACCGCGGCCACGACCTTGCGCCAGTACCGGGGTGGCAATGGGGCGGCCAGCCACGGGACCAGCCAGCCTGCCAGCAGCAGCGCGTAGCGGGCGGTGCCGATAGCCAGCACCCAGACGCCGTAGTCACGGGACACGATGATGCTGAGAAGCAGGATGAGGAAGGCGTCGATCTCGCCATCGAGGCGGCCGCCCAGCTTGGTGGCGGTGCCGGTCCGGCGCGCCACCTGCCCGTCCACCGCGTCGAGGACAAGCGCGGTAATGGACAGGGTGAGCAGCGCTGTGATCGACACCGGCCGGCTAATGGAGTCCGCAACCATGCCCGCGACCGCGGCGACCAGTACCGCCCGGGTCAGGGTGACCCAATCTGCCGGGCGCACGAATGGCTGGTCACCGGGCGAGCGGGCGGCGACCAGCAGCGCCGCTGGCGCCGAACCGGCAGCCAGCCCGGCGATCCAGCCCGCGACGGCGAGCCCGGCCGTGGCGGAGACGACACCGAGTACGGCGCCTGTGGCGAGCACCCCCAGGATTGCCGCAAGCAGGATCGCACGCAGCCCGTCTTTGCCCGCAGGCTTGGTCGTGCGCAGCGCGTCCACGTCTGCGGGCTTGATCGTGTGCAGCGTGCCTCCATTCCGGTGACCAGCTGAGGCCGTTTCCAACGGGAAGAACGGGTCCGCGGTCACGCCGGTTCACGGCTATTGGCCGCGCACCGGCGATGTCATCGCAGCCGGACGGATGAACTAAGCGTCCGTCCGGCTCGTGTAACCCGGTGTGGCAGCCCTGCATGCTAATCCGAACAGGGTCGGCCTGGCCGTCCGCCGATTCGGTCCGGCGGTGCTGCGCTTGGTCGCCGCCGTCACCATACTTTGGTTCCTCTGGCGGCTAATTGGCGCGGGGCCGTTCCTGCACGGTCTGCGTGCGGTCACCTGGCCGGCGGTCGCAGCAGCAGTCACGCTCACTGCCCTGAGCACAGTGCTTTCGGCCTGGCGGTGGCGGGTCGTCGCACAGGCACTCGGTGCCGAGGTCGGCCTGGGAGAGGCGCTTTGCGCCTACTACCGTTCCCTGTTTCTCAACTCCGTGCTCGTCGGTGGCAGTCTTGGCGACGTGCACCGGGCGGTGACGCACGGCCGCCGCTCTAAAGACGTGGCGCGGGGCCTGCGAACGGTGGCGTGGGAACGGCTCTGCGGTCAGGTCATCCAGGCCGTGGTGGCCGCCTTGGTATTGCTGATCCTGCCTTCGCCGGTTCGGCCCGCGCTGCCGTATGTTCTGGGGGGCGTGGCGGTAGTAGCCGGGTGTGCCTGGCTGGTCGTGCGCGTGGCTGCTCGCCGCGGCCGGTCGCGGCTGGTGCGCACCGCCCGTGTCGTTTCCGGCGACCTGCGTTGCCGGCTGCTGGCACTGGATGTCTGGCCGCGGCTCACGCTGGCATCGGTGCTGGTCGTCGCCGCGGAAACGGCCACGTTCCTCATCGCGGCCCGTGTCGTCGGCTGCACCGCACCCCTGGGCGAGCTGGTCGCGCTGCTGATGGTGGTCCAGACCGCGGCGGTGATCCCCCTGGGCATCGGGGGGTGGGGGCCACGAGAAGGTGCCGCCGCCTGGGCCTTCTCGGCAGCCAGGCTCGGCGCGGCCACTGGGGTCGCGGTCACGACCCTGTATGCGATGCTCACGCTAATCGCGGTCGCTCCCGGCGCTGGCCTGCTGTTGTTCGATGCCGTTCACCGACGCCGGCGCCCGGGCGAAACAGGTGAGCCGAGACGACGAGAGCTGGCACAGACGGCGCCCGTGACGCGGCACGAGGCCGAACGGTTCGTCCCGTGACCGGGACGTTCCGCGGGCTGGGCAACGCGCGGCCCGCGGCGTCCGCGGCCACCAGGCCGGGTCGCGTCGTCGGACTGGACGGCATCAGGGGCCTGGCTGCCTTGTTCGTGGTGCTCAACCACATCTTCGAGCGCGCCTGGCCGGGCTATCCCGCCGATCACGCTCCTTTCTGGGCGGCCTGGATGATCTACGGCCGGTTCGCGGTCGTCGTGTTCATCGCGCTGTCGGGCTTCTCGCTTGGCCTGCACCCGGCGCGCTCGGGGTGGCGGTTAAAGTCGATCGCGACGTACGCGCACCGGCGTGCCTGGCGCATCCTGCCGCCGTACTGGGCCGCGCTCGGATTCAGCCTGGTGATGACCTGGTTTGTGCTCGCCCAGCCCGGCTGGGCGGTGCCCAACGGGAAGTCCGTCGTCGTGTACGGCTTGCTCGTGCAAGATGTCTTCGCCGCGGGCACCCCCAACAAGGCGTTCTGGTCGA
Organism: Streptosporangiaceae bacterium; assembly: GCA_035716545.1. Taxonomy (GTDB): domain Bacteria; phylum Actinomycetota; class Actinomycetes; order Streptosporangiales; family Streptosporangiaceae; genus Chersky-822. The sequence continues at coordinate 57,541 of DASTJM010000001.1, forward strand.
TCGCCATCGAAGCCCAGCTCTACGTCCTGCTGCCGTTGCTACTGCTGGTCGTCCGGCGGGTGAGTGCCCGCGCGATGACGGGGCTGGTAGCCGTCATCGTCGTGACCATGGGCTTGCTGGGGCCCCGTGTCCCGCTGATGCGCGGCGCCCTGGTCAAGTTCACCCCCGACCTTGCGGTGCTGTTCGCCGTCGGCCTCCTGGCTGCCGGGATCGTCACCGCTGGCGAGCGCACCCGATCCCGGCCCTGGGCCGGTTACGCGCTGGCCGCCGCGGCGCCGGTCATCGCGTTGATGGTCGTCAAAGGCTCCACGTGGTCGAACCTCAATCTGTTCTGGCTCGATCTGGCCTGGGCTCCGGCACTCGGCTGTTTCCTCGCCGCGATGGGCACCTCGCGGCCGAGGCATGTCATCCGTTTCCTTGACGGGCGCGTGCCGAGGAGCCTCGGCAAATGCTCCTACAGCCTCTACCTGACGCATCTGCCGATCGTTATCGCCGTGTCGTACGGCCTGGTACTAGGCCGGGTCGCTACCGGGACCCCGGCGTTCTTCGTGCTGGCAGCGACGTTGCTGCCCGTGACCGTGTGCTTCGCCCGTCTCTTCGCCGCCGTGTTTGAGCTGCCCTTCCAGCGACACCGCGGGTGGCTTGCGCTGCGGCAAGCGATGTCGGCCCGGTTGCGGCAGTTGCGGCGGGCCGCTAGCCGGGCGAGCGGCCCGCGAAGTCAAGCTGATGGGCAATGTAAACCAGTTCGCCAGCGGCTAGTTGCCGATTCCGCTCGGCCAGCCAGCCGGCCAGGTCTGCCGGTTCCACCCGGTCCCGGCGATCGTGCAACGCGTCCTGGATCGTGCTGAGGATGCAACGCAGGAAGTAAGCCTCATCGCCCCGGTATTTCCGATCCGGGCCGGGGGTCACGACCCAGTCCGACGACCCCGCCGCCAGCGCGGGCGCCCCCGCGGCCGTCAGGTAGTGAAACATGCGGCGGCCCGTTCGGCTCTCCCCGGCCGGCCGGCCGTAACGAATGCGCTCATCCATGTCGCGGTGGTAGGACCGCATGATCTGCTCGTCGAGGTCGTGGCTGGGCTCGAAGATCGTCTCGCCATCGTAGTTGATCGTGAACCAGTAGACGCCGTCCGGAACGAGCAACCGCCACAATCCCGGCAGAGTGGCCGGGACGTCCACAAGATCAAGGACGGCGTTGGCGATCAGCACATCGGCCGGCGCCCCGCGAGCGGTTTCCAGGTAACTGCCGAGCTCGGCGTGCACCAGGCGCACCCGGAGATCACCGATTCGCAGCCCGTCAGGCAGCAGGCCGCCGCGCAGCCCCCGCGCGGCGGCCCAATCGCATAGCCACTGGCGAGAACGATCCAGCAGCTCCCGATCCGCATCCAGCAGGATGTATTCACCGGCGCCGACCGTGCCCCAGTCCAGCAGCCTGGCAACCATCGTCCCCAGGCCGGCGCCGACCTCTAGCACCCGCGGCGCACCCGCGGGCATCAGGCGGCACAGTTCGGCCAGCACCTGCCGGTTGAGCGCCCGGTCATCAACGGTACGCTTCGCGGTCAGGTAGCGGGCATAGTCGAAGGTCATCGATCCTTCAGCCAAATGGCCATCGTTTCTCGGCTACCATCGCGAACTTGCGGGCCCGTCCGCTGCCGAGCCAGTCACTCCAGAGCCGATGGGCTGTGATCAGCTCAGCGGTGGCCTGAGTCCCGATCTGGCCGGCGATCTCGGTCGATGCGGCCCGATAAAAGCGATGCAGCGCCGTCGCTATCGCGTGGTGGGAGGAGCTGCAGTCCCGCCGCCAGGTCACCGTCAGCCCAGCCTCGCGCAGGACGGCGGTCAACTCCGCCAGCTCGATAAGCCAGATTGTATCGGCGGCGGGCATCCGCGCCCGCTCCCGCGCAGTGAGCGGCCGGCCCTCCTCGACCGTGAAAGCGAAACGCCCGCCAGGCTCCAGCACTCGCACCACCTCGCTTACCAGGGCCCCCTTGTCGGGGAAGGCCAGCATGGTCTCCAGCAGGAGTACCACGTCGAAGCGGCCGCCGGGCAGAGGCGGGAGGTGAGCTTGCTCGAAACGGCAGGGCAGCTTCGCGGCCGACTCCCTGGCGGTCGCCAGCGCGCCAGGGGAGTGATCGATGCCCAGGTAGCGGCATCCTGACTCCGCCGTGACCATCCGGCCTGGACCGCCCGCCCCGCAGCAGAGGTCGAGCACGCAGACGCCAGGGCCGATCCCGGCCTGGCGAGCCAGCTCCCGGATCTCGCCCGCGCGCATGAAGCTCTCCTGGCCTACGAACTCGCCCGGGGGATAGGCGGTCGCCCTGGCACGCTCTAGCGCCGCCAAGAATGGCGCTTGCTGTTCCTGTGTCACATTAGACTCCCGCACGTGCCCGGCTCGGCGGAGCCCGTATCACCTGGGCGTACTATTCGCGTGATGTATGACGGATCGTCGGCGGGCGTGGTTCACTTCGACCGCAGGGGGTAGAGGCTGGCTTGAGCGACCGCACTCGAGAGCACCTGATCGAGACCTACCGCAAGAAGGCGAAGCACTACGACATCACCTCCCGGCTCTACCCCGCGCCTGGCTACCCCCAGCGGGCGCAACGCCTCCTTGCCGTGCAAGCGCTCGGCCTCCGGCCAGGTGACACCGTGGTCGACCTGGCATGCGGCACAGGTCTGAACTTCTCGCTGATTGAGCAGGCGATCGGTCCCGGCGGCAAGATCGTCGGCGTCGACCTGACCGACGCGATGCTCGCCCAGGCCCAGGAACGGGTAGCGAAGAACGGCTGGAGCAATATCAGCCTCGTGCAAGCCGACGCAGCCGGCTTCGACTTCCCTGCCGGTATCGACGCGATCTTGTCCACCTACGCCCTGACGCAAGTGCCCGAGTGCGAACAGGTTATCGCGCACGGCACCGCTGCCCTTGCCGAAGGCGGACGCTGGGCCGTGCTGGATCTCAAGGTCCCCGGCAACACGCCTGGGTGGCTATCGCGGCTCGGAATCGCGACCGTGCGGCCTTTCGCTTCCATAGAAGAGTGGATCAAGCGCCGTCCGTGGGACGCGATTCGCCTGGCCATGCAAGAAGAGCTGGCCGACTCCTCCTGGACAGAGTTGTTCTTCGGAACCGCGTTCCTCGCCGCGGGGTCCAAGTAAGGGCGTCACGGCTGGCGTCAGCCAACTTGGTGCGGCAAGCGCTCTGGAGGGCAGGATTATCGAGCGGGTGCATGTCATAGTCCCTGAGGGGTTCGACGATCGCGGCCAGCCTACCGGCGGCAACATCTACGACCAGCGCGTCTGCGCCGGGTTGGCGAAGTCCGGATGGGATGTGCTGGTCACGACCGTCGCCGGGGCGATGCCGGTACCGGGCCCGGGCGCGCTTGCCAGCCTGGCCAGCATCGTCTGCGCCATCCCCGACGGCGCCAGCGTCCTGATCGACGGGCTGATCGCCTCGCCGGCCGCCGCTCAGCTGCTGCCACACGCCGGCCGGATGCGCGTGACAGTGCTGCTGCACATGCCGCTGGCCGCGGTACTCGACGCCCACCATGATGCCAGCGCGCAGCGCTCAGAACAGGTTGTGCTCGGCGCGGCCACCAGCGTGGTCACGACCAGCGAGTGGACGCGCCAGCAGATAATGGCCCGGTACGCGATTCCGGCCCGCCGGGTGCACGTCGCCCGGCCGGGCGTGGACCAGGTGAGCGGTCAGGCCCGGCCCGTCCGCGGCCGCCTGATCTGCGTCGGAGTCCTCAGCCGCCACAAAGGGCAGGACCTGCTCGTCGACGCGCTCGCCGAGCTGGGTCACCTGGACTGGCATTGCGTGCTGGCCGGACCGCTCGGCCGCGACCCGGACTTCGTCGAGCAATTGCGTGCCCGTATCACGCGCCTGCGCTACCGCGACCGCGTCCGGCTCACCGGCGTGCTGACCGGCGCGGAGCTCAGCCGCGCCTATGCCACCGCCGACCTGCTCGTCGCGCCGTCCCGCTCGGAGACCTATGGCATGACCGTCACCGAGGCGCTCGCCCGCGGCCTGCCAGTCATAGCCGCCGCGGTGGGCGGTCTGCCAGAGGCGCTCGGCTCTACCGCCGACGGCACCCGCCCCGGCCTTCTGGTCCCTCCTGGCGATCCGGCTGCCCTGGCCGCCGCGCTCGAAGACTGGCTGGGTAACGAGCGCCACCGACATCGGCTACGGGCCGCCGCCCGGCAGAGGCGGTCGGCCCTGTGCGGCTGGGACCAGACCGCACAAGAGGTAGCGAACGCGCTGACAGCGCGCTGAGCAGGCTTCAGTGCCCCATTTTCAGCCGGGATCCCGCGCGCCAGGTGCGGCGTCCCAGCACGTCAGGACCGGCGGCGCGAGCCCGGGACAGCGCTGCCGCCCCGTGCCACGGGCACGGGGCGGCAGCGGCTACTGACGGTTAGCCGGTTGTCGTCGGGGTCAGCTGCAGGAGAGCGCCGCCCTTACTCGCGAAAGCGGTGGTACCGCCAGCCGGGAGCACCCGCATGATGCCCCAGCCGCCGGACTTGATGAGCGGGCCACGGCCGAGGTTGTACTCGTAGTCGCCGGTGGCGCCAGTCGCCCCGCCCGCGCCGTTAACCAGGTAGGCGTCGAATGTCTCGCCGCCACCCAAGGCACGGGCTTCGATGATCTGGGATCCGGCCAGCCCGTGATCCAGCGGGAAGGAGTGACCTGCGACCTGGAAGGAGATGAAGTCGTCGCCGGCCGCGTCGGCCACCCGCCAGCGGACGGGATCGCCCGCGTAGGCCTCGAATAGCGGCGTGCTCGGATCACCTCCCATGACGCTGTCGCTCTTTTGCGTCCATAGCGGCGGATTGGTAGTTGGATTTCCTTCCGTCTGAGCGAGTGACTGCTGGTTGTAGTCGAGATAGGTGAACGGGAAGTCGGTCGGGTACGGCATGACGTTGTGGCCCATATCCGGTTCCCGGTCGCTGAAGATCGACGTGTACTCCCGGAACGGGGCGGGGCCGCCCCTGCCGGGGAAGATGTCCGCGAAGAGCCCGGACGAGATCGGTCTTCCGGTAAATGGATCATCGTACACAGAGCCCTTTGGCTCGGCGATGAGCGCGCCGTAGGCTCCGGACCTCCACGAGGACTCGTTGGCCAGGTTGAGGATCAGGTTGGTGCCGAGCTCCTTGTCGACGTAGTAGACATAAGTCCGCGAGCCGCCCGGTGCCACGCTCGAGTCGGGATCGAACCCGATCGCGCCGCCATAGGACGTCTGCGGATTGTAGAGGACGTTGCCGATGTTGAACCCCGCCCTGGTTGAGCCTGATCCCCAGGTCCAGGTGAAGTTGTCCGTCGGCAGGTCGTTCTTGAGCGTCACCTTCAGGCAGTCACCCGCGTTGGCGCGGATGACCAGCGGCACCGCCGGCTTGGTGCCAGCCTTGATGGCGGCCTCGTCGGAGGTGAGCGCGTACATAATGCCCCAGGAGCCGCCGGCGGCCGCGTTACTTTGGCCCGGCTGGCCGTTGTCGAGGGTGATCCCGTTGAAGATGGACACGTTGTAGGTGCGGACCGGCGCGCTGCCCGGGCAGACCGAGCCGCTGTCGGCGGGTGCGGCAGGCGGCGCCTTACCGGTGTTGGTGAGCGTCGGGAACCCAGAGCCGGACGGCGGTGACGTCCGGTCAGGCAGCGGTTCCAGAGCATTTACCCCGGTGGTATGGAGCTTGTCCATCACCCGGAAGATGCCCCAGGCACCGCCCTCCAGCTCCAGAGAGCGGCCGGAGTAGTAGAGGTAATCCCCTGGGAATTTGCCGGCACCTCCCTGGAGCACGTAGTCCATCTTCTCTGAGATCCCGGCTGTGCCCGCGTCGGTCAGCACGCCGTTGGAGTTGAAGGTCTCCTCGGCGAACCGGTGACCGGTGATCCGCAGGTCGCCGACCCGTTCGTCCAAGCCGACCTGCCTGATCACCACCGGGTCGCCTACGTAGGCCTTGAGCAGCGGCGTCGCCGGATCACCGTGGGCCACCGACGAGAACACGTACGGATCATTAGACGTGCCGATCTTCGTGCAGGCCGGATAGCCCGCCTCGCCGCCCAAAGTGTAGCTGCCGATCCCGTCGGGGACTTCGGCGCCGGCGGGCGGGGTGGCGCTGCCGGTGTTGACTGGGTCACGGTCGATCAGCGGTGCCGCCCGGAGGTTGAAGCTGGCCAGCTCGCAGCCCTGCGACGAGCCGCTGCTCCTGATGCCTTCATGCTGCCAGAGCACGAATTCACGGAAGTCGCCTTGCTCGCCGAAGCCTGCCGAGCCCTTGGTGTAGATATCGGCGAGCGGGCCGCTGCGAATCGTGGCGCCGGTCACCGGGTCGTGGTAGGTCGAGCCAGGAGGCTCTTCGATGAGGGCACCGAAGAGGCCATGGCCCCAGGAGTGCAGCGCGTCGACGTGGTCGTGGAAGAAGACGGTGCCGTTCTCGGCGTCCGCGTACCACCGGTACTGCACGAACTCGACTCCGGTCCGCTCACCCGAAGCGTGTGCGTTCTGCAGCGGATTGTCGAGCGTCAGCGTGTTGCCGTTGATCGCGGTGACCTTGGTGGCGATTTCGGTGTCAGGATCACCCTGGCCGATCTCGATGGAGGCGCCAGGGACCAGTCCGCTGGTGCTCGCCACCTGGATCTGGGTGGCGCCGGCCGGCGCCGCCGCGGTCAGCGTCGTCTCTCCGGGCGTTCCGAAGTCAGGCCGCACGGCCGTCTCGAAGTTGAGGCCGGTGATCACGCCGTCGGATCCCTGCACATCGAACTGCACGAAGTGGATGTGGATGTTGGCCTCGTCGAAGACGTTGACATCGGGAGCCTGCGGGTCCTGAGTGTGCGTCATCTCGTTGGTCAGCGTCACGGCTATGCAGTCGCCGGCGTTGGCCCTGACGGCCAGCGGGTTCGGCGTCTTGGTGCCGTTCAGCGTCGCGGCCTTGTCCTCGTTGAGCACGAAGATCTCGCCGTTGCTGTCAACCGCCGGCGGGGTCGGGTTTCCGCTCGCGTCTACCCCGCCGTTCGTCTCCTGGATGGGGACGGTGATGGCGGTGAGATTGAAGTGATCAACCGGCGCGTTTGCCGGGCACAGGCCATCAGCCCGGGTCGGGGTGACCGTCGGGCCGAGATACGGCGCGCCGCTATGGCCGTCTGGCGAGAACGGCGGCCGCTGGCCTAGGTGAGGCTCCAGCAGCGGGTACGCCAATCTGCCGTTGTCCGGGTCGAACAGGATCGGATCTCGTTGACCCGGGTTCGGCGCGGTGTAGTTGGGCCAGGATATGGTGTCCTCTGGTTCGCCTAGGTAAACTGGCGCGCTCGCCGTGCCGCCCTTGGCCCAGTTCCAGACCGTGGCGTCCTCCTGATCGACCGGGACTCCCTGTGGCGGGAGCTGGTTCTCGACCAGGCTCTCCAGCGCGACCTGCGTGCTCGGGTCGGTAAGCTGCGACTGCAGGACGACGGTCTTGCCCTCGACGGTCTTGCCGAGCAGGCCTGCCGAGTTGACCGCGGTCGGCGCGACCGCGCGGCCAGGCAGTGTCGCCAGGTCGGCCTGCTGGGTGTTGAACACCCGCAGGAAGCCCAGCATCCCGGCGTCGTAGTGAGCGGCGATGTGGCAGTGGAACAGGAAGTCACCCGCGGATTGCTGGCAGCCGCCGCCGCCGCACTCGGTCTCAAGGGTGTAGGTCTCGCCCGGCTCGATCGTCTGTGAGTCGAGCCTGATCGAGTTCTTGGTGAGCGGCGGGTTCTTCTCGAGCCCGCCCGCGAGGTCGGGGTTGTCAGCACCGGGGTTGCGCAGCCAGCGGATGGCGCCGCCGTGCTCGTGGAACACGTGGCCCATCTCAGTGCCCGCGTTGATCAGCCGGATCTTGTAGGGATCGCCCACGTACATCTCCGGCCGGGGGGTGGCCATCTCGCCGTTGGTGTAGGAGCTGTAGTCCTGCGCCTCGTCGGGGTTGAAGCCGTGCTCCTGCTGGATGAGCTCACGCTCGAAGAAGCACTCGCTGCGGTAGTTGATCGCCTTGCTGCACGGCCGGTAGGCGCCACTGAACGGATCGACAAACGGGACCTCGCAGCCGGCCGCCGTCGACACCTCTTCCTGAGCCCCGACCGCGCCAGGGATCGCGGTCTGGCAGGTCGCGCTGGAGGGCTCCAGGATCTGCCGGTAGTCCTCGTCGCCGATCTCGTGGAACAGCAGCGCGAATTCCCGGAAGCTGGGCTCGGGTGCGTTGTCGATGCCCTCGGTGGATCCGGACGGCATCTTGATGACCGCGTCCCAGCCGCTCTGCTCCGGCTGGAGCGTGTGCGGGTCAAGGAATTGCGACCCCTGCGGCTCCGAGATGAGGGCGCCGAAAAGGCCGTGGCCCTGGGTCTGACGGTAGTCGCCGGTCGAGTGGAACACGTGTGCTCCCTCGCCGAGCGCGGGGTCGAGGTAGACGGTGTAGCTGACCGTCTGCCCTGGCGCCGCGGTGTTGTCAGGGTTGTTGCCGACATCGCTCGACACGTTCCCAGCCGACGTCACGGCGGGCAGGCCGTCCACATTCCAGGCGACGTTCTGCGGCGGGGTCTGAGTCATCTGCCCGGCGGCGTTGTCCGCGGCCTGCACCCCGAACGTGGTCGCGTTGGTGAGGTTGATGGTGACGCAGTCACCCTCGTGCCCGCGGATGACCAGCGGCTGGATGGCATCGCCGCCCTGCAGTCCGCTCGACACCTGCTGTGACGCCTCCTCCGTCCGTACAGCGGGGATCTGCGAGTTGAGCACGTACATGAACCCGTTCGGGTCATGCGTGCCGTACCGGTTCAGCGGCATGTCGACATTGATCGCCGATATGTTGAACGTGTCTATCGGCGCGGTCGTGCAGGGGTTGCTCGCGGTTCCCGCCGCTACCCCGCTCACCGGGGACGCGGTGCTGGAGGCGGCCGCGGCACTGGCGCCTGGCGTGACGAAGTAGCCGACCATGGCCACCGAGGCCGCGACCGAAGCCAGCTGGAAAGCGCGCCGCAGGCCTGGCGGGCGGGTAGTCGCCCTGGCGTGGGCGATGAGCAGCAGCGTGACCAGCAGCAGCGGCAGCGCGGCCACTTCACCGATCAGCGCGTCGCTGATGCCGCGCAGCGCCTGAACCATCAAGGCGGGATGCGGCACGGCCCGACCGCTGATCGCCACGGCGCTGCCCGTGAAGAAACCGCCGATGACGGCCATCGGGACGAACAGTGCCATGAACGCCAGCGAGGCCAGTGCGGCACGGTTCAGTGCCGAGGTGAACCCTGGAGTCCGGCCAGGGTTCAGCCCGGGGGAGTGCTTGAGACCGAGCCAGGCCGCCACGACGGCAGCAGGAACTGAGAACAGCATTTCGCGCGGCGCGTTCGCCAGGCCGCCTCCGGGCCGCCCGAACAGCGCGTCGATGCCGAGCTGGAAGCCGACGACCCCCGTACTTAGCAGGAGCGTCAGCAGTGCTATTTTCCAGCCCCGTCCGGAATACGGGGGGGCAGGTTTACCTGATAATGACATTTGTTGTTCCTCTCACCCCAGCCCATTTGGGCCGGCGAACATGGTCAGCTGACGTGAAGTAAGGTCTGCTGGCACCTCCTACATGTGCATTCCGCTAGGCGCGGTACCGGTATTGACTGGAATAGAGATCGTGGTGCCGTCCCGTGACCAGGTAAGGGTCAGGTTCTTGCTGTCCTTGGCCGGCATGTCGAAATACATGTCGATGACCGTCCCGAACCCGGGCCGTAGGTTTGCCGACGCCGGCTGGTTGCTGTAGCCCTGGGGGTTGACGTGCCAGGTCTTCCCATCCCGGCTGATGACCTTGAAATCGTTCATCGAGTAACGTTGCAGGCCGCCGCTGACGTTGCTGAGGTCGACTTCGACCCTCAGCCGGTTGTCACCGACGGCTTGCATGCCAGGCATCTCGCTCGAGGGCATCGAGTACCCTTTGGGCACCGCCTTCGCTGGCTGGCCGGTCATGGAGTTGTTCATCCAGTTTGTCTCACCGACGGTGAGCGATAGCCCGCCGGCCTCATAGCGTGGCGCCCGGTTCGCGTTAGCCGCCTGCACCTGGCCCTGGAGCGAGCCGATGACCAGCGTGCCGATCACGGCGGCGAGCACGGCAAGCGGCACCGGGACCCAGCGCAGGCCGGGTAGCCGGGTGCGCGGGCTGGCGCGGTCCCGGTCTGCGCCAGGCTTCAGCGTCTGGCCCTGGTAACTGGCTCTGTCCTTTATCTGTTTAGCCCGCATTCCCATTCCTTCCTGTTGCCCGATTCGCGGCGCGGCGGGACCGCGCGGCAGGAGGAGCCGGCCGCGATGAAATGTGCCACGGAACCTCGGCGGCCGGCCAAGGCCTGCAGCGAATAGTTGGGGGTGCTCGCTCCGAACCTATGCGCGCGACCAGCCGAATTAAAGTAGCGAGGAACCCCTAGGGGCCAGATAACCTTGGGGGTTGTAAATACCCCTTAGGGCGAATTACTCCTTAGGACGTTCCGCCGGCTGGCGTCCGGACTCCCGCATGAAAACTGGGAGCAGTCCGGCGCCGTCCAAGTGGGGATTGTTGCCAGATGGACGCCAGCAGCCAGGACGGACGGGTGCGCTCAGCTGTGATCGAGCTGGTAGCACTCTCGTAGGAAGTGGTCACGGCGCCCGCTGTCATCGCTGAACTCGGTGTATTCGCAGACCACGAGCACGCCTCGGTTGGCCCGCGCCTGCACGTGCACGCCGATGCCATCATGCTCGAACTTTGTGAGGAAGGCGGGCGGGTCGTCGGGGTGATGTGCATCGGCATACACATGCGCCGCGGCCTCACCCCAGTCGGTCAGCCGGTTTGATCCGGTTCCCGCCCGTGCTTCTGCCCGTGCCCGGAGCTGGCCATCGGACAGGAAGCACTCCAGCGTGGCGATCTGAGAGACGGCCGGTGTGAGCGCACGCCAGGTGCCGGTCAGCGCGGCTGGGTCGTGGGAGCCCGGCCGGTGCGGAATGCCCGGCTTCCCGGGTTCGGCGTCCCTCCCGTCGTCCGGGACAAAGAACTCGCGGGTGAAGTAACCAGCCTGCCCGGAAGAATCCTTGAACCGGTGAAATCCGTGGACCACCAGGACCCCCACTCCCGGATAAGTCTGTATCTGGGTCTCGATGTGCCCGCGGTCGAAGCTGGCGATCAAGGCACTTCCCTGAGCGGATCGCACCGCGGTGGCGAAGACGTGCGCCCGTGCCGGTCCCCACATGCCGGGGCCAGCTTCACCAGCCCCGCGTGCGCAGACCATCGAGTCCTCGCCACTTCGCTCGGCGCGCAGCCGCTTCAGGCCGCGCGCCAGCCCGGTCGCGCTGACCCACTGGCCCTCCACTAGGTCCTCGCGCGGGCTCGAAGCGGTGGTCACGGCCTCATCGCTCCTTCCTGGTCAGGAATCTTGTAAGGAGGGACCGGGTCAAGCCCGTCCTGGCTGGCGATGCCCAGTGCGGCGCGGATCTCTTTGGTGGGCATGTGGTGGCCCGTCATCAGCCGGAACTGCCGAGGCACCTCGGCCAGCAACATGTCGTAGCCGTTGATAGTCAGATGCCCGGCCGCCCGCGCGGTCACGATCAGCGGAGTGTTGGCTGGCCGGTAGTTCAGGTCGAAGGTGACCGTCCCCGGGTTGGTGTGGTCGATCTTGAACAGCAGTGCGTCAGTCACTGGCGTGGCGTTGATTAGCACAGCAAACGACCGGGGGTCGAACTCGGCGAGAGGGACGAAGGGCAGGCCGAGAAGCTTGGAAGCGTATTCGCCGTGCTGAACTCCGCGATTGACCAGTGTCACGTCCGCACCGGCCAGCATGAGCCCGGCCGCCGCGGCCCGGCCGCTACCGCCGCAGCCGACAACAGCGGCCCGCTTTCCCGCTACGGCGACATTCTTAGCCGTCAAGACGGCCACCACGGTGATCGCCTCGTTGTCAGCAAGCCAGCCGTCTGCCGTCCTTACCAGGACATCCGCCGCCGCTGCCCGATGGGCGCACCGCGTCGCATGGCTGGCCAGCGCCAGAGCGGCTTCCTTGTGCGGCGCGGTGAGCGCGGCACCGCACAGCGGCATCCCGAGCTCGTCAAGGCCAGTAGTCAGCTCGGACAGGCAACGGCCGAGGTCCGCAGTACTGAAAGGCAGGAACAGCGCTGGCACGCCTAGCAGCCGGTACGCCGTGTTATGCATGAATGGCGACATAGATGTTGTGGTTCTCTCGCCGATGATCCCGTAGATCCGGTGCGCTGGCATTAATACCTCAGGGGGATAGTCGGCCAGCAGCCGGTGTACTGGCAGTTCGCCTTCGGAACGAGCCCAGGCGTCAGGTGACTCCCCCAGCCAGCCGAATACCGCCGCCGCGCCATACCGCGCCGCCAGCACCCTTGTCCAGGTCGCGGACGGACCCCTCGCGTACGCCAGCACGTCATCGCGGTCAAGAGATCTCAGGAGCCGTAGCGGGGCCAGCGCCTCCGCGTGCGTGTCGGCGCGCGGAGCCAGCCGGTACCAGTAGGCGCCAACCGTGCTCATCAGATCAAGCCTGCCGCGTAGTTCGGCCGGGCCGGTGGCCGGGCCCTGCCAGGAAAGGACGCGGCGCCGCGCGGGAATCCGGCTGAGTACATCGGGATGGAGATCGCGGGCGGCCTCAAGATCGATGAGGTCGTAGCGGTCCGCGGCGGCTATGAGGCGTCGGTGCCGCAGGTGTGGCGGATCCGGGCAGCAGCCGTCCTCCGCTGTGCTCCTGAGCGTGTAAAGGAGGCTGCCTCGCAAGCTGCTCCGCAGGCAAGCTGTATCGACGTCACCGGTCAGATCTGCCCTGACCTCGATGCACCGCATCCCGGGCGCTGCGGGTAGCGGCAGCGACTGCTGGCCGCCCCAGCTGGTCAAGGTCGCGACCAGGGGTAGCGCCGGACCGACCCGCGACATCATCCGATCTCTCCTGCCCCGCGCTACCTGCGCGGGTAACGATCGCTGAATACTGGCAAGAAACATCGTGATCATGCTCTTCCGTACAGGACAGCGGATCCTTCCGTGTGGTTGACATGGTGACGAAGCAGGGCGAACCAGACAACCTGTTGCCCTACTCTTGCCAGTTGCTGATGAAGAGAGTTGTCTCCTGGTTCAGCGCTCTGTTCTTCCCAGCTCCTGGCCGAGTTGACAATCACTCCGAAAGGAGTCGGCCAGCCGCGCAACGCATGGACGACCATGCGCAACGACATCAGGGTCGTTGTCGTGGCCTGCCAGCCCGCGGCGCAGGCGATGCACCCGACCGCACGCCCCTCAAGATAGGGACTGTCCGCGTCACGGAGATCCTCGGCGTAGTCAAGTGCATTTTTGATCAGACCCGATAAGACACCGTGATAGCCGGGGGAACTGAGGATGATCCCGTCCGCGCGGGCTAACTCAGACACTAGGCGCCGAGCCGATGGAATCTTATCGCTTAGCCCGTAGGCGTAGGGTGGGAGGCGCAGGTCAGCGGCGGTGAGGATCGAAGTCGTCGCGCCGCGGGCCGCTGCTGCGGCCAAGGCGATACGTAACGCGCGCTCGCTGACAGAATTCGATCGCATCGTGCCCCCGATTCCGAGGACATGTGGATGGAGTTCGTGCGGTTCGGATTCGGTGTCACCGATGCAGGAATGGGTAGCGTAAATTAGTCACACCTCCGCACGCAAGATAGTATTTCATCCTCTTCATGGCTCCTGGCTAAGGTGGGAGAGTAACTGTCTGCCTATCGCCAGGTCAATATTACTAGTCAGCCATTTGTTCCGCGGCTCACCGGCCGCTGCGGCGCCCGCCGTTTGCCTGTTCATGCCTGGCTGTCGGCCGCGGTCCGGTTGAGACGCGCGCTAGGACAAGGGAGACACTGTCTGCTCGGACACGGGCGCGTCCCCTGTCCAAGTGGTGACTCCGTTATTAACTCAGCGAGCCGGCCGGGCTTATCATCACGGGATGAGTAAGTCAGGTTCTGTCATTACGGCTGAGCTCAAGGAATTGCTGCGCAGCGGTGCGCGGGCAGCCGATACCTCATTGAGCGTGGACAAATCAAGCGTCGCGGCTATCAAGGAATCCGGCCTGCTTGCCATGATGGTGCCTGCTGAGCATGGCGGCTGGGGCTGGGATGCCGCAGCCGCGAATTCGGTGATCGAGGAAGTAGCGAATGCCGACCCGTCCATCGCCATCATGTTGTATCTGCACTGCGGGGTCGTTGCCAGGATCGACAAGTACGGCAGGCCGCCGCGGCGCGGGCACTGGCTGGAGCGCGTCGCCCGCGACGGCTGGCTGGCTTGCGCCGCCTGGGCAGAGTCCGGATCGGCGGCTGACAGGCGAGTGATTTCCACGATCGCTCGCCGCGCTCCATCGGGGGACTGGACAGTCGGCGGCGAGAAGACCTTCGTGACGAGTGCCACGGTGGCTGACTTCTTCCTTGTCCTGGCGCAGCTGAGGACCGAAAATCCTGCCGCGCAGGCGCGGCCCGCCAGCGCGTATGGCGGCAGCGGCCAGGCGTTATTCCTCGTTCCCCGCGCCGCTCCTGGCGTGCGCATTCCAGATAGTTCGCTCGACATGGCAGGCATGCGCGGTTCGGGTACCGGGACAGTTGACTTCGATGACGTTGTCGTTGGTGACGCAGACTTGCTCTGCCAGCGCGATACGACCGTTCCGGCCATGCAGTTGCCCCACTGCCTCGGCCTGACGCTTGGGGCGGTGAGCGCCGGGACCGCGCGGTACGCCTACGAGATCGCGCTTGACCACCTGCGTCGTAAGGACAAGCTCGGCGATCCCGGAGTGCGCTCCCGGCTAGCGCAACTCACCGTAGCCATCGAGGCAGCCAGGTCGGTGGTGGCCGACCTGAGCGCGCAGGCTCCGTACCAGGCGCCGACCCTGCCCTACGCAGCCAAGGTCTTCGCGTCCACGACCAGCCAGGACGTCTGCGACCAGGTTCGCAGGCTGCTCGGCAGCGCTGGTTACATGCGCGAGCACGAGATTAACAGGGTGTGCCGTGATTGCGAGGCCATCGCGCTCATGGGTCCGCCAAACTACCTGTGCCTTTCGGTGATCGGCGCCCAGCTCGATGTGCCCGGCGGGCCACTTTCGGTGCACCAGGAGAGACCGGGCGACGGCGTGCCTTGTCCAGCTGGCGACTCCCTTGTTAACGCTGGTAGCTCGCCGGGCTCGGCGCGACGCAATGCGCGGGTCAGGTGACTGCGCGCCGCTGGTCGTGCGGCTGCTCGCCGATCCCGTGCGATGGGCGCTGGTACGCCAGCTGGCGTATAGCGACCAGCTGGTTCGTGAGCTAGCGCAGGTACTTGGCCAGCCGCAGAACCTGGTCTCGTATCATCTGCGCCGGTTGCGTGATGGCGGGCTGGTAGCCTCGCGGCGCAGCAGCTTAGACGGGCGGGACACCTATTACAGCCTGAACCTTGACGCGTGCTCGCGTGCGCTTTCGGATGCCGCGGCCGCGGTGCACCCGGGGCTGGTGCATTGGCCCGGTCAGGGACAGGGCGAGGATCCCTGGCAGGTCCCGGCTGTGCCTCGAGTGTTATTCGTGTGCACCGGTAACAGCGGCCGGTCCCCGATGGCCGAGGCCATGCTGGCGCAGCGGGCCGGCTCGCGGATCCTTGCGGGCAGCGCCGGTATCAGGCCTAAACCGGTTCATCCGATGGCTGTGGCGGTGATGATGGACCGGTATGGCGTCGATATCGCCGGTCGCCGGCCTGTGTCGGTGGAGGCGGTCGCGGGATGGCGGTTCGACTTCGTGATCAGCTTGTGTGACAGGGCACGGGAAGCATGCCCAAGGTTCGCGGGACGGCCTGGGCGTATGCACTGGAGCTTGCCTGACCCAGCTTCAGGGGAAGGCGGCCAGGCGAGTTACTTGGCGTTCGAGCGCACGGTCAATGACCTTGACACCCGAATCGAGTTCCTGCTTCGCGCCCTCACGATCTCCGAGTAGACGACCGGCGAGCACCCCGGTCGTAGCTATTCACCAAGTGTAGTTAGCTAGGTCGCGGTTAAAGTTTCAGGCATTTTCCGGAGCGGCTCGCCGCCGGGCTGACTTGCCGTGAACCTTGCGAGGGCGCGGCCCGGCGGCGCGGAGGGGATGCTTGCTGCGTGGCTGAGCGCATTGCGGCCCGTCCGTGCCGCCCGCCGCTGACCCGGTCCCGTGACCCGCTCAGCTCCGGCGCCGGGCAGGCCGCCTCAGCGGCCCGCGGCAACGGCCCGGCCGGCCGGCCCGCGGCAGCGCCGCGCCTTTGCTGCTGTTCGCGGCGCCTGGCCGACAGCAGCGCAGGCGCGACGTTGCCGCCCTGGCAGCAAGAACGCGGCGACGTTGCTGTGGCCGGTGGCGTGCCAGCAGCAGCGCAGGCGCGACGTTGCCGCCGGGCAGGCGCCGCCGGGCAGGCCGCCTCAGCCGCCCGCGGCAACGGCCCGGCCGGCCGGCCCGCGGCAGCGCCGCGCCTTTGCTGCTGTTCGCGGCGCCTGGCCGACAGCAGCGCAGGAGCGACGTTGCCGCCCTGGCAGCAAGAACGCGGCGACGTTGCTGTGGCCGGTGGCGTGCCAGCAGCAGCGCAGGCGCGACGTTGCCGCCGGGCAGCCGCCGCCG
>DASTJM010000002.1:0-55969 GCA_035716545.1 Streptosporangiaceae bacterium
GTAATAACCCGCAGATTGGCGATCTGGCCTCCCGGAATGTGATAGCGCCCCGGCGAACTGCCTGGCGGCTGGCCCGCCGATGGCCCATAGGTGGCGCCAGAGCGCCACGGATGTCCCAAAGGTGGGCCTCAGTACGAGACAGCCGGCAGCGGAATCGGGACCTGGGCTACAGGTCCGCGGCCGGGAGGACAGCATCGGTCCCCGGTGTCCATCGGAGCCTGACTTCGTGCGCGGTCTGACCCGTGCGGGTGAATCCCAGGCGTTCGTACAGCCTGCGGGCATCTGGATTGTCGTTCTCAACGTCAAGGTCAAGGGGCAGGCCGGCCGCCGTGGCCTGTGCCTTGAGATCCATCGATGATGGCGGTGCCCATGCCTCGCCGCTGGAAGCTTGGGAGGAGCTGGATGCCGGATACCTCGATGGAGCCGGCGGTGCGGGTAATCCGCAATCGGCCGGCCCGCTCGTGACCGGTCTCGATCACGCTGGTCGTGCTGCCGGGGACCTCGCCAAAGATTTCCTCCATGGTCCGGTGTCCGAATTTCTCGCGCCATTCGGACTCGTCGAAGTCATCAGGGACGCGACCTTGAGCACGCGTCGCCTCGAACACCACGTCGGCGAGAAATCGGGCATCTTCGGCGGTGGCCTTCCTGATGCGGTAATCCGGCACGAGAGCATGCTCTCACCGGTAACCGCCGCAAGCGACCGGATTTTCGGTCGGTTCGGGTCAGTGTGCCAGCCGGTGCAACGTTAGCCCGGCGCGAGGACGCGGCCAGGCCTAGGACGGCCACGATGGCCGCGACGCCGATCGCGGTGCCCAGTGCCGACAGCCCCGGCGCGCAGCTTGCGGGTCCGCAGCCCGATGCTGGTGAGGGCGGCGAGGTCTCCGGGGCGCAGCCGGGCCGCGGCTGGCATGGCCGACCGCCCGCAGGCGGAAATCATGACGGTCCTCCCTGCGAGGGCCGGGAAACGGGCGGACCGCCCGGCGCCAGACTGCCCTGCTCGGCTGCCGCGTCACTTGGTTTCCTGAGCCGGGCCAGGAGGTCCGACCGGTTGGAGTAACGGCGGAGCAGGTCCGCCAGGAGGGAGGGCGTCAGGGCAGATCCGCAATGCCCTGCAAGCCTTGCGGTGGAGATTTCCTGGCTACGTCGATGATGACCTGGAGCGCTTTGGTGCCGTCTGCAACACTGACCGGGTGGCCGGTATCGTCGCTGGATAGGCCCAGGTAGATATAACCGTCACGAGCTGGGACCACTAGCGCCGCATCATGTGGATCGCTGTCAGTTCCTAGCACTTCGCCCTTCAGCCCGGCGGGCACGGGCGCCCACTTGCTTTCGGTGATGTCGGTCTTATAGGAGTCCGCGCCGTCGGTGGCGAAGGCGATATTGACGCTCTGGCCATAATTGGAGTATGCCTGCGGATACCAGACCTCGCTGCACCCAGGACCCCCCTGCGTGCTGTTATTCGTTTGCATTTCGACGTACCCGCCGGTCACGGTTACGTTCGGGTTCGTAATTGGTGCCAGCGGACCGAAGATCGCTTGCACAGCGGCTACGGGCAGCACGCAGGCGGTACCTGCCCAGCCTTGATCGACGGCGTAACTGCTCGCCGACGCCGGTGGCGCAGACGCAGCGGCGGACGCCGACCGCACGGGTGCAGCCGCCGGGCTCTCCGTTCCGCCGCAGCCTGCGAGCACGGCCGCCCCGCTTGCGAGAGCAATCAGCATTGCGGCCTGCTTAATCATGGCCGTCCTTTCCGACTCGCAGTTGCCTCTGGTGCTGACGTTGACCACCTGCGTACGGTCTACCGGGCTCCGCCCGTTCCTTCCCCGCTATGACAATCGCGCCCCGCCCCGGCCCCGCTGCCGCAACACGACGATATCCGATTTTGGGACATGCCAGAAGGACGCGGTCGGCTTGCCTGGTGGAGAAATCAATCTACCGGAGAAGTACCAGCGCAGTTGTGCGCGGTGCTTCGGTCACTCCGCCGCGAGGTCGGCCTCACGCAGGTCGCGCTCTCATGCAGCGGACGGCCTGATTCAGGATCGCCGCGCTTCTTGAGCATGACGAGCTCGCGCCAGCTGCCAGTGCGTCGGAGTCATCCCCGCCACCTGCTCAGAGTAGAGACGGACGTACCTGCGGCTGGCTGGCGTTGTTTTTCGGCCAGTTCGTCAAGCCTCCCTGCAATGGCATCGATCTCGCGGTAGCTGAATGACTTGAATGGCCAGGGCGGTGACCGAGGCTGGCTCGGCGCGGCCGCAGGATGTTGGTCATGAACCGGCCTCGGCACCGATGTTGGCTTGGCGGGAGCGGCATCGGTCGCGCTAGATGATCAATTCCAAGGGATGCCTGCGGAGGGTGCGGGGCGGGCGGCGGCCGAACCACCGCGAGACGGTCAGGCGGCGGGCTGGCGGCTTCGTTGTCGAGGTGGCAGCGGGCGGTCAGGCGTCAGGGTCGGCTCCGGGGTGCGTGAACCGCACGGGCTTGCCCAGCGACCGGGCGTAGGCGATTTCGGCTCGGGCGCTATCTCCGATGTGGTCGCCGACTACGAGCACCTCATCAGCGAGCCTGATCTTCGCCCGGTGCAGATCGTCCAGTCGAACCTTCAGCGCCCCGGCCTCGACATGATCGAGCCAAAGTTCGTGCGGCGACTTCATGTCACAGCCCGGTTTGACGACAATCTTTCCGGCTTTGGTCTCCCGCAGATCGGCCTCGTTCATCTCGGTCATGAACCGGGTGGAGCCTCAGATCACGACGATACGCGGGAGGCTCAACAGCTTCTTCGCCTCGGCGAGCTTCTCCTCGGGGGTGAGCAGTTGCGGGTATGACACTGGTTCCTCCTGGTGGTGTGGTCCAAGGGGGTGCCTGCGGAGACGAGAACGAGGGTGTCGAAGATCATTTTGTGGCGAACGACGCGGACACCCTCGCGCCAGCACTCTCGCCGGCCTGATGCGAAGCGTCAACCGGCTCCTGGCCGCCACCACCTCGATGTGGAGCGACGGCGTCTGGGTCGTGGACTCCACCCTGGTGAAATGCCGCCGCTCCCGCGAGACCGTCAAAAACTCCGACCTGGCAGGTTGGGCCGAATACGGCTATTGCGCCAGCCACAGCCGCTTCTTCGCGGGGCGCAGGCATCGACGGCTTCCGGTAGCGGCTGCGATGCTTACCCGGTGGTTGTGAACGCAGGCAAGCACGGAAGGCGGCAGTGCTGCAGATAGACGAGGTAGACCGGCTGGCTGGTGCGATGGAAGGGGTGCGGCGCACTACGGCGGACGGGCTGGCCCAGTGGCGGTACCACGGCAGGCTCGTCGCCCGCCAGCTTGACGGCACCCATCTGGTGATCCGAGCCGATTTCGACTACCGCGCCTCGGTCCTGCGACAGTTCCCCGGGACCTTCAGTGTCCCGGCCCGGTACATCAAGCACATGATGGTCGTCGCTGATCTCGCAAGGGGCGACGCTGGCGCCATCGAGGACGCGCTCGGGGCAGCGTGGCAACTTCAGCGAAGCGCTGGCTGACAGCGCCATTGCACCCAGGGTCCGGGCAGAGCCGGTCAACACTGCATGACCCTCTGGACGGGCCGGCCGGGCCGCAGCCTTCCATCGCGAGGATGCGGGATGACTGTGAGCAAGATCCGGGATGATGCTCAGGGCAAGCATGCTTGCCCAGAATATGGCGGTTTTCGAGCGAGTATCCGATGGCCTCCATGTCCCTGGCCATATGCTGGGTAAGTGTGCGGGCCGGGGCTACGGCGCAGATGCCAGCCCCTCTCCGCGCCCGACCCTGATGCTGTTATTACGCCAGCATGAACTGGCTTGTTGACAGCGCATGCCACCACACCGAGCCACGACGGAGGCCAGAATGGACCTAGGGCTGCACGGTCTTCGCGCTCTCGTCACCGGCGGGACCAGGGGAATCGGACGGGCCATCGTAGAAGTGCTCGCAGCCGAGGGCGCGGTCGTCGGGTTCTGCGCACGCACAGGTCGCGACGTCACCGGCACCGTAGACACGCTGACCGGGCGCGGTTGCAAAGTGTCCGGGCAGGTCCTCGACGTCG
This sequence comes from Streptosporangiaceae bacterium, assembly GCA_035716545.1. Classification (GTDB taxonomy): domain Bacteria; phylum Actinomycetota; class Actinomycetes; order Streptosporangiales; family Streptosporangiaceae; genus Chersky-822. Next base: position 4,051 of record DASTJM010000002.1, read on the forward strand.
CCGATCAGGACGGCATGCAGCGATGGGTTGCCGCCAGTGCCGCCGAGCTCGGCGGCCTGGACATCGTGGTCGCGAACGTCAGCGCGCTCGCGATCCCGGACGAGACGGCAAACTGGCGCGCCAGCTTCGATGTGGACATGATGGGCACGGTCGGACTGGTGCAGGCCACCCTCCCGTACCTGGAACGAAGCGCCGCAGCCGCGATCCTGACGATCTCGAGCGTGTCCGGCCGCGAGATAGACTTCGCGGCGGGGCCCTATGGCGTCGTCAAGGCCGCGATAATCCACTACACCCAGGGCCTGGCCTACCAGCTCGCGGCTAAAGGCATCCGCGCCAACAGCCTGTCGCCGGGCAACACGTACTTCTCCGGCGGCGTCTGGGAGAATATCGAGCAGCAGAATCCCGAGCTGTTCACCAAGGCCATGGCGCTGAACCCGACGGGCCGGATGGCCAAACCCGAGGAGATCGCCCGGGCGGCAGCGTTCCTGGTCAGCCCGGCCGCCAGCTTCATCACCGGCACTAACCTCCTCGTCGACGGCGCGCTGACCCGCGGCGTGCAGCTCTGATCTCGCCGCTTCAGCGAAGAGCCGTAAGGCCCCCTCTGGCCGCCGCCGGAACGTTATGACTCGTGGTTACCCTGGCCGCTTCGGTCCTTCGAGGTTCCAGCCAGCCGGGACGGGAACCCGTGACTTGCAATCGCTGTAGAGCCGCTCGATGTGCTGGTCGCGGTTGCCGTGCCCCTGCACTGACCGGATGTCTCTCACCAGCCAGCCGGAGAGTTTTCCGCCAAGATGAGACAACTCCCACTCGTAGACGCTCACATTGCCGCTCGCAGTGCCGGGCGTACCGGGAGGGGATACCTGCTGGTCCCAGCAGGCAAACTGGTCAGCCGTCACGCTGCCTGAGAAATGCGCGCCGAGCGGGGCGACGGCAGACTGGGTGATCCTGCCATTGCCGCCTGCGCCCGAGACCGAATGGTGGCCGCCGCAGGCGACCACGCCGAGTATGATGCTCACGGCTCCGCCCGCCGCCAGGATCTTCCTCATCTGATCGCTTCCCAATCGTCGGCATCTGCCACCTCATCGCAGTCTGCTCGCACCACTCCCGCCGTATGTCCCGATCCTGACGACGTCCAATATCATCGCGGCCTTTCGAACTTTAGCGCGCGAAAGTCATCATATGGCCTGCGACAGGATCTCTACTTGCCTCGTCGGTAGCCAGCGGCGCGAATGGCTTTGCGTGATGCCGGGATCGCGGCGATACCGCACAGGTGCGCCCGATGGTGGGCGGTGCCTGGCTGGTCAGGGTGTGGTCCGCGGGAAGCCGAAGCCGTGTGCGCAGAGCCGGCCGAGCTCACTGGACCGCCGGCTCGACCCGGGCCGGTCTGTCAGCCCCCCAGCTGCCGCGGGAAAACGCGTAGCATGCTCGATCAGCCAGCTAGCTGGAGCTGGCGGCTACGCCGAAACCCGCGGCTCGATGCCCGGGGCCAGCTGCGAGCGAATTATTTCCCCAAGGTCATGCAGTTCCTCATCACCGATGCGGCACCCCGCACCCCGGGCCGGCGGCCGGCGTCGTGCCGGGGACGGGGGCTCAGCGGGAGGTAGCTGGCTCGGGTGACGGCTGCCACTCCCGCCGGATCAGGCCGTAGACCCACGAATCAGAGACCTCGCCGTTCACGACGCAGTTTTCCCGCAACGTTCCTTCACGCACGAACCCGAGCTTCTCCAGCACCCGGCCCGATGCCGGGTTGCGCGTATCGGTCTCAGCCTGGACGCGATTGAGGTCCAGCGTGTCAAAGGCTTACCGCAGCAAAACGCGCGCGGCCTCCGTCGCGTAGCCGTGGCCCCACGCCGCATCATCAAAGCAGTAGCCCAGAGATGCGCTGCGGTAGTCGCGATTCCACCGGCTCAGGCTGCACCAGCCGATGAACGCCCCGTCGCATGCACGATCCACGGCCAGCCGTGCCCCGGCGCCTTCCCGCGCCATTTGCCGGCAAGCCGCGATGAACCGATCGGCGCGCACCGGAGGTTAGTGGTCAGTCAATTAGAGGTTCTATGCCGACAACTCGCAACGGGATTTCCCGGCGGCGGGCAGCACGAGGCCCCCGCCCACTGGCCATGAGCAAGCACCACGCGCCACGGACGCGCGTCGACACCCAACTTCCGACATCAATTCCCGCATTCACGGGAAGCCGCGCCGATTTTCGATAAACCGCCAGGCACAATAATTCCGAATTCATATATCTTACGATAGATGGACGCGCGGGAAATGCCGAGCGCCTCGGCCGCCCTGGCCTTGTTGCCGTCTGTATCCAGCAGCGCCTCGACGATGGCGTCGCGCTCGAGCGCCTCTAGCGTGCTGAGCAGCCGGCGGCTCACGGTCCAGCATTCCGGCGGCAGGTCTGCCGGACGGATGGAGCCTGCCCTCCTGCGTTTCACGATGTCCCTGATGACCTGTCGCAGCTGCTCGATGTTGCCGGGCCAGCTGGACCGGAGCAGCAGCTTCATCGCCTCGCGCGAGCAGGTCAGGCGGCCTTGCTGGCTCAGCTTGCCCAGGAGATGCTGGACCAGTTCCGGCAGGTCGCCGATGTGATGCCGCAGTGGGGGCAGCACCACGGTCGCCGGGAAAAGCCGCAGCATCTCGGTGAGAGCTGTGCCGCCGCGGTTCTGGGTGACCGCTACCCAGGTCCCCGGCTCCGCGGCTGGCCTTGCCTGGCGTAGCACAGCGGCCAGGTCTTGTGCCTGTCGCTGACCTAGCTGGTCGACGTGCCGTATAACGAGATCGCCTTCGGCGGCTAGCAGCGTGCGGCTGATCGAGGTCAGCCAGTCCGCAGAGCCCTCATCGGCTGCGTCGAACACGTCAAAGCGCCTGGCCGGGTTGCGGTACTGGTGCACAGCGCGGGCCAGCGCCAGCTTGCCGACGCCGGGCTCTCCCTCAAGCGCCAGCCATTCCCCCCGCTCGTAAGATACCTGCACCCGTTGCGAGCTGCGCAGCCACAAGGCACCAGACCCGACGATTCCGGGCAGGTACGCCCGGGTCGGAGACGGTGCGTCGCCGTCCGGCCGCGCCTGCTTGAGCAGCTTGACCTGCACCACGCCGCCTGCGGCGTCCGGAGCGGTCGCGCCGCCTGCCGGGCGGCAGTGCAACCGCGCCGTCAGGCCGGTGGGCAAATCGACCTGCGCCGTCTTGGTCCGGCCCGCGGCCAGCACTTCGCCGGCACGACTGAGCAGGGCTTCCTGGTCGCCCTGCTCCAGGGAGTATCTGGCCTGGTCGTTCATCATCACCACATCGTGATTGAGGGCGAGGACGATACCACTGCCCTGCCGACAGGCCCGCAGATAGCCCTGCAGCAGCGCAAGCTCCTGTCCGATCGAATCGTGCAGCAGCGCCTGGGTGACCTGGTCGGCGGTCATCTTGAGCATGGTCATGAGCAGCGGGTCGGCGACCTGGCCAGCGAAGTCGCGCCAGCAGATCAGGCCGGCTGCTCCGACCAGCTTGCCCGAGATGGGGTGATGGATCGGGGCGCCCGCGCTGGTGAGGTCGGCCAGGGCCTGCGCATAGTGCTCGTGCCCGACGACGTGTGCGGGCTGGCCGCCCTCTAGGGCCGCGCCTATGCCGTTCGTCCCTACCACCGACTCTGAGCAGCTGAAGCCGGGTGCCAGCATCACCGCCTCGAGATGCCGCTCAAGATCATCGTCGGCCGTCAACCTGGTGAGCACGACCCCGCGGGCATCGGCCAGCAGTACGCTGACTGGCTGACCCGCCAGGTTCTCGCGCAACCGGCGGAGCACGGGCGCGCCGCTGCTGGCCAGCGGGGCGCCGAGGTCGGGAGCACAACTGCCGCCGGCCGGACCGATGCGATCCCCGGGCACTGTGCGATCCCCGGGCACTGTGGGGTTCCCGGGCACTGTGGGGTTCCCGGGCACTGTGGGGTCCCCGGGCATTGTGCGATCGGCGGGCATCGTGCGATCCGCGGGCACCTTCCATTTGCGCGAGCGGCGCCAGGACGCCAGTATGAGGTCGCGCACCTCAGACGGGTCAGCCGAGCCCCGCGCCAGGAACTTCTCTCTCGCCTCTGCCGTCAGGTGCTCAGGCGGCGCTGCGACTTCGCGGGATGTCATGGCGCCTCCTGCCTGCCGCCGCCGTGGCGGCCGATCCAGGGCGGCCCATCCCACTGGCGGAACTGCGAGACGTTGGCTTTCGTAAAATACCTGCGATATCCACGATAACCCGTACCCGGATAAACCATCCGCGCACCCCAGGCGCGCTCTCCGCATTCTCCTCCCTCAGTGTTCTCCTTCTCAGTGTTCTCCTCCTCAGAACGCTGTCTCAGCGTGAGACCGCTGCGCGGTGCCATGCGACGTTTAATTGTGATCTGTGATCGTTCCGGCCGGGCGGGGGTGTCAGATGGCCGATTACGAACCGGAAAACGAACGATACAATCCGTGGACTATCGTGAACCTCGTATTTCGCCACCTGGCTGACGAGGGTTTGCATCCTGTGCTCGGCGATCCGGGAAATCCGGGCACTTCGGCCGCCGCGCTGCTGGTCGCCTTGGGAATCCAACCTGTCGCTGAGGGCAACAAGAAGACGACCGAGCAGGTCAGAGGGCAGCTAGCTGAACTCCGGGCCGCTGCGTTCAGCGAACGCGGTGGCGTCTCAAGTTGAGAACCGCGAGCCGGCCCGCGCGTGTTTCTAATGTCGTATGACGTCTCGGATTTCAGGCCGCTGCTGCCGCTAACTTGTCGGCTCGGCGCAAACTAGCGCTATAGCGCAGAAATCCACTAAGGGGAGCAGATGAGCCGCCAGAGCGTCGCGAAGGCGCATCAGAAGATTCAAGAGCTGTCCTGGGAGCCGCGTTATCACGATCCGGTATCTCAGTACGGCACCGACTATACGTTTCAAAAGGCGCAGAAGAAGGATCCGCTGAAGCAGGTCCTGCGGTCCTACTTCCCGATGCAGGAGGAAAAGGACCACAGGGTCTATGGCGCGGAGGACGGCGCTATCCGCGGCAACATGTTCCGGCAGGTGCAGGAGCGCTGGCTGGAGTGGCAGAAGCTGTTCCTGTCGATCATCCCGCTGCCGGAGATCTCGGCGGCGCGGGCTATGCCGCTGCTGTTCAGGACGGTGCCTAACCCAGAGCTGCACAACGGCCAGGCGATCCAGATGATCGACGAGGTCAGGCACTCGACGATCCAGCAGAACCTGAAGCGCCTGTACATGAACAATTACATTGACCCGTCCGGGTTCAACATGAGCCTGCGGGGGTTCCACGACGACTACTGCGGGACGATCGGCCGGCAGTTCGCCGAGGCGTTCATTACCGGCGACGCGATCACCGCGGCGAGCATCTACCTGACGATCGTGGCTGAGACGGCGTTCACGAACACCCTGTTCGTGGCGATGCCGGCCGAGGCCGCGGCGAACGGTGACTACCTGCTCCCGACGGTATTCCACTCGGTGCAGTCCGACGAGTCACGCCACATCAGCAATGGTTACGCCACCTTGCTGATGGCGCTGTCCGACGAGAGCAACCGCCAGCTGCTAGAGCGCGACCTGCGTTATGCCTGGTGGAACAACCACCGGGTCGTGGATGCCGCGATCGGCACCTTCATCGAGTACGGCACGAAGGACCGGCGCAAGGACCGGGAGTCCTACGCGGAGATGTGGCGGCGGTGGATCTACGACGACTACTACCGCAGCTATCTCGTGCCGCTGGAGAAGTACGGGCTTGCCGTGCCGCACGACCTCATCGAGGAGTCCTGGAATCAGATCTGGAACAAGGGCTACGTCCACGAGGTCGCCCAGTTCTTCGCCACCGGATGGCTCGCCAACTACTGGCGGATCGACCCGATGACGGATGAGGACTTCGAGTGGTTCGAGTACAAGTATCCAGGCTGGTACGACCGGTACGGCAAGTGGTGGGAGAACTACAACCGCCTGTCGCGGCCGAACGGCCATCACCCGATCGTCGCCGAGGACGTCGACTACAACTACCCGAGCCGCTGCTGGACCTGCATGGTGCCGTGCCTGGTCCGCGAGGACATGGTCATGGAGGAGGTCGACGGCCAGTGGCGTACTTACTGCCACGAGCAGTGCCGCTGGACCGACACCACCGCCTTCCGGCCCACGTACGAGGGCCGGGAGACCCCGAACATGGGCCGCCTGATCGGCAAGCGCGAGTGGGAGACCCTCTACCACGGCTGGAACTGGGCCGACGTGGTGTCGGACATGGGCTTCGTCAGGGACGACGGCAAGACGATGACGGCACAGCCGCACCTGGACCTCGACCCGAAGAAGATGTGGACGCTTGACCACCTGCGCCGGATGCCGCCGGTGCAGAGCCCGAACGTCCTGCTCAACGAGATGACCCCTGAAGAGCGGGAGGCCTTCCGCGCGGATTACGTCCGCGGCGGCCCGGCTGGCCGGTTTGCGCCGAAGGCCTGACCGTCCTGCCTGTCAGGGGCGCAGGGCTAGGGGGCGGGCCGCCAGTACCAGCTTGCGGCCCGCCCCTCGTCCAGATCCGGACCTTCATCGGCTCGCGGCCAGAGAAGGAGCTATGGCAGAAAAACACGTAGCGCGATTCGAGCCGGTAGGCGTCGAGATCGAAGTGGCGGAGGACCAGACGGTCCTTCGGGCCGCGGCCGAGCAGGGGATTATGCTCATGCACGGCTGCAAAGAGGGGCAATGCTCCGCGTGCAAGTCGTTCGTACTCGAAGGCGACGATTTCGACCTGGAGAGATACTCCACCTTCGCCCTACCCGACTTCGAACGGGAAGAGGGCTACACGCTGCTCTGCCGTATGCATCCTTACGAGGATGTCACGATAGAGCTCCTCAATTACGACGAGGACCTGATCAGGTCCGGCCTGCCGATCACCGACGCGGTCGCCGAGGTCGTGGCGAACGAGCCGGTGACCCACGACATGCGGCACCTGGTGCTGCGGCTGGCAGAGCCGGCCGAACTGAGGTTCTTTCCTGGCCAGTACGTCGACATCGCAGTGCCAGGGACCTCGGCGACCAGGTCGTTTTCGATGGCGAATACCACGGGCAAGGCCGGTGCCGGCCAACAAGCGGGGCAGCTTGAATTCGTGATCAAGATCTATCCGGACGGCCTTTTCTCCCACTTCCTTGACACCAAGCTCGCGGTCGGCGACCGTCTGCAGCTGACCGGCCCGTTCGGGGTCTTCACGCTGCGCGAAAGCGAAGCGTCGCGGCTGATCTTCCTCGGCGGCGGAGCCGGGATGGCGCCCATCCTGGCGCTCCTGCGGTCCCTGGCTGAGCGCGGCAGCGAGCGCCCGGCCTGCTACTACTACGGCGCGCGCCGTCGGGCCGACCTTTGCTTCGAAGCCGAGCTGCGCGGCCTTGAGGAGTCGCTGCCCGGCTTCCGGTACCTGCCCGCCCTCTCCGAACCCGGCGCTGACGAGGACTGGGACGGCGAGGTCGGGTTGATCACCGACGTGCTGCGGCGGCATGAGGACGATCTGAGCGGAGCGCACGCGTACGTGTGCGGCCCGCCGCCGATGGTGGAAGCCGCGCTGCCGATGCTTGCAAGCCTCGGCGTGGAAGAGAAGCGCATTTACTACGACAAGTTCACCACTACGGGCGATCCAGGCGAAAAAACCGCAGCAGAGGGAGAGAGCACATGACATCGTCGCCAGAACGTAGCGTGCCCGTGCCGGTCTTTACCGACGCAGAGGCTGGCGCGAAGGAGTTTCCTGACTCCCGCAACCGCAGATTCACCTACTACACGGCGGCGAAGCGGAGACCTACTCACTATGAGGACGTCACCGTCGAGGTGCAGCCGGATCCGAGGCACTACCTCAGCCAGGGGTGGATCTATGGCTTCGCCGACGGTACTGGCGGCTATCCGCTCGACTGGACCGCGCTGAAAGCCTGGGGCTCTGACCGGCCTGAGCCTGCGCGCTACCCGGGATCGGGCGGCACGGGCTACGGGTGGCCCGCTCTCGGATGGCACGAGTTCCGCGACCCGAATGAGGAATGGGAGCTGACACTCTACCGCTACAACGCCAACGTGGTGCGCCAGCTCAACCAGAACGTCGACAACGCACGGCAGTCCAAGGCGTTCGATCAGTGGAACAGGAACTGGGTCCGCTTCGTCGAGCGCAACGTGGGCGCCTGGATGCATGTCGATCACGGGCTCGGGATCTACCTGTACTCCAACGCCAACCGCAGGGCCCCGACCAACATGCATAACAACGCCATCTCGGTCAACGGCATGCACCGGATCAGGTCCGCGCAGGACCTGGCGCTGTACAACCTGACGCTGAGCGAGGAAATCGCCATCTTCGATGGCACCGCGCACCTTGACACCTGGAACGACGACCCTGCCTGGCAGGGCGTGCGCGAGCTGGCCGAGCGGCTCACCAGCATCGACGACTGGTGCGAGGCCATCTTCGCCGCGAACGTGGTCTTCGAGCCGCTGGTGGGCGAGCCGTTCCGCAGCAGCCTCGTGCAGCACGCGGCACCGCGCAATGGTGACTTCGTGACACCCACGGTCGTCGGTGCCGAGGAGTACGACTACGCCGAGCGTGACCTGCGCTACACCAGGGTCATGTTCGAGCTGCTCAGCAGCGACCGCGAGTTCGGTGCCCAGAACAAGTCGATCATGAGCCAGTGGCTGTCGGCCTGGGTGCCGCGGGCGATCGCGGCCGCCCGTGCGCTCCAGCCGCTGTGGTCGCAGCCTGAGGCGAAGCCGCCGCGTTTCGAGGACAGCCTCGACCAGGCCAAGAGCCGCTTCGCTGGCATCTTGGGCGATCTGAATCTCCAGACACCGAAGGAGCTGACGCAGTGACTAGTTACAAGACCGCGCAAAGCCCGTTCCGCGCCGACAGCACGGCGTCCAACCGGTGCGGGTTCACGTTGATGAACAACCAGGTTGGCGAGGTCGTGGCCGAGGTGATGAGCACCAAGCCGAACGTCGCTGTGACCTATCTGCCCTCCATGATGCGAGTTGACGCGGAAGGAAAGATGGAGGTCGTCTACGACGAGGTCTCCGAGGCGCTGGGGGAGGAGCCTGGCTACTTCAACAGCGCCGAGCTCGAAGAGGACATGTCGACGCACTACGGACGGATGATCCACACCGACGACCGCACCATCTTCGTTGCCAACCCTGAGGATGCCGCGGATTACCTCGGCTTCGACCTGAGGCCCGTCGCGGGCTAGCGAGGAGGGCAAGGTGTACGAGAAGAACGGCGAGAAGTACTTCGTGGTGGACGGCCACCTGCATTACTGGAACGCGGCGCCCGATAACTGGGTGGCAGGGCAGGAAAGGTACGCCAAAGGCTGGATCGAGTGCTTCTACGCTTACATGGGCCTAGGGCCGCCGCAGACGCACTGGCCGCTGGAGAAGTTCCGGAAATACTCGGAGGACGACCTCATGAAGGACGTCTTCGATGATGGCCACGCTGACATGGCAATCTTTCAGCCGACCTACCTGACCGAGTGGTACAAGGAGGGCTTCAACACCACGGAGCGCAATGCCCTCATGGGGGAGAAGCATCCTGGCAAGTTCGTGTACAACACCCGCTGGGACCCGCGCGACGGGGACGCCGGGCTTAAGACACTCCAGCGCAACGTGGAGCGATTCGGGTCGAAGGGCGTCAAGCTCTACACCGCCGAGTGGAATAACGGCTCGCGCGGGTGGAAGCTCACCGACCCGGGAGCGTACCACTACCTGGAGGCATCACAGGACCTCGGCATCAAGAACATCCACGTGCACAAGGGTCCGACGATCTGGCCGCTCGACAAGGACGCGTTCGACGTGGCGGACGTCGACCGTGCCGCTACCGACTTCCCTGAGCTCAATTTCATCGTGGAGCATGTCGGGCTGCCGAGGATCGAGGACTTCTGCTTCATGGCGGTGCAGGAGCCGAACGTCTACGCCGGCCTTGCGGTGGTCATCGGCGGGCTGATGCACGCCAGGCCGAAGTTCTTCGCGAAGGTCATGGGAGAGCTGCTGTTCTGGCTGGGCGAGGACAAGCTGCTCTTCGGCAGCGACTACGCGATCTGGGAGCCGAAGTGGCAGGTTGAGGGCTTCGTCGACTGGGACTACCCGGACAGCGAGGAGTTCTCCGACTACCCGAGGCTGACGGCCGCCGGGAAAAAGAAGATCCTGGGGCTGAACGCGGCCAAGCTGTACGGTATCGACGTTCCGCCCGAAGTCCGGATACCCGCTCAGGCCGGGGAACCCGCCGCCCGTGATTCGGCGACGCTGGTATCGGAGGCATGACGACGGACCTGCTGGCTGCGCTGGCGGAGGTGCGGGACCCGGAGCTGGACGAGCCCATCACCTCGCTCGGCTTCGTGTCGTCCTGCACCGTCACGGCCGGGGGCGAGGCCCGGGTGCGGCTGCGGTTGCCGACGTACTTCTGCGCGCCGAACTTCGCTTACCTGATGGTGGCCGACGCCTACGACGCGGTGTCCGCGGCCGACGGCGTGCGCAGCGCAGAGGTGGTGCTCGAGGACCACTTCGCCGCCGACGCGATTAACGGCGGAGTCGCTGCCAGGGCTGGCTTCGCTGCCTCCTTTGACGGCGAGGCGGTCAGCGACCTGCACGAGCTGCGGACCGATTTCCTGCGCAAGGCGGTCATGGCGGGCACCGACCAGGTGTGCAGGCCGCTGCTCAAGGCAGGCCGCGAGCCCGCCGAACTGCGCAGCCTGACACTTGGCGAGCTGCCGCCATCCGCGGCACTTGACCGGCTCAGGCAACGGCGCTCCGAGCTCGGGCTCGCCGCGGGAGACGACTCGCCGCTGGTGATCGACCCGCGGACGGGGATGGCGGTCAGCAGCGAGGGGCTGCCGCTGCACATGCGCCGGGCGCAGACCACGCGGGTCAGCATCGACGCGAACGCGGGACTTTGCCGTGGCATGCTCTGGCGCCGGTATGGCACGCCAGGACAAGGCGAGGGGGGACTAGATGGCCAAGGAACTGCATTACGAAGCGGAGGCGCGCAGCCTCTTGCTGGCGGGCGTCGACAAGCTCGCCGACGCCGTCAAGCCGACGCTGGGCCCGAAAGGCCGCAACGCGATCCTGGAAAAGGTGAGCGGCTCGCCTGTGGTCACCAATGACGGCGTGACGATTGCCCGCGAGATCTACCTGCCGGACCAGTTCGAGAACATGGGCGCGCAACTGGTCAAGGAAGCCGCGATCAAGACCAACGACATCGTGGGTGACGGGACCACGACAGCGACGGTGCTAGCCCAGGCGATCATCAGAGAGGGCATCACGGCGATCGAGGCCGGGGCGAACCCCGTGCTGCTGAAGCGCGGCATCGACCTGGCCGTAGGCAGGCTCGTCGAGCACCTGCAAGGGGCGGCCCGCCCGGTGCGTTCCGAGCAGGACTACGCCAGGGTAGCGGCGATCTCCGCCAACGACGACGCGGTCGGCGCGGTGATCGCGAGGGCACTGCGGGTCGTGGGCACGGAAGGAGTCGTGACGGTAGCGGAGACTCCCGTGCCGGGGATGGATGTCGATTTCATCGAGGGCTTCGAGTTCGACAATGGTTACCTGTCGCCTTACCTGGTCACCGACCCGGCGCGGATGGAAGCCGTGCTCGATGATCCCTACATCCTGCTCTGCAGTGAGAAGATCAGCCAGGTACAGCAGCTCATGCCGTTGCTCGATAAGATCATGCGAGCACCCAGGCCGCTTGTCATCGTCGCGGAGAACGTCGACGGCACCGCACTCAGCATGCTGGTGCACAACCACGTTAATCATGTATTCCAGTGCGTGGTCGTGCGGGCGCCGGGATTCGGGGACCGCAGGCTGCACAAGCTGGAGGACATCGCTGCTCTGACCGGCGGTACCGTTTTCAGCCGGCATTCCGGCCTGAAGCTGGAGACCATGACCATCGAGCACCTGGGCCGTGCCGCCCAGGTCCGGGCTACCGCCGACACCACGACCATCATCGGCGGACACGGCTCGCCTGGCGACGTCGAGTTCCGGCTCGCCCAGTTGCGGGCCGAGCGCGAGCGCGCCACCTACGGCATCGACGAGGACGTGCTCACCGAGCGGATCGGCGCACTGTCGGGCCAGGTCGCGATGATCAGCGTCGGCGCGGCGACCCCTGCCGAGCTCAAGGAACTGCAGCACCGAGTCGAAGACGCGCTGTCGGCGACCAGGGCGGCCATGGCCGAGGGCATCGTGGCAGGCGGCGGGGCAGCGCTGCTGCACGCCGAGTCCTCGCTTGACGAGTTGCGGGTCAAGGACGACTACGCCAGCGGCGTCGACATCGTCCGCCGGGTGCTGACCCAGCCCGCCAGCCTCATCGCGAGCAACGCTGGCTACTCGGGCCAGGAAGTGGTCGCCAGGATGATCGAGCTCGGACCGGAAGACGGATTCGACGCGCTGCGGGGCCGCTTCGGCAACATGATCGAGCTGGGCATCATCGACCCGCTCCGCGTCGCCAGGTCGGCTTTGCAGAACGGTGCCTCCGTCGCCGGGCTGCTCGTCACGACGAGCACGCTGGTCGCCGAAGAGCAAACGCCCTGGGGCGGCAGCCGGGCCCTGATGACTGAGTATGGCGCCCTCGACGAGGGCTTGCACCAGCCTTCGCCCGATTCCAGCACGCCTCAGTCGCTCGGGCTTGGCCCGACGGCGGGCTAGATGAGCTGGGCGAAGAAGCTGTAGATGACCATGGCGCCGATGGCGATCACGAAGATGCGCAGCGCCCAGAGCCCGGCGCTGGCCCGCCTGCTCAGTCGCGCGCGCGGCACGGGGCGACTGGCGTCCGCGACAAGCTGATCGCGCTCAAGGTAGCTGGTCAGGCCGGCGAGCGGGTCGGTTGCGCGCTTGGTGGCGTGCGCCATCTAGCCTCCCCCGATAAGGTGTGCTGTCCGCAGGAAAGAGTTGACTCCGTAAGCCGCACCGCAGACTGAGACAAATGCCACAATCGCAATCGCGATCCTGGTGGTGGACGGCTTGTTGACCCACCTGCCCATCAGCTGGGGGTCGCTGGCGAGCATGATCATGAAGACGAGCGTGACGGGCAGCATGACGGTGGCGAGCACGTTGGCGTTCAGGGCGATCGACAGCAGCGGCGCGCCGGGCACCAGGATGATTGCCGCCGCGATCAGCGCCACGGTGATGTTGGCACCGTAGAAGAGCCGTGCCTTCCGGGGCGAGCTGTTGAAGCTGTGCGTCACCCCGAGGCATTCGCTGGCCGCGTAGCCGGTGCTCGCGGAAATCGTCAAGATGGCGACAGCGCCAGCCTCGATGAGCCCGAGCGCGAACACGCTGGCCACCGCGCTGCCCGAGACATGTTCAAGCGCGCCGGGGAAACCTGCGCCCGCCAGCCCCTGAAGGCTGATGCCGCCGCGGCCAGCTAGCCCCGTGCCGACGATGAACGCGCCGCATCCGAACAAGGCCGCCAGCGCGCCGCCGATGATCGTATCCAGGCGCCCGTGTCGCAGGTCAAGGTGCGTCAGGCCCTTGTCAGCCGAGGCGCTTTGCTGGAAGAACACCATCCACGGGGTGACGGTCGCGCCGATCGTCGAGGCGAGCAGCAGCAAAAGGGTGCTGGCGCTGCCGCCAGGGAACGGCGAGAAGGTGACCATCGACTGGCCGACCTGACCCCAGTGCGGCTTGATCATGAAGGCTGCCGCGAGGAAGAGGCCGTTGAAGACGGCAAGGCCGAGCGCGATCCGCTCCCAGCGCCAGTAGCGCCCCCCGCTGAGCGCGAAGACAACCAGCACGACGCCGAGCAGGGCCGCGACGCCAGGGCGAAGGCCGAAAAACGCCAGCCCGATCCGGATCACCACGAACTCGGCGATCAGGGTCACCAGGTTCGTGAAGATCAGGTCGCCCGCGGCGAACCACCCCCACACCGGCCCGAAGCGCTGCAGCACAAGGCTGCCGTAGCCTCGGTGGGTGACCGCGCCGACGCGCATGGACATCTCCTGGCAGACGACCGCCATCGCGAACGTGATCACGATGAACGGCAGGAAAAACCCGAGGCCGTAGGTGGCACCGGTCGCGGTGTAGGACACCATGCTCGGGCCGTCGTTCTCGCCAAGCATCGCCAGGATTCCCGGGCCGGCGAGCAGCCAGAGCAGGTACCAGCGGCGGCCACCTCGCCGCGCGGCATGAACCCGCAGGCGGTCACGGGAACGCGCGGCGTCCTCAGGGGTCAGCTGCCGGGCTGGCGCGGACGGCGGTCCGGCGGTCACCCGTCAGCCTCGACCCTGATCGCGGCGACCGCATGGGCGTCGAGCTCGTGTACTCCTGACCGCACGTCAACTGTCACCGCACCGCTGGGGTCTACGTGCCTGACGCAGAGGTCGTCGCCCAGCGCCACCCCGTAACTGGTCAGCAAGCGGAGCACCTGCGGGTCTCGATCGGAGACCCGCACCACCTTGCTGCGCTGGCCAGGACGAAGGGAGCCCAGGTTCATGCTCGGGGTCTCGATCACCGCGCCGTCGGGCGTCGGGATGGGATCGCCATGCGGATCGGTGCGCGGATCACCGAGCTTAGCGGCGATCACCTCGCTCAGGCCCGCTGACAGAGCGTGCTCCAGGGTTTCGGCCTCATCGTGCACCCGGTCCCAGGAAAGCCCGAGGGTCCGCGACAGGAAGAGCTCGAGCAGCCGATGCCGGCGCACCACCCGCAGCGCCGCCCGCCAGCCCGCGCCGCTGAGCAGCACGCCCCGGTAGGGCTCATAGATGACCAGATCGAGGTCGTCCAGTTTCCTGAGCATGCCCGAGGCCGACGAAGGAGTCACGGCCAGCCAGTCGCCCAGGGCTTTTGTCGTCACCGGGCCGTCGGTCTCCGATTGCAGGCGGTAGATGGCCTTGAGGTAGTCCTCCACCGCGGGCGAGAACGATCGGACCAGGGCCATGCCCAAGATTTTGGCATGCCCAATCCTGCCGGGCTGTCCCAGAAAGAGACGCTGTTCCAACGCCGCCACGACGCGGCACGTGCCCATGATCGGCGGGAGCCATCGCGGTCTTCGTCGGCCTGTTGCTTGTCGTCCCTGTCTTTTTCCAAGCCCTGCCAGCGGCCCCGCAGAGCGCTCTCACCAAGTTCCTGCCCCCGGATGCTGGCCTAGCTCTCATCGGCCGCACCAAATTCGCGCCTTCCGGGCCGGCCACGACAGCAACAACGGCGCGATCTTGCCGCCCCTGCGGCAGCAACGACGCGACGTTGCCGTCAGCACCCCGCCGCCACCAGCAGCACAGGCGCGACGTTGCCGCACAACCGCCCGCCTGACACCCCGGCGCGCACCCCGGCGCTCGCCCGTGCCCGGAGCTACCCAAACCGAACTGCGCACTCAATGAGCCAACTCAGGTCCCGGCGGCAGGGCCGATGACGACAGCAACTTCCTCTCCGACGTCGATCGCTCAGCAACGAACAACTGCTGGGCCGTACGGGACCTTGGATCCGTCACCACGGGCGGGGCCACGGCAGGCGAGGCATTGCGCCGGAAGGGCAGGAAACGGGCGCTGGCCTAAGTTCCTGCCCAGCTAGGTCGGCTAGAGCAGGCCGCTGTTTACCTCCCGATATGAATGTTCGTGATCGAGGTGAACTGACAGATCAGCGCCGCAGCCAGGAGCACGAGCCCGATCGCGATCTCGTTGAAACGACGCAGTTCCCGCCCGCTGGCGGCAAAAATGAACATTGCGATCGCGCCGATGGTCAAGATGAGGGCGAGCAGGTCCATGTGATCTCCCAGCGGTTAGCCGGTCAGCCCCAGAGGTCTGGGCGGTAGCGTGCGGTTGACTCCAGTTCGCGGACATATGCTTCCGCGCTCTCGCGCGGCAGCGACCCCTGTTCCGCGGCGACGTCAACGAAGGCGGCGCGGACCGAATCGCGCATCTGCTGCGAACCGCAGACGTAGGCGTATCCGCCGGCGGCGAGCAGGCGCCACAGCAGCGAGCCCTCCCGCCGGATACGATCTTGGACGTATTCGCGGCCGTGCGGCTCACGGGACGTCGCGATCTGAACGTGATCGAGCACTCCTTCCGCGGCAAAACGCTCGACCTCATCCTTATATAGGTAATCAGCGGCGAGGGAACGTATGCCGTTGAAGAGAGCCGCTTCCGCTAGCCGCGTGCCCGCCCGTGCCCTGGCCAGTCGTTCCCACAGAAATGCCCGCATCGGAGCGAAGCCCGTTCCCGCGGAGATGAAGATCATCGGCTTGGCCACGTCCTCCTGCAGATGGAACCCGTCGGCGCTGTCGAGGAAGATGTTCAGGCGGTCACCCTCGCGGAGCGCGTGCACGTAGCGCGAGCTCATGCCGCGGAACGCGCGGTCCGGCAGGCCTGGCAGCTCGGGGACGGCCCGTGGCTCGAGTCCCACTGTGAGGTGGGCCACGCCGTCGCCATGGATCAGCGGGCTTGAGCTGGTCGAGTAGTAGCGCGGCCGGAGCGGCTGGCTGACCTGCAGGAACTCGAAGACGTTCAGCGAGCAGGATCGGAACTCGGCAAGCAGCCTGACCGGATCGTAGCCGCCTGCGTCGATGACGGCGCGCAGCGGCGAATCGGCACCATCTGGCGCCTGCAGCACTTGCCTGATCTCCGCCAGCCGCGACCACTCCGAAGGATCGGCCGCCTTCTCGAGCATGAGGTCGAGCATCGGCACGGTCGGCCTGCCGGAGATGTCGACAAGGTTGGTCAGCACGTTGCGGACAGCCAGCACGACCCCCTTCGGCACGGCCCGAACATTCATGGTCTTCGGCACGGTGAAAAGGGCGTCGAGCGCGGTCCCGAGATAACGGGCAAGCCGCTCGACCTGGTCCTCCTCGTTCTTGGGGCAGATGCCGAGGTGGTCGCCGGCCTTGTAGGAGACGCCGGGCGGCAGGCTGATCTCCAGATGCCGTGTCCGCTTCGGCGAGCTCGCCGGCTGAAGCTCACGGCATGCTGCGACGCGCGCCTCGACCGTAGGCATCCCGACGGCGTTGGTCAAGATTGTCGGGACGATGAAGGTCCGCGAGGAGGTCCTGCCGCTATCGGACCCGCCCGTCCGCGGCGAGGCGACAACCGGCCCCTGCAGCGACCTGTGCATGGCCGTCACCGAGTCAGTGCCGGTCAGGACACCCTGCGACGCTCTCTCGGCGGCGTACCGCGCTGCCGCGGCCTCCGTTGCCCGCGCCCCGGACAGCTGGAGGAGACCTGGCCAGACACAGGCGTTCCAGTCCTGGAAGGCACGTTCCCACTTAGGGGAGCCCACGTCGGCGTAGGCGAATTCCGCCTGCGGCGTGGCCCCGAGGTCGGCCAGCCTATTGTGCACGTGGCGCGGGAAGGCGAGGAACGCGTTCCACTGGCTGTTGCCGAGTCCCCAGACCAGGTACCGGCAATTCCGCCACAATTTTTCAGCTTGTTTGGTGTTGTCAATCCACACCTTGAAGGCAGCCGCGTTCGATGGCGGGTTCGAGGTGTACGTGGAGGTCATGACGACCAGCAGCCAGGGCGCGGTGGGCGGCGGTGACGCCGCGAGCTCGTTCAGCGTGATCACGTCGGTCGTGTAACCGTGGAACTGACTGCGTTCAGCGAAACGCTCGGCCAGTTCCTTGTTCGCGCCGAAATTGCTGCCATAGGCGATCACGAGATGGCGGTAAACACTCGTCGCGGGGATTTCCGTCGGTGGTCCCCAGTCGGAAACCGCTGCTCGCGCCGGCGTTTCGGGCTGGTCGCGCGCAATCTTTCTGGCCGGCCGGCGCACCTTGATCTCGCGCGGCAGACGGACTACCGGAATGCTGACGGGCTTGGTTGTCACGATCGTGTTCTTCGTGACGGTAGCGCCAGGCGCGAGCCGCAGGCGGTAATGGGTATAGATCACGCACAAGATGACGCGGAGCATCATGAACGTGACCTCTTGCGCCATGCAT
Organism: Streptosporangiaceae bacterium; assembly: GCA_035716545.1. GTDB lineage: Bacteria > Actinomycetota > Actinomycetes > Streptosporangiales > Streptosporangiaceae > Chersky-822. The sequence goes on from DASTJM010000002.1 coordinate 21,896, forward strand.
TGCCGTTTTCCGATGGAGAAAGGTATGTAGGCGTGGCGTGGCCTGGCTATTACTTTCTCTGGTGCGAATTGGTCAGGGTCGAAGGTGTCGGGATTCGGTCCCCAGTAACGCGGGTCGCGCTGCGCGGCGAGAGTCCCGACCAAGATGATGTCGCCTTCCCGGACACGATAGCGGCCGAGCATGCCGTCCTTGAGGCTGCGGCGTATCGTCACCGGCATCGGCGGGTAGATGCGCATCGTCTCCTTGATGACCTGGGTGGCGTAGGTCATCGACAGCAGGTCGTCGTACTGCAGGTCGTAATCCGGGTCGCCGCCGGTGATCTCGTCGATCTCGGCGACCACCCTCTCCTCGACGTCCGGGTGAGTAGCAAGAACATAGGCAAGCCAGGCGCCCGTGATCGAGGGCCCGTTGAAGCCGTTCGACAGGTGCATGAGAATCTGGTCGCGCATGGTCTCGATGTCGAGAAGCTGGCCAGTCTCGGGATCAGGAGTACTCAGCAGGCGGCCGAGCAGATCTGTCTGCTGCCCGAGCGGGCAGGTGTGCATGCGACCGCGGACCAGCGCTTCGGCTGTCGTGAACAGCTCCTTGTTGTGACTGCGGTAGCGCTTCCTGCGCGCCCGGCGCGCTGGTCCAGCGAAAACAGTAAAGTCAGGCCGCGGTTCGGCCACGCGCAGGATGCTTTCCTTGGTGCTCTCAGGAACGGCGGCCGCGAAGGGATGGGGGTCACCGTTGCCGTCGAGCAGGCCGAAGTCGTAGTTGCACGCCCCGCGACCCGAGACCTCGAGCGCGTAGCGCTCCATCCAGCCACGCGCGTCAAGCGGCTCATCGTCGTTCATCGCCGCCCAGGCGGCGACAAGCTTGCGTGCTTGCTCCTGCATCCGGGGCAACTGCGTCTGCTGGTGTGACGGCGCGTACCACGGCAGCATCACGCGGCGGACTTGCTCATAGTGCTCACCGTCGCCGATGACTGAGATCCCGCCGCCGCGGGACTTGCTCAGCTGGGCGAAGAAATTGATCTCCTCGACGCGCTTGCCGAATTGTTCCTCATCGGCCGCCACCTCATCGAGCAGCTCAGGATCGGAAACGACTACCAGCCGCCACTTCTTGGCCGGGATCCCGACCGCATAGATGTGCCCGAACTCGCGGTAATAGTCGAGCTGAGTGTCGTTGTCATTCAAGATGTCGAAGTTCGCGAACCGCTCGCCTCTCGGCACGAGCCAGCGAATGGCATACGGGATCTCCAGCGTCCCGTCGCCGTCACCGCCGTCACCGCCGTCACCGCGGTCGTCGCCGTCGCCGTCGCGCGATGACGTGGCGCCCGGCGCTTCCGCGACAGCCGTCTCCTGGGCGCGATATACCTGCAGCTCCTGGCCGGTCATCCGGAGCGTCGAAGGGCCGATCCCCACGAAGTCGCCGTCCGCCACGGCAGCCGAGTCCACCCGCTGCCCGTTCACGAACGTGCCGTGAGTACTGCCCAGGTCGACGATGCTGTAAGCCCCCGCCACGTTCCGCAGTTCGGCATGGTGCCTGGAAACGGCAGGGTGCGAGATCACGATGTCGTTATCTGGCGTCCGGCCGATTCGCAGCGTCTTGACTGGCAGCGGTCGCACCACGCTCCCGTCGCGGATCGGGGCTGCCTCCTCGACCGCGCAGCTCAAGGCCAGCCCGTCGACCGGATCGCCGAGCCTGACCAGGCACGCAGAGCTGATCTGCAGCCGATCAATCCGCCGGCTTTCGTGGAAGGTGCCGTTGGTGCTGTCCTTGTCCGCTAGCACCCAGCTGCCGTTCTCCAGGGACAGCACGGCGTGCTGCCACGACACCCGCGAGTCGGCGAGCGGGATGTCGCACCGCGGATCCCTTCCGATCACATACGAATGACCTGGCCGAAGGTTCCGGTCGAATCCTTCGCCCCGCACAACCAGCGACGGCCCGGCTGGCGTCAAAAAGGACTTCTTGTCGTCCACGCCCCCACTGTAGGAGATTCTGATCAAATTGGCTCTCCCCGGCACGTATTCGCCGTCGCCGGGCCGTAAGGTGCCGGGGCTGCGTTGGTCAGCACCCGGCTGGCGCCGACCCGCTTGCGCGTACCCGCCGGCGCGTACCCGCCGGCGCGTACCCGCTGGCGCGTACCCGCTGGCGCGTACCCGCTGGCGCCGACCCGCCGGGGCCGCGGAGTCATTCGAAGGCGGAGGTGTCTCCCGCTCCGCGTCGAAGGATCTCGGGCTCGTCCTGAGAGAAGTCAACGACTGTGGTCGGCTCGGTGCCGCAGTCGCCGGAATCGACGACGGCGTCTAGCGCGTGGCCAAGCTGCTCGTTGATTTCCCAGCCCTCCGTCATCGGCTCATCGGTGCCCGGCAGCAGCAAGGTGCTCGACACGAGCGGCTCGCCGAGTTCCGCGAGCAGCGCCTGGGCAACCACGTGCCCGGGCACACGCACCCCCACGGTCTTCTTTCCCGGATGCTGCAGCCTGCGCGGTACCTCTTTGGTCGCGGGCAGGATGAAGGTATAGCTGCCCGGGGTCGCCGCCTTGATCGCCCGGAACACCGAGTTCGCGACGCGCGCGAACTGGCCAAGCTGGGCGAAGTCACGGCACACCAGCGTGAGGTGGTGCCGGTCACCGAGCTGGCGGATGGACCTGATCCTCGCGATTCCCTCGACGTTGCCGAGCTGGCAGCCCAGCGCGTAGCAGGAGTCCGTAGGGTAGGCGATGACGCCGCCAGCGCGGACGATCCCGGCGACCTGAGTGATCGCGCGTTGCTGCGGGTCGGCCGGATGGACGTCGAAGAACCTCGCCATGCGACGAGCTTAGGGCAGCGCGAGGTCAGTCATCGGAGTCCGTATCCGGGATCACGGCGACGCTCGTGGCCGCCGGCCCTTATTCGCGCGGGGGGACTATCAGCGGGGGGGACTATCACTGGTGACCGATGCCGCGGTGCACGTTTTCCGCCTTGGACGGCCCGGGCTCGGCCTTGGCGATCCAGGGGCCTGGTATCGACGGGTCGATGACGCCGTCTTCCAGCCAGGTATAGCCGCCGCCGAGAATGCGCTTGGCCACGGCGACGTCGGCGGCGTCGCTGTTGCGCCAGAGCTGGACGAACAGCTCGTCGGCTCGCAGCCGGGCCTGGGCGCAGAACAGGTCAGCCAGGTCCTGCGCGTTCGCGGCCCGCTCTGTCGATGCGCCGCCGGCCTGGTCCAGTTGCGCCCGGACGCACGTGGCACTGATCGCGAATAGCTCGGCGCCGATGTCCACGATCCGGCCGAGGAAACCCTGCTTGCGTTCTAGCCGGCCCTGCCACCTGGCCATCGCGTAGAAGGTGGACCTGGCCAGCTTCCGGCTCGCCCGCTCGACGTACCGCAAGTGCGGTGCGAGCCTGCCGAACTCGCTGAACGATCCCGGTTTCAGCCCCTCACCAGTCATCAGCGTGGGCAGCCACCTGGCGTAGAACTCGCCGGCCTTCGCCGCCGCCCTGGCGCGCTGTGCCGCCGGCCGTTGCGGATCGATCAGCTCGCCGGCGGCGGACAGGTGGGCGTCGGTCGCCTCGCGCGCGATGAACAGCCGCATGATCTCCGATGACCCCTCAAAGATGCGGTTGATGCGCATGTCCCGCAGCATCTGCTCGGCGGGCACGCCGCGCTCGCCGCGTGCGGCCAGCGACTCGGCCGTCTCGTAGCCGCGGCCGCCGCGAACCTGGACCAGCTCGTCGACGATCTTGCTGCCCATCTCCGAGCAATACAACTTGGCGAGCGCCGCCTCGATGCGGATGTCGTTCCGCTTATCATCGGCGAGCTGGCTGGACAGCTCGACTACGGCTTCGAGTGCGTACGTGGTGGCAGCGATAAAGGAGACCTTCTTGGCGACCGCCTCGTGCTCGCCGACCGGGCGCCCCCATTGCACGCGCTCCCGCGACCACTCCCTGGCGAACTTCGTTGCCATCTTCCCGGCCGCGACGCAGCTGGCAGGCAGTGACAGCCGGCCCGTGTTCAGCGTCGTAAGGGCGATCTTGAGGCCCTGGCCTTCCTCTCCGATTCGGTCCGCGGCCGGCACCCGTACCTGGTGGAATCGGGTCACGCCGTTTTCCAGGCCGCGCAGTCCCATGAAGGCGTTGCGCCGCTCGACCGTGATGCCCTCCGCGCCGGCTTCCGCCACGAACGCCGTGATCCCGCCCCGATGACCGTCGCTGGCCGGGACCCTGGCCATCACGACGAGCAGGTCCGCGACGACTCCGTTGGTCGTCCACAGCTTCACGCCGTCGAGCACGTACTCCGATTCGCCCTGCGACGGTATCGCGGTCATGCTCAGCCGGGCCGGATCTGACCCGACGTCCGGCTCGGTCAGCAGGAACGCGCTGATGTCTCCGCGCGCGCAACGAGGCAGGTACCGCTGCTTCTGATCGTCCGTCCCGAACAGCGCGAGCGGCTGCGGCACCCCGATCGACTGGTGCGCTGATAGCATCGCGGCCACCGCGGGGGAGGCCGAGCCGGCGATCATGAGCGCGCGGTTGTAGTACAGGTTCGTCAGACCGAGCCCGCCGTACTCGGGCGCGATCTTCATGCCGAAAGCGCCGAGCGCCGCCAGGCCCTTGACCACCTCGTCAGGTACCAGGGCCTCATGCTCGATCTGCGCCCCGTTGACTGAGGTCTCGCAGAATTCGCGCAGCCGGGCGCAGAACTCCTCGCCGGCCCGGCGCGCGTCCTCGCCCGGACGCGGATGCGGGTAGATCAGGTCGGGCCGGAAGTCGCCAAGGAAAAGCTGCTTGCCGAAACTTGGCCGGTGCCACGCGGCCTCGCGGGCCTTTTCCGCCACCTCGCGGGACTCTCGTTCACCGACATCACGGACCCCGTCCTGCTGCTGAGCGGTCATGACCTGAACCCTGCCCGCTAATACCCGTCAGTAACATCAGCTTGCCGCCGCCCCGGCCCTGGCACTGCGGGCCGGCTTGCGCCGCGGCGCGTGCGCGGGGCGTCGGCGGCTGGCGTTCAGGCGTACTGCCAGGCGATCTTGATGGCGTTGGCCGGCGAGGCAAGCGTCCACATAATGGCGTCGCCCGCGTTGACAGCGAAACTATTCCAGCCCAGGCTGATGGGCTCGGTGGCGCCACCTTGATGCCACAGGAAGATTGACGCCGCCGGCCGGTCGCCGTATTCGTAGGCGATAAGGATCTGACCGGACTGCTGGAGTTGCAATAGGTTGCTAAGCGGGCCATTCCAGCTGGTGACCAAGATGGTCTGCGGGCCGGGGGCTGAAAGCTGGTCCGCGCCGGGCAAGTCCGGGGATAAGGTGAGGTCACTCTGGGAAGGACTGACGGCGGGAGGTTCCAAGGTGAGCTTTCCTTCCTTCCGGATTCGGTTAACTCTTAAGCTGTTCCCAGCATGACGATAACAGATATGCTCCCGCCGATGGCAAGTGCCGCGACGTGGTACCACGCGTGCGATATAGGATTCGAAGCGCCACTGCGAGATATTTCTGAGCCGCTGGCGGGCTATTTCCCGAAATAGACTTTCGATCGCGCTTGACGCTCCCCGGCGGCACGCCTATTCTCGCGGCAGCAGCCGGGCGCAGACCCGCGGAACCGCGGGTGGCTATAGGGTCGGCGTTGCCTCCGGATTCCGTAGCGACCATGGCCTGGCGCCGGGACCGGGGCGGGATGGCGAGGTCGGGTCGCGGCCGTGCTCGGGTACGCGCCGGCGCCGCCATGCCGTCCGGCTGGGAGCGGCCGGCAGTATCTGCTGAGTTTGTATCAGGGAAGCTGAGTTTGGATGTTGGAGCTGAGCGGTACCCGGGTCCTGGTGACCGGCGGCACGAGCGGCCTGGGGCGGGCCATGGCTGCGGCGCTCGCGGAGGCTGGCGCCTGGGTGGCGGTGACGAGCCGCTACGGGGGACGGGCGCAGGCTACCGCCGATGAGCTGGGCGCCGGAGCCCTGGGAATCGAACTCGATGTCCGCGACGACAGTTCGGTGTCGGCGGCAGCCGAGACCGCCTGGAGGTTGCTCGGCGGCCTGGACGTGCTTGTCTGCAATGCCGGGATCGGGATGCGGACGGTGAACCCGCGGTTCATGACCGAGCCCCGACCGTTCTGGGAGGTGCCGCCCGCCGGTTTTCGTGACGTGCTTGAAACCAAGGTGACCGGGACGTTCCTGGCCGCCCGCGCGGTGGTGCCGCGCATGCTGAGCGCTGGCGGTGGCCGGGTGGTCACGATCTCGATGAGCGAGCAGACGATGACTCGCCGCGGGTTTGTCCCCTACGGGCCCTCAGGTGCCGCCGCGGAGGCCCTGGCCCGGGTGATGGCGGCCGACCTGGCCGGCACACCGGTCACCGCCAATATCCTGCTGCCGGGCGGCGCGACCGCGACGGGGATGATTCCCGACGAGATCGGAGCCGCGCAGCGCGCCAGCCTGCTCGACCCGGCGATCATGGGACCGCCGATAGTCTGGCTGGCCTCTCCGGCTGCCGCCGGAGTCCACGACGAGCGTATTGTGGCGCGCGATTTCGGTGACTGGCTGCGGGCGCGCGGGTCGGCGAGGTCATAAGGCGGAGTTGTCCAGGTTCGAGATGATGCTGGCCGATCCAGCCAGGCTGGTTGACGGGGCGGAGCTCAGGGAAATAGTTGAGTACTTCAGGCGATGCCGCCAGGGCAACGACTCTCGCGCTAGTCCGGCGGCAGCGTACCGAGGTCGAGCTTGCGCGCCTGGACGGCGAGCACGGCACATGGATTGCCAGGCGGCGAGCGGCCCCGGAGGCTACCAGGTACAGGTCGCAGCTCAACGCTGTTGATGCCGTCGTGCGGACCGCGGTTGATCAGCTCCGCGCCGGACTGGACGCGGTCGATCTCTCCTCGCCGCTTGACCAGATCTATGAGACCTGCCGGACATTTGACCTTCGCCTGCTCTGGCTTCGCCGGGTGAGAGAATTTTTCACCGCGAAATTCGACCAGCGTGATGGTGATCTAGCCGATGTCATCAGCGCGGCCGACGAGGTCGTCTGGAGTTGTTATCACCAGGTGTTCGCGCGCGCACGGGAGCTGGCCAGGATAAGGACGGGAGCGCCGCCGCTGCCGTTCATCGAGCCGAGGTATTCGCCGGCGATGTTTCCGGCCGACCTGGTGCCCGCCGGCTTGCAAAGCGATATCGACAAGCCCTTCCTGGTCGGCCATCTGAATCGGCTGCCGGTATCGGTCGTACGGCTTCAGCCGGCCTGCGTCACCGGGCCCTGGTGGCTGGTGTACGCGGCGCACGAAGTCGGTCACAGCGTGCAGTTCGACCTGGCCGGCCGGCGCGCGCTGGTGGACGGCTACCAGGTGCTTGTCGAGCAGGCGGTACGCGAGGCAGGCGGGCAGGCCGGCGACGTCCTCCGGTGGGGGAGGTGGTCAAGGGAGGTCTTCGCCGACGTCTTCTCCGTGCTGATGATGGGCCAGTGGGCGATCTGGGCGATGGTCGAGCTAGAACTGCAAGGCGAGGCCGCGATGGGCGAGCGCCGCGAACTGTATCCCCCTGGCGCGGTGCGGCTCGAACTGCTGGCCGCGACCGCGGCGGCCGTCGGACTGGACAGCGGAGCGGCACTGCGAGGCGTCGAGCCGAAGCGGATCGCGGCCAAGTCGCCAGGGGCCAGCCGGGACGTCGGTTTCGTCGATGCCGTCGCCGAGGCGAGCCTGAAGCGATTGCCGTCTGTTAACGTCACGCTCAGCGCGCTGTGCAACTTCAGGGCCGGCGACTTCCAGTCCGGCCCGGACGGCAAGCCTTCCCGCGTCGATGGCTTGCGGACCGCCCTGGTCAATGGCGGGCCCAGCTCGGTGGAGCAGTCACTCGACGGCCCCAGGCTCGGCGCCGCGGCGGCGCTGGCCGCCTGGTCCGACGTCATGGGTACCGTCGATGAGACCGAACGCGCCGGTCTGGCCGCTCGCTCCTTGCGCTTGATCAGGACGAGCGGACCCCCGGGCACCAGGGACTCGGCGCTGGCCGCCGACGCTTCGGTTGCCGCGACAGACCTGGCGCAGGCATTGCTCACGGCCGATCTGGGGAAGCTGGAGGTACAGTGACCCCCGTGCGAGACTCGCGGCGGAAGGCCGCTCGGCCCGTGCCGAGGTGATGGGCGGTCTCAGCCCCACCAGAAGGCGGCGGCGATCACGGCGTACAGACCGGTCAGGCAGGTCCCTTCGATCCAGGTGGAACTCCCGTCGAAGATCACCAGCGTGGTGATGATCGCGGTCAGGGCCAGGGCGACGATCATGAGCGGCGGGAAAACCAGGGTCAGCCGCGCGCCGCCGAGCCCGGCAGAGATCAGGACCAGCATCGGCGCGATGCCCAGGGCAACCTGGGCGGGGCTCTGGAGCGTGACGGACAGGGCGTAGTCCATCCGGTTGCGCGCCGCCAGCTGGATGCCGACGAAGTTCTCGACCGCGTTGCCGGCGATCGCGACGATCACCAGGCCAGCGAACGCCTGGGAGATATGCAGGGCGGACAGGGCGGGCGTCAGTGAGTTGACAAACCAGTCAGATACGAGCGCGGCGGCTACGCCGGCGGCAGCGAGCATGCCGATGGCCAGCCAGAGCGGCCACCGGGTCTCACCGCGGCCGTTTCCGGCGGCCTGCCCTGGAGGCTGCTCCTGATCCGCCCCGGCGTCGGCGCGGCGCAGCGATGCCGGGATCGACAGCGCGAATACGGCCAGCAGGACGATCGCCGCCACATCGGACAGCACCCGCTCGTGCGCAGCCGCCGGCAGGCTCAGCCTGGCCGTGATTGTCGGGATGATAAGTATGCCCACCGACAGCACAAGCAGCAGCGAGATTGTGCGGGGCCCTTCCGCTGAGAATCGCTGGGTGCCGTGGCGCAGGCCGCCGACAATGAAGGCGAGGCCGAGTACGAGCAGGACGTTCGACAAGATTGAGCCGACCAGGGTGGCCTGGACAACCGTCACCAGGCCCTTGCGCAGCGCGAAGATCCCGAACAGCAGTTCCGGGATATTGCCGAGGGCTGACTGCACCACCCCGGTGGCTCCCGATCCGAGGCGGTCGCCAAGTCCGTCCACCGCCCGGCCGACGAGGGCAGCCAGGACAGCCAGGGCGAGCGCGGCGGCGATGAAGGGAGCGATCTGTCCTGACGGGGTATAGCTCGTCACCGCGGCCACGATGGTCAGGCCCGCGCTGACGCCGATCAGCCACCAGTCGCCTCGCCTCAGACTTGCCATGCGTCCCCCATCGCGACCCAGAACTCCGGACCAGAGCGAGCATGCCACGTTTTCCCGGTCAGATGCGGCGATTGCGGTGCTGACGGCTGGTACTCACCAATAATCCAGCGCGGAGCGGCTGCGACCCGCTAGGGGCTGGCGGCGTGGCCAATGTCTCGAAGCTCAATATTGAATGGCTTCCACCCGAACGAACTCGGGCAGGCCGAGTTCGCGAGCGAGATCCTGCTCGGAAAGCTGACCCGGAGCTGACTTCGCTCAGGCCTGGCCGGGAACCGGTTCCGGTCCGGCCGGCATCGGCGGCGCCTCCTCCGCCAGGTAGTCGCCTGGCCTTGTCTCGTCGCGGCCGCGGGGTATCCGGGCCAGCAGCGGCGTGAGCGCGGTAGCGACCACCAGGTTCGCGGCCACCCCGATGATCCCCGTCCAGATCGTCATCGTGGTGTTGAGTCCCCAAGTGGAGAACGCGAACGATGCGCTGCCGAAATGCGTCGTCGTCTTGCCCGGCGTGACGTACAGCATGTAGACGGACAGGCCCATGCCCACGATCCAGCCGGCCACCAGCGCCCAGCGGTGATACCACCGGGTGTACAGGCCGAGTACCACGGCCGGCAGGATCTGGATGACCACGACGCCGCCGATGAGCTGGAATTCCAGCGCGAAGGTCAGCTTCAGGCTGACAATCACCGCGACCGCGCCGAGCTTGAGTATCACCGAGGCAATCTGGCTGACCATCCCCTCCTCGCGGTCGCTGGCGTTCGGCCTGAAGTACGGCCGGTAGATATCGCGAGCGAACGTGTTGGCCGCGGCAATCGCCATGATCGCCGCGGGAACGAGGGCGCCGATGGCGATCGCGCCGAAGGCAATCGCGGCGAACCAGTGCGGGAACTCGCTGTTGAACAGTACCGGGACGATGGTGTTGGTGTCGGGCGCCGTTGCCGTGCCGCCGACGGGCTTCACGCCCGCGGCCAGCGCCATGTAGCCGAGCAGCGCGATAAATCCGAGCATCAGCGAATAGGCCGGAAGCAACGACATGTTCTTTTTCACGACGTCCCTGCCGCGGGCCGCGAGCACGCCAGTCACCGCGTGCGGGTACAAGAACAACGCGAGCGCCGAGCCGAGCGCCAGCGTCGAATAGCCCAGGTACTGGGAACCGCTCAGCAGCGTGCTCAGCCCCTTGGCGGAAAGCGCGCTGCTGGCCCGGTGGAAAACGACGTCATATCCGCCGAGCTTGTACGGAATGTAGATGACGGCAACGAGCACCATGACGTAGATCAGGATGTCTTTGACAAACGCGATCAGCGCGGGCGCGCGCAGCCCTGACGTGAAGGTGTAGGCAGCCAGCACGACGAACGCGATCCACAGCGGCCAGTCCCCGCCGATGCCCATGACCTCGATGACGGCCTTGATCCCGGTCAGCTGAAGCGCGATGTACGGCATGGTCGCGACGATGCCGGTGATCGCTACCAGCAGCGCCAGCAGCGCGGACCCGTGCCTGCCGCGAACGAAGTCGGCGGCGGTCGCGTAGCCGTGCTCGTGGCAGACCGACCACATCCGCGCCGCGGCGAACATCACCAGGGGAAACACGGCGATCGTGTAAGGCACAGCAAAGAAGCCGAGTGCGCCAGCCCCGAACAGCAGGGCAGGTACCGCAACGAACGTGTACGCGGTGTACAGGTCACCGCCGATGAGGAACCAGGTGACCGCGGTACCGAACCTGCGGCCGCCGAGCCCCCACTCCTCGACGCTGGCCAGCGTCGTGCCGCGGCGCCACCGGGTCGCGACGAAGCCGAGCCCCGTCACCACGGCGAACATGGCCACGACGACGACGAACTCGAACGAGTTGAACGCGGGAGTCATCGAGCACTCCTCGTCGCGAGATAGACGATTGCCACGCACACGGCGACGCCGCCGACCCAGAGCAGCTGCCACCAGTAGAAGAACGGCATGCCGCCGATAGACGGAGAGGTGAAGTTGTACAGCTCTGGTACCAGCGTCGCCACCAGAGGCACTAGCAGCAGCACCAGCACCCATCGGCGGCGCAAGCCAGCACGAGGCTCGTCAGTCATCGGGGTACCTTTCTCACCGGTCAAGTTCGCCACGAAGGCTCGTGTCCTTACCCGAGCAGATCCCCCATCGGGGGGAATGTAATCAAAGATCATGAATTTGAAAAAGGCCTCGCGGGCTCGCCTGCCCGGAGGCATGCCTTGACCTTCGCTTGCCCGGCACCGAGCCGTCCCGCGCTCATGCGGGTCCGGGCTTCCAGGCCGGGGGTCAGATCCAGCCCGGTGCGGCTGCGGCCGGGTCCGGGCTTCCGGGCCGCCGGTCAGATCCAGCCCGGTGCGGCTGCGGCCGGCGTGACGCGTGCAGGTCGCGGCAAGGCCCGGGTACCATGAATGCGCGAATTGATGCCGGGAAATGGGTATCAATTCGCGCACTGGTGTTGCCGCCGCTCCATGCCGTCTTTTCCCGGCCGGGTCTCCGCCGGACGATAACGATAACCTAACAAAACTCACATAACGTCCGAAACCCTCTAGTAGCTCCGAATCGGCGTCTTCCGACGATTCTCTCGCATTCGCTCTGCAACTACTCATTGCGCCCTGTCAGGGACGAAAGCTCACCTGAAGTATTGACACTGACGGCTTAATTCCGGATATAATCTCACCGACCGGGTGGTGCGCATCATCGTGATTGGCGAGACGCGATTTCCCTGACCTGACCGAGCGTTCCTCTGACTGTCTGGCCTTTCTTGCAGCCAATAGTTACTTGGGGGTTGTCATTACTACCCGGGTCGTCGGCTTCAACCTGAGTCACGACAGCAGCATGTGCTTGGTCGAAGACGGAGTCGTCCGCTTTGCCTTAGCCCTGGAGCGGACCACGCGAGTCAAGCGCGGTACCGTGCCTGCCTACGCGTACGCGGCCGCAATGGCCGACCTGACTGACGAGGTCCTCATGGCCGCCGGAGTCACGTATTGCGAGATTGACGGCTGGATCGCGACGTCGACGGAGTCCCGCGACGAAGAGGATGAGGCGGCGCTGCCGGGCATACTCGGATTACTCGCCCGCCGGGATCGCTGGCTTGCGCTGCCGCATCCCGGTCATCATCTGGCGCACGCGAGCGCCGCCTTCTACTCTTCCGGCTTCGACGAGGCCACCGCGCTGATCATCGACGCCTACGGGTCTCTGGTCGGCGGCGGGCGCGAGCGGGAGACAGCGTTCAGACTGCGCATGGGCTCGGCTCCGGAAGTACTCATGCGCACGGTGCGCGACTCGGAACGGGCCGCGGGCTACCGGCGGGATGGCCACATCTGGGTACCTGCGGAGCTGTCCGGAGTGGGGGAGATCTACCGGGTCGTCACCCTGGCACTCGGGTTCCGTGAGCACGGCACGGTATATGACGACGCCGGGAAGACAATGGGCCTGGCGTCCTACGGCAAGCGGTTCAGCTCGGACAGCCTCTTCTGCGAACTCGCGCCTGATGGCGGCTTGCGATTCGACCGGACCGCCGAGTCACTCGTCGATCTCGGGTTCGCCGCGCGCGAAGGCGACGAGCTCAGGCTCATTCCGCGCCCGCCTCGCTCTGGTTTCGACAAGCGGCATTACGACCTCGCGGCTCAGGTGCAGGCGGAGTTCGAGGACGCCGTGCTGCACCTGACCAGGCATGTTCTCGCGCTGGGCGATAGCCGATCCCTGGTGGCGTGCGGAGGGTCGTTCCTGAACTCGAGCCTGAATGCCAGGATCCTGCGGGAGATCGACATCAACCGGCTGTTCGTCTATCCGGCCGCGACCGATGACGGCAACTGCGTGGGCGCGGCGCTGTATGCCCACCACAACCTGATGGGCGGCTCGCCCGCCCAAGGGCACGCACTCCGGCATGTCTACCTGGGACCGCCTCGCGTCACCGGCGCCGACCTGCCTGGTCTTGCCAGCCAGTGGGGTTTGCGAGCGCGTGAGCACGACGGACAGGGAGGTCTCGCGGCCGCGGCAGCGGCAGCGATCGCGCGCGGTGAGATCGTCGGCTGGTTCAGTGACCGCGCGGAATTCGGGCCGCGGTCACTCGGCGCCCGGTCGATCTTGTGCCATCCCGGCATCAAGGGAATGAAGGACCGGCTGAACGCCAGGGTGAAATTCCGCGAGTCCTTCCGGCCGTTCGCCGGCTCGGTGCTCGCCGAGCATGCGAGCAAATGGTTTGAGATGCCCGCGTCCGAGAGCCCGTTCATGCTCCTGGTATGCCCGGTGGTCGAGTCCCGGCGCGACCTCATCAGCGAAATCGTGCATGTCGACGGCACGTGCCGGGTGCAGACCGTAGCTGAGGATAACCCGGGACCGTTCCGCGCGGTCATCGAGGCGTTCGAGGCGCAGACCGGGCTGCCGCTCGTGCTCAACACCTCGTTCAACCTGCGCGGCATGCCCATCGTGGAGCGGCCCGATGAGGCGCTCGACTGCCTGTATGGCTCGCGGCTCGACCGGCTCTTCATCGGCGATCTGGAGATTGATGCCCCTGACCTTTCGAGGCTGTGCCCCGAACGGGTCCAGACCGCACTCGGCCGGGTCGGCCTCCAGGCGCCAGGAGCGACCGGAACCGCACGCCAGGGCGACCCGCTGCGCGCCAGGCTGCTCGGCCTGGCTGACGGCACGCGTCCGGCCTGCGACCTCGCCGCCGAACTCGGCATGAGCACCGACGACGTGATCGACCTGGTTCTCGACCTGCGCCGGTTCGGGTTGGTGCGCTGGGCGGGACTGCCGCAGGCTGCCCGTCCCTGGTCGCCGATCCCGCAGTACTCGCCGGACAAGTTCGCAGAGTGAGCCGGGACAATGGCTGAACCGTCCGGTCGGCGGGCATTGTCTTTCGTCCAGCGAGGCATGTGGTTTTTCGGTCAGCTGGCGCCTGGCAACCCCTTTTATAACCTGCCGTGCGTGTACCGCCTGGCTGGCGATCTCGACGTCGCGGCGCTATCTTCGGCGCTCGCCGCGGTCGTTGCCAGGCATGAGGTGCTGCGCACCCGTTTCGTCACAGAGGACGGCGAGCCGTGGCTGGAAACCATCGCGCCGTACCCCGTCACGCTCGTGCCAGAGGACATCGCCCGGGCCGCCGACCCTGTCGCCGAGGCGCACCGGCTGGCCGCGCACGAGGTGCTCGTACCGGTCGACCTGGCTGAGGGCCGGATGCTCCGGGCGAGATTACTGCGCCTTCGCGATGCCGATCATGTCCTGATCCTGGTCGTGCACCATGCCGCGAGCGATGGCTGGTCGCTGGGCGTGCTCCGGCGCGAGCTCGACGCGCTCTACCGCTCTTTCTCGGCCGGCAAGCCCTCGCCGTTGCCGCCGCTTGAGGTCCAGTACTCGGACTTCGCCGAGTGGCAGCGGTCCATGCTGGCCGACGGTGAGAGGCGAGCTGACTGGCTTGAGTACTGGCGCGAGCGCCTGCGCGGGATGCCTGACGCGCTCGAGCTCCCGACCGACTATCCGCGCCCTCCGATCGCCACCTATTCCGCCGGGTCGGTGCCGTTCGAAGTGCCGGCGGCCACCGTGAGGCTGTTGCGATCGCTGGGTGCCAGGCGCCGCGCCACGCTCTTCATCGTGATGCTCGCAGCCTTCGATGCGCTGCTGGCCGGCTACACGGGCGGGACTGACATCGTGGTCGGCGTTCCGGCGGCCGGCCGATACAAGGCCAAGTGGGAAGGGCTCATCGGGTGCTTCGTGAACAACCTCGCCGTGCGCGTCGACTGCTCGGGCGACCCGGCGTTCGGTGACCTGGTCGAGCGGGCGCGCGACGCCGTCCTCGGCGCTTTCGACCACCAGGACCTGCCCTTCGAATGGCTGGTGCAGGAACTGAACCCGGTGCGTGACCCAAGCCGGAACCCGCTGGTCCAGGTCGGCTTCCAGATCCTGGCCGAAGAGCATACCGGCCGCGTGCTCACGCTCGAGGGCCTGCGGGTCGAGCACTTCGAGGGGCACGATGACACGGTCCACCTCGACGTGGAGGTTTTCTGCTGGCCGGCCGCGCACGGGATCTGCGGTCGGGTGATCTACCCGACCGAGCTGTTCGAGCGGCCGACCATGGAGCGCTTTGCCGATGCGTTCGTGCGGGTACTCAAGCAGGTCACGACGGGCGGGCGGCTGTCGGAGCTGTCGCTGCTGTCGCCGGACGCCCGGCGCGAGCAGCTCGCCGACTGGAACGACACCTGGCATGAAGTACCGTCCGCCACGGTCGCCAGCATCTTCGAAGCCCAGGTCGCGCGAACACCGCGCGCGGTCGCGGTATCCGGGTCGTTCGGCTCGGTCACCTACGCCGAGC
This sequence comes from Streptosporangiaceae bacterium, assembly GCA_035716545.1. Classification (GTDB taxonomy): domain Bacteria; phylum Actinomycetota; class Actinomycetes; order Streptosporangiales; family Streptosporangiaceae; genus Chersky-822. The sequence goes on from DASTJM010000002.1 coordinate 37,369, forward strand.
TGAACGCCAGGGCGAATCGCTTCGCCCGCAGGCTTGCCTCGCTCGGCGCCGGCCCTGAGGTAGTGGTGGGCCTGTGTGCCGGGCGCGGTCTTGACGTACTGGTCGGGATGCTCGCGATCGTCAAGGCGGGAGCCGCCTACCTGCCGCTTGATCCCGACTACCCGGCCGAGCGGATCGCGCTCATGATCGAAGATGCCGCCTGCGAGCTGGCGATCGTCGAGGACGGGCTGGCGATCGACCTGCGCGGGGCCGGGGTAGTGCGCTTCAATCCCGTGGCTGACGCGGCGTGGCCCGACCGCGACCTCGCCGTCAAGGTATCGCCAGCCAACCTCGCCTGCGTGATCTACACCTCCGGGTCCACCGGGCGCCCCAAGGGCGTGCAGGTCATCCACCAGGGCCTGACAAACGTGATCGCTTTTCAGAGCGAAACGTTCGGGCTCGGGCCGCGCTCCCGGGTCCTGCAAGTAGCCTCGATCTGCTTCGACGCCTCGGCATCGGAGATCTGGATTACCTGGGTCCGTGGCGGCGAACTGGTGATCCTGCCCCGTCAGGCTATGACCGTTCCGTGGACCGACGTGCTCGCCGAGCGCGAGATCACCCAGCTCGCCGCCGTCCCCTCGGTGCTGGCCTCGCTCCCGCAGGCGTCACTGCCACGGCTGGGGACGATCATCATCGGAGGTGAGGCCGGGGCGCCTGCCGTCGTGAACCGGTGGGCTCACGGGCGTCGGCTGTTCAACGTCTATGGCCCCACTGAGACGACGATCAACGCCACGTTCTCCCAGTACTCAGGCAAGATCGAGGCGCCGCTGCCGATCGGCAGGCCGGTGTGGAACACCCAGACCTACGTGCTCGATGCGTGGCTGCGCCCGGTCCCGGTCGGCGTGCCCGGCGAGGTGTACCTGGGAGGCGCCGGAGTGTCCAGGGGCTACCTGGGCCAGCCCGCCCTGACCTCGTCCCGGTACATCGCTAATCCGTTCGGCCAGGGCACGCGGCTGTACCGTACCGGCGACCTGGCCCGCTTCCTGCCCGACGGCAGCCTGGAGTTCGTTCGCAGAGTCGACGACCAGGTCAAGCTCCGAGGGTTCCGGGTCGAGCTCGGCGAGGTCGAGGCGACGATCGCCAGGCATCCATCGGTCGGGCAGGTGAGCGTCGCCGTGCGCGAGGATTCCCAGGGCGATCGCCGGATCTTCGCCTACGTGGTGCCGTCGGACTCGGCGCTCACCGGCGAAAGCCCGGCCGACGGCCAGTTGAGCCGGGAGCATGTGCGTGACTGCCAGCGCTGGTTCGACCAGCACTGGCGGGAGAGCGGGGAACCCGAGCCCGCCAGCATGGCGGTTAACCCGACGGTGCTCGCGCGGTTCGCCGCGCACCGGCCCAAGCGCGTGCTGGAGATCGGATGCGGCGCCGGCGCGCTGGTGCGCCGTCTGTCGGGCGACTGCGACCGATACGTCGCGACTGATTTCTCGTCCGCGGCCGTCGATACCCTCCGCGTGGCGCCGGACCTCGCGGACCGGCCGGGCGTCACGGTTCTGACGCGCGAGGCGACTGACTTCCGCGGCTTCAGGGAGCGGTCGTTCGACGCGGTGATCGTGGACTCGGTGACTCAGCACTGCCCCACCCTTTCCTACGTCGAGCAGATCATCGACGGAGCACTGGCAGCGTTGCGTGACGACGGCTTCCTGATCGTCGCCGATGTTCACAGCGCGGCCGAACGTGGCTCCGCTGGCCCTGATGAGAGCCTCGGCATCGACGCCGGCTACTTCTCTGCCCTGCCGCACCGGCTGCCAAGAGCGGCGTCCGTGGAACTGGTCCACGACGGCGATCGCTTCGATGTCGTCATCACCGCCGGACAGTCGCCGTCGGCCCGGATACCCGCACCGCGCGCCGCACCACCGGGCGTCACCAGTGACCCGCTCAGGGCCAGGCGGACCGGGCTGGTGTCGCGGCAGCTGCGCCAGCACTGCCGGGAGCGGATGCCTGAGTTCATGGTGCCGTCGGCGGTCGTCATTCTCGACCGCATGCCCCTGTCGCCGAACGGGAAGGCCGACGTGCGGCACCTGCCCGTACCCGAGGCCACCTCGTTCGGCCGCCCGCCTGACGGGCCAGCAGAAGAGGCATTGTGCGCGTTGTTCTCCGAGGTACTGTCCCGGGGCGCGGTCAGCCCTGATGACGGCTTTTTCGACCTGGGCGGGCATTCGCTGCTCGCGCTGCGAGTGCTCAACCGGATCAAGTCGAGACTCGGAGCCGATATCTCGCTCGGGGAATTCTTGCTGAGCCCGACTCCCTCCGCGCTTGCCCGGCTAATCGCCCATAGTACTGAAGGAGGAAATGATGCCGTTTCCTCGCTGGTCACGGACGGATTGGATCCATCTTGACGAACCGCCATCCCATCCCGGACGAGTGGCACGGGCAGACCGCCACGCCCATCGATCCTGCTGATGCCTTCAACGGCTACGTCGCCGCGAACGTGGTATTCGCGCTCGACCGGGTCGGTCTGCTTGAGCCGATCGGACGCGGTGAGAGCGTGTCCGTCCCGAATCTAGCCGCGATCCTCCCCGCCGGCGCCGACCCGCCGCGGGTCATCGCGGTGCTGAGGGCCGCCGCCGACTGCGGGTACCTCAAGGCCACCGACGGCGTCTTCACTCCGACTGAGGCCGGCCGGGACATGGCGCGGTCGCGCGGGTACTTCACCTGGGCCGTCGGCGGATATCACGAGGTATTCGCCAACGCGGGCCAGCTGAGCCTCGGCGAGCGCCGCTACGTGCCCGGTGAGGTGCACCGCGAGGAGTCGATGGTCGCACTCGGATCGGCGCAGGTCGATCAGTCCATGTTCGCGTCGCTGCTCGACGAGGTGCTCGCGGGCGTCGAGTTCCAGACGTTGGCCGATCTGGGCAGCGGCAACTGCGCCAGGGTCAGCCGGGTCGTAGCGGCCCGTCCCGGCACTCGCGGCGTCGGCATCGACATCAGCGCCCCGGCGACCGAAATGGCGCGCAGGGACGTAGCAGCGGCCGGCCTGGCCGACCGGGTTCAGGCCGTCCACGCCGACGTGCTCGACATCATCGGCGCCGCTGGCCGGCCCGACGGCGTAATCGGGGACCGCGAGGTAGACACGGTGATGAGCTTCTTCCTGCTGCACGACCTGCTCGCCAGCCGGGCCAGCCGCTCCGCCATCCTGCCCAGGATGCGCGAAGCCTTTCCCAAGGCGCGCACCTTCGTGTTCGGCGACACGATGCTCCGCGCGTCAGCCGAGAGCCAGAGCCGCCTGCCTGTCTTCTCGATCGCGTTCGAGCTGGCCCATGCCCTGATGGGCATCGAACTGCACACCAAGGAGACATACGAGGACCTGTTCGCCGCGGCGGGCATGCGGGTAGGCCGGGTCGAGCCCTTCTCCACGCCGCAGTCCTGGCTCTACGTCCTGCACGCCGATTAGGGGCGCGACCGCGGCCAGCGCTACCACCGCGCTGGCCGGCGAGTTTCCGCCTTCTGGGCACGCCGCCAATCTTATTTTGATCATGCTCTGACCTGCATTCCGCATCCAGGTGCCCCGTGCGGTGGTCCCGGCAATCACATCAGCCGCTTCCGCCTTGTCAGCAACTCAGGCGCCAGCGCGGACGACTCGCCAGGACCTGATCCGGCGCCGCGACTGGCACCGCGCCTTCTTCCATGATCAATTGCTTCCAGGATGAATTCAGGCGAGGCGGCGTTGTTTCTGGGTGGAGAGTTTTCGTTTACGGGAGCACTTTCGTCATGATCGTGGAGTTGTCTCGGGTTCCTGAGGGAGCCTTTTACTGTTGTGGAGATTTTTCGTTGAATAACACGGCAGGGCTCCACAACATGAACACCTTCCACCAGGAATCCGAAAACCCTCCCGCAGGAACCGAAGCGCCCTTAAGGCGAGCACTGCTCCGGGCAAATAAGCCCCAGTCCCGCGACTTTGACAGCTCATCGCGGACCAAACGCCCGGCGGTTAGCCTCAGACCGGATGCCCGGGCCAAGTCTTCTGGACCAGGCCCGACATCTGGACCAGCCCGAGGGGTCTGAACCAGCCCGAGGGGTCTGAACCAGCCCGGGCGCCCGGGCCAAGTCGTCAGGACCAAGCCGGGGCCTGGACCAGCCCGGGGGGTCTGGACCAGCCCGGGCATCTGCACCAGACCTGAGGGCCTGGACCAGCCTGGGCATCTGCACCAGACCTGAGGGCCTGGACCAGCCCGGGCGCCTGGACTTGGCATTCGATCGGCGGACGTGTGCAGCAGGGTTCGGGTGCGCGCGTCGTCAGCTTTGCGGTGATCCGGTAGTGCCGCCTGACGTGAACACCGCGAGTTCTTCGACGGTGGGACGGGAGAAGACTGCGGAGACGGTCACGTCGAGGCCGAACTCGTCCGTCATCGCCGCCGCGAGGCGGGCGATGCCCAGGGAGTCGGCTCCGTAGTCGAACAGGGAGTCAAGCGCTCCCGGGCTCTCGATGCCGAGGATCCGCTGCCACAGGCCGGCGATGCGCTCTTCGGCGATAGTCCGGGGAGCAATGTACTCGGCGAGCAGGTCCGGCATCGCCAGCGGATCGGGCAGCGCCGACTTGTCGACCTTGCCGTGGGCGTTCAGCGGGAGCTCAGGTGCGACGATGAGGAAACCGGGGATCAGCTGCGCGGGCAACCGCGCCGCCAGGTAGTCCCTGAGCTCGTGTTCGTCTACCTCGCCGCGAGAGGCCACGTAGCCGGTCAGGAACCTACCGCCCAGGTTGTCGTCCCGCTCGTGCGGCACGACCACGGCGTCGATGACGTCCGGATGCGCTCGCAGCGTTTGCTCGATCTCGCCTGGCTCGACCCGGTAACCGCGCACCTTCAGCTGGTCGTCAATGCGGCCGAGGTATTCGAGCACCCCGTCGGGGCGGCACCGGCCCAGGTCACCGGTCCGGTACATCCGCCCGCCTGGCCGGAACGGATCGGCCGTGAATCGCGCCCTGGTCAGTTCAGGGCGGTTGAGGTAGCCGGCGGCGACACCGTCGCCGCCCAGGTAGATCTCGCCGTCCTGGCCATCGGCCACCGGCTCGCGGTCGGGGCCGAGCACGTAGGCCGACGAGTTGGCCAGCGGCTTGCCGATCGGGATCGGGCCGGTCACGTCGTCGGCGGTGATGACATGCACCGTCGAGAACGTGGTGTTCTCGGTCGGCCCGTAGCCGTTCACTACCCGCAGGCCAGGGCAGGCTTCGAGTACGGCGGCCACGTGCCGGCTCACGACCACGTCACCGCCGACGAGCAACTCGCGCAGCGGCCGGAAAAGAGCGCTGTCCTGACTGGCGATCTGGCTGAACAACGGCGAGGTGAGCCACAAAGTCGTCGGCCGGAAGCGCTCGATCGCGGCCGCGAGCCGCCTGGGATTGACGATCGTGTCGTCGGCGACGAGCACGATCGACCCGCCAGCGAGCAGCGGGCCCCAGATCTCAAAGGTCGTGACGTCGAAGGAGACCGCGGTGGTCTGGAGCACGCGCATGGCGGGCGAATAGTCGGCCACCCCTGGGTCGGTGACCAGGCGCATCACATTGCGGTGGGTGACGAGCACTCCCTTCGGAGTGCCGGTCGAGCCCGAGGTGTAAAGGACATACGCCGGCTGCTCGCCTGGCAGGCAGGATGGCAGCGCCGTAGCCGCCGGGCCGGCGTCCGCCGTGCGCAGGTGCGGTATCTCGCCGAGGGACTCATCCGCATCGGTGATGACGGCCGTGGCACCGCTGTCGGCGACCAGCAGAGCTGCCCGCATCGGCGGCTCTTTCTCGCTGACCGGCAGGAAGGCGCCGCCTGCCTTGAGCGTGGCCAGGTAGGCGGTGACCCAGGCGATGCCGCGGCCGCATCGCGCCGCGACGATATCCGCCGGGCTCACTCCGGCCGCCGCCAGTGCGCGGGCAAGCGCGGTGGCTGACGCGTCAAGTTCTCCGTACGTTACCGTGCGGTCGGGTGTCAGCAGGGCCTCCCGTTCCGGCGCCGCGCTGGCCACCGCCGCGAAGACCTCGTGCACGGTCGTGTCGCGCGGGTAGTCGATCACGGGGCCGTGCGAGTGCGCGGCCGGGCGGGACTTGATCATCGGGGTCACCTGCCGAACGGTCACAGGGTTGGGACGCTGCCGCCGTCGCACCGCACCGCGGTGCCCGTGATGTACGAGGCGGGCTGACCGCACAAGAAGGCCGCCACCGCGCCGAATTCCTCCGGGCGGCCGAACCTGCCGACGGGGATGGCGGCTTGCGCCCGGGCCGCGAACTCCTCGACGTCCACGCCCTCGCGGGCGGCGCGGTAAGTGTTCATAGCCGCCGTGCGGGCCGTCGCTATCCGGCCTGGCAGCAGCAGGTTGACCGTGACGCCGTCACGGGCGACCTCGTTCGCGAGGGTCTTGAGGTAGCCGCCCAGGGCGGCCCGGCCGATGTTCGACAGCGCCAGGCTCGGGATCGGGGCGACCACGCCTACCGAGGCCAGCGCTAGTATCCGGCCCCAGCCGCGCTCGCGCATGCCGGGGAGCAGCCTGGCAACGAGCCGCTGGTGCGGCAGGACCAGCGACTCCATCGCCTTGGTGATGGCAACGTCGTCGATGTCGGTCGAGCCACCGGGCGGCGGGCCCGGGCTGTTCAGGACCAGGATGTCCACCCGGCCGAAGGCGGCCAGTGCCGCCGATGCCAGGGCCGCGGGCCCGCCAGGCTGGGTGAGGTCGACCTCGACCCCGATCGCGCCAGGCAACTCGGCGGCGATTTTCCCGGCGAGGTCGCCCCGGCGGCCGCAGACGGCCACCCGGGCGCCTTCGGCGGCGAGCGCCCTGGCGGTGGCTTCGCCAAGCCCGGAAGTCGAGGCACAGACCACGGCTGTCCGCCCGGCGATCCCTAGATCCATCAGACCCCCTGGAGTGCTACCTGGACCACCATCTCGATCTCGACCGCGAAGTCGTGCGGTAGCGCGATGGCCCCGATCGCCGACCGCGCGTGCCTGCCCGCCTCGCCGAAGATCTCGACCAGCAGGTCGGACGCGCCGTTGATGATCTGGGGATTGCGCGTGAAACCAGGCTGGCAGTTGACGAAGCCGAGCAGCTTGACGATCCGCTGGACGCGGTCAAGCGACCCCAGTTCCTCGCGCACCAGGCCGAGTAGCCGCAGCGCGGCCTCGCGGGCCGCCTCATAGGCGGTCTCCTCGTCGAGGTCGACGCCGACCTTGCCGAGATGGTCGTGGCTGCCCTGCCCGGAGACGAAGAGAAGGTCGCCGACGAGCACGCTGCTGACGAAGTTGCCCGTGCGCGGAGGCGCCGGCGGGATCGTGAGCCCGAGTACCCGCAGCCGTGCCTCGGGCGTGCCAGCGGCCTGACCTGTCATGTCGCTCACTCATCACCTCGGTTCGCCGGGGCCGGCCCGTGCAGCAGGGCCAGCGAGTTGGCCGACAGGATCGCGCTCTCGGCATCGGCGCCGAAGCCGCAGGCGCGGACGGAGTCAGCGGCGTTCTGGTCACCGAACGGGAACGGGTAGTCGCTGCCGAGCACCACGTGGTCCCAGCCGAGACGGTTCGCCGCCAGCTCGACATTGGCGCGGTCGCCGGCCAGCGAGTCCGCCCACAGCTGGCCGGTGAGCGCGGACGGCGCCGCTGGCGCACCGCCCCGCAGGTGCGGCCAGGTAGCCCAGCCGCGGTCGATACGGGGGAGCAGCCAGGCGAGCGCGCCGGCGCCGTGAGCCAGCAGCACCCGAAGGCCAGGCACCGCGCTGATCACGCCGCCCATCAGCAGCGCGAGCGCCGCGTACGCGGTCTCTGTCGGCATCCCGATCGTGTACATCGCGTTGTACGCCGACAGCCGGCCGGCGCCCCTGACGTCCCACGGGTGGATGAACACCGGCACGTTCAGCGACGCGATCGCCTCGAACACCGGGCGCAGCATCGGATCGTCGAGTTCCCGCCCGGCGATATTCGTGCCGATCTCGACGCCGGCCAGTCCGAGGTCGGTGACCGCCCGGTCAAGCTCGGCGATCGCCAGGTCAGGGTCGCCCATGGGCAGCGTGGCCAGGCCGGTGAAGCGGTCAGGCGCGTGACCGGCCAGCTCGGCGATGCTCTCGTTCACGTGCCGTGCCATCTCCGCGCACTGCCTGGGCGGAGCCCAGTAGCTGAACATCACGGGCGTGACGGACAGCCACTGCCTGCCGATGCCGTTGGCATCGAGGTACTCAAGGCGAGCCCCGGCGTCCCAGCAGGTATGCGGCACGGTGCGGAAGTGCCTGCCGCTGACGAAGAGGTCGGCGGTGCAGTCGTCGACCTGCTGTCGTACCGGCCAGCGGTCATCGCCATAACGCTCGGCCAGGTCTAACCAGTGCCGGGGAAGCGTATGGGTGTGGCAATCGACGACAACCGGACGGCTGCCGGCCTTCGGGTGCGACCCCCCTGGCCCGCTGCCCTGGCCGCTCCTCATGCCTGCTCGCCCAGGACAAACGGCCCTGGCCGGGCGAGGACGGCGCCGCAGGATCGGCAGGTCCGGCGCTGTTCGCTGGCCTGGAACTCGGCGAGCAGCGCGCCGAGGCTCTCGATCATCTGCGACGACCGCATGTCCGTGTGCTCGATGAGGGCGTCGCACCGATCGCAGTACCACTCGACGGCCTCGACATCGCCTTCCGCCCGGCGGATCTCGACGACAACTCCCCAGGTGCCGGCCGGCCGAAGCGGCGAGTGCGGGACGCCGGCCGGGACGACGAGCAGTTCGCCGGCCTGGACGAGATTGCGCCGCGGGCCGCTGCCCGGCTCCCGGGTGTCCACCCTGATCGTGCCCTCGAGCTGGATGAAGAGCTCGTCGTAGGGATCGATGTGAAAGTCGTTGCGCTGGTTCGGGCCGCGTACCAAGATGACCTCGAATTGCGAGTCCGGGTACAAGGACTTGGCCGCCAGCGCGCTGCCGAAGCCTTCGGCGCCTGCCTGGCGTAGCTGGTCGATGGACACGATCCCTGGCCGAGGGCCAGCGGTGGTCATCTGGTCGAGCCTCCTATCGCGGCCATCTCACGCCTGGTAGGTATACGAAGCGAGCAAGTCGTCGACGATGCCGTGGAACCTGTCCCAGGGTGCCTCACGGAAGTTGTGGCCGCGCACGATGAACCCGGCTCCGGCGTAGAACCTCTCGTACTGCAGCTGGCGGCCGGCGAACTCCGAGCCGACCAGTTCCCACGCCAGCCGGTGCAGCTTCATCCGCTCGACCGCGTCGAGCTGCGGAGTATGCCAGAACTCGCGGAACAGCGGACCGAGCCCATCGTCCCCGATGACCGAGCTGTCGGCCGGCATCTGCATGACACCGCCGCCGCACAGCTCGCGCAGCACGTCGATGAGGCTCGAGTAGTGCTCGACGCACCAGTTCATCGCCGCGTACATCGAGCGGCGGTTATAGCTGACGTAATCTCCCCAGGACTCGGCAGCCCACAGCTGCCCGTCGATGAGCCCGGCGAGCAGCGCCTCCTGAGAAGCGAGCCGGCCGAGCGTCTCTCGGACGGCAGGTACCTGGTCGGCTCCGGTGGACTGCGCCATCCGGCTCGCCACCCCCGCGAGCAGCTCCAGCTTCGAGTGGAACCTGACGGCTGACTGGTGGTTGCCGTAAGAGTGGGCGGGAGTACGGAAGTACAACTCGCGGGACAGCGCCACGTCGTTGCGGACGAACACCCGCTCCCAGGGGACTAGCACCTGGTCGAACAAGACCATCGCGTCGGTCTCGTCGAAACGCCAGCTCAGGGGGTTGTCGAACTGGCTGGCCGCACCAGGCTCGAATGGCTTGCGCGACCAAAGGGAGACACCGGCCAGATCACAGGGAATGGCCATCGTGATCGACTCGGCCTGGTTCTCCGGAGCGAGCGGGAGTATGTTCCCGATCCAGATCTCGTCCGCCAGCACCGCCCCGGTGGCGAGCATCTTCATGCCGTGGACCACGACCCCCGCGTCGTTCTCGCCGACGACCCGCAAGGCGGGCACGGGCAGGTTGGCCCGCTCATAGTAGGCGGGATCGCGTGCCGCCTGCGGCGCGATTATCGCATGGGCGGCGTAGAGATCCTCGTTGCGCAAGTGGCGCCAGTAGGCGATGAGGCGGCCGGCGCTTTCCCCGAAGACTTCAGGAACGGCGGCCATGCCGGTCACGAAGCTCGCCACGTAGTCCGGCGACCTGCCCAGCAGGCCATAGCTCAGGTCAGCGATCCGCTTGTGCGCCGCCGATCTTCTCGCCAGTTCGTCCCTGTCTCTGGCCCGTAAGAAGTAGGAGCTGTGCCTGGCTCCGTCCTCCTCATAGGACATCGTGTCGTAATTGGCGGGATCAGCTTTGAAGTCGTAAATGCCCGCAAGCGTTTGAGCTGCCCTTGCAAAGGCCGGATGCGCCGTAACGTCCTCGACGAGCTCCTTTCCTACATAGACGCGGCGCCCGTCGCGCAGGCTCTCGAGGTACTCCTTGCCCGTCCGCAACACTTTACCGAGCTAACCATAAGTTCCGGATTGACGCCAGACTTCACCAGGTGCTGACATTTCAGTTCTGTGCCGTATTTCCGGCGCCGCCCAGGGCGGTTTCGGCCCGGCTGAGGGCAGTGGCCGCGCGCTCGACGCAGTCGCCTGGGTCGGCCAGCTGAGCCGCCTGGGTCACGGCACGCCGCGCCGCGCCGAGTGCCTCGCTGGCCCGGCCGGTGTCGGCCAGGCGGTGCGCTAGCTCGATCAGGGTCTTGGTGAGGCCCTTGCGCCCGTTCTCAGTCTGGGCACGGTGCTCGTAGGCGCTGACGAGGCTCTCCGCGAGCAGCACAGGGAAGTCGCCGAGCACCGTGGTCCCCCGCGGTATCTCGTCGAGGAGCTCGGCGGGCAGGGCGGCGTTCTTGACCAGCGTCATCAGCGCCTCAGCCAGCGGCTCCGGGTACCCGCCGGTCAGGGCGGCGCCGACGGCGGCGGGCGACAGGCCCGGCAGCAGCGAGATCAGTTCGGTCAGGACGGCGTTCACCGCCGGACGGGTCTGCGCTGCCCTGGCGAGCACGGTCAGCGACCGCACATCCTGCTCGTGGGTGCTTTCCATGTGCATCTTCAGCAGGAAACGCGAGGTGACCAGCGCGACGATCAGCTCCTCGCCGCGTGCGTCGGGCAGCCGCTGGTCCCAGTACGGGGCAGCGTCGCCGGCGGCCTCGGGCGGGTACGCGTCGCGCAGCCAGGCAGCGGCACGCGAGCGGAGCCCGGCCTCTTTGAGCGCCTCGATGTGCCCGAGAACCTCCAGGGCGGCGCTCTCATCGGCGGCGCCGCACAGCAGGGCGGTGACCACGGCCGCGTCAACAGCCTGCGCGGGAAGGCCGAGGCCGCGCTCGCGGGCGGAGTTGCGCAGGGCGGCCAGTTCGGCTCCGACGGCAGAGTCCTCCGCCGCCCGGCCAGCGGTCCCCGACGCACCAGCGGCCCCCGGCGCCCCCGGAGCCCCCGGAGCACGCTCGGCGGCCGAGGCTGCCTTGATCTGCTCGACGACCACGGGGAGCGCATCTGCGATGGGGTCGCGGATGAGCGCGGAGGCGATGCCGTCGTAGGGCGTGGGGTCCCTGTTGATGATGACCAGCCGTGCCCCGGCCCGCACCGCCGTGGCGCACATCGAGCCCGCGGGCTCGACCATGAGCGTTGTCCCGACGGCCAGCACCAGGTCGCAGGAGGTAACGGCGTCCTCGGCGCCCGCGAAGGTCCCGGGGTTCATGGTCTGGCCGAACATCGTGCTCGCGGTCTTGAGTATCCCGCCGCAGACGGGGCACGGCGGCGCCTCCTCGCCCTGGGCGATCCGCTTGAGTATGTCCGTCGTCGGCGCCCGGTAGTCGCACGAGACGCACTGGGTCACGTGCATCGTCCCGTGCAGCTCGAACACCCGGTCAGCCGGGGTCCCGGCACGCTGGTGCAGGCCGTCGGTGTTCTGGGTGACGACCACGGTGTCGATCCCTGCCTCGGCCAGTGCCACGACCGCGAGGTGGCCCGCGTTGGGCTCGGCATCCCAGGCCGGGCTCTCTGCCCGTGACTGCCAGTAGCTCACGCGGAGCCCTGGCTCGGCGAGGAACGCGCGGTAGGTGTGCCTTGCTTGCAGCCCCGGATTCAGCGTCCAGGCGCCCTGCGGCCCGCGGAAGTCAGGAATGCCAGAGTCAGTGGAAATGCCCGCTCCGCTGAACACGACGACGCGGGTGACGCCGCGTGCCCAGTCCTGGATCGTGCTGGTTCTTGAATTCATGCTGGCCTCCGCGACCTAGTGCTGACCGCGTCCATGCCGTCGCGCATGGCCAGGACCAGCTTGTCGGCCAGTTCCTGCACCTGCGGGCTCATCAGCAGCGTGCGATGATCCCCGGCAGTGGTGATAACGGTCAACTGACCTGATACGACAGCCCCCCAGCCCAGATCCGCGACCGCGTGCTGAGCTGACTCGCCGCAGATAACCAGGGCATCACCGGGGTACGGTACCAGCGGGCCGTCCCGGTAGGCGAGCAATGCGAGCGCGTGTCGCCGGTACAGCGCGACCAGCCGGCGAAGGTCATCGACGCTGCCCACGTCGGGACGGGCGACCACGCCCTCAGCGACCGAGAGCGCGTGGGCGAGGCGCCGCTCGGGTTCGACCTGGCGCAGTTCCTGCACGGTGAGCGGAAGTCGTTCGGCGAAGGCACCCACGATCGCGGCGGCCTCGTCGTCGGCCCACTCCGGCGGCACCGGGTCGGCGAAACTGGAGTCGATCAGCGCCAGCAGGTCCACCTCATCGCCTGCCGCCCGCAGGTGGCGCGCCATCGCGTGGGCGATGGCGCCTCCCATGCACCAGCCACCGAGCCGGTAAGGCCCGCGTGGCTGCACCGAGCGCACGGCCTCGACATAGCACGCCGCGATCTCGTCGACGGTGTCGGGCGCCGGGCCGTCCTGCGCCGTCATGTCGAACGCCTGGATCCCGATGACTGGCAGGTCAGCGGGCAGCACGTCGACGAGGTCGCCGTAGCAGAAGACCGTACCGCCCAGCGGGTGGGCGAGGAACAGCGGCCGGCCGCCGGCCCGGGCACCGCCAGGTGCCTCGTGCCGTAGCGGCACGAGGATCGAGGCCGGCTCGTCCAGGCCGTGGTCGACCAGCCCGGCGAGCGCGGCGACGGTGCCGCCCGTCATCAGGGCTGCCAGCGGCACCTCACGGCCGGTGGCGGCCTTGATCCGCAGGGCGATCCGCAGCGCGGCGATGGAGTGGCCGCCCAGGCCGCGGAACGCGTCGGTCACGCCCACCTGGTCGAGCCCGAGTTCTTGCGCCCAGATCCCGGCGATCAGCCGCTCGGTGGCCGTGCCCGGCGGAATGATCTCGCCTTCAACGGCTCCCGCGCGGTCAGGCTCGGGCAGCGCCGCGCGGTCGATCTTGCCGTTGGGCGTCAGCGGGAACTCCTCCATGGGGACGAACGCCGACGGGACCATGTAGCCGGGAAGCTTGGCCGCCACGTGCGCGCGTAGTTCGGCCAGCGCTGGCCCGGTGCCCGGCGCCGCGCCGCCGGCCGGGACGAAGTACGCCACGAGCTGATGCCCGCCGGGCACTGGCCGGGGGACAGCCACCGCCTGGCCGACCGATCCGTGCGCGGCCAGTACGGCCTCGATTTCCCCGGGCTCGACCCGGAAGCCCCGGATCTTGACCTGGTAATCCGATCGCCCGATGAAGTCGATCCTGCCGTCGGCCAGGCGCCGCGCCTGGTCCCCGGTGCGGAACAGCCGCGACCCGGACGGCCCGAAGGGATCGGCCACGAACCGCGCCGCGGTCAGCCCTGGCTGGCCGAGGTAGCCGCGGGCAAGGCCGTCGCCGCCGATGTACAGCTCGCCAGGCGCGCCGGCAGGCGAAAGGCGCAGGCTGTCATCGAGCACGTAGCAGCGGGTGTTCGCCAGCGGCCCGCCGATCGTCACCGGCTCGCCGGCGCGTACCCGCTGCAGGCAGGACCAGATCGTCGTCTCCGTCGGCCCGTAGGCGTTCCACACCTGGCCGGCCCGCGCGGCGAGCAGCCCGGCCAGGTCAGGCGGCAGCGGCTCACCCCCGCACACCGCGCGGAGCCCTGGCTCGCGCTCCAGGCCAGCCTCGATGAACAGGCGCCAGGCCGACGGCGTCGCCTGGACGATGCTCGCCTTCCCGAGCTCGGCCAGGAAGCCAGGCTGGTGCACGGCGTCGTCAGCGAGCACGACAAGCGAGGCGCCAGCGAGCAGCGGCCCGAACACCTCGAGCCCCGCGATGTCGAACGACAGCGACGTGACCGACAGCCAGCGGTCTTTGGCGGTCAGCCCGGTTTCCCTGATCATCGACGTCAGCAGGTTGACCAGGGCACGATGCGGGATCTGCACGCCCTTGGGCCGGCCGGTCGAACCTGAGGTGTAGATGACGTACGCGAGATTGCCTGGTCCAGCGCCTGCCGGACCCATACGCTCCGGCGCAAGAGCGGGACCAGCCTGATCGACCACGATGACGGTGGCCGCCGACGGGGGAGGCACGGACCGCGCGTCGGTGAGCACGACCGCCGCCCCGGAATCGGCCAGCATGAAGGCCAGCCGGTCGGCCGGGTACTCCGGGTCGAGCGGCAGGTACGCGCCGCCCGCGGCGAGGACGGCAAGCAGCGCCACGACAAGCCAGGCCGAGCGGCGCAGGTGCACCCCGACGATCACGTCGGGACCGACGCCGAGCGCGCGAAGCTGGCCGGCGAGGCTGTCCGCCTGGCTGAACAGTTCCGCGTAGCTGAGCTCGCGGTCCGGCGTTCTCAGCGCGACCTTGCCCGGCCGCCGCCTGGCAGCCTCGGCGAGCAGTTCCGGCAACGTCCGGCCGGAGGGGTAGACGGCGCGGGTGCTGTTCCATTCAGCCAGGTGCCGTGCCGTCTCCGCGCTGCCCATCAGCGTCGCGGCGCAGACCTGACCAGCCGGATCGGCGGCCATGGCTTGCAGCGCGGCGCTGTAGTACTCGCCGATGGCTGTCACCTGATCGGGCGGGAACTCGGCCTGGTCGTAGTTGATCCCCAGGCTGACCTGGCCGGTTGCCGGATCTGCGCCGAAGTTCGCCGAGAAAGGGAAATTGGTCTGCTCGAAGAAGGCGGTCTCCTCGATCGTAAGGTTCGACAGCGCCATCGCGCGGTAGCCGCGCATGGCGCGATAGTCGACCAGCGTCTCGAACAGCGCGTCCGTGCCGAGGTCGCGCAGGATCTGGCTGAGCGGGTACCGGCGGTGCGGCAGCGCCTGCGTCTCGGCGTCGTGCGCCTGGCGCGCGAGCTCGCTCCAGCTCTGGCGGCCGGTGTCGAGCGCGAGCGGGACGCTGCCGAGAAACAAGCCGACCATCTGGTCGGCGTCCGTCGTCTCCGGCCGGCAGTTGGCCACCCGGCCGGTGATCACCCGCCGCTGGCCAGACAGCCGTGCCAGCACGGCGGCGTGGGCCGCGAACAAGACCGACTTGAGGGTGACCCGCCTGCTCGCGGCTACGCCGCGGAGTTCCTCCGTCAGCGCCGCGCGGATGGGGACGCGATGAACCCGGGCGAGCCTTTCACCGCTTGCCTGGTTGTCATCACGCCAGCGCGGCAGGGTGAGCACCTCGGCGCCGGCGAGCAGCCCGCGCCAGTAATCACCGGTGGCGCTGTCGGCCAGCGCCTTGCGCTCGAGCAGCACGTAGTCGCGGAACCGCGTCGTGAGCCGTGGCTCGCTGGCGGGCTGGCCGGAGAGCGACTGGTCGTACCCGCGCAGCAGCGCGGAGGTCAGCAGCGACAGGCTCCAGCCGTCCAGGATCGCGTGGTGGAAGCTGAGGTGCAGCCAGAAGGCGGCGTCGCCTGCCACCTGCGCGTGCAGGCGCAGCAGCGGGGGGACGGCTAAGTCGAACGGCCTGGCCGTCTCCGCTGCCCGCCACCGGGCGACCCGCTCGTTCTGCTCGGCGGCGCTCAGGCCGGACAGGTCAGCGACGGTCAGCGGCGTCGCGGCGGTGTCGTGCACTAGCTGCATCGGCTCGCTGAATCCGGTCAGGTCCATCGCGCTGCGCAGGATCTCGTGCCTGGCTATGAGAGAGGCGAGGGTCGCGCGCAGCTTCTCCTCATCGAACGGCCCGGAGATTTTCAGGGTGGAAAGGTCGTGGTACGTCGATCCGGTCGCATCTAGGTGGCTGTGGAACAGCATGCCGGCTTGCAGCCGGGTCAGCGGGTACGCGTCTTCGATAGCCATGTCGTCCTCCTCCCGGTCAAGCTCCGCGCAGCCGGGCCCGGTCCTCCTCGGACATCAGCGCGAACGCGCCGGCGCCGGCCGGCGCGGGCTGGTCCTGGTCCGGCGGCGGGCCGGCACGACGGTGCTGTGCCAGGGCCGAGACCGTGGGGGTGCGGAATACGGACTCGACGCTCAGGTCGAAGCCGCGTGCCCTGGCCCGCCCTACGAGCGCGATAGCGTGCATTGAGTCACCGCCCAGCTCGAAGAAATCGTCGTCGGCGCCAACCCGCGGCACGCCGAGCACGTCGGCCAGCACTTCGGCTAGCTCGCGCTCGCCGGCCGAGGCAGGCGCGCGCGACGGGGCGCGGTCGTGAGCCGGCGCCGGCAGCGCGGCGCGATCAAGCTTGCCGCTCGCCGTGACGGGGAAGGCGTCCACCCAGACGAACGCCGACGGCACCATGTACCTTGGCAGCGCGGTTCCGGCGAACGTCGCCAGCTCGGCCGCCGGCACTGGCTCGCCGACCAGGTAGGCGACCAGCCGGCGGTCTCCTGGCCTGTCTTCGCGCAGGACGACCAGGGCCTGGCCGACGCTGTCATGAGCCTCGAGCGCCCGCTCCACTTCGGCGGGCTCGATGCGGAACCCGCGCACCTTGACCTGCCGGTCCAGGCGGCCGAGGAACTCCAGCTGGCCGTCAGGCAGCCACCGCACGCGGTCGCCGGTCCGGTACAGCCGCGCGCCGGCCGGGCCGTGCGGATCGGCGACGAAGCGCTCGGCGGTGAGGGCGGCCCGGCCCTGGTAGCCGCGGGCCAGGCACTCGCCGCCAAGGTACAGCTCGCCCGGCACGCCGATCGGCGCCGGGTCGAGCGCCGGGTCGAGCACGAGCGCCCGCGTGTTCGCGATCGGCGCCCCGATGGGCACGCGCGCCACCGCGCCAGGACTGCACGTCCAGGACGTCACGTCGACGGCCGCCTCGGTCGGGCCGTAGAGGTTCTCCAGGCGCGCGTTGAACGTTGCCAGGAACTGCGCGGCGAGGTCGGCAGGCAGTTCCTCGCCGCTGCAGACCACAAGCCGGAGGCTGGTCAGGTCCGCGGCGGCCGGGACGTCGAGCAGTGCCCTGAGCATGACCGGCACGAAATGACAGACGGTGACGCCTTGCGAGGCCACCAGCTCGGTCAGGTACTCGGGGTCGCGGTGGCGCCCCGGCGCGGCGACGACCAGGCAGGCGCCGGATACCAGCGGCCAGAAGAGCTCCCAGACCGAGACGTCGAAGCTGACCGGCGTCTTGTGCAGCACCCGGTCAGCGGGGCCGAGCCGGTACGCGTCCTGCATCCACAGCAGCCGGTTGACGATCGCCCGGTGCGGCACCTGAACTCCCTTGGGCACACCGGTGGACCCCGAGGTGTAGATGACGTACGCGAGATTGCCCGGCCCGGCGGGCAACTCGGGTCCCGCTGCGGCCGGAGCGCCGTCCAGGCCGTCGGTGCCGCGGGTATCTGTCACGATGATCTCGACGCCGCCGGTGCCCAGGCCTGTCGTGTCCTGGCTGGTCAGGACGACCGGTGCCCGGCTGGCCCGCACCATGGCGCGCAACCGCCCGGCCGGCTGGTCAGGTTCGAGCGGCAGGTACGCGCCCCCGGCCTGCAGCACGGCGAGCAAGGCGATGACCAGCTCGGCCGATCGGCGCAGGTGCACTCCCACGACGACGTCGGGTCCTACGCCCGCTTCGCGCAGGCGGGCGGCCAGAGCGCCGGCCCGGGCGCCGAGCTCGGCGTAGCTCAGCTCGTCGCCGTCGAACCTGACCGCCGGCGCCTGCGGCGAGGTGCGCGCCTGCTCGGCGATCAGCTCGGGCAAGGTGCGTTCCAGCGGGTACGGCACCGCCGTGTCGTTCCAGGCGAGCACTACCTGGTCGCGCTCGGCCGGGCTCAGCAGGCTGAGCCGGCCGCCACCGGGATCACTGGAGATCTGGTCAAGCACGGCCAGCAGATGCCCGGTCAGCCGGTCGATGGTGTCCTCGCGGAAGAGATCGAGGTCGTAGTCGATCAGGCCGGTCAGCTCGCCGCCGCGCTCGGTGAACCGCAGGCTGAGGTCGCACTGCGCGTGCGCCTCGGTGGCTGGCAGCGTCTCGATCTGAAGTCCGGGGACCACCAGCGACGCCTCGGGCACGTTCTGCAGCGCGAAGAGCACCTGGTAAAGCGGGTTCCGGCTGAGGTCGTGGTCGGTGGCGAGCTCGGCGGCCAGCCGGTCGAACGGCGCCTGCTGGTGATCGAAGGCGGACAGCGCCATGTCCCGCACCCGGTGCAGGAGCTGGACTGCGGACACCTCACCCGTCGTGTCGACGCGCATGATCACGGTGTTGAGGAAGCAGCCGATGGAGCGCTCGAAGTCGGAACGGGGACGGAAGGCGACAGGCGTGCCGATGAGGACCTCGTCCTGACCCGCATGCCGGCAAAGGACCACGCCGAACGCGGCC
>DASTJM010000003.1:0-97175 GCA_035716545.1 Streptosporangiaceae bacterium
GTCCTGACCTTCCACCACGCGCTGCTCGACGGGCACTCGCTGCGGCTGCTCGTCGATGACGTGTCCGCCGCCTATGCCGCGAGCCGCGCTGGCCTGGACGCGCCGGATCAGCCGCGCCCGGCGTTCCTGGAGTTCGTGCGCTGGTGGCACACCACCGACCCGCCGGATTCAGGGCAGTTCTGGACCGGGTACCTCGCCGGCACCGTGCTGCCGCAGCCGTTGCCCGGTTATCTCGGTGAGCCGAAGGCCGGCACCGCCGAGCCGGCGACGGCGCACGCCGTGCTCTCCCGCGCTGACTCGGAGTTGATCCGCCGGGTCGCCAGCGCGGCAAGGCTGAGCTCAAGCACCATGGTCAGCGCCGCGTGGGCGCTGCTGCGAGCGTCCTACGGCGGCGTCAGCGACGTCGTGCTCGCGGTGACGCGGTCGTGCCGCCGCGACAGCATCCCCGGCGCCGATGACATCATCGGGCTGCTGATCAACACGGTGCCGCTGCGGGTCCGGGTCGAGACGGACAGGCCGGTCCGCGACTACCTCGCTGCGGTGAACGAGGGCATCCGCCAGATCAGGGAGCACCAGCGCACGCCGATGGGCTCAGCGCTGGCGTGCGCGGGGCTTCGCGCAGACACGGCACTCGTGGACAGCCTGCTCATGTTCGACCGGCGGCGGCTGCAGATCGGGCTGCTTGGCGGGGACTCGGCGCCTAGCTCAGCCAGGCTGGACCGGCTGCCGTCATACCCGCTGACCTTGTGCGTGTACGACGAGCCGCAGATGCATGTCTCGCTGATCTGGGATCGCCGGCGGTTCGTCGAAGGCTCCGCCCAGCGGATGCTCGAGCAGCTGCGCGCTACCTTGACCGAATTCGCCGGCAAGCCGGCCGTGCCGCTGGCCGACCTGGACCTCGGCCGGGAAGCTGAAGCCAGCGTCCTGGCCGGATGGAACCGCACCTGGGCCGGCTATCACGCCAGCGCCACCATCCCCGGGCTGTTCGCGGCCCAGGCGGCCAGGAACCCTGGCGCGCCCGCGGTCGTCTTCGGCGCTGACGTCATGAGCTATGCGCAGCTCGACCGGCGCAGCAACGCGCTGGCCTGGGAACTGCGCCGTCGCGGCGTAACCACCGATACGGCCGTCGGCCTGGCGATCGAGCGCGGCCCCGATCTCATGGTCGCGTTGCTCGCCGTGCTGAAGTCAGGTGGCGCCTACCTGCCCATCGACGCCGGCAGCCCGCGGTCACGGATCGCCGCCATGGTCAGTGCCGCGCATGCCAGGATCGTGCTGGTCACGACAGGCGCGGCCGTGCCGGGGCTGGCGGGCCTCGACGTCGTGCGCGTCGATGCGAGCCTTGAGGACGCCGCGCCGCCGCCGGATGTCTCGCATCCGCTGAGCCTGGCCTACATCAGCTTCACCTCAGGCTCGACCGGCGTGCCCAAGGGCGTCGCCGTCCCGCAGCGCGCCGTCATCAGGCTCATCAGCGACCCGGCCTTCGTGACGCTTGGCCCTGGTCAGAGTCTGCTCCAGCTGGCCCCGGTCGCGTTCGACGCGTCAACCCTGGAGATCTGGGGTGCCCTGCTGACGGGTGCCACGCTCATTGTGGCGCCGCCTGGCCCGCTCGGGCTTTCTGATATCGCGACGTTGCTGCGCACCCGCGGCGTGACGATCGCCTGGCTCACGGCCGGGCTCTTTCATCAGCTTGTCGAGACAGATATGGACGCAATCGCCTGCGTCCCGGTCGTCCTTGCTGGCGGCGAAGCGCTGAACCCGGACGCGGTGCGCGCCGTGCTCGCCGCTCGCGGCGGCCGGCCCCTGGTCAACGGATACGGCCCGACCGAGAACACTACGTTCACGACCTGCTACGTCATGACCGATCCGCGCCAGGTAGGGCCGTCGACGCCGATCGGCCGCCCGGTCCAGCACACCGCGGTCCACATCCTGGATGCGCGCGGGCTGCCAGCGCCGATCGGCGTGACCGGAGAACTGCATGCCGGCGGCGACGGGCTGGCGAGGGGCTACATAGCGAACCCGGCTGCGACGGCGCGCGCGTTCATCCCGGACCCGACCGGTTACGGCACGCGGTTGTACCGGACGGGAGACCTGGCCCGGTGGCGCGCGGACGGGATCGTCGAGTTCGCCGGCCGGCTGGACGATCAGATCAAGATCCGCGGGTTCAGGGTGGAGCCCGGTGAAGTCGCGGCGGTCCTGCGTGCCTGCCCGGGCGTGCGGGACGCGGTCGTCACGGTCGCTGGGCAGGGCGCGCAGCGGCACCTGATCGGGTACGTGACGCCGGAGGACGGCGTGGACCTTCAGGCGCTGCGGCCGGCGCGGCTGCGTGACTTCGTCGCCGGCCAGTTGCCTGACTACCTGGTGCCCGCCGGGTTCAAGGCTATGGACCGGCTCCCGCTGAACGCGAACGGCAAGATCGACAGGGCCGCGCTGCCCGCTCCCGAGCGGGAGGCTCGCCGGCTGGCCGGCCCGCCGCGCGGCGAAACCGAGGAACGGCTCGCCGAAGTCTGGCGACGGCTGCTTCCGGCGGACGAGACGACCGCCAGCGTTGGCCACGAGGACAGCTTTTTCGAGCTCGGCGGCAACTCCCTGCTGGCGGCGCGCCTGATGTTCCGCATCCGCGAGGAGTTCGACGCCGAAGTGCGCATGGCGGAGTTCTACGAGGCACCCACTCTCGCCGCTTGCGCCGCCGCCATCGACGCGGCCCGCACGGCTCAGCCGCCCGGCGCGGTCACCGCGGCGCGACGAGCCACCACCAGCATCGGCCGCAGGGATCGGAGCGCTTACCGCGTGACCACATCCAAGCCGGCCGGGCCGGCAGCACAATCCGCAAGCATCGGCCGCCGGGATCGGAGCGCCTACCTGGTGGCCGCCAGGCCGGCCAGGCCGGCCGGGCCGCCAGCGCTCCCGCCCCACCTTGTGCGCCTGAGCAGCGACTGGGCCATGTGGCGGACGATGTGCCTGCGCGCGCCAGGGTTCGGCGTCCATCTGCTCGAAGCGCTGGGCGACGTCAGCCTCGCGCGTGCCGCCGACGCCGTGCTCGCTGCCGGCACGGACGCCAGGGAGCAGGCCGACGCCGGCTACGCCGCCGAGTTCACCGCGGCGGCCCGGCGCCTGTCAGCGGCCTTGTACGAGGCGGCTTGCCTGCCGGCGCTGCGGGAAGCGGTGGCGTGGCAGAACCGGCACGCGCTGACGACGGGCATCGATGTGCTGGTGCGGCGCGGGCCCCAGCCGGAAAAGCGCAACGCCAAGCACAAGCTGCACGAGGCCCTGGTCACGAGCTATCTGCAGCGATACTGCGGCAAGAACGACACCATCGGCTTCTTCGGGCCGGTGGGCTGGGCGCACATCGACGAAGAGCCGGGTATCCGCATCACGCACGCCCCTGACGGGCAATTCATCGCTGCCCGCACCACCCATCTCGAAGGCTGGGCTATCCGCGCCATCATGGCGGAATTCAACGACGCGATGCGTCCCTGGCTCAGCCCGCGGCGGATGCCGTTCCTTGGCGTCGACGGCAACGTGCTGCGCCTGCCGCTCGCTCCGCCGGTGCCGCTGACCCCGGTTGAGGCCGCGCTCTTGCGGGTCAGCGACGGCACTCGCGATGCCAATGAGATAGCGGCCATGATGCTCGCCGATCCCTCGACCGGGCTCAAGGACGCCGGCGAGGTCTTCGCGGTGCTGGCGCAGCTAGCCGGCAAGCACCGGCTGGCCTGGCAGATCGACGTCGCCCCGCAAGACACCAGGCCAGAGCGCACCATGCGCGAACTGCTGTCCCGGGTCACCGACGACGGAATCCGCGTGCCAGCCCAGAAGGCGCTGGACGAGCTGACCGCCGCCAAGGAAGAACTGGCGCGGGCCGGCGGAGACGCTGAGCGGGTGGCATCGGCTATCGCCGGCCTCGAGGAGACGTTCACGAGGCTGAGCGGTGCCGCGCCTACCCGGCGGGCGGGCGAGAACTACGCCGGCCGCACCCTCTTCTACGAGGAGTGCCTGCGCGCGGACACCGTGCGACTCGGCGTGAGCTCCATGGACGGCATCCGCGAGGCGCTCTCCCTGGTGCTCGACAGCGCCAGGTGGTTCACCGCCGAGGTCGGGCTCGCGTACGCAAGGCACTTCGAAGCGGCCTACCGGGAACGGGCTGCGGCGCTGCGCACCGACGCCATTCCGTTCGGCGATTTCTGGCTGCTCGTCAACGACGAGATCTTCGGCCAGCCGCCGACGCTCATCAAGCCGGCCGAGCGGGAACTCCGGCAGCGCTGGTCGAAGATCCTTGACCTGCCGCCTGATGCCAGGCGAGTCCAGCTCAGGGCGGCGGACCTGCGGGAGAAGGTGAGCGCAGAGTTCCCGCCACGGCCACGACCTTGGCCGGTGGCCATCTACCACAGCCCCGACCTGATGATCGCTGGTGCCGACGCCGCCGCCGGCGGCCCGATTACCTGGGTGCTCGGTGAGGTCCACCCCAGCCTCATCACCTTGCGCTATGCCACGTGGCTGGAGTTCCACGATGACAAAGACAGCCTGCGCGCAGCAGCCAGGCACGACCTGAACGGCGCCGGAGTGTGGTTCTCCGAAACCGCCGAATACGGCGGCACCTGCGCGCGGCTGTCCAATGTGCTGCCCTCACCTGGTGACTTCCGTATCATCCACGCCCACGACTCCTGTGGCTACGACCCGGCTGAAACCCTGGCGATCGGCGAGTGCGACCTGATCAGCTCGCCTGCCGGGCTGCGCGTCAGGCGCCGCGACGGCACCTTCGAGCGCGGCCTGCTTGAGGTCATCGGCGACCTGGTCAGCACCGTGATCGCCAACCGGTTTGACCTGGTGCTGCCGGGCGCGCACGTGCCGCGCGTGACCATCGACGATCTGGTGGTGATCAGGGAGCGGTGGACGTTCGCCGCCACCGAGCCCTGGTTCGCCGACACCATCGACGAGCGGACCCGCTACCTGCAGGCCAGGGAATGGGCAGCGAGCCACGACCTGCCACGGCAGGTGTTCCTGCGGTTCACGGGCGAGCTCAAGCCGATCTACGCGGACCTGACGAGCCTCGCATCGATCGACCTGATTTCCCGGTCGCTTCGCCGCTCGCGCAGGAAAGCCGGCCAGGAGGCGACGGTCACCGTCGTTGAGATGATGCCTGCCCCGGATGAGGCATGGCTGTTTGACCAGCAGGGTCAGCGCTACACCGCCGAGTTCCGCATCGTGGCGGTCGACCAGAATTCTCCACAGGAAGGCTGACCGTGGCCGAGTACGAGTTCCCCACGTCATTCGGCCAGCGGCAGATGTGGCTGCTGGCCGAGCTGGACTGCGCTGAGCCTACCTATAACATCGCGTGGGCGCTCTGGCTCGACGGCCAGCTCGAGGTCAGCGCGCTCCAGCGGGCCTGGGCGGAGGCGCTGATCAGGCACGAGGCGCTGCGCACGACTTTCCGCAACGAGTCGGGCGTGCCGGTGCAGGTGATCGAGGACGAGCCTGCCGAGCGCCCGCTCGAGGTCACCTCCGTCGAGCAACTCGGCGATGGGGAAAGGGAGCAGGCTGCCCTGGCGCGGATCCAGCAGCTGGCCAGGGCGCCCTTCAACCTGGCCGCCGGGCCGCTAGCGCGCGGCCTGCTTGTCCGGTTGTCGCCGGAAGCTCACGTGCTCGCCGTGGTGATGCATCACATCGTGGCGGACGGCTGGTCGTTCCGGATCCTGTTCGACGAGCTGGCGGCGGACTACGAGGCGATCAGCGCTGGCGGCGCGCCCGTGGCCGGGGAACCGCCGATCCAGTATGCCGATTACGCTATCTGGCAGACGGAGCACGCCGAAGAGGGCGGGTACGGGCCGGCCGAGCGGTTCTGGCGGACCGAGCTGGCCGGAGCCCCGCCGACGATGCCGCTTCCCGCCGACCGCCCCTACCCGGCCAACCAGACCTTTGCCTGCGACTGGGTCGACTGCGCGATCGATGCCAGCCTGGCCGATGCGCTCAGGAAGGTCGCGGCCCAGCACGGGACAACGCTGTTCGCGGTGCTCCTGGCCGCCTATGCGGTCGTGCTCGCCCGGATGACCGGCAGCGACGACCTCCTGATCGCGGTGCCCATGGCTGCCCGCACCCGGCCGGAGACCGAGAGAGTCGTCGGGCTGTTCATGAACACGGTCACGATCCGGGTCAGGGTCGGCGGGGACGAGACGCTGAGTGACCTGGTGCGCTCGGTCCACAGCGCGACCGTGCGGTCGATGGCACACCAGGAACTCCAGTTCGCCCGGGTGGTGGAGCTGATCAGGCCCGAACGCGACCCGGCCAGGCTGCCGCTGCTCCAGGTGTCCTTCGCGATGGAGGAGCCGTGGACCGTCCCGGATCGCGGCGGGCTGCGCTGGCGGCCCGAGCTGCTGGAGACCGGCACCGTGAAGTTCGAGATCGAGCTGGCGGTCACCGAATCGCCGTCGGGGCCGCAGGCGCGGGTCAGGTACAACACCAACCTCTTCGACGCTGCCACAGGCGAGCTTGTGGCCGGCGGGTTCATGGCGATCCTGCGCCAGCTGAGCGACGATCCTGACGTGGTCGCGGGCGATGCGGAGATCATGTCGGCCGATGAGTACGCCGAAGTGACACGAGAATGGCCGGACGGCGGACCGGCCGTCGAGCCTGACGCGACCGCGGCCGGCTTGCTGTGGCAGGCCTGCGCGAGCGACGCGGTCGTCGTCGCCGGCACCGACGCCGCCCTGACTGGCAATGACGTTCGTGACCTGGCGCTGCGAATCGCCGCCGCCCTTCGCGGGCACGGGGCCGGGGTGTCCGACCGGGTCGCGATCTTGGTATCTCGCGGTGCGCGGATCCTGCCGGTCATGCTCGGGATCTGGTCGGCAGGTGCCTCCTGCGTGCCGCTCGACCCGATCTATCCGGATAAGCGGCTCGCGGCCATGCTTGACGATTCTGGCGCGGTCGCGATCGTCATCGACAGCGGCGCCGAAGACGCGCCGGCTGTGCCGTCCTCGACAGTGCCGATAGCGGTCGTGGACCTGGCGGCGCTGCCAGCCGGCACCGGTAACCTGAGCGCCCCGGTTGACCTGCCGCCGTCCGCCACCGCCGTGACTATCTTTACCTCGGGATCGACCGGCCGGCCGAAGGCGGTCAACGTGTCCCAGGGCAACCTCGCCACGTTGCTGAACGCGACGCGGCCGCTGCTCGCCCTGGGCCCGGATGACCTGCTTGTGGCGGTGTCGACGTTCACGTTCGACATCGCCGAGCTTGAGCTGATCTTGCCCGTGCTGACCCGGGGGCGTGTCGTGGTCGCCGACGCTGATCAGGCACTTGACGCGATGCGGCTGCGTGAGCTGCTGATCGGCAGCGGCGCGACCGCGCTGCAGGCCACGCCCGCTACCTGGCGGATGCTCACCGAGGCTGGCGGCGTGCCTGACACGGTACGGCTGCGGATCAGTGGCGGCGAGGCCCTGCCAAGGGACCTCGCTGACGCGATCGGCACAGGACCAGATGTCCGGCTGTTGAACTTGTACGGCCCAACCGAGACCACCATCTATTCGGGCGGAGACGCGGTCAGCCCGTCGCCCGCCCCGATCGAGATCGCCGCGAACATCGCGGGGGACCAGCTGTACGTGCTCGACGACCGGCGGCGGCCGGTACCGCCGGGTGTCATCGGCGAGATCTACATCGGCGGCGCGGGCGTCACCCACGGCTACCTTGGCGCCCCTGGCCTGACCGCGGGGAAATTCATCCCCGATCCGTTCAGCGGACGACCAGGCGCGCGCCTGTACCGGACCGGCGACGTCGGCCGCTGGCGCCGGTCAGGCCGGATCGAGCTGGCCGGCCGCGCTGACCGGCAGATCAAGATCCGCGGCTACCGGATCGAGAGCGGCGAAATCGAGAACGCGCTGCGGGCCGACGACGACATCGTCGAGGCCGTGGTGTCGGTCCGCGGCAGCGGCCACGACCTCAGGCTGGTCGGTTACCTCGTCACCCGGTCCGGTGCCGGGCAGCCGCCCGAGGGGCTGCACGAGCGCCTTCGCGAGGTGCTTCCTGACTACATGGTGCCGCTCGCTTTCGTGGTACTGCCGTCGCTGCCGCTGACCGCCAGCGGGAAAATCGACCACCGCGCGCTTCCCGAACCGGACTGGGCCGCCCTTTCCGGGCAGGTCAAGATTCCGCCGCGGACGCCGGTCGAGTGCAAGCTCGCGGAGATCTTCGCCGAGCTGCTCGCGCTGCCTGAGCCGGCCGGCGTACGCGACAATTTCTTCGCGCTCGGCGGTCATTCGCTGACCGCGACTCAGCTAATGGCCCGTATCCGGGTCGCCTACGGCGTAGACCTGCCCGTCCGCACGCTGTTCGGCGACCCGACCGTCGCCGGCCTTGCCGTCGCGCTGGCCGGCGCCGGGATCCCGGCGCAGGCCAGGACGCTTGTGCCCAGCGAGGTGAGGTAGGTCCTGATGCGCATGCCTGTGTCGTTCTCGCAGCAGCGGGTGTGGTTCCTTGAGCAGCTGATGCCCGGTCATCCGACCTACCACATGCCCTACGCGATGTGGCTGGAAGGCCCGCTCGATGCTGACGCGCTGCAGCGGGCACTGGACGCCCTGGTCGCGCGCCACGCCGTGCTGCGGACCACCATCGCCGCCTTCGACGGCGTGCCCGAGCAGGTCATCGCCGACACCTTCGCGCTGCCGATCGAGCGCATCGAGCTCGATGCGGGCACCGACGACGAGCGAACTGAGCAGGCGGAAGCGATCGCGGCCGAACGTGCCCGCAAGCCGTTCGACCTGGCCGAGCGGCCGCCGATCAGGATCGCCCTGATCACCGCGGGACCCGGCCGGCACCTGCTCAGCCTGGTCATGCATCACGGCATGAGCGACGGCGAGTCCTTGCGGATCATGATGGAAGAGTGGTCCGCGCTCTACGTGGCCGAGACTACAGGCGAGCCGGCGAAGCTGCCGCAGCTCTGGATGACCTACGGCGACTACGCCGTGTGGCAGCAGGAGCGGCTGCGGGGTGAGGAGCTGGAGCGGCAGCTCAGCTGGTGGCGCGAGCACCTGCGCGGCGCGCCAACGGTCATCAACCTGCCCGCCGACCGGCCCAGGCCAGCCCGGGGGCTCACCCCCGACGGGCAGGTGGCCGTGCGCCGGATCGATCTCCAGACGACCCGGCGCCTGGCGTCGCTGGCCCACGGGGTCAACGCCACCTTGTTCATGCTGTTCCTGACCGGGTTCGCGGCGACGATGTCGCGCTACGCGCGCCAGAGCGACCTGGTGATCGGCACGCAGGTAGCCGGCCGCACCCACATCGAACTTGACCCGATGCTCGGCATGTTCACCAACACCGTCGTGCTGCGGGTGCTGCTGACTGACGACCCGACCTTCACCACGCTGCTCAAGCGGGTCAGGGATACCACCATCGACGCGATGTCCCATCAGCAGCTTCCGTTTGAAAAACTCATCGAGGATATCGATCCTGACCGATCACTGACGCACCTGCCGCTCACCCACGTCCAGTTCGCATACGGGTCGCTTACCCCGCCCGCACTCGACTTGCCCGGCGTCACCGCGCGCAATCGTGCTCTTTTCACCGGAACGGCGAAGCTCGACCTCACCATGTATGCCGACCATCCCGAGGGCGAGCCCGCGGCCTTCGTGCTGGAGTACAGCAAGGAAATGTTCGACCATGCGTGGGCTGAGCGGTTCCTGCGCTGCATGACGCGGCTGCTCGCAAGCGCGGCCGACGCCCCCGACACTCCGGTCGCCGATCTGCCCATGGTTCCTGCCGATGAGCTCGACGAGCTGATCATCGAACGCAACCGCCGGCCCGGAGCCAGCGCCAGCGGCGTCGACGTGCTGTCCTTGCTGCGGGCCTCGAAGTCGAGCGTGACGGACGGCAGCGGCCCGCTGCCGATGCGGGTGGTGCGCGACCGCGCCGCGAGGATCGCCGGGGTGCTCGCCGGCCGCGGTGTCAGCGCCGAGACGAGAGTCGGGCTCTGCGCCGGGCGCGGCATCGGCATGCTGGCCGGGTTGCTCGGCGTATGGTGGGCCGGCGGCGCCTACGTGCCGCTCGACCCTGGCTTCCCCGAGGCGCGCCTTGCGGCGATGGCGCGCGGCGCTGGCCTGCAGATCATCGTCTCCGACAGCGCGCACCGGGATCTGGCCAGGTCTATAGCCGCCGACGCCGACGTGATCTGCGTCGATGATCCGCAGACGCTGGCCGCGTCGCCGCTTGAGCCGGCGGCGGCGCCAGCTTCGGCGCTCGCCTACGTCATCTTCACGTCAGGCTCGACCGGCCAGCCCAAGGGCGTGGGCATCGAGCACAGGGCGGTCGCGAACCTGCTGGCCTCGTTCCGGCGGGCGCTTGAGCTTGGCCCGGGCGAGGTGTTCGTCGCGGTCACGACGCTGTCGTTCGACATCGCGCTGCTCGAGCTGCTGCTGCCCTTGATCTGCGGCGCCGACCTCGTGATCGCGACCGCCGACGAGACACGCGAACCCGACCGGCTGCGCTCGCTGATCGAGCGTACGGGCGCGACCGCGATGCAGGCTACGCCGGCGAGCTGGCGGATGCTGATCGAGGCCGGCGGCGTGCCTGATAACCTGCGGCTGCGGCTCTGCGGCGGCGAGGCGCTGCCCGCTGACCTCGCGGATCACCTGATGGCGCCCGGGATCACGCTGTGGAATGTCTACGGCCCGACGGAAACCACGGTATGGTCGGCCGCTGGCGTCGTCACCAGCGCGGGAGAAGCGTCGCGGATCGGGCCGCCCATCGATCACACTCGCGTGTACGTGCTTGACGACCGGATGATGCCGGTGCCGATCGGGGTCGTGGGGGAGGTGTGCCTGGCCGGCCGGGGCGTTGCGCGCGGCTATCATGACAGGCCGCTCCTCACCGCGCGGTCGTTCAGGCCTGACCCGTGGAGCGACGAGCCCGGGGCGCGGCTGTACCGAACAGGTGATCTTGGCCGGTGGCGAGCGGACGGTGGCCTCGAGCTGATCGGGCGGACTGACCACCAGGTCAAGGTCCGCGGGTTCCGGATCGAATGCGGCGAGATCGAGGCTGTGCTGCGCGCGCACCGGGACGTGCGGCAGGCAGCGGTGGTCACCGCCGACCGGGCTGGCGAGCCGGCGCTGGTCGCCTACATAGTGCCACGCCGCAGCAGCGCGGCGGCACGGCCGGAAACCGACCTCCTTGAGGAATTCCTTCCGCACCTGAAGACCAGGCTGCCTGACTACATGATCCCGGCGCTCGTCGTCGCGCTGCCCGCGTTGCCGCTGACCCCGAACGCGAAGGTCGACCGCGCCGCGCTGCCGGCACCGCAGTGGGGAGCCCAGGCACCGAGTGCTGACCTTGCCGAGCCCAGGAATCCCGTGGAGGCGGCGTTCGCCAAGATGTGGGCCGGCCTGCTTGCCACCGAGGCGCCGATCGGCATCCACGACAACCTGTTCGCGCTCGGCGGCCACTCGCTGACGGCGACCAGGTTCGTCGCGCGCGTCGCCGACGTTTACGGCGTGAACCTGCCGGTACACGAGGTCTTCGCCGGCCCGACGATCGCTGAGCTGGCGGCATTTGTCTCCGCCGACCCGAATTTCGGGCTGGCCGGGACTTCGCCCAAGCACGCCGAACTCGACGACCTCAGCGACGAAGCCCTGGATGAGCTGCTGCGCGCGGCGCTCGCGCAGCGCAGCAGGAGGCAGGCCCAGTCCTGATCCGCGAGGCGGCTGGCACCCATGAGGTCTTTGGCCGGGCACCGGCCGCCACGCCAGCCACTCCGGCCCGCACCTGCAAGACGAGCACCACCACGCCAGGCTCGCGGACCGCTTCCTGCCGCAAGCGGCGAGCCGCAGAGCAAATCCAAGATCAACTTAGCCCAAGGCGGCGCGCCGACGCGCTGGCTTGCCTCGTGCTGAGGCCCGTCTGTGGGACATCCGGGGCGCTCCAGCGCCATCTTCGGGCCATCGAGGGGCCAGTCGGGCCCGGTAACGGACCGGCAGCCCGGCCCGGCGAAAAATGCCGCAGGCCCCGCCCGAGCCTCCCTGGGCGCATCACCGGCGCCGGGGCGGATAGTCTGCGGCCATGTGCCCGATCACGCTCCGGATTGGCGACGTAGCCGGAGGTAATTTTCGGCTGGTTATGAAGTGACCGTCACCGTAGCGAGCTGGGTGCTGACGATCGGCGTGATCCTGGCGCTGTTCGCTCTTGACCTGGCGCTCACCATAATATGGCCGCACGCGGTGGGCTACCGCGAAGCCGTCGCCTGGTCGGCTTTCTATATTTGCGTCGCGGTGGCCTTCGGCTTGATCTTCGGGAGCCTGGCGGGGTGGCGATACGGCAGCGAGTACTTCGCCGGCTACATCGTGGAGAAGAGCCTGTCTGTCGACAATCTGTTCGTCTTCGTCATCATCATGACGACGTTCGCTGTGCCGCGCGAATTCCAGCAGCGCGTCCTGCTGGCCGGCATCCTGGGCGCTCTCGCCATGCGGGCGGCCTTCATCGCGCTTGGCGCGACGTTGCTGTCGCTGCTGTCATTCATGTTCCTGGTTTTCGGGCTCCTGCTGCTGTGGACGGCGCTGCGGTTGTACCGGCACCGGGCCGAGGATCCCGACATCGGCAGCAACCCCCTGGTCCGGGTGTCGCGGCGGCTGCTGCCCGTCACTGACAGCTACGTCGATGGCAAGATGATCGCCAAGGCCGGCGGGCGATGGTCGGTGACACCGCTGTTCCTCGTGTTCATCACCATCGGCGGCACCGACATCTTGTTCGCGCTTGACTCGATTCCGGCTGTCTTCGGCGTCACGAATCAGGCCTACATCGTGTTCGTGGCCAACGCGTTCGCCCTGCTGGGGCTGCGGGCGCTGTTCTTCCTGGTGACCGGCCTGCTCGACCGCCTGGTCTACCTGGCGACCGGCCTGGCGCTGATCCTGGCGTTCATCGGCGTCAAGCTCATCTTGCACTGGGCTCATGGCGTGGCCGCCGCGGCGATCCCGGAGATCTCCACGCCCGTGTCGCTCGGGTTCATCGCCGTCGTGCTGGCTGTCACGACGGTGGCGAGCCTGATCAAGTCGCGTCGCGATCCTGGTGCCAAAGCGCACGCGGGGGCGGTACTCGGGACACCGCCCGACCGCGAGCGGAAACGTCAGTTACAGGTAGCGAGCCCACCAGTCCAGAATTGCCTCGAAACGCGCTGCCCGGTGGGTTGGCCGGCCGCCGCGCGACAGGCCGTGGCTTTCGGCGGGGAACAGCAGCATTTCGGTCGGGCTGCCGCGGAGCTTAAGCGCGACGAAGAGCCGTTGCGCTTGCTCGATGGGACAGCGCCAGTCGTGTTCGGAGTGGATGATCAGCACCGGAATGCTGATCTGGTCAGCGAAGCTGAGCGGGTTCTGGGCGGCCCAGCCCGAAGGGTCCTGACCCCACAGTCCGGCGGCGAAGAACCAGCCGATGTCGCTGGAGCCCTGGAAGCTGTCGATCGCGTTGACCGCGCGTTCGCTGATCGCCGCCCTGAATCGCTCGCCGTGCCGCGCCGCGAGCCAGGTGGTCATGTAACCGCCGTAAGATCCGCCGAGCACGCCGGCGCGGGAGCCGTCGAGCCCGCCGGTAGCCAGCGCCGCGTCAAGCAGGGCCAGCACGTCGGCGGTGGCGCTGGTGGGCGCATCGCCTGCGATGGCTGTCCCGTGATTCTGGCCGTAGCCAGAGGATCCGCGCGGGTTGCCCATGACAACCCCGTAGCCAGCGCCGGCATAGACCTGGGCCTCGTCGAAGAGCCGCCAGCCATACTGCGTGAATGGCCCGCCGTGGATCATCAGCAGGACAGGATGCGGACCTGGGCCCTCCGGCCGCAGGATCCAGCCGTGCACCGGATAGCCGTCGGGCGCGGTGGCCGTGATCTCCTCCATAGGAATTGGCGCTGGAACCGCGGCGAAGGTGGTGAGCTGGCGTTCCGCACCCGATTCCAGGGCGATTACCTCACCCATCGAGCTCGGATCGGCGACGCTGGCGACCAGGACCGACTCCGCGCGGGCGAAGCTCTCCACCTGGCGGTGCCCGCTGAGCAGGCGTGCTGGTTCGCCGCCGTCGTAGGGGACGAGCAGAAGCTCGACGCAGCCGCGCCGCTCGGCGCAGGCAAGCACGCCGTCAGGCGAGGTCTCGATCGCGGACTCGCGTGCCAGGTGGATGGCCTCGACGTCGGTGAGCCGCGCGGGCGGCGCCGAGCCATCGGAGGGGACGGACCACACGCCCGTGTTCCGGCCGGTCATCGCGGCAGGCTCGCCGAGCTCGGTGCCGGCGAAGCATACCGCCGTGCCGTCTGGAGTGAAGTGCGGCTGGCTCACCGACAGCCTCGGCGCCGCGTCATCGGCGCTCCGGGTGATGAGCCGCGGCTGCGATCCATCGGCGGCGCACAGCCAGATATCGGAGCCCAGTTCGGTGTCACGCGATTCGTGCCGCGCGGACGTGAAGGCCAGGTCCTTGCCGTCCGGACTCCAGGCGACGCCGGCGTGATCGTAGTCACCGCTGGTGACCTGGAGAGGCCGAGAGCCAGGCTCGGCGAACGGGTCGGCGATGAAGACGTGGGCCCGCCTGTCGATGTAGAACCCGAGGCCATCCTCGCGGAACTGAAGTGTCGTGATGCGCCTGGGCGGTTCGGCCTCGGGCTTGCCCGCCCCGTACCGCCCGTCCTCGGGAACGCGCGCGACGTAGGCGATCTTCCGCGAGTCGGGACTCCAGACCGGGGCGCCGGCTCCTAGCGGCTGGTCCGTCACCCGCCTTGGCTCGCCTCCGCCGGTCGGCATGACGTAGAGCTGAGGCCGCGCACCTGGACCTTCTCCGCCCGTCGATCGCAGGAAGGCGAGCCAGGCACCGTCAGGAGAATAAGCCGGCGCTGTGTCGCGCCAGCCCGTGGTGAAGGGCCGGGGCGGTGCGGACCCGTTGGTCGGGACAAGCCACAGGTGGCCGCGGTAGTCATCCGCGTCCAGATCGGGAGTGGTCTTGGCGACGACAGCGAACCTGCCATCCGGTGAGATGGCAGGCCTGCCGAGGACGTGCAACTGCGCGATGTCTGCGGGCTTCATGGCAGCAATCTAACGGAATGGCTCGTAACTGGACATCCCCGGCGTGGTCTGGTGGCGGCGTGCGAACGCCCTTGGCTGTATCGTGGCGGCGTGGCTGCCGTGCTCGAACGAGAATCGGCAGCCCTGCGGGCGCGCCGCCTGGCTGCCGCTCGCAGGCGGGCTACCGCGCTGCTAGCGGCGGTGACGGCACTCTTCCTGGTCGTCACGGCGGTCGGCGCGCACGGCACGTTCCTCGGTTATGTGCAAGCTGGCGCCGAGGCGGCCATGGTAGGAGGGGTCGCCGACTGGTTCGCGGTGACCGCGCTCTTCCGCCGGCCGCTCGGATTGCCGATCCCGCACACCGCGCTGATCGTCGAGCGCAAGGACCAGTTCGCTGCCACGCTGGGGCAGTTCGTGCAGGAAAATTTCCTCACCGCTGATGTCCTCGCCGAGCGGATCGGGTCCGGTCGGATGGTCCCCAGGGTCGGTGCGTGGATGGCCGACGAGGCTACCGCCGCCCGCCTGGCTGGTCACGTCGCGAACCTGGCCGTGCGGGCGACCGAGGTGCTACGCGACGAGGATGTCCAGCGCCTGCTTGCCGCCGGGCTGACCCGCGCTGTCGAAGCCGTCGAGGTCGCCCCGCTGGCCGGGCGGGTCGTGCGGATCATAATCGAGGAAGGCCAGTACGCCGGGCTGCTGAGCGAGGTCGTCACCGCCGCCGATAACTACCTCGCCAGTCACCAGGCGGAACTCCGCGCTCGATTCGAAGGCGAGGCGCCGCGCTGGATCCCGGACGCGGTGTACCGGCGCCTGTTCGACCGCATGTACAGCCGGCTGCGCTACAGGCTCATGGCGATCGCCTCTGATCCAGGTGATGAGACCAGGATCGAGTTCGAGCACTGGCTCGCCGGACTCCCGCACCGCCTCGAAACATCTCCCGGGCTGCGCGAACGCGGCGAGCAGATCAAGCGTGACGTGCTCAGCAGCGCCGGGCTGCGTGACCTGTCGTCCGCACTGTGGGCGAACGCCAAGCAGGAACTGGCCGGCCAGGCCGCCGACCCGGCTTCCGAGTTGCGCCACTGGCTCGCCGACGCGCTCTCGGCGGTTGGCCGGCGGGTCCAGGCGGACCCCGGCCTGGCCGGTAGCCTCCAGCGGCTGGCTCAGTCAGGCGCTCGCGCTCTCGCCGATCAGTTCCATGATGAACTCGCCGACCTCGTGACGGGAACCATCCAGCGCTGGGACGCCGCCCAGACATCAAGCCAGCTTGAATTGCTGCTCGGGCGGGACCTGCAGTTCATCAGGATCAACGGCACGGTGGTGGGCGCTAGCGTCGGCCTGGTTCTGCACGCCATTGTCCAGGCCCTAGCCTGAAAGCGACGAACGCGAGCGATGGCGTGGCCGCGCGGTTTCCCTTCCCGGGTAAATCCGAGCCGGGAGAGCAACGCGCCCGAGGCGGCGTTGCGGCTCTGCACGGTGGCTTCCACCCGGTTGAGCCCCATCCGGCCGAACCACCAGCCGGGCGGTGCGGAGCACTGCGGCCTGCCCGGATACCTCACCATGGTCTGGCACGTCAAGCATGCACCCGGGCCTGCTCGTGCGGGACGCTAGCCGGTGCGTGGCCTTTATGAGTCGCGGCTCCTCTGCTTGGGAACCGGGAGTGCCGGTGCGGCCCGCCGGGAACGTAGCGCGTCCCCGG
Source organism: Streptosporangiaceae bacterium (assembly GCA_035716545.1). Classification (GTDB taxonomy): domain Bacteria; phylum Actinomycetota; class Actinomycetes; order Streptosporangiales; family Streptosporangiaceae; genus Chersky-822. The sequence continues at coordinate 16,699 of DASTJM010000003.1, forward strand.
CGGGTCCTCAGCGGTCAGCGGCATGTAGCCGGGTTACTTGATCGCGAAGGTGATGGTCTGGCTCAGCAGGCGGCCGGTGATTGTCACCGTGTACGTGCCGAAGGCCATTCCCGTGGTGTCGATGGTGGCCGTGACGTTGCCGTTTCCGTCCGGGCCGCTCACCGCGAGCGGCTGCGAGCCGCCCGGTCCTGAGATGGTGGCGGTCACGTCGTCCCAGGTCTGGCCTGGCACCGTGGAGTTCGGGTCGGCGAACGGGCCGCCGGTTACCCCGAACTGGCCGGGAAGCGGCAGGAAGACGCCGAAGCCCTCCTTGACGGTCGTGCCGTTCGGTGTGCTGCCCGGGATGAAGCCCTTCCCGGTCACCGTGACGGTCGTGCCGCTCGCCACCGGCTCGCCACCGGCTGAGGTGCTGATGCCGCGCTGCAGCGCCAGCAGCAGATGATGCGCCTGCCGGCTCGTCCGGTCCGCGCCGTGCATGGCGTCGATCTGGTTGACCAGAGCGGGCACGAAGTCGGGCGCCCAGATGGTGCCCCAGCCTGACGCGAGGTCATAGCCGGTAGCGGTCGAGAAGCCGGTGACGCCGTAGGCCGTGTTCGTGAAACCGGCCGGGACGTCGACGATGCCCGCCGCCGTGCCCTGCGGCCCGATCGCTGCCAGGGCCGGGTTCACCGTGCCCAGATCGGAGTGACGCACCTGGGTGGCCAGCGCCAGGATGCCGGCGAACGTCGGCGACGCCTGCGAGGTGCCGTCGGTGGCGTCCATCGAGATGTCTGGGTAGGCGCGACCGGTGACGCCGCTCAGCGCCGGGTTGCTCGCCTGCCAGGACGGCTGCGGGTAGATGGTGGAGATGCCGGCGCCTTCCGCGTCGGAGTGGCTGGTCGGCGCGGTCCACAGCGGGTCAGGCGCGGTGCGCCCGGCAAGGGTGGAAAGGCCCGGGTTGGGCAGGGTGCCGCCAACGGAGGTGATCCACGGGCTGTCGCCCGGGTGGTCAGCGGTGACCCCCGTCGTCGGCGTGCACTGGCCGGTGTCGCCGAGGACCGGCGGAGCGGTCGGGCCGCAGTCACCGGACGCGAACATGACCGGGATATGATGCGCGGCAGCGTCGAGGAACGCGGGATCCAGCGAGCGGACGGCCGCGGCCTGGTCGGCACCCGGGTTGGTCGGGTCATTGATGAACGAGTTCTCGCCGTCGCCCAGGCTCACCGTGATGATGTTGGCCAGGTGGTGGTCGGCGATCATCTTGATGGCCTGGGCTACCTGAGGCCAGCCCTGCATGCCGATGGTCTCCGGCACAGCCGGGTGCACGAAGATGATGTTCGCGAACGGCGCCATCGAGTGGATCGCCTCCGCGTCGAGCCGGTCTTCGCCCGTGCTGCACTCGACCTGGCAGGCAAAGGACGGATCGCTCGGCGCGGGCAGCGCCATTTCCGTGATGTTGACCGGCGGCAGGTTCATCGCCGTGTCGTAGGTCGCCATGGACGCCGCGAGACCCGGATCGGGGTTGGTGACGATGTAGGCCACGGTCACGCCCGAGCCATCGATCCCTGTCTTCCACAGGTTCTCGACACCGTAGTCGATGATGTCGGCCGAAGCGGTCGGGTCGGGGAAGCGCTGCCTGAGGGACTGCCCGGCGGCGATCTTCGCCTCGATCGTGTTGAACGTTGCCGTCGTGGCAGCGATGCGCTGCTTCTTCGGGATGGCCGGGGCCTGGCTGGCCGGGTGAGCGGGGCCGGTCCGTGCCGGATTCGCCAGCGCCGGGCTAGCGAGCACCGGACTGGCCAGTAGTGCGCCGGCGATGCCGGCGACGAGCAAAGGTCTTACGACCATGTGATGGCCTCCATGAGAAGAGCCTGCCTGGCAGCTTTGCCATTGATCGTCTTGCAATCCACCAAACAGGCTAAATGAGCCCGTGATGGCTCACAAGCCCCGGAGACTGGTGGCTGCTGCCGTTGTGACAGAAAGTCGCTTGACCGAAGACGCGCCAATCCGGGCAGGTCAGCCTCGGCTGTCTGGGAGGGTTGCCCGTGATCCTTGAGGAGGTTTTTCGGGTCCGGGAGGATTTTCGTGCTTGCACGACGAAAAGGCTCCCGCACCTGAAAGCGCTCCCGCAGGAACCCGGCAAATCTCCCGGTTGTGCCGGTCACCCTTCCAGCCCGCGACCTTCCGCCCGGTACCTGACGCCGCTTCGGCTGCGTGACAGGGCAGTGCTGACTGCCAGAAATGCTGCGTCACGATGCGTCACCTTGTGTAGCTATGCGGTTAGGTTCAGGAATGATGTCCAGACCCCTGCAGGGGACGAAAGGTTCTCCGCAGCGGTCGTCGAGTCGGTTCGGGCACCGCGACGCGGGGCCGACGCCACAGGGCGAAGGGAGCCGTGTCGTGGATTACTCGGAGCTGAACCTGAGCTCGTGGTCTACGTACCTGATCAGGTTCAAGGACCTGCTGCGACCGGAAGGCGTCGCCCCCCTGGGGGCGGCTGACGAGGACGTCGAGTCGGCGCGAGGCGAGGACGCGGCCAAAGTGTCGCTGTCGGTGATCACCGGCAGGCTGCCGAATCTGGTGTTCGACGGTTACCGGGACTGGTACAGCTACGAAGACGACTGGGTGCTGCGGAACCTGGGCCAGGTGCTGACTCCGGCGGAAGAGGACGAGATCCTCAGGCGGCTCGACGATGGCACACCGCAGGCGCTCGGAGAACTGCTCGACTACATAGCCAGCCAGCGGCTTGAAGCTTGGGAGGCCGCCGCTCGCGATGAGTTCGCGCGAGCTGACGGCGATGGCGCGGCAGAACTGCTGACCGGCCTGCCGAACACGGCGAACTGGCAGGCCAGCCGGACCCCCGGCACCTACTACTACACCTACGTCGGGGGCAGGTATCTGTACAGCGACCTGGCAGAGGGCACGGTCAGCGAATGGGAGACCCTGCGGGATCGCGAGCAACTCGCGTCCGCTAACGCCGAGCCATGGGGAGACAGCGGCTGGTACTGCTCCCCTACCGGGGAACCCGAACTCTACGACGGCGCCTATGTCTATGCCCCCGAGCGGGACGGACCCTGGATGACCGAAGAGCTGGCCCTGGCCGAGATCGCGGCGGCGGCGGAACCCAGCCGCTACGAGCCGGTTGAGGCAGTCCCCGGCGAACAGGGGTGGCTGAGAGGCTACGACACTCAGGAAAAGGTCTGGAAGTTCACGCGGGGCAGCGAAAGGGACATTCCCGGGGACGAGGCGTGGACCGCGGTAGACACCGTCAGCCTGGACGGCTCCATGTACTTCGTCGGCCCTGGCTACTCAGACAGCGGATGGCTGCCCTACGAGGCATTCGACGAGGAGCCCGCACGGGCGGCTGCGGAAGAGGCGAAGGCGGCCGACGCCGCGATAGTCCGCCAGGAGATCGTACGTCCTGGAATTCAGCGGCTGATGGCGGCCCACCCCGGCCTGAGCGAAGCCCAAGCCGAGGAAACGATCGTGCGGGCGGCCTTGCAGGTATTTCAGCGGCAGTGAGAACAGGAGAATGACACGCCATGTCTGATCAACCCTTTGAGCCGGCCGACCCGTCTCACATACTGCTTGAGGCGGAAGAGATTGTCGCCAGCCTGCTGAAGAGCAAAGAGCAGCTAGTCGGCAAGGCCTTCGCATCGCTAAGAAGCGAGCCTGTCGAGGACCTCGGCAAGCTGCTTTTCGTCGGTGCGGAATCCGGGACTGCCGAGCTGCCTGACCTGCCGGAGCTGGAGGAGGACTGGGAGGCGGGCGAACAAGGGTTCGTGGCCGACGATGAAGATGTCGAATCAATTATGAGCGAATTGCTCGAAGCGCATCCGGAGTTCGCCCTCGTCGCGGAGCCAGAACGCAGGAAAATCGTCATTCAGGTCATCAACGGGGTGCTGGCGGAAGGATTGTAGGTCTTGACATGAAGCGCAGGAGAAAGTCGTCAGGAAAGACGCCAGCTAAGAAGAAGAGAAAGAAGAAGCTCAGCCCAGCGGGGAAGGCGAAGGCTGTCACCGGGGCGACGGCGGCGCTCCGTGCGCCCAGTGCTCGTGTCCTGGCCAGGCATCAGCGGGACATCAAGCCACGGCTGACGTTCACGTCAAGCTACAAGGGCACCAGGACGCAAGTACAAGCCGACACGCAGTCAATCTATTTCGCTCAGACAGCCGTGCTGTCACTGACCGGGGCAGGCGCGCCGTACGATCTCGCGACCTATTATGACCTCAGGCAGGAAGTCAAAGATAGTTTCACCTACCATGGCGCGGTCGCGGAAACGCGTGACTGGGTGCAAGACCAAGAATACGAGCCGCCCTACTCCGATGCCCAGACGCTGGCTACGAAAACGGCAATTCAATTCACCGATGAGCCTGGCTTCTCGACGACGGCCAAAACTCAAGCCGGGAAGTGGCTGGAGAGCTACGACGTGTGGTTCCGGTGGAAGGTAAAGGACAAGATCGCGAACGTCACGTGGACCAGTCCGGAAGTCCATCACAGCGTAGTCTCGCGTTACAACAGCGGTGCCGACGGACCCGTGACCGCCGCCGCGCACGGCGACGGCAATTGGGTAGCGACTACGTTGCCTGACCGCCCCGCTCACATGTGACCGCGTCAGGCGGGTATGTAGCGCCAGCCGGGTGAGCGTGTTTGACTTGAACTGAACCTTGCACGGGGGCGGCGGAAGGAGCATGAGCCGACGTCACAGCCGGTGTGCCTGGTCGCGATGCCATGGCAGTCGTTAGAGCTGCCTTCGCTTCCGATCGGGTTACTCCGGACAGTTGCCGTCGAGGCCGGGTTCCCCGCCCCCGTCACCTATCACGGCAGCCTGCGCTGGGCTGAGTACCTGATCGAGGTCACCGGCGATGAGATCGGCGTCGCCGCGCTGGCTGAGTACGCGGCCGGGCAGCACGTCGACACCGCGGTCATCACCCGGATGCGCGAGCATGCGGCCGGCTTCGTCGCCCTCGCCGCCGCGGAGATACTCAAGTGCGACGCGAGTGGGGGCGCAGCCTGGTCGGCTCTTCTCTCAGGTGAACTTTCGCGGCTGATGGCGAGCGTGAGGTCCGTTTTCGGGCCAATCCGCGCAGCCGTAGTCCCGAGCGACGGTTAGCGCGCTTAACAGCAGTAGCCGATGCTGCGCTGGCTAAGGCAAGTCCGCGCTAGCCGACCGTGTAGGTGTAGGGGAACGTCGCGATGGTCTGCGACTGGTTGCGGACACTGGTGTTGCTGATGACCGACAAGGTGCCCGAGACCACGGTGCTGGCCGCGGCGTTCGGCGTGATGGTGGTAGTGAGCGTCCCGGTACCGCCCGCCGGGATGAAGACGGCCGTGCTGGCCGCACCGCCGGCGATGTCACCAGCGCTGGAGCGGAGCGTGAAGGACCGGCCCACGCTGGCGTTGTTCGTGACAGAGACCGAGACCGGGAAGCTGCCGCCGCCGGTCAGGGTGGTGCCCGCGCTCGCCGGCAGGCCCGAAGCGCTGGCCTGCACCTGGTCGAACGACACGTTTCCGGTGACGAGCTGCGTGAACTCCAGCCCGCTCTCGGTCAGGTTCAGCTCGACGTCGATCTCCCACCTGCCCGGCGCGGGGCTGAGCGTGATCAGCTCGCCCTTGGCAACCGGAGTCGCTCCCTGATCGGTCGAGCTGGGGGTGCCGTCCTCGGCCACGACGGTACCAGCCGGGCTGACCAGCCAGAAGGTCATGGGGTTGTCCGGACTGGCGTCCGGCGTCGAGAAGCTGACATCCAGGTCGTTCTCGCCGGCCGGCACGTTGATGTTGAACGTGCTGATCTGGCCGACCTGACGGCCGACCGAGCTGGTGATCGTGGTGTCGAACTCACCGCCGGCCTGAGGGATCAGCGTCCTGCGGTTAACCGGGTAGGAGATGGTCGGGCCGCTGCTCGGGTTGACCTGCAGCGACTCGGGGTGGTCGCCAGGTGCGGCCGGCACCGAGACGTTCAGCGGGATGGTGGCGCTCGACCGTGCCGCGATCGTGGTGCTGTCAAAGGCGGGCGAAGTGATCCAGTGCTGTCCGCTGACGCGGAATGAGACGTTGCCACGGTACGGGCCTGGCACGTTCGGCGGTGACTGCAGGTGCGAGCGGCCGTTCGCCCACAGGATTTGCGCGGTCCAGGTGCCGGCCGCCGGGTTCGCGACTTCCACGTGCTGGATGTTGGAGACGGTGCCGTTGACACCTGGCCTGGTCGACGGGGTGCCGAAGTCATACGAGATCGTGGCCAGGCGGTTGTGCGGTGCGATCAGATTGAACGACAAGATCGTGCCGTTCGTCGGGTCCGGGATGATCAGGTCCGCGTTGAGCCGGTCGAGCCCCTTGGGAACCTTGAAGGTGATCGGCGCGGCGGCAACCGCCCCCTCAGCCGGAACCGGCAGGCTGGGGTCTGGCGCGCTCACCGCCTCGGTCACCGTCTGGCCGATCTGGGTAGCCGGGCCAAGCTCGCGGTAGGTCCCGCTGACCGTCTCCTTGTCCTGGCTCGCGTTGTAGAGCGTGACCGACTGGCTGCTGGTCGTGCCGCCGTCGGCGGTGATGTCAAGCTGGGTGGGCGTCGGGATCAGCGCAGGCGCGTCGTTGCCTTCGCTGATCGTGGTGCCGGGCATCTGCTGCGCGGCGCGCACCGCCTTGTAGATGTTGACTAGGCCGGCGCCCTGCTCTTGCGAGGGCGCGTCGACGTCTCGCGCCGTACCTGTCAGGATCGCCTTCACCATCGCCGGAGTCGGCTTGGTCCCGCCGTGCGAGTTCGCGTAGGCCTCGATCACGTCGGCCGCCGCGCCGGCGATCAGCGGCGCGGACTCGCTGGTGCCGCCGAATGCCTCAGTGGTGGTGTTCGCCGGGCAGCCACGGCCGGCCGGGTTGCATTCAGCCTCGGAGCCGTACCCTTCCGCGACGAGGTCGACGATCCGGTTGTTGGGCGCCACGCCGCCGGAGGACAGCGGGGTGACGTTGTCGTTGATCCACTTGGAGAAGCCGTAGGCCTGAGCGTTGAGGCGCAGCGAGTTTGTCGCGCCAGCCTCGATGACCAGCGGGTCGGTGGACGGCGAGGACATGGTGCCCGAGTCGCCGCTGTCACCAGACGACACGACCACGGTCACGCCCGCCGCGACGGCGGCGTCGTTCGAGGCGTAGAAGATTGAGTACCTGCCGGGCCGCTGGGTGAAGCCGAAGGACTCGGAGATCACGTCGGCGTGCTCGTCGATGACCGCGTTGTCGATGCCCTGGATTACCTGCGACTCGGTCTGGTGCATGAAGCCGTCGGGGTCGGCCGGCGTGTCGACAAGGGAAGCGTCGATCAGCGACGAGCCAGGCGCGTCACCTTCCATGACGAAGGTGCACCCGGCGGGAAGCCCGGAGAATGGCAGTTCCCTGGAGTAGTCGTAGACCACGTCGCCCTGGCCGGCAACCGAGGTGGCGTCGCCGTACGCCTCGTCGTCGCTGGCGTCGGCATTGGGGGTAGGGGAGTCTATTACCACGTGCGAGCCATCCGGCCTGATCAGGTCGGGGTTGCCGGCGAGTTCGTTCATCCCGTCGATCGCGACGATCACGCCTTTGCCGTTCGCGATCCGGTCAGCTTGATCCGGGTTCCGCTGCTTGGCGGTGAACTGCATCTCCCTGAGCGACTCGGGTTCGACGAAGGGCTTATGGGGATTGGACGGGCAGAGCTTCGGGCTGAGGGGCTGCTCGCTGTGCTCCTCCGCGACAGGCCGGGAAACCTGAACGGCGATCGGCAGGTCAGGCACGATCTCCTTGACCGATGCCTTGCGTCGCAACTTCGCGACCTCCGCCGCCGAGACCTTCGCCGCTACGGCGTTCACGCTCACCAGCCGGGCGATCCCGGTGCCGCCGCCGCTCTTGATCGACGAGACGACTGGGTCCTGGCTGTACCGGGTGGCGGCGACCCTCGCCTTGCCACGCGCCCTCAGCTTGAGACCGGAGAACTGGTTCCTCAGGACGACGATCACCTGGCCGCCAGACGCGGTGCCGTACAACGCTGGTGCCAGCGGTCCCGGTGCGTTCGCGGCAGGCGCGGCGGCCGCCGGAAGAAATTGGGCTCCCATTACAGCCAGCGTGCAGGCAGTCACGCCAGTCGCCATTTTCAGCAGACGGTGTTGATGCACCTAACCCCCATCGGGCGTAACTGGCGGACGGAGCCCTCGCTAGTCGCGGGACCGGCCCGGGAACTGCCGCGGACCAGCCCGCCATCTGGACTCTCATTGCCGTCCTATGCATTTTCAGTAGTGGCATACAACCTTTTTCATGTCAATACTGGGCTCAAATCTCGCGGCTGTAATGGCAGGCGCTAGCCTCGCGTCGGCTGGTCGGCTGGGTTCGCGGCGCAGGCGGATTCGCATGGATTGCGAATCCATGTGACTTTATGAGTGTCAATACGCGCATTGATGTTCTTCGGGCTGACCCGCCAGCCGCAGCCCGGCCGTCCGGTGCCTGCCATCGGCGCGTATCTGGTCGGTGATGACCCGGGCTAGTTGGCGTGCTGCCCGGTTGAGCTGCCCGGATGCGGGTACCTGGTATCGCTGAGGCGCCATGCGTACAGGGGGAGGCTGGCAGTGGCTTCAGATGCGATCACGATGCTGAAGGCTGAGCACCGCGACATCCGTCGCTTGTTCCGCGAGTTCCGGCGGACCACCGACAGGGCGGTCAAGACCAGGGCGAAGCTCGTCGGTCAGATCATCGAGTTGCTGACGGTGCACACCTACGTTGAAAACGAGGTGCTGTACCCGAGCGTGCGCGAGCTGCTGCCCGAGCTTGAAGAGGAAATGCTCGAGTCGTACGAAGAGCACCACGTCGCCGATGTGCTTTGCGTGGAGCTCGCGGCAATGTCGCCGGACAACGATCACTTCGAGGCCAAGACCGTTGTCCTCATCGAGACCGTCTCTCATCACATCCAAGAGGAGGAGGGCGAGCGGTTCCCGAAGATACGGGCGGGACTGAGCCGCACGCAGCTTCTCCAGCTCGGGGCCATGGTGGAGCAAGCGCGACGGCAGGCGCCCACGAGCCCGGCGCAGCCCAGCGCCGTGAAAAAGGTGGTTGACGCCGTCATCTCGTGACGCCACGTTAACGCGCCACTCGGCTTGATCGCCGCGTCGGTCACGGCACGCGCGGGCGGAGAGCATCCCGCACGTAAGATCCGGCGTCTGGATGACACCAATAGGGCATGAGCCTGCTCACCATTCCGCGCGCCCCGTCGTTGCGCGGCGGACCAGCATGGATCGACCTCGGGCTTCGCTATTACCTCACGGCGGCCTGCGCGGGGGGTGCCGGAGTCCACGCCGCGCTGATCGGCGAGCATTTCGAAGAGAGCGCGCTACTCGGCTTGGCCTTCACCGCGGCCGCTGTCGCGCTGGCGGCTGTCGCCCTGGTGGTCAGGCGGCCGCGTCACGACAGGTGGGCAATCGCGGTCGCGACCTTGACTCTTGCCGTGATCGGCGGCAGTTACCTGCTTTCCCGGAGCACGGGCATCCCCGTGCTCATCGTCCAGCCAGAACACATCGACCCGCTCGGCACTGTCACGACCGCAGCCGAACTAGCCGGCGCCCTGTGCGGTGCCGTGCTGATGGCAAGAAAGGACAAGCAATGAGATCGACACTCGCCGCGCGGCAGCGCAGCGTGCCGCTGGGCCTGACGATCCTGATCGCGCTCGTCGCAGGCATGCTCGCGTTCACGGTCGAACGCGGGTCGGCGCACGCGGAGGGCACTTCGGCTCATGATCACGACGTGGCGGCCTCGGCCGTGACCACGCCAGCCCAAGTCACGTTCCACGATCAGATGCGCAAGCTCTGGGAAGACCACGTGACCTGGACCCGGCTGGCGATCGTGACGTTCGCGGACGGGTCGGCTGGGTTTGACGCCACGGCGACGCGGCTGCTGCAGAACCAGACCGACATCGGCAACGCCATCGCGCCGTTCTACGGCCAGGCGGCCGGTGACGAGCTGAGTACCTTGCTGCATGGTCACATCAACATCGCTGTCCAGATCTTGCAGGACGCCAAGGCGGGAGACACCGCTGCGTTCAACACCGACAGTGCCCGCTGGTATGACAACGCCAATCAGATCGCTGACTTCCTGTCTGCCCTCAACCCGCGGTTCTGGCCAGACGATGTCATGCGGGCGGCGATGAAGGAACACCTCGATCAGACGCTCGCCGAAGCGCAGGACGAGCTGAACGGCAACTACACGGCTAGCGTCAACGACTACGAAGCCATTCACCTGCACATACTCGCGATGGCCGACTTGCTTAGCTCAGGAATCGTGAATCAGTTCCCCGGCAGGTTCCGCTGACATAGGACGGGCGGCCACGTCAGGCCGAGGCGGAGCCGGCCTGACGTGGTTGCCGTTGGGTGGCAAACGCGCTTCCCTTGGTAGGTGATCGCAGACCCCCCTGGCACCAGTGACTCGGTGCCGCACGCCTGGGTTGCCCGGCTGAGCGGGTCAGGTGCCGACCGCGACGCGGCGGTCGCCGAGTTGCACGCGCTTCTGTACCGCGCGGCGCGGTTCGAGGTCGGCCGCCGCCGCTCGCAGTTCCCGCACCTGGGGGGCACCGAACTAGACGACCTGGCGGTGCAGAGCGCCAATGACGCGCTGATGTCGATCCTGCGCCGGCTCGGTGACTTCCGGGGCGACAGCCGGTTCACGACGTGGGCATGTAAGTTCGCGATCGTCGAGGCCGGCGTCAAGGTACGAAGAGCCGCCTGGCGCGAACGTGAAGTTCCCCTGCCGGAGGCGTCCTGGCCCGTCGTCACCGATGGCGCGCCCACACCGCACCAGTTCGCGGAGGCGAGAGACCTGCGGCTAGCCCTGCAGGAGGTGATCAACCAGCAGCTCACTGCCTGGCAGCGAGAGGTTCTCGTCACGCTTACGCTCAATAACGTACCGATCGATGTCCTCGCCGAGCGGCTGAACACGACACGGGGGGCGCTCTACAAGACGCTCCACGATGCCCGGCGCAAGATCAGGGCCGCGCTCGACAGCAGGGGACTCAGCACGGAGGGGAGTGTCCGGTGAACGGCCTTGACCGGCTGATCGGGCCGGCCGAGCCTGAACTCGGCTGTGATGAGTGCTTCGACCTGCTCGACGCCTACGTCGAGCTTGAGCTGGCGGGGATCAGTGCCAGCACGGCGATGCCGGCCATGCGCGCGCACCTGTCAGGCTGCCCGGTCTGCCGCGAAGACCACGACAGCCTGCTCGCCTTGCTGCGAGCCGATCCGGCCGACGGCGAACGGCGAAACTCGAATTTAGGCTGCGGTGACGCCGTCCGCAGGCGGGACTGCGGGCAGGACCGCGGGCAGGACCACAGGCGGAACCACAGGCAGGACCACAGGCGGAACCACAGGCTCGAAGATATGGGCGTTATGTATGAACCTGGGCGCATCGCGGCAGTCATGCTGCTTGGTCATCACCTGAGCCTCGGCGGCGGCGGGCTGGCGCACTTCCTGATCCGCCTGTTCATCTGGCACGAGATCTGGCGGCTGTTCCGTTACCTGTGGCGGATCCCGACTTTCGGCCCCTTCATTGTGATCGCGCTCGGGCTCGCTGTCGTCGGCCTGGTCGTATGGCGGCAGTACCGCAGGCCCGCCTGGGCGGGCCGCAGGCGTCGTGGCGGCTCAACCGGCTTCGGTGCGGGCGGCGGCCCCCGCGACTGGTGATCCGGACACCCTGAATGGTTATCCGGGTCCCAGCGGACAGGTGCTTGGTCCCGCAGCCACTGGCAGACCCGGACCAGGGTCGCCGGCCGATAGGTACGGATCGAGCGGGTTCACCGGCGCGCCGCCCGCTGTGGTCACGGGTGCTCAGTTCCAGCGTTCGAAGGGCTCGTCAATGGTCTCCCCGGCCAGGAAACGCGGCAGCAGCTCAGGCAGGCGGCCAGGATAGAACCGCTCGTGGCTGCGAAGGATCTCCGGCACGTGCCACCAGCGAGCGGCGACGTAGTCCTCGGTTTCCTCCTGCGTGCGCCCGCCATCGACGACCGGCGGCTGATCGCCGGCCAGTTGCGCGCGGACAACGATCTCATGCTGGAGGCGCCTCTTACCGCGCGAACGCCAGGTGGAATCGCGCCGCCAGGTTGGCGGGCTGATCTGGGCTGGATCGAGCAGCAGCCCGGTCTCCTCCCTGATCTCCCTGATGGTGGTGTCCAGGTAACTCTCGCCTGGCTCGATGCCTCCGCCTGGCAGTTCCCACCATCCGTCGGGCGTCTCGTCCGGGGTCAGGACATTAAACAGCAGCACCCGTCCGCTCGCGTCAGCGAGCACGACGCGTACTGCGGCCCGCTCCAGGTCATAGCGCAACTCGTCCACCAAGCCACCTCCGTAACGCCAGCATGCATGACCTTGCTGGCGTTTGGGAGTTCGGGGGCCGGTGATGCCCGGCAGGGGCGCCGGGTGTCTTCATGACGGCAAAGGCCGCGTGATGGCCGGACCGCCGCCCGCGATGCCTATGACCTGCGATGCAAGGTAGTCGTCAAGGTTGGTGAAAGGTCGAGGTCATAGTCCTGGACGTGGGGCTGGTGCAGCGATTCCAGCCGAGGAAGCCGCCGCTTCCAGGAAGGGACAGAGCAGTGACAGTGCTAGGTGCGGCCCGGGCATTGCTGCCGTCGCGTCCGACGCGCAGACGGCAGTTCGAACTTCGTCAGCCGGGCTCGGAAGGCGAACGCATACTCCAGCAGCAACTCGGCACCACCGCGCGGGCTGAGCAGTTCTACCAGAACAAGGCAACCGACTACCTCACCCCTGCTATGCAGCAGTTCATCCAGCGGATGGAGATGGCCTTCATCGCGACGAGCGGCCTGACGGGAGAGTGCGACTGCAGTTTCCGCGCCGGAGAGGCCGGATTCATCAGGGTCATCGACGAGTGCACCATCGCCTACCCGGAGCTTCGCGGCAACGGGGTCATGGCGAGCCTGGGCAACATGCTTGAGAACCCGCACATCGGAATCTTCATGGCGGACTTCACCAGGGATCTCATTGGCCTCCACGTCAACGGCGACGCGAGCATCGTGCCGTCCGTGCACATGCTGGAGTTCAATATCGCGATCAACGAGAACGAGAACGCGGGCCGCAAGCCAGTGCAGTGGGTGCTTATCCACGTCACCGAGGCGTTTATTCACTGTTCTAAGCACATCCCGTTGCTGGTCCCCCAATCCAGGGTGCGCCACTGGGGCACTGACAACCCGCGGCATAAAGGCGGCGACTACTTCGGCGTCAGGGCCAGCCGGAATGGCGATGCCTATGCCGCAGGGAACGGTCACGCCCATGAGCAGCCAGCCAGGACATCCTTATCAGCAGTGAGCGCCGCCGCCCCCGGCCTGCCGCCGCAACGTACTGGCCAGCGCTGACCGGTAATGGGCGGGCGGCCTGGAAGAAAGGGCCGGGCGCGGACAATTTTTCATTAATCAAGGGTGAAAAATTGCCTTCGGTCTTCCCTGGCTTCTAGGCCGGCCCGCCTGATCCGCGGCCATCGAGCGCCCATGGCGCGGTCCTCTCGCTCGGCTCGGTTCTCGCGGTTGCACGCAGACGTGGCGTTGCGCCGGAACTCATCGCCCCGCCAGGTGAATAACCTCAAGGCTGCGAAGGAACTGACAGGCGGATTCGGCCGGCCTGTGGCTGAATGTCGTGACCTGGGGAATCCCGCACTCGACGCGGCAAATGCCACGCTAATACATTAGGCTCCATGGTGGGGGGACCGGGGCAGGCCGCAAGCCAGGTCGCGGGCGCGCTCGCGGCTGGCGAGCGGGCGCTGCATACCGATGGCGACCTGCCCGCGAGCCGGGCGAGCTTCGAGCGCGCCTACAGGCTCGCCGAGCAGGCCGGCCAAGCCGAGTCGATGGCCATGGCCGCGCTGGGCCTGGCCGGCCTCTGGGTCAGCGAACGTCGCACGGTCACCGGAGCGGTGATGCTGGAGGAACGGCTAGCGCACGCCCACGCGATGCTCGACCCCGCTAGCCCGCTGGCGCTCCGGCTCAGGATCAGGCTCGCCGCCGAGGCGGACTACCGCGACGGCGGCCGCGACCGCATTCTCGCAATGCTGGCTGAGGCCAGAGCGGCGGGCGACGCGACAGCGCTCGCGGAAGCGCTGAGCATGGCGCACCACTGCCTGCTCGGCCCAGACGACCTCACCCTGCGCCGCGACCTGGCCGTCGAGCTGGTCAAGGTCTCCTTCCGCACCAGGCGGCGCAGTGATCAGCTGATGGGGTTGCTCTGGCAGACCGTCGACTCCTACGCCGCCGGCGATCCGCACGCCGGACGGCACCTGGGCGAGCTGCGAGACCAGCTCGGCAGCCAAGACCACGCGGCGGTCGGGTTCGTGGTCAGCGCTATGGAGGTCATGCTGGCCATTCGCGCTGGCCAGCTCGACGAGGCCGAGTCGCTCGTGACGATCTGCGCCAAGAATGGCCTGACCGCCGGCGACATCGACAGCGAATGGTGGCCAGGCGCCCAGCTCGTCACCATTCGCTGGTATCAGGGCAGGCTCAGCGAGCTGCTGCCGATGCTGCGCGAGCGGATCCATTCCCCGGCCCTGAGCGCGGTCGACAATTCCCCGGTGGCCGCGCTGGCGGTGGCGGCCGCGCACAGCGGCGACCGGCGCACGGCGGCGAGCTGCCTGGCCATGCTGCGCGGGCGCGACCTGGCCGGCCTGCCCCGATCGAGCAGCTGGCTGGTGACCATGAACGGGATCGTGGAGGCCGCCCACCTGCTCGGAGAGACGAGCCTCGCCGCACGGGCCTATGAGCTGCTGCTGCCTTACGCTCACCTGCCCATGGTGGGCGGCCTGGGCATCACCTGCTTCGGGTCGGTGCACCATGCGCTCGGGGTGGCCTCCCTGACGCTAGGCCGGCTAGACCCTAGGCAGCTCGGCCGCGCCATCGATCATGGCCGGGCGGCCGTCGAGCACAACCTGGCCCTGGCGCACTGGCCGGCCGTGGCCTCCTCGCGGGGCAGGCTCGCCGAGATGTACCAGCTTCGCGGCCAGCAAGGCGACGCCGAAGCCGCAGAGCGGGAACGTCGAGCCGCCGCGAGTGAGGCCGCCGCGCTGGGCCCGGCACTGGCCGGCAGCGGTGCCGCCAAGTGCGAGCGGGTGGGCAGGAACTGGCGCATCACCTTGCGCGACAGGAGCGTCCTGCTGCCAGACAGCGTCGGCATGCTGCATCTCGCGGTCCTTGTCGCCAGCCCGCGCGAGGACATCGCCGCCGTCGACCTGGTAGCCGGACTCGCGGCGCTGGCCGGCGCCACCAGCCGCCGCCGCACGGCTCAGCCAGTGCTCGACGACGAGGCGATCGGCAAGTACCGCGGTCGGCTGAGGCAGCTTGACGCGGAGATCGACGGCCTGGAATCGGGCGAATCGGCCGCCGACCTCGCCCAGCTGGCTCGCGCCAGGACCGACCGGGAATGGCTCCTGGCTCAGCTCGCGAGCGCCACCGGGCTGCACGGGCGGCGCAGGGCATTCCCCGACGAGGCTGAACGCGCCCGGGTGTCCGTCGGCAAGGCAATCCGCCGCGCCCTTGCCCGCATCAACGAGGCCGATGCGGTCATCGGCAGTCACCTGAGCCAGAGCGTGCATACGGGGATCAGCTGCTCGTACTGGCCGACCTGAAATGGAACAGGATGGCACGCCATGGACCGCCATAGGTGTATAGGTATATTAGCCGACCCAACGATGATCGGGGGCAGCCTCGTGGCACTCAGAGATACCATGCGCAGTTCGGCCGCTCAGTTCCTGCAGCCGGGCGAGTCGATCCAGGCCGTGATCGGCGCCCAGACCGCGAGCCAGTGGCTGGCCGCGCTGACCGGTGTTTTCGTCTTCCTCGGCCTTAACCGTTACCGGATTCTCGCGGTCACGCCGACCCGGATTCTGGTGCTCGACGCGGGCAAGGTCAGCATGACGAAGGCGCGGAGCGTGGTGATGGAGCTTCCGCGCTCGACCCGGCTCGGGCCGGGCACGGGCATGTGGCACCAGGTCCCGGCCGGCAGCGAAACGCTTCGCGTGCACCGGCGGTTCTTCAAGGACATCGAGGCGGCCGACGGTCTCGCCGCGGCAGCCTGACGCCGCGAGGCGCAAGCAGCGTCCGTCGTGCCCGCTGTGACCGGCCCAGAATGCCTGGTCGCGCTGGGGCAGTTTTTCAAGCAAATAGGTTGGAAAAACTCTCCCGCGACTGGTGGGCCTTCTGGGCTGATCGAGCAGGTGCTAACTCACCGGAAACTCCAGGTGCGGGTGGCTGAACAATCCGTCATCGTCACCGCCGAAGAGCATCAGTTGCCGTGAGGCGGGATCGTAGGCCGCCTGGCAGACCGGGCTGACTACTCCGGGCTGACTACTCCGGGCGAGGCGGGAGGGTGGAGTTGTGTCCAGGTATGACCGTTGCAGCTCCAGGTCTCGCTCAGCCGGCCAGTGTCGCTGCTGAACCCCCGTACATGATCACCGCGCCGGGGTCTGCCCGCGCCGGGGTCTGCCCGCGCCGGGGCCGGCCGCCTCATCGCGATCTGCCGCCGCACCATCGCTGCGGCCGGTCGTCAGGCCCGTCTCTGGGAGATTGACGGCGTGGAAGCGCAATGGCTGCTCTTAGCGGAAGGGCTTTCGCGTCACCGGGAGGGTTGTCCGTGTTCCTGGGGGAGGATTTACAGATTCGGGAGGACTTTCGTGCTCCACGACGAAAAAGCTCCTCAACCTGGCAACGCTCCACCAGGAACCCGGCAACCCTCCCGGTTACGCCGGCAACCCTCCCGGTTACGTCGGCAACCCTCCCAGGCCCGGGAACTCTCCGCCCAGAACCCGAAAACCCTCCCGCACGCGCGCCGGCCACCATCTCCCGGACAGCAAGTTCCCTCAAGCCGTCTCTTAACTGCCCGGCAGCGCGCTGAACGCCATCTTTGAGGCAGAGATCGCGCGACCAAGGGCGCACCGGCCCCGGGACTCACCTAAAAGGGCTCGCGCGACGGGCGGGCTTGCTGGGCGCCGGGCTGCCGCGAGGACCGCTGCCATCAGCTCGGCGGTCAACCAAAGCCGGCTGACTATCTGCTCGGCCGACTGCGGCTGTTTATGCGCCAGGTTCAAGACGAGGTGGTGGATGGCTTTAAGGAGCGTCGCAGCAGTGGCCACGCAGTGGCCACACTGAGCAGGACGAAGACTAATGACGGGCGGCTCGCTGCCACATAGATGCCGACGCGACTAGCGCGACCAGCATGCCGACGGCCACGACCACCGCTGGCCGCACCGGCTTGCCAGGTAGCCGTCGAT
This sequence comes from Streptosporangiaceae bacterium, assembly GCA_035716545.1. GTDB lineage: Bacteria > Actinomycetota > Actinomycetes > Streptosporangiales > Streptosporangiaceae > Chersky-822. The sequence goes on from DASTJM010000003.1 coordinate 33,934, forward strand.
GTGCTCCGCTCACCATTCCAATGTAACCGCCCAGGCGGGAACGGGCGCGCGGGCTGCATCGGGTAGCGAACGCGGCGCCGGCCGGTAAGCCTGGCCGACGCCGCGTCAAATTTTAGCTAATCGGGGTTAAGGGCCATTGACCTCGAACACGTCGGTGCCCCAGTTGTCGACTTCGGCCTGGAACGCCGGCGGCGGGATGTACTCGGTGGCGAGCCACACGCCGCCGTTGTCCGGATCAGCGACGGCCCACGAGTAGTCGCCCCAGCGCGGTGTGTTGAACGGCGGTACGTCGGTAAAGCTCTCGTGCGGCGCGTTGCCCGCGGCTGCGATGGTGATGGCGTGCGAGCCGATGGTGGTGTACGCGGCGCTCGGGTTGACGGCGCTGCCGGTGATCGAGAAGGTCATGGCGGCGGTACCGAGCCGGCAGACGGCGATTGCGGGATAGAGCAGGCTGTCGCCGTTGGGCGCGGTGACATAACCCTGGCGGACAATGCCCGGGCTGACCGGGTTGATCTCGAACCACGCCGCCGCGTCCTGCGGCGCCGAGGCGCCGGCCGGGGTGACCGCCGTGTCGATCGCGGTCCACAGCCTGATCCCGTACGGGCCGCGGGTGACGTTGACCGGCCCGCTGGTCCTGGCGTCACCCGGGTCCAGAGCGGGTTCCGACGTGATCGTCCAGGGCGGATCGGAGAACGTTGACCCGTCGCCTGTGCTCGCCGCCGGCACGGGGAAGGTGTACTGCTCGCTGGGCACGACGGTGCCGGCAGCCGTCGGCGTGCCCGTGCCCGTCGTCACGGAGGCGGTGTTCTGCAGCGTCCACACGCCGAGGGTGTCGCCCGCTGGGTTGGGCGTGAAGCCATCAGCGAGCCGCGGGACCGAGTTGACAAGGTACTCCTGGCCCGAGCCGGTGTCGATGGCCGGGTCAAGGGCGGTGACCGGGGAACCAGCCAGCGACAGCGGCCCGACCGTTGCGTCGCTCACAGTGGCGTCCTCGTTCACGAGCTGAGACTTCGAGATCACCACGAGGAGCGCGCCCTCGAAGTCGTCCTCGTTCGGGTCGCAGAACTGATCGGTGGAGATGACAAGCGCGTTGTTGTCGAAACCCACCTTGTCCTGGTCGGCGAAGCAGTTACCGCCTTGCGAGGCGTCGAACTGATACATGGCAACGCCGTGCGCGTTCATCACGACTACGTCGTCGGTGTCGTTGTTGAAATCAGCCGCCGGTCCGGTGCCGACGGGGAACCCGAGTTCGGTGAAAAAGAACGTCTGCGTCGACGGGTCGTACACGCATCGTACGTCGCCCTCGGAGAACGGGTTCTGGTAGAAGGTCCGCCCGTCGACGTCCGGCCGCAGCAGCGTGCCATCGGGAGTCGTTTCCCTGACCGCGATGTTAATCGGCTCGAATACGGCCTTAGGGTCGCCTGGGAGCGTGGCGTCATTTCCGACGCAAAGGCCCTGGTCTGGCGGTGTAATGGGTGCGTCCTGGCCGAAGAAGCCGAACACGGTGGTGTCGCTCAGGCCATTGAAGTTATGGACGACGGGCCCGGCATCGGCGGCTCCGCGCAGCCGGTCGACCGTGCCTGCCTTGCGCGCCCGCGCCTGCGCCACCCGGGCGGCCCTGTCAGGCCTGGCCGACGCCCTGAAGGTCTTGGCGGCAGCCAGGTGCCAGAGCTGCCTGGGGGTCAGCCCTTGGCGGACGGCAGGCAGCTTCGACATGCTGGACACGTGGGCCAGCCGGGTGGCCTCGCCGCGCGTGCCGTGATAGGTCACGGATGCGCGCGCGTGGTGGCTCGCGAATGTCGCGGCTGATCCGGCCGAAATCGAGGTAAAGGCCGCCATCGGGGTGAGGGTCGCCACGACGGCGACGGCGGCAATGATCGGGACACGCTTCATGGACATTGGCCTCCTAGGCTCTCCGAGCGCCCGTGCGGTCAGCTTGCCAGCGCCTGGGGTCGGAACGCTCAATTCGCGATCACGCCCATTCCTGTAGGGCGGGAGCGGGAGAAATAGGCATAGGGCTGCCTGTTTGAGGCGCCTAAGGCGGAGACTGGTACTCCAGCCTGCCCTTGCTACAGGAATCGCGAGCTGGCCGGGATGAATCGCGAGCTGGCCGGGATGACTGGTCCGGCGGGCGTGCTTGCCTGGGAAGGGTTCACGGGTCAGTGAGGCAGGGATGACACAGGGCGACAGTGTGCGGGCGGCGGCGTTGCTGAAGGAGCATCGGCGGGCGGCGGGGCTGAGCCAGCGGGAGCTGGCCGAGCTTGCCCAGGTGAGCATCGGAGTCGTACGGGATCTCGAGCAGTGCCGCACCACGCGGCTGCGGGCTGAGTCCATCCGGCGGCTGGGCGGGGCGCTTGGCCTGGATGAGGGGCGTGCGCGTGAGTTCGGCCGCGCCGCCGGGCCGTCTGGCAAACGCCCTGGGGCCGGGCGGCCGTGCCCGAGCCTGGGCGCCGGGTTCAGGCTCGCGATCCTCGGGCCGGCGGCCGGCTGGCGCGACGGTGGGCGGATCGGCCTTGGCCCGGCCAGGCAGCGCGCGGTGCTCGGGCTCCTCGCGCTCACGCCTAACGTCCCCGTGCCCAGGAAGACGATCATCGACGCGCTGTGGGGCGGCGACCTCCCCGCGAGCGCGGTGCACCTGGTTCAGGTGTACGTCAACAGGCTGCGCCGCCTGCTCGGCCCTGGCCGTCTTGTCACCTCGGCCGGGTCTAGCTATGAGCTGGTGGTTACCGGCGGCCAGCTTGACCTGATGGTGTTCGAGGCGCACGCGGCGCGGGCGGCCCGGGCTCACGCTGCGGGTGAGCTGGGGCCGGCGTGCGAGGCTTATGCTCTGGCGCTTGATACCTGGCGGGGCGAGCCGCTTGCCGATATTGAGGTCTTGCAGGCGCATCCGGTGGTGGTGGCGTTGCGTCAGCGCCGCTGCGACCTGGTGATCAGGTACGCGGAGGCGGCGATAACGGCGGGCTGGCATGAAAAGGTTCTGCCCCGGTTGCGTGAGCTTGCGGCGGCGGAGCCGCTGAATGAGCGGGCTCATGCGGCGCTGATGCTCGCGCTGGCCGGGAACGGCGAGCAGGCCGCGGCGCTTGCCTTGTTCGACGAGCTGCGGCGCCATCTGGATGACCAGCTCGGCGTCCGCCCCGGTGCCGAACTGACCGACGCGCAGCAGCGAGTGCTCCGCCACGCGGTGCCGCAAAGAGAGGTGCCGCGAGCCGGGCCGCAGACGCTAGCTGGCAGCCGCGTATCCGATGGCAGGCATAGCGCTGTCACCGTAGCGGTGGCGCCACGGCAGCTGCCAGCCGTGGTACCGGATTTCACGGGCCGGGCCGGCGAGCTCGCCGCGCTCGCGAAGGCACTGGACGACAGCGGCGCGGGGCAGCGCGTGCGGATCGTGACGATCACCGGCGTGGCCGGGGTCGGCAAGACGACGCTGGCCGTGCACTGGGCGCATCACGCCGCGCGGCATTTCCCTGACGGCCAGCTCTACGTGAACCTGAGGGGTTTCGATCCGTCCGGTTCGCCGGTTGCCGCTGCCGACGCGGTCCTGGGCTTCCTGGCCGCGCTCTCGGTGCCGGCGGAGATGGTTCCCGCGACCGCCGACGCTCAGGCCGGCCTGTACCGCAGCCTGCTGGCCGACAGGCGGATGCTGGTGGTGCTTGACAATGCCCGCGATCCGGCACAGGTACGGCCGCTGCTGCCAGGATCGCCTGGCTGCCTGGTCGTGGTGACCAGTCGCTCCTGGCTGGCAGGCCTGGTCGCGGCCGAAGGCGCCAGCCAGGTCAGCCTCGACGTGCTCGGCGATGGTGAGGCCGCTGAGCTGCTGACCGCACGCCTCGGCACCCAGCGGGCGGCGGCGGAGCCCGACGCGGTCGCTGAGCTGATTGCGCTGTGCGGCGGCCTTCCCGTCGCCTTGGTGATCGTCGCCGCCAGGGCGATCGCGCAGCAGCACCTGCCGCTGAGCGTGCTGGCCGGGGAACTACGCGCCGCCAGGAGCCGGCTGGACGCGCTGAGCACCGGGGACTCGGCCACTGACGTGCGGTCGGTGTTCTCGTGGTCCTATCTCAGCTTGTCGGCTCCGGCCGCCAGGCTCTTCCGGCTGGCCGGGCTGCACCCGGGACCCGGCTTGTCGGCGCAGGCGGCGGCCAGCCTCGCCGGCCTGCCGCTCCCGGCTGCCTGGCGAGGATTGCGTGAACTGGTCAGCGCCTGCCTGATCGCGGAGCATGCTGATGGCCGGTTTACCTTGCCTGACCTGCTCCGCGAGTACGCGGCGGAGCGCGCGGCCGCCACAGGGACCCAGGCGAGCAGGCGGGCGGCGATCCACCGGCTGCTCGACCATTACCTGCACACCGCGCTCGCGGCCGCGAAGCTGCTCGAGCCGGAGCAGCCCCGGATCACCCCGGCCAAGATCATCCGAGGGGTGACGCTGAAGTGTTTCTCAGGCCGTCGCGAGGCCACGAGCTGGTTTACCGCTGAGCATCCCGTACTGATGGCGGTGATCGCCCTGGCCGCTGATCTGGGTTTCGATCTTCATGCGGGCCAGATGCCCGCGACGCTGACCGGCGTGCTTGCCTGGTCTGCCCGCTGGCAGGACCTCGCGGCGTGCGGCGCTATCGCGCTGGCGGCCGCGCAGCGGGCCGGCCACCGGGAAGCTGAGGCTTATGCCCGGCGAGGTCTTGGTGCCGCCTGCACGAGGCTCGGGCGATACGAGGACGCCTACCTCCACTTGCGGCGCTGCCTTGATCAGTTCACCGAACTCGGAAACATCGACGGCCAGGCTCGCGCCTACCTGAACCTCGCTTACTTGCTGCACCTCACGAACGAGAGTGAACGAGCGCTCGGCTACGCTCGCCGATCCTGCGGCTTGTTCGGGCTTCCTGGTCAGCAACGGGCGGGCCTCGCCGCCTCGCTCAACACCGTCGGCTGGCTCGAAGCCCGGCTTGGCCACCCTGAACAGGGCCTCGCCTGCTGCCTGCGGGCACTGGCCATCGCTCAGGCACTCGATGACCAGCGGTTCGCCGCCGCCACCTGGGACAGCCTCGGCTACGTGCGGCACCTGCTCGGGGAGCACGAGGCAGCGGTCGGCTGCTATCAGCAGGCGGCCGCGATCTATGCGGAGCTCGGCACCAGCTGGTACCGGGCCGAAGTGCTCGTCAACCTCGGCGAGATTCACGACGCGGCCGGTGACCCGCAGGCCGCGCGGGAACTGTGGCGGGAGGCGCTCGAAGTTTTCGGCCAGGCCCGGCATCCCGACGCCGAGCGCTTGCGCGCGCGAATATAAGCAGCTACCGCTCACGCGGGTGCCGTCAACCGGATCGCGCCGCAAGCCGGACCTGACCGGCTTGCGGCGCAATGATTAAGCCGGGCGGCTGCGGGTAACTGCCGGCCGTGGCGAGAGCTAGGACCATTGCCGGACATGCCGTTCCGGGCGTTATCGTGTTCTTCTTCTGGGCGGTCGTTGTCGTCCTGGCCATCATTCTGCTGGCGCTCATCGTGCACTGGGCCGGAGGCGGGGTACTCCGTATCCGGCTCGGTCACTTCACCCTGAACGTCGGCTTCACCTAAACCGCCAGTTCGATGTTCCCGCCCTTGACGACATAGCTGATCGCCGCGGGGTCGGCCAGAGCCGCGATGTCAGCAAGCGGATCTCGGGTCAGCGCGACCAGGTCGGCGAAAGCCCCTGGCGCCAGCGTGCCGAGCTTGCCTGGCAGGCCGACGATCTCGGCGCCTATCGTCGTAGCGGACCTGATGATGTCCAGCGAGGCCTGGACCTCGGAGCGGATCACGAACTCCTTGCTCTGATGCCGGTGCATGCCGCCGAGCAGATCGGTGCCGTAACCGACCTTGATACCCGCCGAGTGGGCGAGCTCCAGCGCGCGAAACCCTCCTTCGAGCACGTCGGCTACCTTGTGCCAGGAGGCTTGCGACAGGCCGAACTCGCGGCCTTCGGTCTGCAGCGCCCAGTAGGTCACCAGGTTCATGACCAGGAAGGCCCGCTTTTGCGTGACGAGTTCGGCGCTGGCCTGATCGAGCAGGTTCGCGTGCTCGATGGTGCGGACTCCGGCCTGTAGTGCCCGGGTAATTGACTCCGGCGTATAGGCGTGCGCGGCGACATACCGGCGCGCCGCCGTCGCTTCCTCGACCGCTGCCTCAAGCTCGGCGACGGAAAACTGCGTCGAGTCGATGCGGTCAGCCGGCGACGCTACCCCGCCCCCGGCCATCACCTTGATGTGATGAGCGCCCCGGCGCAGTTCCTCGCGTGCCGCCCTGCGCACCTCGTCGGCCCCGTCAACGATGGCGGACATCCCGGGGCTGGCTGGATGAGCGTCCAGGAGGTGCTCGCCCGGGACGCGGTGGTCGCCGTGCCCGCCGGTCTGGCTGAGCGCGCGCCCGGCGTAGAAGAGCCGGGGCCCGCGAATCAGGCCTTCCTCGATAGCCCGCCACGTGCCGTAGTCACCGCCGGCCATGTCACGGACGGTCGTGAACCCGCGGTCTAGCATCTGGCCGAGCAGCCGCGCCGTGCGGTGCGCGCGGTAAGTGACCGGCCATCTGACCAGCTCGGCCAGGTCAGCGGTGCTCGCCGTGACATGCACATGGCTGTCGATCAGGCCAGGCAGCACGTACGCGCCGCGCAGATCGATCCGCCGGCCTGACGCAGGCACTGGCAGCCGGGTCCCGGTCTCGGTCACTAGCCCGTCGTCTGCGCGCAGGTCACCTTCTGCGTACCCGCCGGTCTCGACATCGAGGAACAGGCCGTTGGCGAAGACTGTAGTCGTGTGACTCACCTCAGTTCCCCGATGCAAGTGCGCGGGTCGCGGACCGCGGTACCTTACGCTAACCGCTGCCAGCAATGTACCAAAACGGGCCTTCATGCCTAGCTGACCGGCGCCGCTGCCTGGGGTTGCGACACGGTGCGGTAAACGGCGTTCTGAAATGAGCGGTGATAAGCTCACCGATGTTAGCGGCGGTAACCGTAACTGGCGGCTACCGCACGGGGGAATGAATTGCGAGGAAATAGACGATGAATAATCCCGGGGTTGACAGCAACGGTAAATCCGGTCCGATCACGACCGCTTATGTCGAGGTCAACAGCCACAGCATCGCCAACGTCGGCAAGTACGTGCTGGCTGCGGGCGGCGCTAACGTGTTCGACATCGGCATCATCTTCGCCGCGAACATCAATTACGACGGAACGAGCGCTTACCTGTACTTCAACCCGCAGACACAATCGGTCCTCGCCAACGCCGCGACGCTGATCGCGCCGCTGCAGGCGCAGGGGATCAAGGTGCTGCTTTCCATCCTTGGCAACCACCAGGGGGTCGGCTTCGCGAACTTCCCCGACCAATTGGCCGCGGCCGCGTTCGCGGAACAACTGACCGGCGCGGTGACCACCTACGGCCTTGACGGTATCGACTTCGACGACGAGTACGCGGACTACGGCCAGAATGGCACTGAGCAGCCGAACGCGTGGTCGTTCCCTTACCTGGTCCAGGCCCTGCGGAACGACTTGCCGGACAAGATCATCTCTCTGTACTTCATCGGGCCGTCCGCGACGACGCTGTCTTACGGCGGCATCGAAGTCGGCGACTTGCTCAGCTACAGCTGGAACCCTTACTACGGCTCCTGGAACGTGCCTGAAGTGCCTGGCATGGCCAAGGCGCGACTGGCCCCGGCCGCGATCGAAATCGACGGCACGCCGACGTCGGCAGCCAGCGGCCTGGCCCAGCAGACCGCGGACGACGGTTACGGCGCGTACAACACCTACAACCTGCCCGACAGCGATGTCAGCGGGTACCTGTCGTCGTTCACCAAGCCGCTTTACGGCAGCGACGCCGTCTACACAGGCTAATGGCGCTGTGAACGCGGTCAGGGCTGGCGGGGTGACGGATGCCTGGGCTCGTAGATGGCGAACTCGCTGCCGTCAGGCAGGCGGATTGCGCCCAGGATGCCCCAGCCCTGATCGGCTGGTTCCTGGCTGACTTCGGCTCCGCGCGCGCTCAGCTCGGCGAGGGTGGCGCGGATGTCGTCGCACATCAGGCTGAGCTGGTGACGGCCGCTGTCATCAGCCAGGTGCACGGCAAGCTCGGCTGGCGGCAGCGCGTAGATGGGCCAGCCACCTCCGGCGTCAACTGAGGCCAGGCCGAGCGTGCCGGCGAAGAAGCCGCGGACCTTCTCGGCCTCCGGGGAGAAGATGATCGCATGGACGCCCGTAATCATTTCGCCATGCTAGCGAACGGCGGTCAGGATCTCAGGCGCACGGCGCGGCGGCAGGCGGTTCTCCCGTCCCCGCGGCGGACGCTATCGGGAGGCCAGAGCTAGGGACAGGCCGCTGACGTAGCCGGAGCCGTCCGCGTCGATGCCGGCGCTGAAGGTCTCATGGCCGGCGACGAGGCCGTCGACGCGGAGCGGGGCTGGGCGGAGGCCGCAGTCCGGCCCGCCCGCGCGGGGTGGCGCCAGCCGCGCTGAGAGGGCGGGCACGTCTACCTCGAGGCCGAGATAAGCCAGGATGATGGCGCCGGCCGCGGCTGCGGCCCAGGCCTGCGGCCGGCAAGATGGCGGGTAAGGGGTTGGCCACGCCGTCTCGGTCCGCGCCCGGCCGGAAAACAGCTCGGGGAGCCGCCATTCGAAGGTCTCCGCGGCATCGAGCAGGCCGTCAGCGAGAGAGACGGCGGCAGCGAACTGCCCGCTGCGGATGAGCCCGCCGATCGCGATGGCAGTGTCGTGACTCCAGACCGACCCGCAGTGATAGCTCAGCGGCGAGTAGCCACGGCAGTCAGCGGACATCGTGCGCAACCCGAATCCTGAGTTCAGGTCGGGACGGCCGAGTCGGTCGGCGACAAGGCTCTCTTCCTCGCGGCTGAGCAGCCCGGTCCCGAGCAGGTGACCGATGTTGCTGGTCAGCGCGTCGACTTTGCGTTTTTGCCCGTCAAGCGCGAGCGCGGGGTAGTCCCCGTCGGGGTCCCTTACCCAGAACGACGACCTGAACGCGTCAGCCAGCCGGCCCGCCCAGGCCCGCCATTGCGCCGCGCCCGGCTCGCCGAACGCATCGAGCAGGCTGGCGCCGGCAGTCGCGGCTTCGTGGGCGTATCCCTGCACCTCGCAGAGCGTGACCGGCGGCGACGCGATCCGGCCGTCGGAGAACCGGATCGCGTCGCGGGAATCTTTCCAGCCCTGGTTCGCCAGGCCGGTCCCGGTTTCGTCGCGGTACTCAAGCAAGCCGTCGCCGTCGGCATCGCCGTGCTCGCGCATCCACTCCAGAGCGCCCTTCATGCAGGGCAGCAGCGCCCGGACCACCGCGTCGGGCATGCCCCACCGCCAGGCGTCATGCAGCAGGCAGACCCACAGCGCGGTCGCGTCGATGGTGCCGTAGTACAGCGCGGGCAGGCCCTCGCCATGCGCGGTCGCGCGGCTGGTCGGCTGCAACTCGTGGGGGATCTTGCCAGGAGCTTCCCCGGTACGCCGGTCGATCCGCCGGCCCTGGAATGCTGCCAGGGTCGCCAGCGTGCCGCTGGCAAGCTGCCAGCCGAACGGCAGCAGCAGCCGCGCGGCCCAGATGCTGTCGCGCCCGAACAAGGTAAGGAACCAAGGGGTACCCGCGCCAAGGAACACCTCGCCGGGAACTCGCGCGGTCGTCATGCGCAGCGCGGCCAGGTCCTCGATCGAGCGGCCGAGGAGACGAGGCAGCCTGGAGTCGGCCGACTCCGCGCGCACCCGCGCCCAAGGGCGGTCCTGGCCGGCCCGCAGGGCGGGCGCAGCCGTAACGACGGCAGTGCTGTCGCGCACCACCAGTTGCCAGCCGAGCTCCCGCCCCGAACCGCCGGGAAGCCGCACCAGCCAGGTGAGCTGCGCCTCGCCGCCGTCGCCGGCAACGGTCAGCACCGCGCCGGGCGCGCTCAGCGTTACCCTGAGTGCGCCTGCCCCCCATTCGAGCCCTGAATTCGCCGCCGTAATGGTCGCCAGCGGACAGGTCAGCCCGGATTTGATGTCAGGCAGCACGGCGAGATCCGCGGCCACGCGCAGAGTGACCCGCACGTCGCCGCGGGCGCGAGGCCCTCCGGTCACCCGCACGAGCTCAGCGAGCAGGCCGGCGCTCACCGTGCGCTGCCGCTCCACCCAGACCGCTGGGTCGACGGAATCGTCCGCTGTCCGCCTCGGAATGGACGCGAACAACGCGGTACTGGCGGATAACAGGCCTGACCTAGCTGGAAAGGGCTCGGCGCCGTCGATCTCGAGCACGGCCTGGGAAAGCACCCGGGAATGGGCGTGCAGCACGCCCTGCGCACCTGACCGGCGCATTTGCCCGCTCTGCTCGCTGAGGGCCATCGTGGGGGCACTCAGCACCGTGATCAGCTCATGCAGCCACGGCTGGCCCTCACCTGGCATCGATCCTGCGCTCCCAGCTGCGGCGGGTCTGCGGCGGACGCTTGACACCCGCCCTCGAACGGATTCAGTATATCTATATAATTTGAACGTTCAATACGGCTTTTGAACAGGATGGTGATGCACGCGCCAGGCTCGCGGTGGCGTTCGCAGCGCCCCACACTCGAGAGCATCGCGCACGAGGCGGGCGTCTCGCGGCAGACGGTGTCCAACGTGCTCAACGCACCGCACCTGGTCAGCAAGGAAACAAGGCGCCGCGTCGAAGCGGTGATCGCCAGGACTGGCTACCGTCCGGTCAAGGCCGGCCAGACATTGCGGACCAGGCGGTCGTACCTGATCGCCGTTGGCCTGCAGACACCTGCCGAGGACCGGGGGGAGGTGGAGCACGGATTCCTGCACGCGCTCACTGAGAGGGCGCAGATCAGGGGATACCGTACCTTGGTCTACACGGCCGGGAACGACGACGCTGAGATCGGCACGTACGAAAGCCTGCTCAGCGAGTATGACCTGGACGGCTTGGTGCTCACCGGCACCCACATCGGCGACAAGCGCACCGCCTGGCTGGCTGACCAGGACGTTCCGTTCGTGACGTTCGGCCGTCCCTGGGGCACCGCGGTCGGGCACGCTGCGGCCGGGCACTCCTGGGTAGACGTCGACGGAGCCAGCGGCGTGCTCGCGGCCAGCCGTCACCTGATCGGCCGCGGCTACCGTCGCATCGCCTTCCTCGGCTGGCCGGAAGGATCGGGCGTCGGCGATGACCGGCGTTCCGGCTGGGAGACCGCCTGCCGGGAGGCGGCCCTGCCCGCGGACGGCCTTGCCGTGCGGGTCGAGAACAGCCTCGCCGCCGGCCGGGCCGCGTGTGCCGGGCTGCTTGCGTCGAAGACCCCGCCCGATGCGTTCGTGTGCGTCAGCGACCTGATAGCGCTAGGCGCCTGGTCCTTGCTGACGACGCGCGCGCTCGTGTCAGGGTCACGGCCGGCTGTGGTCGGCTTCGACGATTCGGCCGCCGCGGCCGCCGCCGGGCTGAGCAGCGTGGCCCAGCCACTCGCCGAAGTAGCGAATGCCTGCCTTGACTGCTTGCAGAAGCTGCAGAAAGGACCCCGAGCCAGGGAAGACGCGCCGGACATGGTGCTGCTCGAGCCCCGGCTTATCGTGCGCAGTTCTACTGGCGGTGCGTCCTTAGCCGGCGCAGCCGTGCTCCCCGGCGCTGCCGGGATTTCCGAGATAAAAGTCAAAGGATTTTCACGATGAAATACAACAGGGCATTACTGTCTGCGGCTGCCATCGGTGGCATGCTGTTAATCGTCTCGGCTTGCAGTTCCGGCGGATCCGGATCGTCAGCCTCATCCAGCCTCAAAGTCAGCAAGGCGCCGCTGACGCTCATGTTCGGCTCAAGCGGGCCGGCCGAGACCAAGGCGGTCGACACCGCGGCTGCCGCCTTCACCAGGCAGAGCGGCATCAAGGTCAAGGTGATCGCGGCGTCGAACCTGACCCAGCAACTCGCACAGGGCTTCGCGGCAGGAAAACCACCGGACGTCTTTTACCTCGACCCTGGCAGCTTCCAGAACTACGCCAAGAACAACGCGCTTTACCCTTACGCGCAGAACCTGCCGAACTCCGGCGACTTCTATCCGGCCCTTCGTGCCGCGTTCACCTACAAGGGCACGTTCGTCTGTGCCCCCAAGGACGCCAGCACGCTCGCCTTATACATCAACACGGCAGACTGGCGCGCGGCAGGCCTGACAGCCGCGGACATCCCCAGGAACTGGAGCCAGCTCGCCGCCGTCGCGAAGAAGCTCACCACCCGCGGCAGGGTCGGGCTCGTGCTTGACCAGAGCCACTCAGAACTCGATGAGTTCCTGTACCAGAACGGCGGCACGGTGGTCGGCTCGAACGGCAAGGTCGACCTCGACAGCTCGCAGAACGTCGCCGCGCTGACCTTCCTGAAGAAGATGCTCGACGACGGCGTCCTGAAATTCCCGCCAGCGCTGTCTTCTGGCTGGAGCGGACAGGCATTCGGCGAGAACAAGGCCGCCATGGACATTGTCGGCAACTGGCTGGTGGGCGCGATGCAGACCGACTACCCGCATGTGCGCTACCAGGTCGCCGCGATTCCGTCTGGGCCCACAGGTAAAACCGCCACGCTTTCTTTCACCAACTGCTGGGGAATTCCCCGGTCGTCAGCCAATCTCGGAGGCGCGGTGAAGTTCGTCAAGTTCCTCACGACGCCGCGGCAGCAGCTCGCCTTCTCGAAAGCGTTCGGCGTCATCCCGTCGCTGCGTACGCTGCAGGGCACGTGGCAGTCGACGTTCCCCAACCTCGCCGTCCACACCAGGGAACTGGCCTACGCGCACCCCGACATCGCGCTGCCCAACGACGCGCAGGCGCTTGCCGCGTTCGACTCGGCGCTAGCCCAGCTCGCAACCGGCAGCCCGGCCGCGATCCTCAGCAGGGCACAGCGCAACCTCGCGCCACTGGCAAGCCAGGCGAGGTGAGGTCTCACCGTGCCCGCCGTCGCGAGGTGACGGCGGGCTGGTTGTTCACCATGCCGGCGATCATCGCGCTCGTCGTGTTCCTCGTCGTGCCGATCGTCATGGCCGCCTGGGTCAGCGTCAGCGACTGGACCGGCATCGGCAGCCCGATTTCCGCCGGAGTCCGGCCGGTCGGCATGGCCAACTACGAAGCGCTGCTGACCCAGCCAGGGCTCGCGCAGCAAGATCTCGGCCTGAGCATCAGGGACAACCTCTATTACGTCCTGTTCGTAGTCCCGCTGCAGACGGCGCTCGCTCTGCTGCTGGCGATCGTGGTCAGCCGCAAGGCGCTGCGCGGCCGGGGGTTCTTCCGCACCGCCTTCTATTTCCCCTCGGTCACCAGCTCGGTCGCCGTGTCCATGATCTTCTTGTTCCTGTTCGCGGACACCGGCGTGATCAACGCGGCGCTCGGCTATCTGGGCGCGGCTGGACCGAGCTGGTTCACCGACCCGAGCGGCCTGCTGCACATGGTCCTCGGGGGAATTGGCATCACCCCGCCGTCGGTGCTGATCCGCCATGGGCTGCTCGGCCTGTCCTGGTGGGGCTGGCTGGCCGGCCCGAGCGTGGCGATGGTGACGCTGATCGTCCTCGCGATCTGGACGACGTCGGGTACCTTCATGCTGCTGTTCCTGCCCGCGCTCTATGGCATCTCCGAACAGGTACTCCAGGCCGCGATCGTGGACGGGGCGAGCGCCTGGACCAGGTTCCGCCGGATCACGCTGCCGTTGATCCGGCCCGCCTTGTTCCTGGTGCTCACCCTAGGGCTGATCGGTACGTGGCAGGTCTTCGACCAGGTTTTCCTGATTACCCAGGGCAACCCGGCCGGGACCACCCTTACCCCGGCTTACCTCGCTTACCAGGTCTCCTTCGGCGACCAGCAATGGGGCCAGGGAGCCGCGATCGCTTTCATACTCTTCGCCATCATCGTGACCTTCACGGTGCTGCAGCGGCTGATCCTGCGGGAACGCGGCTCGGCTACCCAGGCTCGCGGGCGGTTGCGGTGATTGCGGCAACGCCGTGATTGCGGGAACGCCGTGATTCCGGCGGCGGCTGGCATGGCGGGCACGGGCCGCAGGCCGTGGCTGCGGGCGGGCTTGTATCTCACGCTGCTCGTGTTCGCCTTCTTGTATGTCTATCCGTTCCTGCTTGAGCTCGGCACCGCGTTCAAGTCCGAGACCGATGCGGTGAGCCATCCGGTCAATCCGGTGCCGCGGAACTGGGTTGTCTCGGCGTTCAGCGCGCTTGGCCAGCAGGACTTCCCGCGCTGGTTCGGCAACTCTGTCGTTGTTGCGGTGTTCGTCACCGCCGGCCGGATCCTGTTCGACTCGATGGCGGGATACTCGCTCGCCCGGCTCAGGTTCCGGGGTCGCGGCGCGGTGTTCGCCGGTGTCATCGCGGTCATGGCGGTACCCGGCGTCGTCCTGCTGATCCCCAAGTTCCTCGTGATCAGGACCCTGGGGATCTACGACACCTACCCCGGGCTCATCATCCCGCTGCTCGCCGATGCCACCGGCGTGTTCATCATGAAGCAGTTCTTCGAGTCGATACCGGCGAGCATCGAGGAAGCAGCGAGGATCGACGGAGCGGGAACGTTCCGCGTGTTCTGGTCGGTTGTCCTGCCGATGGCCAGGCCCGCTCTCATGGCGCTCGCCATCTTGTCGTTCCAGGGCTCCTGGAATGACTTCTCCGACATCCTGATCGCGCACGAGAGCCCCGCGCTCGACACGCTGACCACCGGAGTTGGCCGCCTGGTCAGCGGTCAGCTCGGATCGGCGACCCAGTACCCGCTGAAGCTCGCCGCGGCGGTGGCAATGACAATTCCCGTCGCCATCGTCTTTTTCGTGTTCCAGAAGTACATCCTGCGAACCGATCAGGGCGCGGTGAAGGAGTGAGGCAAAGGTGCGAGCGAGGTCACCGGCTGAGCTTGCCTACCAGGACGAACCGAGCTTTGGTGTGCCGGAAGCCACCAGGCCGCGCTCGCGCCAGCTGGCAGGCCCAGGGGCACTGACGTCGTCAGGCCCATCGCCTGGATTCAGTCCGCAAGCAGGCCGGCGAGTTGCCTGGCGTTGACTTGGGCGTAGTCGCGGTAGCAGTTGTTGAACAGCACGTGGGTGGCGCGGGCGTCGCCGGCCATGCCAGTGATCTTGCCAGCCCAGTCAGTGAGTTCCTCGGCGGTATAGCGGTAGCCGAACCGCTCGTGAATGTCCTTGCTTGTCCACTTGCCGGAGTGACCGTGCAGGCGGATCACGGCTAGGTCAGGCGCAGTGACCTTGAGCACGGGCGGGATGGAGTCCTTGTAGCCCTGCGGCATGTCGACGCAGACATACGGCAGGTCATGCTCACGCAGGAAGCTCAGGGTCTCGTCCTGGTTCCGCGGGTTCATCCAGGTCTGGTTGCGGAACTCCACGCACACGCGGCGCGGGGCGACCCTGGCCGCGCACGACAGGATGTAGTCCTTGCGGGCGCGGGAGATCGGGAACCACGCCGGGAACTGCAGCAAGATCGCGCCTAGTTTCCCTGCACCGCGGAGCGGGTCCAGCGCGGCCAGGTACCGGTCCCAGGCCTCCTCCGTCAGTGCCGGATCGACGTCCTTGAGGTAGACCCGGTCCTTGCCGGCCTGCTGCGCCGCTGGCCGCAGGTCGGCTGGCAGCGCCGCCACCCGGACCGGATGCTGGGTAAACAAGCTGAACGCCTTGACATCGAAGGTGAATCCGTCCGGCGTCCGCTCCGCCCATGCTTGCGCGGACTGCCGCGAGGGCAGTGCGTAGTACGTGGAATCCACCTCGACAAGGGCGAACTGACGGGCGTAGTAGCGCAACCGCTTCTCCGGCGTGTCCGCCTCCGGCGGATACCAGCCTGACTCAAGCAGCGTCCGGTCTGTCCACGACGCCGTGCCAACCCGGACTTGCCCCACACCGCCAGCATAGGCACCAGTGGCGAAGCGTACCGAAGCATCCCCGTCGATGTGCCCGCTCTGGCTTGACTATCGAGCGGACGGTCCCGGCCCAGCGCGGGCGGTGCCTGAGCCGCTGACCGGGGGCTTGACCCAGCCCAACCTGCTGGCATACGTTTCTATCGCCCATTGTCATACCCGATAGAATCCAGGTCGCCGTGGTGATCGGAGTTTCCCGCCGCAAGGACGCGCAGGTGAGGGCAGTCACCGCGGCCCGGCGGGCTGCCGTCAGCCTGTCGCGCGTGACCAGGCTCTTCGATGGCATGGCAGCGGTCAGCGAAGTGAGCCTGGACCTGGACTACGGAGAGCGTGTCTGGCTGCGGGGCTCGAACGGGTCGGGCAAGACTACGCTGCTACGGCTGATCGCCACGGCCATCTCACCAACCTATGGTGGCGGCACGGTGCTCGGCTTCGATCTGGAGGCTGATCGAAGCGCGATCCGCGCGCGGACGGATCTGCTGAGCCATGAATCGCGCTTGTACGCCGATCTCACCGCTGCCGAGAACCTGCGCTTTACCTGCCGCCTGTATGGCATCGACCAGCAGCTGGCCGGGTCCGCGCTCGCGCGAGTCGGGCTCGAGGATGTAGCCGGCGTGCGGGCTGGCAAGTTCTCGCAGGGGATGCGGCAGCGGCTGGCCCTTGCCCGCTGCCTCATGCGGGCACCCGAGCTCGTGCTGCTCGATGAGCCGTATGCGGGACTGGACGTCGACGCTCGCGTCATTGTCGACGAGCTGCTGCTCGCGGCGAGCGCCGCCGGGCAGACCGTCGTCGTCGCAAGCCATGAAGCGCCGCCCGCGCATCTGGTCGACCGTGAGGTGACGATGGATGGCGGTCGCGTGCAGGCTCCTGCCCCCGTGGTCCGAACGTGAGCCTGCGGGTCGCCGGCGTGGTCGCCGCCAAGGATCTGCGCACCGAGGTGCGCAGCCGAACGGCCGTGAGCACGGTCCTTCCTTTCGCGGTCACGATGCTGCTGGCGTTCGGGTTCGCACTCGGACCTGACCGCCTGCTGCTCGGACAGACGGCTCCGGGGCTGCTGTGGCTGGCCGCGCTGTTCGCTTCGGTCGAATTGTGTCACCGCTCCTATCAGAGCGAAGCGGCCAACGGAGCGCTCGACGGCCTGCTCCTCTCGCCGGCGGACAAGGGGCTGATATTCCTGGGCAAGGCGGCCGCCGCGTTCGTGCAGCTGCTCCTGCTCCTGGTCGTGACGACGGGTATCGTCATCGTGCTCTTCGGGCTGCCCGTCGGTCAGTCGCCAGGACTGCTGCTGCTCACGGCGGTGCTCGGCATCGCCGGGCTTAGCACGGTAGGCAGCCTCCTGGGCTTGCTCGCCGTGCGCAGCCGTACCCGCCAGGCGGCGCTGCCAGTCCTCGTTCTCCCGCTCGTGAGCCCGGTGATCATCGCGGCGACCAGCGTGACAGCCGACCTCACGCGCGGCACCAACGCCGGCGTCGGCGGCTGGCTGAGCCTGCTCGTGGCCTTCGACGCCGCCTACCTCGCGGCGGGCTACATCGTGTTCGGCCATCTGCTCGAGGACTGAGCCTGTGACCGCTGGCGGACTCTCCCGGCGGCATTGACATCTTCGCCCGGTGCAGGCATTCTTTCTAAAAACATTATCTTCGTCGATAGAAGGTGAAGCATGGCACCTTCCCAGGGCTCAAGCACCGACCCGGGCTCGCGCGGGATTTCCGGCTGGCGATCGAAATTGGCAGGTCAAGGACGCGGCAAGTGGATACGGACCCTCGCGTTCAGCATCGCGGGGGCACTCGTGGTAATGACCGCGACCGCCGTGGCGAGCGCGACGGGCGCGAGCCCGGGGCAGGCAAATGCCCGCACGAACGCGGCGGGTCATGATGTCGTGGCCGACGGCTCTAAGATGATCGCCAAGGGCCAGCGGGTCTTCCGCTTCGATACCTTCGGTGACCAGGCGTTCTGGGGCGGCACCCTGCAACTGGAGAAAGCGATCGAAGGCGCGGGGAACGGCGGCGTCGGCCCAGGCCTCAGCCCGGTGGCCGCGCTCGGAGTGGGCCTGAAGGTCGACGTGGACGCGCTGCCGCAGTCGGTGCTCGACGGGATCAAGGACGGCACGGTCGACCTCAACGACCCGGCCACCACGCTCGCGCTGCTGAAGCTCAATGCCGTGGTCGGCGTGAAGGGCGTCTTCAACAGCGACGGCACCCTGAATTCGGTCGGCATCGAGTGCGCGCTCTGCCACTCGACCGTGGACGACTCCTTTGCCCCGGGCATCGGCCACCGGCTCGACGGCTGGGCGAACCGTGACC
This sequence comes from Streptosporangiaceae bacterium, assembly GCA_035716545.1. Lineage (GTDB taxonomy): Bacteria > Actinomycetota > Actinomycetes > Streptosporangiales > Streptosporangiaceae > Chersky-822. The sequence goes on from DASTJM010000003.1 coordinate 52,068, forward strand.
TCAACGTCGGAGCCATTATCGGCCTGGCGCCGAACCTGCAGCCCGTCGCGTCGCTGCTCGGGGTCAGCGTGGCCACCGTGCACACGGTGCTCAACGCATGGGGGCCTGGCAAGTTCGACGCCGAGTTGTTCCTCGACGGCAAGGGATTCCAGCCCGACGGCCGCTCGGCCGCGGCGCTGATCCCGCCGGCCTTCGGCCTGGCTGGCATCAACCTGCACACCTGGACCGGCTGGGGCTCGATTCCGTACTGGAACGCCTTCGTCGCGGTACTCGAGATGCACGGCAAGGGCGACTTCGTCGACGCGAGGCTGGACAACGCCGAGCAGTTCCCGATCGCCGCGAAGAATGGCTTCGGGCATATCCTGGTCAAGGATGACCGCGTCACCAAGGTGCTGCCCGCGCTGCAGGCATACGAGCTGTCGCTGAAGGCTCCCAAGCCCCCGGCAGGATCGTTCAACGCCCAGATGGCGGCCGCCGGCAAGGCGCTGTTCGACGGGCCGGCGGAATGCTCGACGTGCCACGTGCCGCCGATCTTCACCGAGCCAGGCCAGAACCTGCACACCGGCGCGGAAATTGGCATCGACAACTTCGAGGCGGACCGCTCGCCGACCCACATGTACCGCACCAGTCCGCTGGCGGGCCTGTGGACCCATCTCAAGGGCGGCTTCTACCACGATGGCCGGTTCCCGACCCTCCTGTCCGTGGTACAGCACTACAACACGGTGTTCCACCTGAACCTGACGCAGGCTCAGGAGAACGACCTCGTGCAATACCTGCTCTCGATATAAGCCGTACCAGAATCGGAGAGGTCTCATGAGGTACCTGTACAAGGCGCTGACCGTGCTCGGCAGCTACCGGGCGCAGCGGGTAATGGGAATCGCGACGCTCGTCACGCTGGTGCCGGCGGTGGTGATCGGGCTGTTCGTGGTTCCGCCGGACGCGACCCAGGGTGAGGTACAGCGGCTGATGTACGTGCACGTCCCGATCGCGTGGGTGACGTTCCTGGCCTTCGGCGTGGTGTTCCTGGCTAGCGTCGCCTACCTGAAGACCAAGCGCATCCAGTGGGACCGGGTAGCCGTGGCGTCGGCCGAGATCGGCGTCCTGTGCTGCGGGCTGACCATCGTGCTCGGTTCCTTGTGGGGCCGGCCGGTCTGGGGCACCTGGTGGACCTGGGACCCGCGGCTGACGACCACCGCCGTGCTGCTCCTGATCTACGTGGGCTACCTGTCACTGCGCAAGGCGGCAGATAGCCCGGCGCGGCGGGCCAAGTGGTCGGCGGTCCTCGGCGTGGTCGGGTTCATCGACGTCCCGATCGTGCACGAGTCCGTGGTCTGGTGGCGGTCACTGCACCAGCAGGCGACCGTGCTGCGGCTTGGCGCGCCAACCATCGCGTCCAGCATGCTGGCGACGCTGCTCCTGGCCTTCGTGGCCTTCTCGCTGGCCTACGGCTACTTTATGGCCGTGCGCATGCGACTCGGCCGGCTCGAAGACCGGGGCGCGGCGCCGGTCTCGCTGCCGTCGACGCCGCGGGCGCGCCGCCCGCAGCCGGCGGCCGTGCCCACCACCGTTGCGAGCGACAGCCATGCATGATGTCGGATACGTGGCGGCGGGTTACTCACTCACCCTGGTGGTGCTGGTCGGCTACAGGTGGCGGCTCGCGGTCAGGAACCGCCGTGCCCGCCAGCATGTGTCAGCTGTCGCACCCGGATACGGCGAAAGGCGGCGCCGGACGTGAGGGCAGGGCTGCGGGTCGGTTGCTGCCTCGCGGTAATCGTGGCGGCCATCGGCTGGATCGCGGTGCGCGGGCTGACCGGCAATTTCGTCTACTACCTCACGCCTACCGACGTCGTGGCGCACCACAAGGCCAGCGTCGGCCAGCGAATCCGGCTCGGCGGGTACGTAGTGCCGGGTACCGTGCACCATTCCGGGTCCTTCCTGATGTTCACCGTGACCGACGGCACGGACTCGATGCACGTCTCCGACACGGGCTCCGTGCCAGAACTTTTCAAAGCTGGTCAAGGGGTTGTGCTCGAAGGCTCGCTGGGCACTGACGGCCTCTTCCACGCCGACACGCTGCTGGTCAAGCACAACGGCACTTATGCCCCGCCCAAGCCCGGCCAGCCGCCGCCGCACCGGGCCGACCTAGGTCTCGGGGGCTGACCATGAGCCAGCTCGGGACCTACCTGCTGCTGTTCGGGCTTGCGGTGGCCGGCTACGGCCTGATCGCGGCCGCCGTCGGCGCGAAGACCGGCCGGCCCGGCCTCGTCGAGAGCGCGCGACGATGCGCGTTCGGGCTGTTCGCGATCTGTGTCGCCGCGAATGCCACGATGATGACGGCGCTGCTGACCAACGACTTCACGATCAAATATGTTGCTGAAAATTCAGCACGGGAGACTCCGACCTTCTTCAAGGCGCTCTCGCTCTGGGCGGCTGACGACGGATCCCTGCTGCTGTGGAACCTCATCCTGGCCGGCTTCATCGCCGCCGTCGCGCTGCGGTTCCGCCGTGACCGGCCGAGGACGTTTCCTTATGCGCTCGCCGTGCTGTTCTCGGTCCAGGTGTTCTACCTCATCCTGGTCAACGGCCCGGCAAGACCGTTCGGCGGCCTGGCGAACCCTCCGCTCGACGGGCGCGGGCCGGCTCCCTTGCTCCAGAACTACCCGCTCATGGCGGTCCACCCGCCCTTCCTGTACCTGGGATTCATCGGCTTTACCGTGCCGTTCGCCTTCGGCATCGCGGCGCTGCTCGCCGGCGAGGATTCGGGTCAGTGGATCTCGCTTATTCGCAGGTGGACGCTCGTGGTCTGGTGTTTCCTGACCGTGGGGTTGCTGCTTGGAGCGCTCTGGTCGTATTCCGTGCTCGGCTGGGGCGGCTACTGGGCCTGGGACCCGGTCGAGAACGTCGCCCTCTTGCCCTGGCTCACGGCCACGGCCTTCCTGCACTCGGTCATGCTGCAGGAGCGCCGCGGCATGGCCAAGCTCTGGAACATCGCCCTCGTCATCGGCGCGTTCGCGCTGATGACCTTCGGCACGTTCCTTACCAGGGGCAACGTCCTGTCCTCGGTGCATGCCTTCGCGCAGACGTCGGTCGGGCCGGCATACCTGGCCTTCCTCGCGCTGGTGCTGCTGGCCGGCTTCGGGCTGGTGGCGTGGCGCATGCCGTCGCTTCGCACGTCGCCGAGCCTGACCTCGGCGATTTCCAGGGAAGGTGCCTTTGTCGCCAACAACGTGCTGCTGCTGGCCGCCACCGCGATCATCCTGCTCGGCACGACCTTCCCGCTCATCGTGCAGGCCCTCTCTGGCCAGCAGATCACCATCGGCGGACCGTACTTCACGCGCTCGGTAGCGCCGGTATTCCTGCTGATCTTGCTGCTGGCCGGGACGGCGCCGCTGCTGCCCTGGCGGGCCGCCAACAGGTCACGGGCGCTGCGCCGGCTGCGCTTTCCCGCCATCGCGGCGGCCATCGTCATGATCGCCACCGCGGTCGCCGGAGCGCGCCAGCCAGTCGCCATCGCAGGGTTCGGGCTCGCCGCTCTCGTCTTCGTGACCAGCGGCCAGGAGATACTCGCCGCGCTGGCGATCGGCAGGCGTGCCCATCCGGGCGGCGTGCTGCACGCGCTGCGCAGGGGGCGGCGCCGGCAAGCGGGCATGGTGGTGCACCTGGGGCTGGCGCTAGCCGCGGCCGGCATCACGGCATCATCGACGCTTGGCCATCAGGCTCAGGTCACCCTCAAGACCGGCCAGAGCACCGTATTCGGCGGTCAGGTCCTGCGCTACCAGGGCCTTCGCACCGACCGGCAGCCGCAGCGCATCGTCCTGACGACCACGCTGTCGGTCACGAGCTCGTCGGGAGCTTCAGCCGGCAAGCTGAACCCGAGCATCAACCTGTATCCGGCCGCCACCGAGCCGATCGGGTCGCCGTCGATCCGCCGCGGCATGGTCTGGGATCTGTACGCGTCGCTGATCTCGCTGCAGGACGACGGAGGCAAGGCCACGTTCCGCCTCTACCGCAACCCTGGCGTGAACTGGCTCTGGCTCGGCGGGCTGATCATGGCGCTCGGCGGCGTAGCGGCCGCATGGCCGACGCGCCGGCGCCGGAAGACCGGTGACACCCGGCCCGCTGATCCCGATGGCGCCGCGTCCGGGTCGTCCGAGCCGCCTGAGCGTGCGGCCGTCGAAGCGGGTGCCTTGTGACGCGCCGCACGCGGCTGCTTGCCGTCGTCGTCGCGGCGGTCGGGGTAATCGTCGCGCTGCTGGCGACCGGGCTCGGCCGGGATCCTTCGGTGATCGCTTCGCCGCTGGTCGGGCGCGCCGCGCCTAACTTCACCCTGCCGCAGTTCGACGGCCCGCCCGTCACGCTGTCCAAGCTGCGCGGGCAGATCGTTGTACTCAACTTCTGGGCATCGTGGTGCACCGAATGCCAGACCGAGCAGGCGGCACTCGACCGGACGTGGCAGAAGTTCCAGAACTCGGGCGTGGTCGTGATCGGCGTCGATTTCGAGGACACCACCACCGATGCCCGCAACTACGTCGCTAGTGCCGGCGTCAGGTACCCGGTCGTCGAGGACGCGCGCTCGCGAACAGCTCTGGCCTACGGCCTCCGGGGAGTACCCGAGACGTTCGTGATGAACCGATCAGGCCGCATCGTCAACCACGTGATCGGACCTGTCGGAGCGGCGCAGCTCACCAGCGAGATCAACTCGATGCTCGAGGGGGCCAGCCGGTGATGCCTCCTGGCGCGCGAAGACTGGCGCGGTTCAGCGTGCCCGGGTTGCTGGTCCTCGCCGCCCTGATCGCGGCCGCCGCCACGCTGGCCGTCGTCGTCGTCCGCGGCAATCCCGTGCCGAGCCGCGCGCAGCAAGTACAGGCGATCGCGGCCGGATTGCACTGCCCGATCTGCAAGGATCTGTCCGTCGCGGACTCGCCCGCTCCGCTCGCGCAGCAGATGCGCCAGGAAATCGCGCAGCAGCTGAGAGCGGGAGAGTCCCCTGACCACATCCGCGCCGGGTTCGTCGCCGCCTACGGCGACTCAGTCCTCATGTCGCCGCCCAGGCAAGGCCTGGCGGGCGTCGCGTATTACCTGCCGTGGCTCGTCCTGGCGGCCGGCGTGGCCGCCGCGGCGACGATGCTTCGCCGCTGGCTGCGCGCGGCTCCTGCGGATCAGTCCGAGGCCGGCGCCTCGCAGCTGTCCGAATCCCAGCTTCGTGCCGTGGCCAAGGCCGTCGCCCAGCTGCGCGCGGAGGAACCGGGATGACCGTCGTGCTCGTGAGCGGCGCTCTTGCCTTCGTCGTCGGGCTGCTGGTCCTGCGCCCGCTCTCGGTATCCGGCAGTCGCTCGTCGGCGGGCGTCCCGGCTCACGACGACGGCCGCCATCGTGAGCTGCTGCGCCAGCTGCGTGATCTCGACGACGACCTCGCGGCCGGCAAGCTGACCCAGGAAGATCACCTCAGGCTGCGCGGTCCGGTCGAGCGTGAGGCCGCGGCCGCCCTGCGCTCAGCCGGGACGACCCAGGTGCCGGCGGCGGGACCGGACGCCGCTGGTCCGGAGGCGAATGGTCCGGAGGCGAATGGTCCGGACACCGCTGGTCCGGAGGCGAATGGTCCGGAGGCCAGCCGGGATGCCGGTCGTCCACCGCGCTGGCGTCGCCGCGCGCTGACGCTCCTTGCGCTGGCCGGCGCAGCGGGCGCTATCACCTTCCTGCTCGTCAGCACCATATCGGCCCGCTCCTCCGGGCAGGCGATCACCGGCAACTCCGTGCCAGGAGCGCCAGCGGCGGCACCGGGAAGGTCGCCGGCGCCTCCCTCGGCTCCGAGCGGAGCGAAAGGCTCTGCTCCGGCCTCGCAGTCCGGGCAAAAGTCACCAACGCCCAGGCAACTCGCGGCCGTGGCCGCGGCGGAGGTCAGGGTGGAACGGAACCCGAAGAACGTCAATGCGCACCTGGCGCTTGCTGAGGCCTACGTCGCCGCCGGCGCTAGCCAGCTGGCGACCGTGGAGTACGTGGCCGTCACGCGCCTGGACCCGGCCAACCCCGAGGCGAACACCAACCTGGCTTTGCTCGCCTTCCAAGTCGGCCACGCGGCACAGGCCAAGGCCATGGTCGACCGTGTGCTGGCGGCCAACCCGACCTATGCCGAAGCGCTGTACGTACGCGGGGTGATCGACCTGATCGGCCTGAAGCGGCCTGCCGCCGCCACCCACGACCTCAACGCCTACCTCGATCTGGCGCCGTTTGGCTCGCATCGGAACGCCGCCGTGACACTGCTCGCGCTGGCCAAGGTCCAGAGTCAGAAATGACCAGCCTGAGCTGTCTTTCGATCACTGCCTGCCGCGCGTCGCTCGACGTACTGGAGCGGTTTGCCTATTCACGCGACGACCTAGCCCGGCGCCTGCCGATCTTGCGCTCTGGCAGTCACGCCGATGCTGTCGCCGTACTGTCGACCTGCCAGCGCACGGAGGTCTATGCGACCTGGCCGGGTTCGCCAGATCACATTGCACTGGTGACGGCGCTGGCCGCCGACCGAGGCGTTTCACGCAGCGCGCTGCGGCCCGTCGCCAGGACCTACAGCGGCGAAGCGGCCGCCCGGCACTTGCTGCGGGTTGCCAGCGGCCTTGAATCCTTCGTGCTAGGCGAAGCCGAGATCGCCGGCCAGGTACGGGCGGCGGCGGAAATCAGCCGGGCGGCCGGCACCGCCGATGCCGAGCTCGGACGCTTGATGGACGCGGCCATCAGCGCCTCTCGGAAACGGCAACGGCAGACATCCATCCAGGCGGCCGCCCGCTCGATCGCGGGGGTGGCCGTCGAAGCAGTCGCACGCCGCGGGACGCTGGCCGGCAAGCGGCTCCTGGTCGTCGGAGCGGGCGAGGTTGCCTCCGTCGTGGTGGCTCGCGCAGCCGAACTGCAAGCCGACGTGACCGTGTGCAACCGCACTCGCCGGCACGCGCACCAGTTCGCAGCCGCCGGCGCGGCCGTGGTCGATCTGGCTGACCTCGCCGAATGCCTGGCTGCGACGGACATCGCTGTGCTGGCTACCGCCGCTCCGCACCCGCTCGTCGATGCCCGCATCCTGCGGTCAGCCCGTGCCCCGGGCACCGGGCCGCTGACGCTCCTGGACCTGTCGATGCCGCGCAACGTCGATCCGGAGGTGCGGGCGCTGGCCTGGGTGCGGCTGATCGACCTGGACGATCTCCGCGCCGCCGGGACCGGCGATGCTGACGATCTTGCTGGTGACCTGGCGGCGGCCGAGGAGATCATCGAGACCGAGTTGCGGCGCTACCAGCGCTGGCTCTCGGGCAGGTCGTCGGCTGCCGCGCTGCGGCGGATGCGGACCGGAGCTGAGGACATCGCCAGGGACGAGCTAGCCCGGATCGCCGGCGAGTTGCCGGCCGACGTCCGTGCGTCACTGGAACGTGTGCTGCTGAGGACCGTGCACCGCCTGGTGCACAAGCCCACCCTCGAACTGCGTGCGGCAGCCGAAGCGAATGACATTCAGCTGGTCCAGGTGCTCGCCGGCCTCTTTGACGCGGCACCGCCGCCACCGCCGGCAGGCCCGGTTGCGGCCGGGGCCGGTCTAGCGGCTCGTTACCTGGACGCAGCAGCCCGGTCCTGCGGCCCGCCTCTCGATGTGGAGCCAGTAAAGATGCGCGCCGCAGATCAGGCCGTTCATGAAAGCGGCGTTCATCGGGCACACGATCTCGCGATGTGAGGTGGACAGCTCGGCGAAGATGCAATTACGCATCGTCCATTCCCCGGTGTCCTCGACCCGAGGTTCGTATCCCAGTTGCGTGAGCCTGACCTGGAAGGCTTCGATCCGGGAGTTCTTCGTCCGCGCCTGCCGCCGGATCTCGTCGCCGAGACTCGTGCCAACCGCGGTAGCGACTTCCCGCAGCGACCCAGCGGCATCCTCGCGCGGGCAGGCGGCAGCCAGGGACGTGGCCATCATCGATGCCGCGAGCGCGTACCGAGTCTGCGGAATCTGCACGGAGAAGGAGCGCGGCGAGATCGAGTACACCTTCGCCGGACGACCCGCTCCAGGGCCGACCCGCCCAGAGAGCCGCCGGTACTCGACCTGAAGCAGCCCCGCCTCGGCCATCCTGTCCAGGTGAAAGGCCGCGATCCGCGGCTTGACGCCAACATGCTGGGCGGCCTCTTCGCGGCCCACCGGCTCCTGGCGTTCGCGGATATAGAAGTAGAGCCGATGGCGAGTTGGCTCAGCCAGCAGCCCCACCGCCATAAGATCGGCGGCATTCATAAGCCCCCCGTTTCCGTGTACTGAAGCGACGCGTCGCGGCTCAACGACGTACCATGCGCAAGCGTATAACCTCGAACCCGGATTACTTCACGCCGCTATGCGCCCGGGCCGGTGAGCAACTGCCGGCCGATGCGAGAGTTCGCTCGCACTGAGATCACGTTGAGATCACCCGGGTCCCGCGAGCTGCGCGTGGTGATGCTCGCGTTACCGGTGAGGTCGCAGTGAGAGATGTGGCTGCCGGGACCCGGCCGCGCTCGCATGGATGCGGGAATTCATGTTGGCAAACGGGTGTCAATCCCCGCATTGATGTTGTCATGGGCACAGAGCCGGCTGGCTGGACAATCCCGGCCGGTTACCCCATACACCACTTCAGTGGACGTGAGCCAAGCTCGTCAGCCTCCGTCCGCCAGGACGACCCAATACAAGATCAACTTAGGCTAGGCGGCATTGGTTCCTGGTGGAGAGTTTTTATGTTGTGGAGCCTTCCCGTGTTATTCAACGAAAAATCTCCACAACGTGAAAAGGCTCCCTCAGGAACCCGAGATAACTCCACGATCATGACGAAGGTGCTCCCGTAAAGGAAAACTCTCCACCCAGAGGCGATGCCGCCCCAGCCTGAATTAATCTTTGAATCCTCAATAGATCTTGGATACTTAAACTGACTGGGGAGAAGGTGCGGTGCCGGTCGCGGTGCGAGTCGCGCTGCGGTCGCGGTGCCGGTCGCGGTGCGCGTCGCGCGGCGGTCGCCGTGCGGGTCGCGGTGCCGGTCGCGGTGCGAGTCGCGCTGCGGTCACGGTGCCGGTCGCCGTGCGGGTCGCGGTGCCGGTCGTGCCTGATCAGGTCCTGGCGAGTCGTCCGCGCTGGTGCCTGAGTTGCTGACATGGCAGAAGTGGCGGATGTGATTACCGGGATCGGCCGAATCGGCGGACGGGCGCCTGGATGCCGGAGTCGTTGCTGGAAATCGGGTGTCGATTCGCGTATCGAAGTTGCCCGGGCTCAGAGCTGCCCGGGACCAGGACTGCCCGGGCTCAGGACTGCCCGGGCTCAGGACTGCACGGGCTCAGGACTGCACGGGCTCAGGGTCGCCCGGGCTCAGGGTCGCCCGGGACCAGGGCCGCCCGGGCTCAGGGCTGCTGGGGACCAGGCTGTCGGCCGTTGGCACGAACATGCAGGTCAGAGCACCGGCTACCCCGGCTTATCGTCCGCCAGGTTCGACGGTCAGCAATCGAGGCGGATGTAGGCGTCGTCTTCCTGGCCGCCCAGGGTGCGGTTCCGCGGCGGCAGCATCCCGGTCAACGGCGGCTCAGGTGACTTCACCTGGCTAGTATCCGCGCCTAGCGGGCTACCGAGTTGCTCGCGCTGATCGCCCGTGCCCTGACGCGCCCTGAGGCAGCGAGATCGGCAAGCGCAAATCTTCACGATCCGAAACTTGCTGATCTTGGATTTTCCGGTGGCTAAGCCGTAAACCGGAAACCGTCCGTGTGCGTCTAGTGAATTGAGATGAACGGAGCCCGAATTGCCCGATCATCCGGTAGAGGTTGCGTGGTTTCTTGATTCTCATCCACTGCTGTCCGGTTCAGACTGAATCTGCTGACGGGTTAGGAGCAACCATTGGAGCTAGCCAAGTACTCCATCGTGATTCCCGTCTATAACGAGGAGGAATCGATACCTGACCTCGTCAAGCATCTGCGCGAAGTGATCGACCTGCTCGACGGACCGGTCGAAGTGCTTCTCGTGGACGACGGGAGCAAAGATGGCGGCTACCGGCTCATGGTGGCGGCGAACGCACAGGATCCTAGATTCAAGGTGCTGCGACTGTCGCGCAACTTCGGGCACCAGGTCGCGATTACGGCCGGGATGGACTACGCGTCCGGGCAGGCCGTGGTCGTGATGGACGCCGACCTGCAGGATCCGCCGATGGTCATACTCCAGATGGCGAAGCGATGGCAGGAAGGCTACGAAGTCGTTTACGCCGTCAGGCAGCGCCGCGAAGGCGAGACCTTCGGGAAGAAGGCGACGGCCAGGCTCTATTACGGCCTGCTGCGCAAGCTCGCCGACGTGGACCAGCAGGTGGACGTCGGCGACTTCAGGCTCGCCGACCGCAAGGCCGTCGACGCCTTCCTGCGGATGCGGGAACGGGACCGCTACGTACGCGGAATGTTCTGCTGGATCGGCTTCAGCCAGATCGCGGTGCCCTACATCCGCGAGTCGCGTCGGGCCGGCCGGAGCAAGTACCGCCTCGCCAAGATGCTCAAGCTCGCGTCCGACGGCATCATCGGATTCTCTAATGCCCCGCTCCGGCTGGGGATCACGGCCGGTCTCGTCATGGCTGTCGCCGCGCTCGGATACGGGCTGGCCGCGATCGGGCTCAAGCTGGCTGGCCTGCCGAACGTGCCGGGCTACGCCTCATTGCTTGTGACCATCACGTTCCTGAGCGGCGTCCAGCTCATCGTGGTCGGGATCATCGGCCAGTACCTGGCCAGGGTCTTCGACGAGGTCAGGGGACGCCCGCTGTATCTGGTGCGGGAATCGCTCGGCTTACGCTCTGCTGGCCTGCCCTCGCACGATCATGGCGAGCGCGTGCCTGAGAAGCCGTCGGCATGATCGCGGCGTCGTCGGCCACGGCCGAGATGCCGGCGGTCCCCGGGGAATGCAAGGACGCGCCCGGCGCCGGCCGCGGCATCGCTCCCGCGACGCAAGGCCTGATCGCGCTGCTGATGTACCTGGCGGCCTGGCTCGCGGCCAAGGCGTCTCCGCTGCTGATCCACCCAGGGTGGGCGCAGCTCAGTCAGGGCGGCATGGACCCGAACTTCTATGTCTGGAGCTTGCGGTGGTGGCCTTACGCCATCGCGCACGGGCTCAACCCGCTGCACTCATCGCTGGTCCGGGTACCGGCTGGGGCTGACCTGGCCTGGATTACCACCATCCCGCCCCTGGCCTTGCTCGCGGCGCCGGTCACGGTGCTGGTCGGCCCGGTTGTCTCGTTCAACCTGCTCGTCGTCGCGTCACTGCCGGTGTCGGCCTGGGCCGCGTTCATCTTGTGCCGCAGGATTACCTGCCGCTTCTGGCCGGCGCTGGCCGGGGGAGCGGTCTACGGATTCTCGACGTACGAGACCAGCCACGTTGCCTCCGGGCAGCTCAATCTGGCGTTCGCGCCCCTGCTCCCGCTGATCGCGTACCTGGTGCTGGCCTGGTGGGAGGGCAAGCTCGGCGGCCGCGCGTTCACCGCGCTGCTCGGACTGGCGATGGCGGCGCAGTTTTACCTGTTCATCGAGACCTTTGCCGGCCTGACGGTCGTGCTGGCCGTCGCCTTGGCGGCCGGCTATGCGCTCGCCGGCCGCCGCAGGCGGCCCGTCGTGGCGCGGCTGATCGGGCTGACGGGGCTCGCGTACCTGCTGGCCCTGGTCCTCGCCGCGCCGTATCTGCGGGCCGCGCTCGAGCACGTGCCGCCCGGGTTCGTGCGTGACCCGTCTGGCCAGGGACTTGACCTGGTGAGCCTGGTGTCATTCCAGCAAGGCGGTGCTCTGGGGCTGAAGTCGCTCGCTCTCGCCGGGGGCTGGCACCCGCCGCTGCCCAAGGGCGGGTACATCGGGGTCCCGTTGCTCGCTATCGCCGCCTTCCTCGCCCTGTTTACCTGGTCAAGGAGGCTCACCAGGTTCCTGACGATCATGTTCGCGTTCGTCGTCGTCGCCGCGCTCGGGCCCGCGGTGAAGATGTACGGCCGCACCCTGTTCGAGCTTCCCTGGCACTCGCTGTGGTACCTGCCGATCGTCCGCAGCTCGTTCCCGACCAGGCTGATGATCTTCGGATCGCTTGCCCTGGCCGTGATCACGGCGAGCTTCCTGGTCGCGCCGCCGAAGAAGTTGCCGTGGCTGTACCCGCTGCAGTGGCTGCTCGCGATCACCGGCATCTTCATCGTCGCGGCGAGCGCGGCTACGCTGCAGCTGAGCAGGGGACCCGGCGTGCCTGCCTTCATTACCACGGGCGAGTACCGCCACTACATCGCACCCGGCGCGACCATCGTCGTCGTCTCGCACACCGGCAACGCCGGGCTGCTCTGGCAGGCGGAGACTAACTTCTACCCGAGGCTGGCTGGCGGGTTCCTCAATGAGGTCGTCACGCGCAGGACCGCGCTGCCGCACCCGGTGGCCAACCTGGTAATCGGCAAGCTGACCAAGCAGGACATCCTGCGGTTCCGCTCCTTCGTACGGGCCGCCAGGGTGGCTGCGATCCTGGTCGGCATCCACACGCTGCGCAAGTGGCAGACGGTGCTGGCCAAGCTTGGCTTCAGGCGCCGGGTCTTCGGCCGGGTGATCTTGTACCGGCCGCCAGGCGGGTGGTCTTGATGATCATCCGGTTCGCGTGCGTCGGCCTGGCCAGCACGGTCGTCTATGCGCTGCTCTACCTGGCTCTTCGCGACCTGGGAGTGGCCGCGCAGGGCGCCAGCGCGGCCAGCCTGTTCCTGACGGCCCTGACCAACACGGCGGCGAATCGCCGGTTCACCTTCGAGATCCGGGGCCGCGAAGACGCGGGCAGGCACCAGATTTACGGGCTGATCGCGTTCGCCGCTGGCCTGGCGGTCACTGCCTGCGCACTGGCCGTCCTGCATGCCGTGTCCGCCTCGCCGGGCCGGGAAGTCGAGGTCAGCGTGCTGATCCTGGCGAACCTGGCCGCTACGGCGGCGCGGTTCATCCTCTACCGGTACTGGGTGTTCCGGCCGGCCGCGGCCCGGTGATCAACCATGGATACCGCTGAGCTCCGGCTGCTCACTTCGCTGGAAGACCGTCACTGGTGGTACAAGGAGCGGCGCGCGATCCTGGCAAGGGAACTGCGGCGCTTGCAGCGTTTGCGAGGGCAAGCTGGGCGGGCCGGGCCTGGTGGGACTGCGGGGCGGGCCGGGCCTGGTGGGACCGCGGGGCGGGCCGGGCCTGGTGGGACCGCGGGGCCCGGACTGGCGCTGGATGTCGGTGCCGCTGGCGGCGGTAACACCAGGGTGCTAAGCGAATATGGCTGGCGGGCCATCGCTCTTGAGTACGCGGAGTCAGCAGCCGTCGTGGCGCGGGCCAGGGGAATCAGCACCCTGCGGGCCGATGCCCGGCAGCTCCCCGCGCGGTCTGCGAGCTGCGGGCTGGTGACCGCCTTCGACGTTCTGGAGCACATCGACGAGGACTACCAGGTAGCCGCCGAGATCACGCGGGTCCTGCGGCCCGGGGGAACGGCGCTCATTGCGGTGCCATGCGACATGGCGCTCTGGTCCGCGCACGACGACGCTGTCGGGCACGTACGCAGGTATACCCGGACCGAGTTGGCGGGTCTGGTCAACCGGGCCGGGCTGGTCGTCGAAGCGCTGTGGAGCTGGAACGTCCTGCTGCGCCCGGCGGTCGCCGTGCGGCGGAAATCCGCTAAGGGGAGCGATCTTGAGCAGGTTTCGCCCGTAGTCAACGGACTGCTGACCTCCGTTGTCGTCGCCGAGCGTTACCTGCCCGTGCGGTCCTGGCCCGGTGTGTCACTGATGCTGCGGGCTCGTCGGCCGGACTGACCGGAATGCGCTCGCGGATCCCAAGCTTTTCGATGGAGAACTCGCATGCGCAAGTTAAGCAGCCGGTTAATGGCGGCGGGAATCATGGTGACGGCGATCCTGGGCGCCACCGCGGCGGTGCCGGTCGCCGCCCAGGCGACGACCATCACGTGCTTCGGCTACGGGTGTGACAACAAGGACCCGGTCAGCACAGGCTGCTCGGCGACCGCCTACACCGCCTCATCGGTCCCGATCATGATCGGGAGCACCCGCGTCGGCACCCTGAACAACAGGTACTAATGAGGCACGCTCGGGATTGGTCCATAGATCAGTCTGGCGGCTGGCCCGCCGATGGCCCAAAGGTGGCGCTGGAGCGCCATGGATGTCCCAAAGGTGGGCCTTAGCACGAGACAAACCCGCGTGGCTCCAGATCTGCACCGACGTCGGAGGAGCCGGCCAAGGTCCGCGCTAACTTTCAGTCCTGCCCGGACCTGTCAGCAACGTGGCCCAGCCTGCTGTCGTCACGGCAGCGGCGACGAGGACCACGGTGCTGACCCGCGCCCGGTGTCAGTTATTGGCGCACGCGGTTCCGTTGATGGAGAAGACAGCGGGCGGTGCCGGCTGCCCGCCGTCGATGCCGTTGAATCCGATGCCGACCGTGCCGCCGTTCGCCGGGATAGCGGAGTTCCAGCCCGCGTCCGTGACCGTGACGTTCTGCCCGGACTGCGACCAGGTGCCGTCCCAGCCGCCTTGCACCGACTCGCCGGCCGGGAACGCGAAGGTGAGCGTCCACCCGTTGATCGCCGCCGGGCCCTTGTCGGTCAGCGTGACGCTGGCGTTGAACCCGCCTGGCCAGGAGCTGTTCACCACGTAATGCACCGCGCAGCTGCTGCTTGCCGGGGGCGGGACCGTGAAGGTCACCGGCGGCGAGGGCAGCGACTGGTTGCCCTGGCTGTCGACGGCGACCACGTTGTAGGTATAGGTAGTGCCGATGGTCAGCGCCGAAAGCGTGATCGACGTGCCCGTCACGCTGCCCGCCAGCGTCGTGCTGCCGCCGCTGCCTTGCTGGTAGATGTTGTATTCGGCCACCGGGCTGGTGCCGGGGGCCGAGGCGGGCCAGGACAAGGTCGCGGTGCCGGTGTTGCTGCCGGAGGTGCTTGAGCTCAGGCCTGAGACGGCCGGCTGGCCGGGTGCGCCTGGCGCGGTCACGCCTGTGCCGCCGCTGCCCGGCACGTGCACGACGGTCAGCGAGTACGGCGCCACCGTAACCGATGACGGCGAGCCCTGGCTGGCTGAGGTGATCGAGCTGGCGTTGGCGGCGAACGTGTAGATGGTCGGCGCGCCCGACGGCGTGAATCCGTTGTAAGTCAGGCTGAGCGCGTAGGAGTTCGCCGGGTCCTCGTTGTCGACGAGCACGTTGAGCGCGCCTCCCGAGGTGCGGACGGCGTGCACCCGCACGAGGGAATTGCCCGAAGCGGACGCGACCATCTCATCGCCGGGGCCGCCGAGCCTGGAGAGCATCTCGACGGCGTAGTACGGGGCGAATGGCGTGTCGGCGGCCGGCTCAGGGGTCCCGCCCGAGTTCGAGGCATTGGAGAACATGCCCTGGTCGCCGAAGTCGGTTGCGCCATCGGCGGTGCTGACCGTGCCTTCGCCGTTGTGCTCGTTCCAGTAGTCGACGTTGGCGGCGCCGTTCTCGAGCCAGGTCATGTACATGTCGGCGGTAAACAGCGCTCCCGGCTGGGTGTCCAGGTCAACGGTGGAGTTCGTCTCGGTGACGATGATCGGGACGCTAGCCGGGTTGCTGATGCCCGCGTACTGGCTGACTTCGCTGTGCAGCGAGGAGACGATGCCGGCGACGTCCCGCGGGTCGGTGAGCATCCCGGCCGCGTTAGAGCCACCCGGGTAGTAGTGGACGATCACGCACTGGGTGCGTGAGCCCAGCGCGGTCAGCACGGTCTGGTTCCACGACTGCGGGTACTGCGAGTTCGTGACGCCGTCGGGCCAGAATCCTGGCGTGGTGAGCACCGCGCACACCTGGGCGCTGCTGTCGGCGGCCTGCATGGCGGACTGGAAGGCAAGGAAGTTCTTGGCGTAGGTCCCTGGCCCGCAATCGTAGGTCTGGGACGGCTCGCTGCCGATTGTGACCGGGCTGCCGCCTGGGGAGGTGTCGCAGCGGGAGTCCGCTTCCCAGTCGGCGCCGTAGGTGCCGTTGCCGTAGACCTCGTTGCCGACCTCCCAGAACTTGACGTTGTCGCCGTTGGATTTGGCGCTGGTGACCCAGGCAGCGGCGAGCGAAGGGGTGCCCGTCCCGTAGTTCACGGTCACGATCGGCGCCGCGCCGACCCCCTGGGCAGTAGTCATGAAGTCGGCGAAGGTCGTGCCGGGTGCGACGAAGCCGCCGGTGGCCGTGTTGGCCTGCCAGTTGAAGATGTCAGAGTACGACCCGCCCGGGTATCGCATGGCGTCGAAGCCCGCGGCCTTGAGCAGTCCCGGGATCGCGGTGTCGTTCATGTCGCCGTCGTAGACGGCGGTATTCAGGCCGATTGCCCCCTGAGGGATCGCGCCAAGCCCGGAAGTCGCGTTCACCGTCACGCTGGCGGTCAGCGCCTGAGGGGCCGCGGTCTGAGCAACCGCCGCAGGCGCGGCTGCGCCAAGTACGACCGCCGCGGCGACTGTCATCCCTGCCGCGGCGCTTGCCAGCGGCGACGCTGACCGCCTGTGCCAGCGCCAGCCTGGCTGCTGTGTGCTTTGCATCCGCTCTCCTCGCTCGCTGGAAGTGCCGCTGCTCCAGGTATGGCTGACCTGGTTGCATGCGTCCAGGCCGCTCGGCCAGACGGCTATCCCGCCGCCCGGCCAAATGGCTGACCGACCAGGTCAACGGCGGTGCGGCAGCAAAGCGACAACAACTAGCGAGATGAAAATTGCACGTCGTGGCCGTTGCCGGCGACGTCTGGGTGAGACATGCGCAAACCCGCTGACACCGTCTGGAAGGCCTGCCAGACGCGCATCGGCGGAGCTGGCCTCATCACACCAGAGCCACCTGAGGCGCTATTGGCAACGGGTTTTCAATAAGGACGGCTGTCGCCCGCCCGGACTATGTCCCGGTCATTAACTTAACAAGCCACTATCGTCTGGATAGGAGGTGATGAGCGGCAAGTGAAGCGACGCCGAGCCGTACGTTATGTGCTAATTGTTGCCGTGATCGCGGGAATCGCAGTCCTGATCGTGGTACGCGCCCTGCCCGGGACCCAGCGGCTCAGTGATGCCCAGGTCGTCTTCTGCCTGTCGTCCGGGGAACGCGTCCAGCTAGCAGGAGCGGCCGTCTCACTCGGCCTGGCAAAGACGGCTACCCCGGAGGGAGTCCTAGTTGGTAAAGGACGCGACCTGACGGTGGAGGAATGGCGGCAAACGTTTCCGTCAGCCTTCGGCCGAGCGTGCTTGGCACTGACTGACAGTGCGCGAATCCCCGCCGGTGGCTCCGCTGACCCAGGCGTCATCGTCTCGCTCTTGATCAACCTCGCCGGCGTGCTAGCTGGTGGGCTGATCGGCTGGATGAGCAGTGAGTTCCGCGCCGCAGCAGAGCGTAACCGAGCGCAAGCCGAGGCGCTGGCCACGGCGCGCGCGAATTTGACCGCGAGGTTTCTGACTACCTTTCGGCCTGGGCGGATCGCTCGGGAGCTAAGCCTTCAGAGGTCGCGCTCAGAGCAAGGCGAGCGGAGCTGGTGGCGCAGCTCGGGCTCGTGCAGTCGATTCATCCGCGCTGGACAGGGATCTCCGCACTCCGGGAGAGGCTGCTGCGCGGGGATCTGGGCGAAGGGCTCGCTGAGGCTTTGCTCGACTTCCAGCAGGATGTCGCCGACGGAAGCGCCGCTGGCGGCTGGCCAGAAAAGGTCTCTGCGCTCAGGCAATCTCTGCACGACCTCGGCGCTGAGGTCACCATGGTCACCGGAACGCTGCTGCGCGCATCGGCATGGCGACGCTCGGACCCCGCTAGTCCGCTGCTCAAGTCGGGCGCCGCACGGCCTGACTTGGCAAGTCTGCCTCGACCGCCCTCAGGTTAGGCCGAAGCCGGCCTACGTTCGCGATCTGATCGGCCCGGGTCAGATCACCCCTAGATGAACTTCTAGCCGGGCACCTGACCGGCGGTCGGCCAGCAATCGGTCCATCCGACATCCTGGTCGCCCACAGCGCGGCTTGCAAGCTGACGTTTACGGAGCCCATGGGGCATCGCGAGGCAGATTCTCCTTGGCAGCTTGCGGGCGGGCATGGCCTGCGGGATCGTGCCGTCGATGATCTTGGCCACCGCATTGGCGGATCGCGTGGCCGTCAGGTAACCGCCGTGACCCAGGTCTGTTTCGTGCGGCGGCTGCTCCCAGCGGCCTGGCGGTCCGCCGAGGTATCCAACGGCGGGACCCATGTCCTCGCCGTTTACCTTCTGCCCCAGGGGAAAGACGCCGCGCAGGACGCAGTCGTTCCGCGAGAACATGATGTGGACCGGGTTCTTGATTACCTCGCCCCGGTATGGCTGGCCACCCCCTTGGCAACGTCCTTGCGGAACGGCAGCAGCCATCAGGCACGCCAATGTAACCTCGGCGCTCGGCGTGCCCCTGGCCCGCTCGTTGGCGACGTAGTTCAGCGCCTCAAGCACGACGCGGCAGCCGAGCGAGTGACCTACTAGGATCACCCGCTGGCTCGGCGAGAGCTCGGTGAGCAGTCTGCCTAGCCGCTCTCCTGCCCGCTCAGCGACGGGAACGCGTACCGAGTAGGTGGTCGCGGACAGTGAGCGGATCTCGTGGTCACCTGGCCAGTAGAACATCCAGGCGGGCGGCAGTGGCCTGGCGCTGCTGGAACAACCTGCCAGGCGCCGGTGAAATCCTGATAGTTCATCGGCCGCGCGTCCCTGGGCCATGTTGAATCCGTGGACGAGAATGAGCAGCCGAGGGTTCTTGAACCGGTCGCGCGGATCGAGTCCGCGCCAGCGGACTACCTCGATTACCCGGCCGCCGATGCCCTTTTCCCTGACAGTCAGCTCGCTCAGCGGTGCCTGCATGCCCAGCCCCTGGCTAGCCGCGCAGTCGTTCGATCGCGGCGGTCACGTCGCGCGCGAACCAGGAAACGAACCCGCCGACCAGCAAGGACGCCAAAATGTCGAGCCCGCGCTCGGCACCGGTGACGCGCGAGCATTCGACAATCGCGATCCCGTAAAGGCCGCTCAGCCACATCGCGGTGCTTCGCACGTAGTTCCGCCACCGGTAGCCGACCGTTGCCTGCAGCTGGTCGATGCCGGCCCGGATGAGGTAGTGCCGCGAAATTTCATCGCCGCCTGGATCTGCCTCGCTCGGGATATCCACCGAAGATCCCTGGCGCGTAAGAAGGCGGAGAAAATCGGGATACCTCCCTGGCTCGGCGAGAGCAAAATCCGCGGCGGCGCTGACTTGCGCGGCGAGTTGCTCGATCGGCAGGTCAAATATACTTTTTTCCGATTTATCACTCAGGCTGAGCGCCGCGCGCAATTCAGAGAACCCGACGCCGCCGCCGTCGAACCACCGCCAAAGTTGCCGCTCCTGATAGAGGCCGCGCAGTCCCAGCAGGGACTTGGCGACCTGGATGGTCGCCATACTCGCGAACCCGGATGCAAGCAGCACGACAAAAGCCTCGCGAGCTGTGTCCGCCGGCGATTGCGCGGGATGGCCAAGGCCTCCGGGGCCGCCGATCATCTCGAGAATGCCGAAGGCGGCGATCACGGCGATCAGGATGAGAGGGAGGGCACCTGCCAGGAGAATTCTGGTCAGCCGCCCTTCATCGGAAGGTACTTTGCCTGGGCTCGACATCTTCTGATTATGCGATATTTGGACTGACCTCGGGCTGTTTCGCTCTTCCCGGCGGGTTGCAAGAATGTTGTCCGGCCTGGGAGACCATGGGCATGAGAGACTAGCGGCTGATAAGCCGGCAAACGCCCGGCGCGCGGGCGCGGACCGAGGGGCGGGTGCTCGTGGACCAGTCGTCCTGGCTGCTGACCCGGCCCATCGCGCACCGGGGCCTCTTCGATGCGCGGCGGCCGGAGAACTCCATGGCCGCATTCAGGCATGCCCTGTCTTCGGACGTGCCCTTCGAGCTTGACGTCCGCTTGGCCAGGGATGGCCTGCTCGTGATCAGCCATGACCGCAACCTGGAGAGGACGACAGGCCGGCGCCTAGCGGTCGCGGAGGCCGACAGGACGCTGCTCGGGCAACTGCGCATCGGGGATTCCGGTGAAGGCATCCCGCTGCTGCCGGAGGTTCTGGAGGCGATCAATGGCGAAGTGCCGATCCTGCTGGAAGTCAAGCACGCGGCGGCCGACGCATCTTCAGAACTTGAGCGGCGGATCGCCAGCTTGATCAGCGACTATCCCAGCCCGCTGGCGGTGGAGTCATTTCACCCGCTTTCCGTGTTTTACCTGCGCAGGCTAGTCACCGATCGTCCGGTAGGCCAGATCTCGGGAACCTTGGACTCGGCGAATCGGGTGGCGGCGACCCTGGGCCGTGCGATGGCCTCCAACTTGGTCTGCCGTCCTGACTTCATCAACTTCGAGCTGGCCGGACTGCCCGCGCGGAGCGTAGATTTCTGGCGGAACCGATGGAATATTCCGGTCATCACGTGGACGGTCCGCTCGCCCGAGGACGAGGAGCGAGCTAAGTCGCTGGCGAGTAACTATCTCTTCGACAGCTACCTGCCGCCGGCGTACTGGCAGCCAGCCCCGAATCGACGCGGAGAGAGCACATGAGTTACCGGGTGCCAAATTTCAAGAAACTCCCTGACATTAAATCTGATGGGCTGCTTGCATTTGCTGAAGCATACGCGCAGAGAATACGTCAGTTCTATGATTCGCGGGCACAGTGGCACCGTAGGCTGTACCGCCTTAGCGGGGTGGTGGTTATTCTGGCCGGCGCGGCGCTGCCGCTGCTAGCGACGATCAAGTATCCTCATCAAACTATTGTAGTCTCCTCGGCCGGAGTATTCGTTTCCGTAATGACAGCCCTGCGGGCCTTCTACAAATGGGACCAGGGCTGGGTCCTGCTCCGGCAGACTGAATTCGAGATCTCGGCGGCTTACTGGGCGTGGAAAGGAGACAATCCTGATCCAGATGACAAGGCGGCGAGCGAGCTGCTGCTGAAGCTCAAGAGGATCCGCGAGCAGGAAGCAGAGAGCTTCTTCAAGGACCTCTCGTTCCCTGACAATCAGAAATAGCTCGATTCGGGCTGGCCGCCCGGGTCAGGGCTTCATCGCGGAGCGGGCAGCTTCCGGGAGACGGGCAGTGGCAGCCGGCTGCCGCGCGGGTCTCGATCGCTTGACATGAACCTGACTTTAAGTCGCACGATGAGGTTCGGTCCATTTCGCCGGGAAGGGCAGCCTCATGGAGCTTTCTGAACCGATCGCCTGCACTCTCACCAGCGCCGGACTGGCGACCCAGGGTGAGCGCTGGCGCACGCTGACCGAGAACTTCGGTCTTGACCGCGTCGAGACAGCTGAAGGACTTCTCCTGCGGTTTGCCTGCCATGCGGCGGTCGAAGCCGAATTGCGTGCGCTCGTCGCCATTGAGAGCGAGTGCTGCAGCTGGGCATCCTGGGATATCCAGCGCGACGAGGATGCGCTCGTGGTGGTCGTGCGCTCCAGCGGCGAGGGCGCAGCGACGCTGCACTCGATGTTCACGCGGCTGGGGTGACCGCCAGGCCGAGCTGGTCGAGTATGAAAGCCAGGACATCGGCCTCGTCATGACTGTCCGCGGTCACCGATGAATGGCCCAGGTGGCCGGTGTCGTCGATGCGAAGCAGGACATCCCTGGCTGAGGTGGTAGCGGTGCGGACCGCGTCCGCGAAGCGGAGCGACTCGCTCACCTGCACGCGCGCGTCGCGTTCTCCTACCGTGAGGAGCATCGCGGGATACGGGGCTGGTCGGACATTCGCCAGCGGGGACAGGTCGGCTAGCATCGCCCGGACCGCTGGATCGGCATGCGGATTCCCCCACTCGTCCCATTCGGGGCCGGTCAGCGCGGCCTCCGGATCCATCAGGATTCGCAGGCAGTCCAGGAACGGCGTTTCCAGCACGGCCGCCGTGAAAAGCCCGGGCGCCCGGTTGACCGCCGCTCCCACCACGACCGCGCCCGCGCTGCGTGCCCGGGCGACGATCATGCCGGGCGGTGTCCAGCCCAGGTCGGCCAGGTAGCGAGCGGCGGCGAGGTAGTCAGCAACCGCATTGGGCTTGCGCAGGCCGCGGCCGCCCTCGTGCCATGCGGTCCCGAGGTCGCCTCCGCCGCGCACATGTGCCACAGCGAAAGCCACGCCCCGGTCGAGCAGGGACAGCCGGAACGGCATGTATACCGGGTCGAGGGGCACGCCGTAGGCGCCATGGGCGTACAGAACGGTCGGCAACGGACCCTGTCGCCCTGGTGGCCGCAGCAGCGTCAGCGGGACCTCGGCCTCGTCCGCTGACGGGACTTTCAGGCTCAGCACGTCCATTGCGGCGGATGGCCGGATGCCGCCGCCCGGAGCGGGGTGCCCGCCGGCTCGCGCCGGCCGCGCGGCCTGGTCATCGGGACCGATCCGGAACCAGCTGGCGGGGTCCTGCCACGACTCCCGCAGGATGTCGGTCACGCCGCGCTGGCGCAGTCCCGGCACGATCTGGATGGAGGCCGGACCGAGCGCCTGCCGTGCGCCTTGGACGGCAAACTCCACCGGCGCGGCGAGCAGGCCGGGCAGCCCGACGCGGATCAGCCGCTGACCGCCGTCGGCGCGCTCGATCAGGAGCACGTGGCCGTCGGAGCAGACCAGATCCTCAAGACAGGCGCCACCGGTTGCCTCATAGGCGCACCGCCAGGCGGCTGGCAGCCTGATGGCCCCGGGCAGGCTCGAGGTGGTGTAGAGCCGGTCGGGTTCCCCCGCGGCGGACCAGATCATCGCGGCGTGATCGGCCCAGCAGTCGGCGATCACCCGGCCGCCGGGCCGCGCGAGTTCCAGGGGCAGCAGCCGGCCGCTATCGCTGAGCAGCCACATCCTGGAAGTGCTGTGCGTCCCGGAGGCGACAAGCACCCTCCTGCCGTCACTGCTCATCCGCACGTCAGCGAACTCGCTGTCGGACTCCACGGTGTAGACGTGCCGGGCGGGGCCGCCATCTTGATCCACCATGCGCACCACCGACGGTGCCAGCGCGTCGTCGAGTACGGTGAAGAGCACGCCTTTGCTGGTGGCATCCCAGGCCAGCGCCGGGCCCGCGTTCTCGGCCAGGGTCCGCTTCGCCTCTGGCCTGCCCAGCCGGCAAGCGCGCACCAGGTGACGGTCGCTGCCATCGATGTCGATGGTGTAGAAAACGGTATCCCCGGCTGGCGGGACGACAAGGTCACCGATGAGCCGCTCGGTGCCGGGCTCGTCGTCGCCGACGAAATCAAGGACGACCTCAGGTTGCTCGTAATCTGCCATCAGGCAGGGCAGTTCTGATCCTGGCGGGATGGCCAGGATCAGCAGCGGGCCGCCGACGCGGTCGTATACCGCGATGGGCGCGAGTGCCTGCCGCATGAGCCGGCGCCTGAATTCGCCGGCAAGGACGTGGCGCAATGGCGAAAGGCGCTCAGCGAAGCTATTCCAGCGGCGCGCTTCGCCGGCCTTCAGGACGCTGAGGTCCGCTGTAGTGCCTGAGATGGAGGACGTTATTGGGCTACCTCCCTGGGTACCTGCGCCGGGGCGGCGCTCGCCGGCCCGCGCCGGATGGCTCTGCGGCTGGACAACACGCCGAACAGATCTATGCAGGTCGCGCAGCCACCGCCGGCGAGCAGCAGGACGGACGCTGAAATGCGTGCCGACAGCGCACCGACGGCAGTGGTGGACACAGGCTCAAGGCCGAACGACGTAGCCCGGGCGAGGGCGTTGACCCGGCCGAGGAATTCCTTGGGTGGCAGCGTCTGCAGCATCGTACGGTAGTAGGTAGCTGGCGGCCCTCCGGTCAGGCCGCTCAGGAAATAGAGCACGCAGGCGACGGGCAGGACCGGAGCGGCTCCGACCAGGGCAAGCAGCACGTCGCTCAGAGCGAACAGCGCGAAGAGGCAGATTTGTGACTCCTGCCACCTGGCCGGGAGCCTGGGACTGACGAAAGTGCCAGCCATGACCCCCGCGGCGAACGATCCGCTCAGGAAGCCGAGCCCGGACGGGCCGGCATGCAGCACGTCCTTGACGAATACGGGAATCGCTACCCCGATCAAGCCGAGGATGAAGAGGTTCGTCATCGCGAACGTGGGCAGCAGCACGCGCAACCTGGGATGGGTCGCGACCAGGCGGAAGCCGCCCTTGAGGTCGGCCAGCACCCGGGTCTTCTCCTCATCATCGGCCCTCGCCTTCATCCGCGGCGCGAAGATCATGAGCAGGCAGCTGACCCCGTAAAGGCCTGCCGCGACAGTGAAGGCGCCGGCGACGCCCGCTGCCGCGACGAGTACGCCCCCGATGGCCGGCCCGACTGTCGCGGACGACCACTCCCGCAGGCTTGCCCAGCGGTTGGCGCTGACCAGATGTTCCTCGGCGACCACCATCGGCAGGATGCTGGCCCCGACCGGCAGCCTGAAGGCATCGAGGATTCCGATGACTACCGCGACACCCGCCCAGGCGGCAAGCTCATGGAGCCTGCTGACGGCCGCGGCACCCAGGGCAAGGCCGCCAAGCGCGGCGCTCACGCCGACCGCGATCGTGCGCCGGTCCCACCGGTCGACGAATACGCCGCTCATCAGCAGCATGGCGCCCCTGGGAATTGTCCAGCACGCCAGGATGAGGCCCAGGGCCGTCCCGCCGAGCTCGTGCAGCGCCCCCCAGGTCAGCGTTACCGCTAAGAACGAATCACAATAATCGGTGCACGCCTGGGCCCAGAAGGTAATGTGAAAGTAGCGGTTACCGCGCAGGCCACGTCCGTTATGGCCGGGCAAATCATCCACGGCGGATTCCTTCGCTGGTCCGGTCGGGCTGCCGCTGCAGCCTACCCAGGTTCGCTCGGCTCGGTGCCGGGGTGTCGTCAGTCACCCGCATATCGCGCAGTCGGTTCGGCGGGTGAATTCATGCCATTGCTGGGCAAAGGTAACGAAGTTTATCTCCAGCAGCTTGCTTTCCGTCAGCATGGGGCACAGCCCGAGCCGATGTCTGAGCAGCTCGTAGGAAAGGAAATACGCGAGCATCATGCAGGCAGGACCGAGGGCGCCGTTCTTCCCGTTGAGCTCGTACTCCCTGATGTAATCCAGCTCCTCAGCGAGCCGCGGGTCGCCGGCCAGCTCACTGTCGCTCCGGCACTGGAAGCAGGGTCCGTTCCCCGGCAGGACACTATAGGCGGTCCCGATGGGGGAGCTGATGCTCGCCGCGGCGAAGGGGACCCGGTTGCGGACGCACGCCTCGTTGACCCAGTGATCGATGTACCCCTGAGGCTTGTCGGCGAGGCAGAAAAGAAAGTCAGGGGCGGAGTTGCCGACCACGCTCATGACGTCGGCCAGGCTGGTCATCCGGCGCTGCTCCGCGACGAATTCGATGTCAGGGTTGAACTCTTTCATGCGCTGCGCGGCGACCTCGGCCTTCGGCAGCCCGATGGCGGAGGTTGAGTAAAGCACCTGGCGGTTCAGGTTGCTGAGCTCGACGTGATCGAAGTCCACGGCCCTGATGTAGCCGACGCCGAGCTCGGCCAGGGCCAGGCAGAGATTCGAGCCGATCCCGCCTATCCCCAGGATCGTCACCCTGGTTTGCTTGAGCCTTGCCTGCGGCGCGTAGCAGCTTTCTCCCGGTGCCGCCATGAAGCGGAAGAAGTTCAGGTTCGGCGCATAACGCTCGACATCACGCTCGGTCAACTCGGGCGGCGGTGCCTCGGCGGCATCTTCGAGTAAGCCGTTCTCCCGCAGCGTGGCCAGCGTGGCTGGTACCTCGTCCGGCTCGAAGCGGCCTGCCAGCGCCTGAGCAAGCTCGGGGACTGTCCTTGTCCCGTCCAGCAGCCTCATCAGCCGGCCGTAGCGGCCGGTCTCATCCTCTATCTCGAAGGCAGCCGCGAAACCTGAGCCCACCCTGATACGGCCGTCCAGGTATAAGGTGTCATAGATCAGCTTTATGCGTGGCCGAGTTTCCATTCACCTTTTCTTTCGCCTACCCGTGCCGCCTGACCTGTGGCTGTGCGGTGAAAAGTGCCGCACAGCCACAGAGATACTACTAGCGCAACTGCGGACCGGACTTGCGAACGGCGACCTTACGAATCTTCACTATCATCACCTCCCTCCAGGAATTCTTAATGCTTGACCTGAAAGGAGAAGTGCACTAGGCCTTTTGGCGAGTCCTAGCAGTGGCAGTACGCGCGATAAGCAACCGATCACTTAGAGCCCAGGTAATTGGAATTAATAATAACTACTAGAACAGTATGGTCGGGTATAGCGCTTCGTCAAGAGCTTGGCGCGCTTTGTAAACTTCTGTGGAATATGTGTCCCATGTGGAGGAGATAAGGTTTTTCGCCGTACCCGGCCTGCGAACGCGACCCTTCCCCGCGGCGCGGGCCGGCGCGGCCCGGGCCGGCGCGGCGCGGCGCGGCCGAGCTCACGTGCTGGTCAGGCCACAGCGCGGATGATGTTGATGCCGGCCTTAAGCTGGACGCCGTCGCTCACGTGATCGTTCATGGCCCTCGTCACGGCCGCAAGCGCGGCGGACCGGCGGCCGGGATCAAGCGTGGCGAGCACTCGCCTGGCAGGCCCGGTGGCCGCGAGATAGTCAGCCGCATCCGCGGGGTCGGTGCCGACGCGCAGGTCGACCCGGAGTGCCGCGACGCTTGCGTCATGCCATCCGGCCGCCGCCAGCACCGCCGCGACCGCTTCCGGGTCAGACTGCGAGAACATCCCGGGACCCGGCGGATCGGGCAGCGGCAGCTCCGCGTACCTGCGCAGCACAGCGCCGGGAACGGAGAGCCACTCGTTGGCGGCCAAGGGCTGCCAGGTGGCCACGCAGAGCCGCCCATCTTCCCTGACCGCGCGGCGGATGTTGGCGAAAGCGGCCGCCGGATCGTCGAAAAACATAGTCCCGAAGCGGCTGATGACCAGGTCCACGGTGAGACTGTAGTCACAAGTCTGGGCGTCGGCCTCGATAAATGCCACCTGGCCCGGTTCCCCGGCTCGCTGGCGCGCCGCGGTGAGCATCGGCTCTGACAGGTCGACTCCTGTCACCTTCCCCGTGGTGAGTTCCGCCGCGGCCAGGGTCACCGCACCGCAGCCGCACCCGACGTCAAGCACGTCCTCGGCTTCGCCGATGCGCGCGGCGCTAAGCAGGGCATCTTGGACTGGCTTGAGCACCCGGTCGCGCCGCTCGGCGTCAGCGACCCATCTGCGTCCGCTGTCACCGTTCCAGTCAGCTCGCTGCCCGCTGTTCGCTTCGCTCATGGGACCCCTTCATGCCAGGCCATCTCCTGGCCGGACAGCATGGTGGTCCTGTCAGCTTACGCCGGATGAAGGAGAGCGTCCGGGCTGAGCTGAAGCCGGATAAATCCGTGACTAAAGCTTTATATCGTTGAGGAACGCGCCAAGGGAGTTACCTGCCGACTTCAGCCAGTTAATCGCGCCGTCGACTACGTGGGCCGCTCCTGCGGGTGAGGTTACGAGATAATAAACCACGAAAGCGAGTCCTGCCCAGGTCAGGACCTTCTTTAATCGCATTGCGATCGCCTCTTCTCGTCGCTTTGCCTAACTGGCACTCATCTCAACATAACCCAGCCGCTAGCAGAGGCCAATAGCCATTTGCTGTGGCGGATGCTGCCAACTGTGACGTAGCGCGGTCCTGCCAAGGGCGAATCAAGGTTGCCGCAGATAGAGCTGTTGCTGTACTTGCTTAAAGCTGTTGCTGTTCTTACCGCGGCGTTGTCGAGCACAATCCGTAATTGCGCTGTAATTTGCCATGAAAATTGCATCGGACAGGTGAGGAGTCCGCCGGCCACGCCGGGAAGCGGCCCGGCGGCCAGCAGCTCCGCTGGCACCCGGCCACCTCCTGATACGCAATGAGCGAGCTCTCGATCACCGATCCGGACGGTTATGCGCTATTCATGGCGGGACTGTGATCTGCGCCGACGTGTCGTGCCGCCTCCTGCCTGCGGACGGAGGACCGGCTGACCAGCACGGCGGGCACGAAGCCGAGCACGAGTGCGGCGATCACGCCGAGGTTGGCGAATGCCCAGGCGCCGGTCTTGCCTCCGAGCCCGATCGGGCCGAGCAGGTAGCCTTGCCAGGACAGCCAGCCGGC
This sequence comes from Streptosporangiaceae bacterium, assembly GCA_035716545.1. Lineage (GTDB taxonomy): Bacteria > Actinomycetota > Actinomycetes > Streptosporangiales > Streptosporangiaceae > Chersky-822. Next base: position 80,095 of record DASTJM010000003.1, read on the forward strand.
CGAGCTGTTGGTGACCAGGCCCCAGCCGATGACGCTGGCGAGGACGACGAGGCTGGCCGGCAGCCAGCGGATGTCGCCGTAGCGCCCGGCGCGATCGTAGAGGTCCGGCTCGCAGTAGTCGGCCCTTCGCAGCACGATGTCGGCGAGCATGATCCCGCACCAGCCCGCGATCGGTACGCCCAGGGTGATCAGGAATCCCTCGAACTGGGCCAGGAAGTTCCCGGCCACGAAGACCACGTAGATCGTGCCGCCGGTCATGATTGTGCCGTCGATGAGCGCCGCTGCCCACCGTGGAGCCCGCAGGCCGAGCGCCAGCAGGGCGAGCCCGGATGAGTAGATGTCGAGCACCGATCCGGCGACCAGGCCAAGCACCGCCACGGCCGCGAACGGCACCAGGAACCACGCCGGGAGCAGCACGGCGAGCGCTCCGACAGGGTCGTTGCTGACGGACCGGTCCAGCGTGGCCGACGAGCCGGCCAGCAGGAGGCCGAATACCAGCAAGACCACCGGCGGGAGTGAGATCGCGAACGTGGTCCATCCGGCGATCCCCGCACCTGATGATTTCCTGGGCAGGTAACGGGAATAGTCGGCGGCCATGATCGTCCAGCCGAGCCCGAAGCTGGCAGCCGTGAAGATCAGCGCCCCGATGACATTCTGCACCGGGCCGGCCCGCAATTCGGTGACTGCGGCCCAGTGGATCCGCCCGGCCGCCAGCACGAGGAACATCACCGTCAGCACGGCGGTGACCACGGTGATGACCATCTGCATCCGCATGATCAGGCCAAACCCCATGACCCCGCCGACGACCGTCAGCGCCACCACGATGACCAGGGCGATCACCTTGGTCAGCGTGCCGCCGCCCCAGCCCAGGTGATCAGACACGGTCGCGATCGCCAGCGTGGCCAAGATCACCAGCACGGTCTCCCAGCCGACATTGACCAGCCAGGCAATGGCCGTGGCCAGCTTATTGCCGCGCACCCCGAACGCGGCACGGCTCAGCACCATCGTCGGCGCCGATCCTCGCTTCCCCGCCACCGCGATGACGCCGCACAAAGCCGACGACAGCACGATCCCGGCCACGCCCACGGCAAGCGCCTGCCAGAACGAGACCTGAAAGCTCAGTACGAACGACCCGAAAGACAGGCCAAGCACCGAAATGTTCGCCGCGAACCACGGCCAGAACAGGTCACGCGGCCTGCCCTTGCGCTCGGCGCCGGAAATAACGTTGATTCCGTTGACCTCAATCTGTAACAGCTGGTCAGCCACGAATCAATTCCTCCCCTTGACCCGCATCGTCAGGCCTTCTGATCGCAGTCTCCCTCCCGTGAGGGAATCTGGCTACCCCGGGTCGCCGGCGAGCTGTGGCTTGAAAAATTCGCTGGCACGCTTGCCGGCTCGGTTGCCTTTTCTCCGCCCGGGCACTGGAAAGTACCTGATCCGGGCGCCGGGCGTTATTGCGCGCAGACGTCGTTCGGGTTTGCTTACCCGGCGCGACTGCCCAGTACCTTGGGACCGGCCGCGGGCGAGGGCGGGTCGCCGGCGTGCCCGCCGGAATCTCGGTTTAGTGACCGCTCTCCCCGACGTCTATTGCATAACGACGGCTCCGACCCGTTGACTCTCCGGGAGGGCTGGCGTACCGTTTGTCACGATACGGGGGCTTGACGGGCGATGCAGAAGGAGGCCGGCGTGTCGGCTCCCAGGGCGCGTGGCAGGCGGACGATCACTTCGAGGAACCTCATCGCGCTGGCTGCGGTGATGGCAGGGCTATCTTTCCTGACGGCAGCGTGCTCATCGTCGTCGGCCCCGAATCACGCTTCAACGACCACGGCGGGCGGAACGCTCACGGTCGCGATTCCGAACGCCGCTGACGCACTCGACCCCAGCACGGACACCACCTTCGTCGGGCGGATCATCTTCGCCAACATGTGCCTGGGCTTGTACGGCATCAGCCCGCAGCAGCAGGTGACGCCCGTCCTCGCGACCGCCCTGCCGACGATCTCTGACGGCGGCTTGCTGTACACCATCCATCTCCGCGCTGGCGTCAAGTTCAACGACGGCACCGCGTTCAATGCCCAGGCTGTCAAGACCTCGCTTGACCGGGACATGACCCTTTCGACCTCGGCGCGTGCCGTGGAACTGAAGGCGGTCAAGAGTGTCTCCGTCGTGAATGCCTCGACCGTCCAGCTCCATCTTTCGGCGCCCTACTCGCCGCTGGCCACAGTCCTGGCCGACCGGTCCGGAATCGTGATGTCTCCGAAAGCGCTCGCGCGCGAGGGCAAGAACTTCGGGAATGACCCGGTCTGCGTCGGTCCTTACGCCTTCCAGTCGCGCCCGTCGCTCAACCAGGTCAATCTCGTGGCGTCTAACGACTTCTACGGAGGCAAGCCCAAGGTCGGCAAGCTCGTGTTCACGGTCATCGATGACCCGTCGACCTGTTACGCGGACCTGCTGTCGGGATCGATCAACCTCGCGGCACCCGGATGTCTCGCGCCGAACGACTACAAGCTGCTGACCAAGAACTCCGCGTTCGTGGCCCAGAACCTCGTCTCTCCTGGCTATGCGGGCATCGACATCAACGTCTCCAACGGAGCGGGATACAGCAAGCCGGCGACCCCGGCAAGCAATCCGCTCGCGACGCACCCCACCTTGCGCGAGGCCCTCGCGCTGACCCTTAACCGGTCCACCATCAACCGGGTCGCCTTCGATGGCGTCAACCAGCCGGGTTGCGGGCCGATCAGCCCGCTGAGCCCCTTCTACACCGTGCTGGCCTGCGCCGGACCAGACATCGCGAAGGCTAAGCAGCTGGTGGCGTCATCGGGCGTGCCGACGCCGATCAACCTGACGCTGATGGTTCCGACGGGCTCGCTCAACGTCGAGCAGGGTGAGATCATCGCCTCCGAGGCCAAGCCGGCCGGCTTCGACATCAAAGTACAGCCGACCGAGTTCACCACCGCCCTCACCAACGCCGGGGCCGGCAACTACCAGCTCTTCGACATCGGCTGGTCCGGGCGAGTCGATCCCGATCAGGACACGACCGCTTTCTACACGCAAGGAAACCCGCTTGACTACACCGGCCAGGCACCGGCCTCGGTACTGACGCCCTTGGCGCAGGCCGACCGGACGACGGACACAGCGCAGCGAAAGGCGCTCTACTACCAGGCCGAGCAGGCCATGGTCAAGTGGGGCGGGATCATCTACCTGTTCCATGCCACCAACCAGGTCGCCTATCAGAAAAAGGTTACTGGCGTGTCCTTCACTCCCGATGGCCTGTTGCACTTTGCCTCGGCTGCGATTGGCTAGCCAGCCTGGCCAGCACTGGCCTCGCGGGCGGACGACGGCTATCAGATGAGGGCCTATGTGCTGCGTCGGCTGGGCCAGTCAATCTTCACGCTGGTCATCGCATCACTGCTGGTTTTCCTGGGCGTCCGTGCCGTGCCAGGGAATCCGGCGACCGCGCTCACCGGCAACGCCGATCTTTCCGCCGGGGCGATCGCGGCCATCAACAGGCAGTACGGGCTTGACCAGCCGATGCCGGTGCAATACGCGGACTGGCTCCGCCAGGTCCTGTCCGGTCATCTTGGCGCATCGCCGGTTACCGGCATATCGATTACGACCGAACTAGCGAACGCTTTTCCGATCACCATTGAGCTGACCATCCTTGCTATGCTGATCGGCATTCTCATCGGGGTTCCCGCCGGGATCATTGCCGCTGTCCGGAGAGGCAAGGCGGCTGACTATGCGGGCAACGCGATAGCGCTTTTCGGTCTATCCATCCCCAGCTTCTGGTTCGGCATCATTCTGATTCTTATCTTCGCCGTGAAGCTCCACGTACTGCCCGCCTCGAACTACGTCTCATTTCTTTCCTCGCCCGGATCAAACCTCAGTCATATGGTGATGCCGGCCTTCGTGCTCGGCACTGGCGTCGCCGCGGTCCTCATGCGCCAGATGCGGTCAGGGATGCTCGAGGCCCTGCGGGCGGACTACGTGCGCACGGCTCGCGCGAAGGGACTTCCTGAGCCATCGGTAGTGCTCAAGCACGCGCTTCGCAACAGCCTCGTCACGGTCGCTACGGTCATCGGGCTGCAGATTGGCGTTCTGCTCTCCGGGGTCGCCGTCACCGAGACCGTATTCGGCCTTTCCGGTATCGGAAACCTGACGATCAGTGCCGTCTTCCAGCGCGACTATCCGACGATCCAGGCGGTGGCGCTGATCACCGCCGCCGCGGTGATCGCCATCAACTTCGCGATGGATTTCGTGTACGCATTCTTGAGCCCCAAAGTTCAGGTTGAGGGAGACGCGCAGTGAGCTTCACCATCGCGCCCGACCCCGCGGCGATGCTCGACGCGGCGGAGCGCTCAGGACGGGGCTGGTGGCGGCGGCTCTTCCAGCGCCCTCCAGCGCTGATCGGCCTGACAGGCGTGGCCCTGGTGACGATCGCCGCGATCTTCGCGCCGCTGCTGTCGCCCTATTCGCCGGTGGCCAGCAGCTTCCAGCACATTCTTGCGCCGGCGTTTTCTCCCGGGCACCTGCTGGGCACCGACGAACTCGGGCGCGACGTACTCTCGCGGCTGATCTACGGCTCCCAGCCCACTCTCGAGGTAGGGATGCTTGCGACCGGGCTAGCGCTGGTGACCGGCGTGCCAATCGGGCTGGTATCGGGGTATTACCGGGGTGCCCTCGACATGTTCGCGATGCGCGTCACTGACGTCGTGCTGGCATTCCCTTTCCTGCTCCTGGCGATCGGCTTTGCCGCTATCTTCGGTCCGTCCCTGCGAAATGTCGTTGTCGCGCTGGGGATCGCGTCGCTGCCTGGATTCGTCCGCATCACCAGGGCCGAGGCGATGGCACTGCGGGAGCAGGACTATGTCCAGGCGGCGATCGTTACCGGCGTGCGAGATCGGATCATTCTCTTCCGCCATCTCCTGCCTAATATGGCCGGGCCGATTCTGGTGCAGGCCACGCTGACGATTCCGGGAGCGATCCTTGGCTCGGCGCTGCTCGCCTATCTCGGCCTTGGAGAGCAGCCGCCGACCGCTTCCTGGGGGACCATGCTGACGGACGCTCAGGAGCACCTCTTCAACGACCCGTGGCTGGCCATCCTGCCCGGCCTGGCGATCTTCATCACGACGCTGTGCTTCAATCTCCTGGGTGACGGACTCAGGGACCTCCTTGACCCGGCCCTGAGCTGACATGCAGGATCTGCTGGAAGTCGAGAATCTTCAGGTCCGGCTGTTCGACCGGACGGGTCCCGTGCTTGCCGTACGCGGAGTCAGCCTGTCGGTCGGGCGCGGTGAGGTCGTTGCGCTGGTGGGGGAGTCAGGCTGCGGCAAGTCGGTCACGGCGCTCTCGCTGCTGCGGCTGCTTCCCGGCAGCGCGCAGGTATCCGGCTCCATCCGGCTCGACGGGCAAGATGTGCTTGAGCTCAATTCCCGCCAACTCCGCGCTCTGCGCGGCGGTGAGATCGCCATGGTGTTCCAGGAGCCCATGACCTCACTGAACCCGGCTTTCAGCGTCGGGAATCAGATCGCCGAGGTGCTGAGCCTGCACCAGGGAATGCGGGGCGACCGGGCCCGCGCGCGTGCTCTGGAACTGCTGCGCATGGTCGGGATCGGTGCGCCGGACACGCGGCTCAGGTCCTTCCCGCACGAGCTCTCCGGAGGCATGCGCCAGCGGGTCATGATAGCGATGGCACTGGCCGGCGAGCCGAGCCTGCTCATCCTGGATGAGCCGACCACAGCCCTGGATGTGACCACCCAGGCGCAGATCCTCGACATTGTGCGTGATCTGCGAACTCGTACCGGCGCAGCCATCCTGCTCATCACCCATGACCTTGGAGTGGTGGCCGATCTCGCGGACCGGGTCGTCGTCATGTACGCGGGTGCGAACGTAGAGGAGGCCGGGGTATACGAGCTGTTCGGGGCTCCCAGGCATCCGTACGCCGCCGGATTGCTCGGCGCGCTGCCTGGCTCGGCTGCCGGCCGGCGGGATACGGGTTCGCTGCGCCTGGCCGAGATCCCTGGCATCGTCCCGACGCTTCGCGCGCCGCTCGAAAGCTGCGCGTTCGCGCCGAGGTGCCACAGCGCCACCGATCTGTGCCGCAGGCAGCCACCGCGGCTCGCGCCCTGCGGGCCAGGCGACGATCACGCCGTCGCCTGCTTCCACCCAGAGCCGGCCGCGACGGTCCCGGCATGAGCGACGCGCTGCTTGAGGTAGACGACTTGGCCATGGAGTTCCGGTCGCGCCGGGGGACTGGCGGCGGCCGGGTTCAGGCGGTGCGCGGCGTGAGTTTCACCATCGGAAAGGGAGAGATTCTCGGACTCGTCGGCGAAACTGGTTCCGGCAAGACCACGGTGGGCAAATGCGTCGTCCGGCTGCTGAACCCGAGTAGCGGCACGGTGAGGTTCAACGGCCAGGACATCACGCGAATGCCCAGGCGCAGTCTCCGTCCGCTCCGGGCACGCATCCAGATGGTCTTCCAGGATCCCTATTCCTCGCTGGATCCGCGGATGACGGTAGCGCAGATCGTGGCGGAGCCGCTGCAAGCCCACGCCAGCCACTCAGGCGAGCAGGCGCGCGCACGGGCCGCGAACGCGGTAGAGCGCGTCGGGTTGGCGCCAGCCGTCCTTCAGCGACTTCCCCACGAGCTTTCTGGCGGCCAGCGTCAGCGGGTGGGTCTCGCCCGGGCGCTGGTGCTCGAGCCGGAGCTGCTGATAGCGGACGAGCCAGTCTCGGCCCTCGATGTCTCGGTCCGGGCTGGCATACTCAACCTCCTTGCCGACCTGCAGCGGTCGATGGGGTTCTCATGCCTGTTCATCACCCACGACCTGTCGGTGGCCGAGTTCCTCTGCGACCGGGTGGCGGTGATGTACCTGGGCGAGATCGTCGAGGTAGGCAATCGCGACGAGCTCTTCACCGACCCGCGTCATCCCTACACGCAGTCGCTGCTGGCCGCGGCGCCGGTGCCGGATCCCGTGCGGCAACGCCAGCGGTCTGGAGTGCGGCTCACCGGGGAACCAGCCAGCAACGTCGCACCGCCGCCGGGCTGCAGCCTGCACCCCCGCTGCCCGCTTGCCGACGAGCGCTGCATCGCTGAGGTACCTGCTGTCACGGTTGTATCGACCCTGGGACACAGCGCCAGATGTCACCGCGTCGAAGAGCAGCGTTCGCCCCGCAAGCCCTGGGGGCAGGCCGCGACCAGCGTGTGATCGCCAGGTTCTCCACGTTGTTGCCGGGCAGCTGCGACGCGGTGCAGCCGCCTCCGCCGGAGGAACCGATCGTCGCGCGGGGTATCCAACGGCCCACCAGGCAACTGCTGTGGACATTGTGCGCGACAAGGCACAGTCAAGGTCACCTCACCTCACAACGGCGGAATTAACCCTTCCAATTCCCATTGTGAAAATGAACCCGGTGACCCGCCCGCCGATGGCAGGCGAGTCCCTTGCCTGGAAAAGGAATCCTTGCTCAGGACCAGTCCGGCGCACCGGACCGGCGGCTGAGCGAGAACGCGCCGAATCCCGGTGATAATGTCTCCCGGGCAGGACTTATCTGGATGTGTCCCATCAGGGAGACGCCATGCTATTCGGGGTACTCGGGCCGCTGCAAGTAATGGCCGGTGATTCCGGTCAGCCTGGTGCTATTTCAGCCGCCCGGCTCCGGGTACTGCTGGCGGTGCTGCTCTGGCGGGCAGGCCAGCCCGTCTCGACCGATGAGCTGGCCGAACTGGTGTGGGATGGCGTTCCTCCCAGCCGGGTATCGGACGCGACTCGCGCCCTCGTCATGCGGCTGCGGCGCCGGCTTGACCACCGAGCCGCGGCGCGGATCGTGACGCGTGCTCCCGGTTACCTGATCGAGATTTCCGGCGATGAGCTCGATGCATCGCAGTTCGGGACGCTGACCGCGCGGGCGGGCGCCGCGGTCCGCGCCGGCCAGTGGGCGCAGGCCGGGCAGACCGCATCACAGGCGCTGGGACTGTGGCGCGGCGCGGCGCTAATCGACGTCCCTTCGCAGGCTCTGCGGGATCGGTGGGTGCCTTACCTGGACCAGCTTCATGAGCAGGCGCTGGACTGGCGCATCGAGGCTGACCTGCACGACGGCCGCCATGAGCAGCTGGTGCCCGAGCTGCGAGACCTGACGGCACGCCATCCGCTGCGGGAACATCTCCACGGCCAGCTCATGCTGGCCCTCTACCAGTGCGGACGGCAGGCCGAGGCGCTGGCCGCCTACCGGCGGGCCCGCGACGTCCTGGTCATGGAGCTCGGTGTCGAGCCGGGTCCCGGCCTGCGCGACTTGCATCAGCGGATTCTGGCCGCCGATCCGGCGCTAGCCGCCGAACTGGCCGGGCCGGGCAGGGCCGGCCAGCGCGTGCCGGCGCCGGACGGCGGTACGGCAGCGCCGCGCCAGCTGCCCGCGGGGATCTGGCATTTCACCGGCCGGGAAGCCGAACTGGACATTCTCACCGTTGCGCTGAGAAAGTCAGGATCGCCAGGTAATGACGCACCGGTAATCCTGGCGATCAGCGGAACCGCCGGAGTCGGCAAGACCGCCCTGGCAGTGCACTGGGCGCACCAGCACGCCGGCAGCTTTCCCGATGGTCAGCTCTACGCGGATCTGCGCGGGTTCGACCCCGGCGATCCGCCCGAGGGCACCGCGACGGTGGTGCGCGGCCTGCTAGCCGCCCTCGGCGTACCGCCAGCGCGCATCCCGGCGGAGCTGGGCGGCCAGATCGGCTTGTACCGAAGCGTGCTGGCTGGCAGGCGAGTGCTGGTCGTGCTTGACAATGCCCGTGACAGCGATCAGGTCAGGCCGCTGCTGTCCGGGGCGGCCGGATGCCTGGTCCTGGTGACCAGCCGGAGCCAGCTGACCGGCCTGATCGCACTGGACGGCGCCGTACCTCTTGCGGTCGGGCTGCTCACCGAACAACAGGCCCTGGACCTGCTGTCCCGCCGGCTCGGGGCCGGGCGCATCGCCCGCGAGCAGCCGGAGGCGGCTGAGCTGGCCGCGCTCTGCGCACGACTGCCGCTGGCCCTGAACATCGCTGCCGCCCGCCTCGTCACGCACCCCGCCATGTCGCTGCGTGAGCTTTGCGACAACCTCCGCGACGCTCGCCGGCGCCTGGAGATGCTGTCGGCCGAGCCCGGTCACGCTGACGTGAGCGCGGTGTTCTCATCTTCTTATGAGGCGGTCAGCGCCCCGGCCGCGCGGCTGTTCCGGTTGCTCGGGATCCATCCCGGACCCGATATCAGCTTTCCGGCCGCGGCCAGCCTCGGCGCCCTGGACCTCGACCAGGCCCGCCGCGCGCTGGACGAGCTGACCAGCGCGAACCTGCTCACGGAGCACGCCCCTGGGCGGTACATGCTGCACGACCTGCTTAAGGCTTATGCCGCCGGGCAGGCTCACGCCCAGGACACGGCCGACGGACTGCGCTCCGCCCTCGGCCGGGTACTTGATCACTACCTGCGTGCCGCCTGCGCCGCCGCCCTTCTTTTCTCCCCCCGCAGCCGGCCGCCGCGGCCGCCTGATCTTTGGACAGGAGTTATCGAGGTGCGACTGGACGGCGCTGAACAGGCCCTCGCCTGGTGCCAGGCCGAGCTAGCCGTGCTCTCCGCCGCCGTCAACTGCGCGGCGAGCTCTGGATTCGCCACCCACGCCTGGCAGCTGGCCTGGGCGATCGAGATAATCCCCGACCAGTGGAGACGATGGCGGGATCAGCTCGCCGCCGGCGAGGTCGCGCTGGCAGCCGCCCGGCGTACCGGCGACCTAGCCGGCCAGGCGTTCGCCCACCGCCACCTGGGCAGGGCCCTCACGGTCGGCGGCCTTCACGCGCAAGCCCGCGATCACCTGCAGCAGGCGCAAACCCTGTTCTGCCGGCTCGGTGACCGGCCCAACCAGGCCGACACGGAGCTGGCCATCGCGCTTGTCCTCATAATCCTGCAGGATCCGGCCCGTGCGCTCGCCCGCAGCTGGCACGCCCTGCGGCTGTACCAGGCTGATGGCGACAGCACCGGGCAAGCCGTCGCCCTGTATCGCATGGGATGGGCGCACACCGTGCTCGGGCGGTACGAGCACGGACTGGCCACCTGCGAGCTGGCACTCGAAGTAGCTCGCCACGCCGATGACCCGTTCATCTGGCTCGTGCAGTCTTCTGCCCTTGACAGCATCGGCATCGCCCACCATCACCTCGGTCAGCACGATGCCGCGATCGCCAGCTACCGGCAGGCCCTCAGCATCTTGCAAGGCATCGGGGAAGTCTGGCTGACCGCATTCCCGCTTGAGCACCTCGGCGACACCTATCACGCCGCTGGCGACCCCGATGCCGCCCGCGACGCCTGGAACCAAGCCATCTCGGTTCTTGACTACTCACAGCTCCCCGGCGCCGACGAGATACGCCGGAAATTCCGCGAGCTAGACAGGCGCTAGAACTCGCCTCACCAGCCCGGAGCCGCCGAGCCCTACCCGCGCCAGGACCCGGGCCGCCGGCAGGGCGTCGCCGGGGGAGTCGGTGAAGAATGGCTGTATGGTTTTCGAACTGCCTGTGGTCGATCCGGGGAGCCTGGCTCGATGGTGCGAGGTGCAGCTGGGCAGTCCGGTGGAGAGCGAGTTGTTCCGGACGGGTCACCTCGCGCGCGTGATCGGAACACGGCTGGCAGACGGGCGGGAAGTTATTGTGAGAGTCCGTCCTGCCGCGCCGCGGATCGCCGCGTGTGCCGAGGTTCAGCGCCGGCTCTTCGATTCCGGATATCCGTGTCCGCGGCCGCTGGCTGGCCCGGCGCCGCTTGACGGGTACATGGCCACCGCCGAGAGCTACATCGCGGGCGGGGCTGCGCTGCCGGATTCCGGCCGCGTCGCCCGGCCCTTCGCCGCAGCGCTCGCGCAACTGGTGCGCCTGGCTCCCCGGCCCGCGCAAGTGCCAGCGCTTGGGCCGGCGCCAGCGTGGGCAGCGTGGAATCACGACGAGGGCGCGCTATGGCCGCGGCCCGAGGACCTGGACGTGGACCTGAACCAGGTACCCGGGCCCGGCTGGCTCGACGCGGCTGGCCGGGCCGCCCGGCAGAAGCTGCAGGAAGGACAGGCCAGGGTTGTGATCGGGCACAGTGACTGGATCACCGACAACCTGCGCTGGCACGGCGGCGGGCTGCTGGTGGCTTACGACTGGGACAGCCTGATCGCCGACAGCGAGGCGGTCATCGCGGGCCTAGCCGCGGCCACCTACCTCTACCCGGCGCTGCCCGCTACAACCGACACACGCGATTTCCTCGACGCCTACGCCACTGCCCGCGGACTGCCCTTTAGCCCCGGTGAACTGCAGCGCTGCTGGGCCGCGGGGGTCTGGACGAGAGCCTTCGACGCCACGCAGCAGCACGCCGCGGGGAAGCCAGTGACCATCCTGACCCAAGACGAAGCCAGCGAACGCCTTCGCCAGGCCGGAATGTGCTGACTCGCTGCCCGGCCCTGCGCTGGCAGGGACAGCCGGCGGTGGACGATATTGTGGCTCGGATCAGGCGGAAAGAGGTCACGGTGAGCGAGAACGCAGCCAGGCTCGCGGTTCTGATCGACGCGGACAACGCCCAGCCCGGCATCACCGAGGGGCTGCTCGCGGAGGTCGCCAAGTACGGCACGGCGCACGTCAAGCGGGCCTACGGGGACTGGACTGGGACAAGTCTTCGCGGGTGGAAGGATCAGTTGCTGGCGCAGTCCATTCAGCCGGTGCAGCAGTTCGCGTATACCACGGGGAAGAACTCGACCGACACGGCCATGGTGATCGATGCCATGGACCTGCTGTACTCGAATAGGTTCGACGGGTTCTGCCTGGTGTCCAGCGATAGCGACTTCACCAGGCTGGCGGCTCGGCTGCGCGAGTCGGGCCTGACTGTGTACGGGTTCGGTGAGCGCAAGACGCCTAAGCCGTTTGTCGCCGCTTGCGACAAGTTCATCTACATCGAGAATCTGCGCCATCACGCCGCCGTCGTGGCCGAATCTTCCGGCGCGGCGCACGCGGCCGTTCCGCGCGCCTCAGCCGCGCAACTCAAGCAAGACACCGTACTGGTCAGCCAGTTGCGCGACGCGGTAGAGGCGGCGTCAGACGACGACGGCTGGGCTGCCCTGGGTCATGTGGGCACGCTGATCACCAAGCAGCAGCCAGACTTCGACTCGCGCAGCTACGGGTATGCCAAGCTCAGTGACCTGATGGCCGCGACGACGCTATTCGAATTGGATCGCCGGGCCTCGGGCGACGGCAAGGCCGGCGCGGTCTACGTCCGCGGCAAGCGCCACTCCCAGCCCGCCAGGAAGGCCAAGTCGACCACGCGCTGACGCTGGCAGCCGCTGTCCTGTCGGGGGTCATCGACGCCAGCGGGGCATGGACCACGCCGGGCCTGCCCCGGTCTGGTGGGCTGCCAGGAATGCGAGCCCGGCAATCACGAAGCTCAGAGGTGAAAATACGGCGCTCGCGGAAACTTCGGCGGCATTGATGATGAAGGCGAGTACGAACAGCACAACGGCGATCGCGGCAAACATGAAGACAACTCCCCTTAGGCAAAGACAGTGATCGCAGGCGCGCGGACAGAGATCCGAACTGCCCTGGGGCGCGCCGTTCACACCTTCCATCTTGAAAAGGGCGCTGGCGTCGGCCTTAGCACGCCGTGAAGACCTCTGTCGCCCTGATCACCGGCGCGCCGGTCCGCGGGCCCGTCAGTCATCACAGGCTCGCCGATCACCGGGAGCCCGCGCCCTGGCGGCGCCAGGCACCCCGGTAATTGGCGGCATGTGTCAGGGGTTCTTCGTCTTGATGACGTGCCAGGTCCGGCCGTTCCACGCCATGGCGAGGGTGCGGATGCCGACCAGGCCGACCGCGAGGCACTGGCGCGGCGCGGCACAGGAGACCGAGCTAAGGCCCCCGGGGCCTGGCACCTTGGTCGTCCGCCATTTGCGCCCGTCCCAGGATGTCGTGAGGTTCACTTCGGACCCGGCCTGCCGTTGGCTGCCGACCGCCATGCAGCTGGTCGCTGTCGCGCAGGAGATGTCGGACAGTCCGATGACACCGCCCGTCCACTTCCCGAAGCTGAATGTGCCAGGCAGCACCGTGACCTTCCAGTGATTGCCGTTCCACAGGGCGGCGATCAGGTGCACGACAGAGCTGTCGGTGGTCTGCTCATTGCCGATCGCCGCGCAATGAGAGCGGGTGACGCACGACACTGAGTTGAAGGTAAACATGGACTGCGGGCTGCCATTGGGTGTCTTGATGAACCTCCAGCTCTTGCCATTCCAGACCTCGGCGAGAGCGCCGCCCGGGCCATTTCGCCCGTTCTCGAACCACTGGCCGACAGTCACGCAGAAGGTGGACTGGGTGCAGGACACCCCGGTAGCAATCGTTTCAGCACCCCTAGGAGCCGCTAGCGTCTTGACGTGCCACTTCCCGCCCTTCCAGAATTTGGTGACTCCGCCATCTTCGGTGCCGGTCGCCATGCAGAAGCTCGCCGAGGCGCAACTTACGTGTTCGGCGTCAGCGTCTGGCGTGGCCGGACTGGATACGGTCCACCGGGTGCCGTTCCACCTGGCTACCTCACCCCCTTGGCCCGCCCCCATGCAGAACGACGCGCTTACGCACGACACATCCGACAGGACACCGTAAATGCCCCTCTTGTCGGCCAGCCGCATCGTCTTGCCGTTCCACGACTCGGTCAGGGTCCTGGTCAGGTCACGCGGATTGAGATAGGTCCCGGCGACCAGGCAGCGAGAGAGGCCGCTGCACGACACCCCCATCAGGCCGTCGACCGTGCCCGTCCGCAGCACCTGCCAGCTGCTGCCATTCCACCCGACAGCGAAGCTGGCGAAAGACGAAAGGCTATGGGTGTCACCGTCACCGCCGACCGCGATGCAGCTCGCCGGACCTGCGCACGAGACCGCCGCCAGCCCGTTAGGCAGCGTCTTGGCGCCACCGGGCCCGAAGACGACCGTCGTGGGGTTGGGCACGTGGAGCAGCTGCCAGCCCGTGCCTCCGCTCCAGCGCTCGGCGAACGGGCCGGTCCCCCGGCCGAAGCCGTCCGCCGCGCCGAGCCCGGACCCAACGGCGATGCAGCTCGTGGCCGAGGCGCACGAGACACCGGTCAGCGTCTGGTTGTCGAAGACGGTTATCGGGTTCGGGGTGGTCAGCGAGGTCCAGGTGCTGCCGTTCCACTCCGCCGAGCCGACCGCCAGCTTGCGTATCGCCGCGTCGCCCACGACAACGCAGAGCGCGGCGGCCGGGCACGCGATAGCGTTGAGTCCTTTCAGGCCGCGCGGCGGTGCCGGCAACATCGTCCAGGACGTGCCGTTCCACGACTCGGCTAGCGCGTGCTCGATATTTGAGCCGGTGGTGTACTCGCCGACCGCCACACAATGTGCCGCCCCGGTGCACGAGATGCCGCTGAACTCACTGGACGCCGCCCCAGCCGGATCGACCGGCGTCAGCTCACTCCAGCTCGCGCCGTCCCACGATTGCGCCCAGACCGCGGCCTGCCCGCGTGGCCCGCTATCGCCTACGGCGATGCACTCAGAGGCAGCGGGGCAGGCCACCCCAGTGAGCTGGGAAGGAGCTGACCCGGCCGGGGCCGGCAGCTCGCGCCAGGTATGGCCGTTCCACGCGTCGCTGAGCTGCACCGGCTGAGTAGGCGTAAAGGGTACTTCCGAGTCGCCTACGGCCAGGCAGCTCGTCGTGGTGGCGCACGAAACAGCTACCAGCCCGTGCGACTTGCTACCCTCCGCCGGCACCGCGACCGGGCGCAGCCACGCCTTGCCGTTCCAGACCTGGCTGAACGAGAAGGCCTTATCGGGAAAATCCACGGTGGCCTGAGTCCCGAACGGACCCACGCCCATGCAGAATGACTTGCCAACGCAGGAGATGCCGCCGAGCGAGCGAGCGATCAAATGCGAGCCAGGTCCGGTAGCGGCCGGGACAGCTGCCGCAAAGGCTGGCCTGACGTGCGCGGTCACCGCGCTCACGCCGACGGCGGCGCTCGCGGCCAGCACTGCCGCGAGGACCGCCGTGCTAACCCGCCGCGCACGCACCACTGAACTCAGCATCGCTGACCACCGCCCATTGCCGATAAGCCTGGTTGAAGTCGGTCCGTGCCATCGCGAACCTTTGTGAAGACGCCGGAGGGCACGGAGTGGTTTACCGGCAGCGGTAAGTCGGTGGCTGTGCTTGCCCGTGATGGCAGGAAACCATGCCCGCGTTCGACTGATATGAGCATGATTTCCGTTCCTGAAACCACGCCGCGCGCTACACCATGGAGAGGGGGCGCCTCCCGCCACCGCTCGGCAGGCAAAGGTCGCGGCCAATGAATGACGCGGGCCCACAGCGGATATCGACTTTGCGGATGCCCGGCGAGCTTTTCGCGATTAGCGCATTTCGTCGCCCTCGATGTTCCATATATCAGTTCCTATCGCTATCGTCTCCTTAGTCCTGGCAGAGCGATGGGTGGGGTATGGCGCGGCTAGAGGAGCTGACGAGGGGTGCGCTGGTTCGGGGCGTTCTCGGCGACCGGGTAGTAAAGGTAGTAGATGTCGCATGGCACGGGTCCGCCGCCGTGACGCTGACCTACACCGACGTAGCGACCGGCAGAGCCGATCAGGATCTGCTGTACCGAGACGATGAACAGCGGCTGACCGTCGAGCACACCGAACGTGCCTGGTCGATGGACGGTGACGGCGGCCTCTTCCGGCTCGTATCGGAGGCTAGGCGGATCTCGCTGGCTTATCTGTTCGATCCGTTCCTCGCGGTACAGACTTCAAACCTCGACCCGTTGCCGCATCAGATCGAGGCTGTATACGGCGAGATGTTGCCGCGCCAGCCGCTTCGGTACCTGCTCGCCGACGACCCCGGCGCGTGCTTTCCCCGGCGAGGCCAAATGAGGCGACGTCATGGACCTCCGGCACATGCTCGCCGGGAACGCCCGGGCCGAGGACGGCCGCGGCCACCTCGATTTGCGCCGTCTGCCGGGATCGGTGACTGCCCCGGCGGACACCGCGGCGGGCAGGTCACCGAACACTTCCTCGCCTGCTTCGGCCGCCCATGCCCGGCACAGCGACTCGAAATGCGGGCCTGTCACCTGAGAGGCGAAGGTAGCTTGCTGGCGCCGCCACACGTTGGCGGCCTGCCGCTGCTCAAGCTGACCCCACATGTTCCGCATCACCGCCTCGTAGAACGTGATCAGCGGCTCGGTGATCCGGAAGACCGACCTGCGCCCGTGGAAGGGGTCAGCCTCCCTTGTGACCAGGCCAGTATCCTCAAGGACATTGAGCGGGTGCACGAGCTCAGCGGACTTCCGGCCGACGAAGTTCGCTATGCCACCTCGGGTCGCGTTCCCGGCGGCTATGTCAGCGAGCACCGAATTGTAGAGTGCGGGCTCGCGGATCCCGGCCTCCTCGGCGAGCAGGTACCTGGCCTCGCGGAACAGTGGAACCGCGGGGTTGAGCACCGTGCGCACGACCCAGCTGTCCAGGTCTGCCAGCGAGCCGGGGATATCGATGAAGCCCGATCTCGGCTTCGCTGCGGATCCAGCTAGCCATGGTCGTGTGCTCCGGTGGGTGGATCTCCGTCGTCGTGTTTGCTGTCGGGGGTCAGGACTTCGAGGTAGGGGCATGAACGGGGACGTCGAGGTCATTGCACGGCGGGCCGGGTTGCCGGCGGTAGCAGGCTGCCCAGGACCCGAAGTTCGGACCCGGCCGGCGTCGTCGGGCACTGCGGGCAGCTCCAGTCAGTTGCCATCGCCGACCAGGACAGTGCTGAGCCGCTGAGCCGGAGCTACTCGCGGCCAGTGACGCAGAGTTTGACTACCACGGAGACTCGACTGGGGCAGCATCCGCATCGTCAGCGCGATACGCCACATGGTCCACGACACCCTGGAACCCAGGACTCGGCGATGCGATGCGCCGTCACGACCGTCGCATCGAAGAAGAACTCACGTAGCTATTCAGCAGGGGTGAGCGGCAGGCCGTTGAGCGCTGGGCTGGTGCGGATGGCGGAGGCGTGCCGGCTGATCGCGGAGTTGACCGCGCGGGCCGGGCTGCCGGGCGTCCGGGCGGAGCGGCTTTCTGGCAGGGCG
>DASTJM010000004.1:0-2106 GCA_035716545.1 Streptosporangiaceae bacterium
CGGCAGGGCGTCGGCGACGGGTCCAACATGTTCCACTACTACCGGCTGACCCGCGACGACCGGATCCTGTGGGGCGGTTACGACGCGGTCTACCACTACGGCAGCCGGATCCACGCGACTCTGGAGCAGCGCGGACCCACCCACGAGCGGTTGGCGCGGCACTTCTTCGAGACCTTCCCGCAGTTGCGCGGGCTCACCTTCACGCACCGGTGGGCCGGCGTGATCGACACCAGCACCCGGTTCACAGCGTTCTACGGCACGGCGTACGACGGGCGGGTCGGCTACGCGCTCGGGTACACCGGGCTCGGCGTGGCCGCCACCCGGTTCAGCGCCGACGTGCTTCTCGACCTGCTCGACGGCGAGGACACCGAGCGCACCCGGCTGCGGATGGTGCGCGAGAGGCCGCTGCCCTTCCCGCCCGAGCCACTGCGCTCCGCGGGTATCGCCATGACTCGGCGGTCGCTCGCCCGCGCCGACGCCAACGGCGGCCGGCGCAACCTGTGGCTGCGTGGTCTGGACCGGTTCGGTCTCGGCTTCGATTCCTGAGACACCTGCTCCCACGAAGTGGGAACAGAGGAACCAGAAGGCAAAACCCGCAGGTCATCTCGCGTGTGATCTGGCTCATAGCGACCAAAGAGAGTAAAAACCTTCGTGCACATTCCCCACCTGGAATGTCCAGGGTGGGACTTTCCACCGTCGGCGCCGATGCGGGCGCCGGAGAAAGGCGAGACTCGACATGACGCTCGATCCGCAGCAAGCGCGACAAGCCACCGGGGCGGTGGGCACGGCTGAGCACGCCCGCCAGGTGCGCAAGGCCGCGCTCGCGAGCACTGTCGGCACCACCATCGAGTGGTACGACTACTTCCTCTACGGCTCCGCCGCTGCACTTGTCTTCCCCCAGCTGTTCTTCCCGCACGCCTCGGCGTACATCGGACTGCTGGCGTCGTTCGCCACCTACTTCGTCGGCTTCGCCGCCCGCCCCGTGGGGGCCGCGATCTTCGGGCACTGGGGTGACCGCATCGGCCGCAAGGCGACGCTCATCGTCACCCTGGTGATGATGGGGGTGGCCACGTTCCTGATCGGCGTGCTGCCCGGGAAGGCGTCGTGGGGCGACGCCGCCCCGGTCCTCCTGGTCGTGCTCCGCATCCTGCAGGGCATCGCCGTCGGTGGCGAGTGGAGCGGCTCGGTGCTGCTGTCCATGGAGTGGGGCGACCAGAAGCGCCGTGGCCTGATGGGCAGCTGGCCGCAGCTGGGTGTCGCGATCGGCCTGATCCTCTCCACCGGCCTGCTCGCCCTGTTCAGCTCGGTCACCGACGACGCCGGCTTCCAGGCCTGGGGCTGGCGGGTGCCGTTCCTGCTGAGCGCGATCCTCGTGGCCATCGGCCTCTACATCCGGCTGCGGATCATGGAGACCCCGATGTTCGCCAAGCTGGTCGAGGCCAAGACGGTCAAGAAGTCTCCGGTGCGCGAGGTGATCCGGAACCACCCGAAGGAGATCGTGCTCTCGACCCTGCTGCGCATGTCGGAGCAGATGCCGTTCTACGTGCTGACCGCCTTCGTGCTGTCCTACCTCACCGAGGCCCCGAACACCTACAGCCGCGACTTCGTGCTGATCGGCACCCTGGTCGCGGCGGCCGTGGAGTTCTTCCTGGTGCCGTACTTCGGCCACCTGTCCGACACGCTCGGCCGGAAGAGGGTCTACATGGCCGGCGCCGCGCTCATGGGGGTGTGGGGCTTCGTGTACTTCGCGCTGCTCAACTCCGGGCTGTCGTGGCTGGTGTTCCTCGCCCTGGCGCTGGGCCTGGTCCCGCACGCGATGCAGTACGGCCCGCAGGCCTCGCTGATCGCGGAGAGCTTCCCGACCTCGATGCGCTACGGCGGTGCGGGGCTCGGCTACCAGCTGTCCTCGATCATCGCTGGTGGGCCTGCGGCGATCATCGCCGTGTTCCTGGTCCACCAGTTCGGGACCGTCTACGCGGTGTCGGTCTACATCTTGGTGTCGGCGCTGATCACGCTGGCCGCGTGCGCGGCGCTGAAGGACTACTCGCGCTCGGACATCTCCGACGACCGGACCTACGCCCGTACCCCGGTGGGGGCGTCCGGTCA
>DASTJM010000005.1:0-44467 GCA_035716545.1 Streptosporangiaceae bacterium
GTAACACTGACAACCCTCCCCGATCCCGGCCCGGAACACTGACAACCCTCCCCGATCCCGGCCCGGAACACTGACAACCCTCCCCGATCCCGGCCCGGAACACTGACAACCCTCCCCGGACCGGGCCGCGAGCACTCAGACCGCCCGCGATCATGGCTAGCAGCGGGCGCCGCCGCCGGAAGTACCCGGCAAGGTCAGCGCGGGCGGGCGCCGGCGCGGAAATTGCCGTGCCCTGAGTGCCCGCCCGGATGGACCTTTTCAGCAGTCCCTCAGCGCAAGGCCCGGCGAGCAGCGCGGCACTCGTTACCGCTGTTGAGACGGCACCAGACAGGGCCACGTTGCTGACGGGCCCGGGCCGGTTTCAGCATCAGGGGCCTGCCTGCTGCTGTTGACGCCAGGGCTCCTGCTCAGACCAAGAAGATAACGAGATGATTGCCTCAACCAGCCAGGCCAGCCAGGCCAGCGAGCGGCACCGGCCCGCCCGCCAAATCACCGGCCCGCCGCGCGGGACTGCGGCATCGGTGCGGCAAGGCTCAGCTGTCCGCGAAAGTCCTGGCGATCGCGGCTATCTCACCGGGGCTCAGGGCACAGGTCGCGTCGCCGACACTCAGTTCAACCCGCTGCACGCCGGGGTCAGCGGTAATCATCGGCCGAGCCCAGGTCCAGACTCCCCGCTCGGCGGCGACCTTGCGAACTGCCCGGTCAAAGCCCTCTTGAGTGACCGAGAGCAGCCAGTGCATGATCGACGTCTGCGGCGGGTCAGGGATGACCCGCACACCGGGGACGTCCCGCAGGGCAGACGCGATCGCCCGGGCGTGCTCCAGGTACTGAGGCATCCGCGGGAGCCGGGTCGCGAGGCCGCTGAGCGCGGACGCGGCGTTCGGCCACATGGCGAAGAGAGTGCCGCCCATGCGCTGGCGCCAGTCACGCACCTGGGCAATCACATCGGCAGGTCCGGCTACACAACAGCCTGGCAGCGCGCCGATGCCCTTGTAGAAGGAGACGTAGACCGTGTCAAAGAGCGCCGCGATCTCCGCTGGCGGTCGGCGGTAGCCGGCTGCCGATTCCCACAGCCTGGCGCCGTCGAGGTGCGCGGCCGCGCCGGAATCGGCGGCCCACCGGCACTGAGCGACCAGGTCGGCCCAGGCCGGCTGCTGACCGCCGATGTCCCGTTGCGGAAGCTCGATCAGCAGCGCCGCGAAAGGCTCGGCGATCGCGGCGAGGTCGGCCAGCGTCAGCAGCCGGTCCCGGTCCCCGGCCTGGCGGCCGATCAGATGGTGCAGCCGCTGGTAGCCATGTCCCTCGTGCCGCTCGAGATGACACATCGGATGGAAAACGACCGTACGCCGACCGCGGGCATCCGCGTGCACCCGGAGCACCGACTGCTGCGCCATAGTGCCGCTCGGCAGGAACACTGCCGCAGGCTTGCCGAGCAGGCTGACGATCTCGGCCTCAAGGGCGCTCACGACTCCGCCGTCGCCGTATCTGTCAAGCTCGGTATCGGCCGGGATCGTGGCCAGGACATCGGCCGCCGTAACCTGGCCGTGCCAGGTCAAGGACCGCGTGCAGGCAGCCCGGACGGCGTCCAGCTCACCAGCGCCGGCACCGGGATTCGCGGACTTGGTCGGCTTCGCGTCGGGCATCACGTCACTCTCTCGATCAACTCGGCGTGCCGAACGCTACTGCGTAATGCCATGGCGTTCAACACGAACGCGTGCACCTCGGCCAGATAGGCAACCTGCGCCAGCCGTTCCGACGGACCGCCGTGCGCGCCGACCCCGAGCTCGGCCAGGAACAAGACGTCAGCGCCAGCCCCCGGAGCGGTAGCTCGGAGCCTGATACCCACTTCGCCACCAGGTGCCCCCGCCCTCCCCACCGCCCCTGACGTGCGCGATCGCGTAGATGACCCCGCGGTCGAGCAGCGAAGGCAGCCCGACTGAGAACTCCGGATCCGACGGGTACTCGTAGGCTCCGTAGCCGTACAGCAGGCAGGGCGCCGCGCCAGCGAGCGGCGTCGAGGCGTGCGCGGGCGCAACAGCAGGGCTGCCGGCGCTGCCGCACCTGGTGGGGCCTGACTGGTGGCGTGCCATCTAGCCGCCGTGCGACTCACCCCGCGCTAGGTAAGCGGCGTGCACCAGCTCTCTGACCCGGTTGGCGGGTAGCCCCAGGGAGGTGTTGCCGTCCCGGCCGGTGACGGTTTGCGCGGCCAGCATGCTGTTGAGCACCGCTTCCTCGGTCGCCTCGATGACGGCAGCGAAGAACGGGTCAAGTTCGCTGCCGCTGATCGGAGGTGCCTCGCGGAGCTGGGTCCTGGTGTCACGCAGGCCCGTGGCCAGGGCCAGGAAGATCTCCCCGCTGCCATGGTGGGCAGTGGAGCCGGCGCGGGCCAGGCCGAGACCCGCACGGCGGGCGAGCCTGGCGCAGGCGGCGGAGTCGAGCGGGGCATCGGTAATCGTGATCGCGATGCACGAGCCAGCCGGGCGCGGGCTGGACGAACTGGTGGTCTCTCCGTCCGCCTGGAGCAGGCGGCCGACGGGGATGCCGTCGATGGTGAGGCGGTCCTGGCTGCCGAAGTTGGTCAGCAAGAGTACGCCGACCGTGTGCCCGGAGGGAGTCAGCCTGGACGATGTGCCGATGCCGCCCTTGAAGCCAAGGCAGCTCATCCCCGTACCGGCGCCGACCGCACCCTCGGCCGGGGCGACGGCCTTCGCCTGCCTGGCCGCCTCCAGCGCCTCCCGGACGTCGGTCCTGGTCACCTGCATGCTGCGGGCGTCGTTCAGGAAGCTGTCGTCGCACTCGGCCACGATCGGGATGATCACGTCGTCGGCTCCGATACTCTCGTCTTCGGCGA
This sequence comes from Streptosporangiaceae bacterium, assembly GCA_035716545.1. Lineage (GTDB taxonomy): Bacteria > Actinomycetota > Actinomycetes > Streptosporangiales > Streptosporangiaceae > Chersky-822. Next base: position 2,852 of record DASTJM010000005.1, read on the forward strand.
TCAGCAGCTCGCAGGCCGCGTCGTAGACCCGGCCGAGTTGCATCGTCGAGGTCAGGAAGACAGGCGACTCGGCCAGGCCCCATTCGGCCGCGGTGAGGAAGCCCGTGCATTCACCGGCGCCGTTGAGCACGGCGCCGCCGGCCGGGACCGGGCTGCGGTACAGGTTCCCGCCTGGGTCGACTACAGTCACGCCGGTGCGAGCGATGCCCCGTCCTTGCGGCGGTGGCGGCTCGTCCCGCCAGACGGTGGCATGGCCGACGCCTACACCCGGCACGTCGGCGATCGAGGACGTCGGTCCGGGAGGCATGATGCCGATCGTGATGCCGAGGGCAGCTGCGCGAGTCATCTGAGCATCATGACGCATGGCGCACTGGAGGTTCGATGACTGCGGCGCAGTGCTGGCGCGGCGGGCAGGGCGGCCAAGGCCGGCACGGCGGCCACGGCGGCCAGGGCGGGCACGGCGGCCAGGGCGGGCTAAGCGGGACCGAAGTGGTCTGGGACGCCGGCTGCCTGCTGCACGAGCCGGCCGGCGAGGTCTGGCTCGGAGTCTGGGAAGCCGGCACCGAGGTGCCGGAGCGGGCGTCAGTCATCCTTGAGGCCCTGACCGCCGCCGGCGCTGTCGTGGTGGCGTCCGTGCCGCACGACGGCACCGCGCTCCTCGCGGTGCACGACGCCGCGCTCCTTGAGCACCTCGCGACTATCTGGGAACGCTGGGTCGCAGGCGGCTACGTGGAGGAATACGGCCGTACCCGCGTCGTGCCATCCGTGTTCCCCACGGCCGGGCTGCTCGCCGGGCTGCCGCTGCGCCAGCCGACAGCCGTGCACGGGCAGGTGGGACGGTTCTGCTACGACACGATGACGCTGGTCGGACCCGGTAGCTGGGATGCGATCAGGGCAGCGGCCGACTGCGCGCTGACCGCGGCCGACCTCGTAGCTGGCGGCACCAGCCTGGCGTACGCGCTGTGCCGGCCGCCCGGGCATCACGCCGGCCCGGCGAGTTACGGCGGGTCGTGTTACCTGAACAATGCCGCTCTAGCGGCTAGCGCACTGCTGCGCTCGGGGGCTGACCGGGTCGCTGTGGTCGACATCGATGCCCATCATGGCAACGGGACGCAGGCTGTTTTTTACGACCGGCCAGAGGTCTATTACGGCAGCGTGCATGTCGATCCGGGTGCGGGGTGGTTCCCGCATTATGTCGGGCACGCTTCGGAGCGAGGGGCCGGGCCTGGATCCGGTGCCAACCGCAACCTCCCGTTGGCGCCGGGTTCAAGGGATCTCGGCTGGCTCGAAGCGGTGAGGTTCTTGTGCGCTGAGGTGCGCGAGCGCGGCACGGACGCCGTAGTCGTCTCACTCGGGGTAGACGCGGCTGCCGCTGATCCGGAGAGCCCGCTGCAGGTCAGCGCCGATGGCTACGGTCGGGCCGGTGAGCTGATCGGTGCGCTCGGCCCGGTCGTCGCGGTCCAGGAGGGCGGCTACGACCTGGGGTCTCTCGGCGGCCTCGTGGTGTCGGCGCTTTCCGGACTGGCGTCCGGCGTTTCGTGACCCCCGCCAGCACCAGGCAGGACCACGCCGCTGTTCCCGCGCTTAGGCCAATAGCAACATAGTCCTGCGTACCGCGGTCCGGATAGCAGCAGGCAGGACCACGTTGCCAATGATGCGCTGGAATCAATAGCACAGGCAGGACCATGCTGCTGTTGACGGCTCGGCACGGACTTAGTTGTCGGTGGAGTTGATCATCACGGGCGGGCCGTCATGGCCGTCGATGTTGTCATAGATACCGGGGAACGTCTGGAACTGGCCGCTGGAGTTGCGGTGCAGGTGCGACTCGTTGAGCGTCAGCTTTCCCCAACCGGTGTCTACGACGTAGAAGACCGCGCCGCCGCCCTCGCGGGCGGTGTTGTTCCGCATGATCGTGCCGGCGATCAGCGTGTTGTAGTTCGTGCCGTCGTTGTAGATGGCGCCGCCGCTCCCGCCGCCCGGCGTTCCGCTAGCGGCCGGATTCGCGCCCCAGCCAACCGCCTTGTTGTTGGTGAACATGCTGTTAATCACGGTCCATTGGACGCTGATGCTGCTCAGGGCCGCTCCGTTGGAGCAGTGGCCGCCGCTGAACGTGTCGCGGGTGATGTAGACCGGCCGGTTCTTGTACTGCGCGAGCGCGCGGATCGCGCCACCGCCCAGGTCGGGGCCGAACTTGTAGCAGCTATTACCGATGAACCGCGAATTGACGACCTTGAGCTGGCCGCCCTCGGCGTAGATAGCGCCGCCGCCGTCCACGCCGCCATACCAGCACCTGGGGGCGTTGGCGGTGCAGGTGGCCTGGTGCGTGCCGTTGAAGCCGTCCTTGAACGTGATGTTCTGCACTACGATTTTCGGGAATGGCTGGTTGACGCAGTCGTCGGTGGACCATTTGCCCATGCAGGTGTCGGAAAAGAGTATCCGGCGCTTGCCGCCGCCGCTGAGCGTCACCAGACCGCCGCCGTCGATGACGACCAGGTGCCTGACCTTGGGCACGGTCGCTGTCCTCGTCATCAAGATCGTGACTGGCTTGCTGCCGCAGTTGAACTTGACGATCCCGCCCTTAGCGACAGCCCTGACCACGGCGGCCGAGGTGCAGCTAGAAGGCGTGCCGCGGCCGATGACGTGATCGGGGTGAGTGGTGTTCGCCGCGCGGCCAGCCCGCGGTACCGGGAAATGTCCATTCGGGTTTCCGAAATCCGGCAGGGCACGTTTCACGATGACCTTCGCGGACTTCGCTGACGTGCCGGTCGCCGCGGCCGTCGCAGGCGTCGCCGCACGGGTACGGCCGGAAACCTGAGCGCCCTGGGCCGGCATCACCGCCACGATCAGTCCGCCAGCCCCTGCAACGGCAGCCAGCAATATCCCGAAATCGCGTATTCGCCGCATGGCGCATCATGGTAGTGCGCGGCGCTATGGGATGCATGGAATCCGTATGGAATGGATTGCCCTAGATGCCGGCTTGGGTGCGGCTTGCCGCTCCTTGCCGAGGTCCGCTGCCGTTCGACGGGCAGCCGACTTCGATCGTGCCACGCGTTGCATCTGGCTACTGCTGCCATGTCTATTTCAGCGATGAACCAGCCTGCGGGGCTAGGCTGCTGGCATGCACCCAACAGCCGAGCATGTGGCCGCGGTGCTGCGCGAACATGGCGTGCCCGGCCACGTCACCGAGCCGCCCGGGCCCGTCCCGACCGCGGCGAAAGCGGCCGCGCAACTCCGCTGTGAGGCCGAGCGTGCCGTCCGGGCTCTGTACTTGAGCGGCCAGCTGGCGAAGGCAGCTGAGCTGGTCGACCAGCTCGGACCTTACGGGGTCGCCGAAGGACCCGACGGCACGTTGTCCCTCGGCGCGGCCGTACTCGATGCGTACGCGGATCAGCTCACCCGCGCCGACCGGCGAGCGGCCGACGCCGCTTACCTGCGCGCGGCAGAACTGCAGCGGTCGTTCGCTGCCGCGGCCACCTCAGGCGGGGAGGGCATTGCGAGGATGATGGAGGCCGGGCGCATCGAGGCCAAGTGCGCCAGCCGGCAGTCGAGCGGGTGAAAGCGGCAGTTACAGCCAGTCTTTGCGCCTGAAGATGAGGTACAAGGTCACCGCGGCTATAGTCATGACAGCGGCGGAGACGTCGAAGCCGATGGCGTGACCGAAACCGGGGTAGGGCACGTTCATGCCGTAGATTCCGGTCACCAATGTGGGCACGGCGATGATCGCCGCCCAGCTTGTCACCTTCTTGGTGATGACGTTCATCCGGTTGCTCTGCACGGTGAGATTGGTCTCCAAGATGGTGGTGACCAGGTCACGCAGGCTTTCCGTCCATTCTGTCGCCCGGAGCACGTGGTCGTAGACATCCTGGTAGTACGGCTGGAGCCGGCCGGTGACGATATGCAGGTCGCGGCGGAGCACGGTGTTGACGACCTCACGCATCGGCAGCACGACCCGGCGGAAGAACACCAGGCTCTTGCGCAGTTCGAAACTGCGGCGCTGCACGGCGCCCTGATCGCGGGAATTAGTGGCGAAGAGCAGGTCCTCGAGCTTCTCGATCTCGTCGTCCAGCACCTGCACCGTGGAGAAATAGCCATCGACGATGTTGTCGAGCAGGCCGTGCACCAGGTAACCGACGCCCTCCGCCGCGAGGTCAGGGCTGCCGTCCCAGTACGCGATCAGCGAGTCGACGCGCACGCCGGCGCCCTTGCGCACCGTGATCAGCGCGCGCGTGGTGATGAACGCGGCAATCTCGCTCATGTCGAGTTCGCCTGAGTCTGCGTGGAGGTGCACCACGTAGGCGGCCAGGAAAAGGTGACTCTGGTACCTGTCGATCTTGGTCCGCTCGTGCGCCATGACGGCATCTTCGATCGCGAGCGGGTGCAGCCCGAATTCCTCGCTAAGGACCGCCAGATCGGCCCGGTCGGGAGCGAGCAAGTCGAGCCATACAAAGGCCGATTCATCCTTGAGGTACTCGCTGATGTCGCCGACGGGGAATCCCTCGGCCGCCAGTTTCCCATCGCTGTACACCCGGGTGCGGGCCTGGCACCTGGTGGGCGACAGCGAGCAGATCGACGCGGGCGCCAGGTCGTCCTCGCGATCACGCCGGCCATTCGATCGGACATCAGCCAATGCCATATTTCCGCCTTGGTCTGTGCTTGCTGGTTCTAGCGGGTTCAACGCTAGCTTTCCTGATCGGCCGGCGATATGACTGACAGCAGCACGGAAATCTCGCGGCGAAGCCGCTCGGCCTCGGCGAGCGCGCCGCCGCCGCGTAACTGCCCGCCGCGCTCTCCCGCTCGCTGATCTCGGCCGCTACGATCGCCTCGACCTGCGCCGTGCTGAGCTGGCGCCTGGCAACCTCGGCGGCGCCGAGCCCGGCGATCGCCCCGGCGAAATGCGGCCCGCCAGGCGGGGATGACGGCGCGGCGGCGGCCTGCGCGGTGTCGACCGCCTCGGCATTGCCGATCGAGCCGAGCGCACCGCGAAGCGCGGACATGGCAGCCGCGTCCCGTCCTCGCATGGCGTCGCGCAGGGCGGCGTGCAGCCTGGATTTGACCTGCGCGCCGCTATCATCGAGCGGGCTCTCCGTGTTCACACCGGCAACCATACGACCCCCTGGTGACCGGTTTGGTGACTTCGGTGACCTCCATCAGGGCCTGCGGGAACTCCCGCCGCGCGAGCGGGTCGGGCGAGGAGATCGGAGTCGGGAATCGCGATTCCCGCCGGTCTCCCGCGACTTATTGAGATCTGCTGGCAGCCTCAGCCAAGGGATGCGGTTTTGGCCTCTCGCGCGCTATAACGCGGCAAAGTCAACAAGCGCGGTGAATATAAGGGATGGTCAGGAACTAGTTGACCTAGTTTGCCATTATCTGTCCGCCTTCATTACTCGATAGTGATGCGGCACGGCAGGAATGGACCACGACAACTCCGGCGCCGGCGATCCCGCCGGGTATCGCTCAGGGACCTGACGCCATGATGGACCCGTGAACGACCACAGCCAGAGCGGCCTGTTCGGCTCGCTGTTCGCTCGCGGCGCGGCCAGCACCAGCGATGAAGCCTGGCTGCAGGCGATGCTCGACACCGAAGCGGCACTCGCCCGCGCGGCCGAACGCGCCGGACTCGCGCCTCCCGGTTCCGGAGCGGCCGTCACCTCGGTAGCCAGCTCCCGTTATTTCAGTAACGCAGACCTGTCCGGTGCTGCCGCGGCCACAGGCAATCCAGTTCCGGCGCTGGTGAAGACCCTTACCGGGCTGCTTCCCGCTGAGCCGGCCGGGGTGGCCGGCGCGGTCCACCTGGGGGCGACGAGCCAGGACATCATCGACACCGCGGCCATGCTGATCGCCAGGCAGTCGCTCGACACGATCCTTGCCGACCTGGCCAGCGCCGCAGGAAGTTGCGCCGCCCTGGCGCGCGAGCACGCGGCCACGGTCATGGCCGGCCGCACCTTGCTGCAGCAAGCCGTCCCGGTTACCTTCGGCTTGGTCGCGGCAGGCTGGCTGACAGCGATCGACGAGGCCAGGCTGCGCCTGCACGAGGTCCGCGCAAGCCGGCTGGCCATCCAGTACGGCGGCGCCGCCGGAACGCTGGCCTCCCTGGGCGAGTCGGGTCCGCGCGTGGCCGAACTGCTCGCCGATGAGCTCGGCCTGTCCAACCCGGTACTGCCCTGGCACACCAGCCGGCTGCGCGTGATCGAGCTAGCCGCTGCCCTCGCTGGTGCCTGCGCGGCGATGGGCAAGCTGGCCAGGGACGTGACCCTGCTCGCCCAGACCGAGGTCGGCGAGGTGGCTGAAGACACGGCGGGCGGCACCAAAGGCGGCTCGTCGGCCATGCCGCACAAGCAGAACCCGGTGGCCTCGGTCGTCGTGCTCGGCAACGCCAAGGCCGCACCCCACCTGCTAGCATCGCTCGCGAGCGCCGCGGAGCAGGAGCACCAGCGGGCGGCCGGCGCCTGGCACAGCGAGTGGCTGCCTTTTACCGGCCTGCTCACCCACACCATTTCCGCCGCCGCCTGGACGGTCGACCTGCTCGCCGGCCTTCGCATCGATCCGGCGAGAATGCGCGCCAACCTGGGCGCCTCCCATGGCCTGCCCATGGCCGAGCACGTCACCACCCTGCTAGCCCCGGTCCTCGGCCGGCTGGAGGCTCACGCTCTGGTGGCCGCAGCGAGCGCCGCGGCGGCCCGGCAGGGCCTTGACCTGTCGGAAGCTCTGCTGGCGAACGAAGAGGCAGCGGCGAAGCTCGCCGCCGCGGGCGTAAGCAACATCGACCTGAAAGCAGCGCTAGCACCCGGCAACTACCTGGGCGCGACATCGGTTTTCATAGAAAAAGCACTCGAAGCGCACGCTGCCTGGGCATGATCACGAAGCTTTGCGGCGGCCAGGATGATCCAGGACCGATGTGATCTTCGGTGATCACGCCCCGGCTCATGATCAGTCCCGCGCCTGCCGCTGCCCTAGCCTGGTCTTCATGACACCGACCCCGGACAACGGCATGCGAACTCGCCGCGAGGTCCTCGGCGACGAGCATGTCGACCGCGCGATCGCCAGGACCACCGATTTCACCGCGCCATTTCAGGACCTGATCACCCGCTATGCCTGGGGCGAGATCTGGAATCGCCCGGGACTAAGCCGGCCCGAGCGCAGCATGATCACTCTGGCGATGCTGGCCGCGCTGCGCCAGGACGAGGAACTCGCCATGCATACGAGGGCAGCGTTGCGTAACGGGCTGACTCCGGACCAGATCCGCGAGGTGCTGCTGCAGGTTGCCGTGTACGCGGGCGTCCCAGCTGCCAACCGGGCGTTCGCGGTCGTCGCTGCGGTGCTCGAGGAGTTTTCGTAGACCGCACAGTTGTTCACTCAGCGCCCTGTCGATATCGTTTCGGTAAACCCCTGTCGCTGTCGTATCCACGGACACCGCAAGGAGGCTGGTGCGGATGGCGGAGATTGTGTCGCTGGCCGAGGCGATCGCCGCCGACGTCCGCGACGGCGACACTGTCGCTATGGAGGGCTTCACCCACCTGATCCCGCATGCCGCGGGGCACGAGGTAATCAGGCAAGGACGGCGAGACCTCACGCTGGTACGGATGACGCCGGACGTTATCTACGACCAGTTGATCGGCGCGGGCTGCGCACGCAAGCTCGTCTTCTCGTGGGCAGGCAATCCAGGCGTCGGTTCGCTGCACAGGTTCAGGGACGCGGTCGAGAACGCCTGGCCGGTGCCGCTCGACATCGAAGAGCACAGCCACGCCGGCATGGCGAACCGGTACCTGGCCGGCGCCTCGGGCCTGCCGTTCGCGATCCTGCGCGGCTACCGTGGCACCGATCTGCCATCGCACACCGCCGGCGTCGCCGACATCATCTGCCCGTTTACCGGCGAGACGCTGACCGCGGTCGCGGCGATCCGCCCGGATGTGACGGTCATTCACGCCCAGCGCGCCGACCGGCTCGGAAACGTGCAGTACTGGGGCATTACCGGGGTACAGAAGGAAGCGCTGCTCGCGGCGGCCCGCTCGATCGTCACCGTGGAGGAGATCGTCGGCGAGCTCGACCCGCGGCCGGGCGCGGTCGTGCTGCCATCCTGGTCAGTCACGCACGTGGCCGTGGCGCCCGGAGGCGCGCATCCGTCCTATGCGCTGGACTACTCGGTCAGGGACAATGACTTCTATGTGGCCTGGGACGCGATCAGCAGGGACCGGGCCAGCTTCGCAGCCTGGATGGATGAGCACGTGTTCGGCGTGGCGCCAGCGGCGGTCCCGGCAGGGCAGGCCGGGAGGGACCGATGACCTACTCCCCGGACGAGATGATGACGGTGACCGCCGCCCGGGCGCTGCGCGACCGGATGACCTGTTTCGTGGGCATCGGCCTGCCGAGCGAGGCGGCCAACCTTGCCAGGGCGACGCACGCGCCGAATCTGACGCTGATCTATGAGTCCGGAACGATCGGTGCCAGGCCGGATGTGCTGCCGCTGTCGATCGGCGACGGAATACTCGCCCAGACCGCCGACTCGGTGGTCAGCGTGCCGGAAATCTTCAACTACTGGCTGCAGCCTGGCCGGATCGACATCGGGTTCCTCGGCGCGGGTCAGCTAGACCGGTTCGGCAACATCAACACGACGGTGATCGGGGGCGACTACGCCAGCCCGAAGGTCAGGCTGCCCGGTGCGGGCGGCGCGCCGGAGATCGCCGCAGCGTGCAAGCAAGTGATCGTGGTGCTGCGCCAGTCACTGCGGACCTTCGTCGACCGGGTCGACTTCATCACCTCGGTCGGGTTCGGCGACGGGCCGGGCGCCAGGCAGCGGCTCGGCCTCACCGGCACGGGACCGCAGCTGGTGATCACCGACCTCGGCGTCCTCAAGCCGGACCCTGCGACCAGCGAGCTTGTGCTGACCGGCATCTACCCTGGCGTCTCGCTGGCCGACGTCAGGGACAAGACCGGCTGGGAGCTGGCTGCGTCGGCCGACCTGGCCGAGATCGCGCCGCCGGACGACGCCGAGCTCGCCGTCTTGCGCGGCTTGCTCGCCACCATGCCGGCGACCAAGCCAGCCGAGCCGCCCGTCAATACCGCTGACACTGGAGCGCCGCGATGACCGCTGATCAGGGCATCTCCGGCGGTGGCCGCCTGGTGGTGCCCGCGTATGAGCGGCCCTCAGGTGTCCACCCGCCGCTTGATTTCGCCGAGTACCGGTCGACCGCGCTGCGCGCACCCAGGCAGCGGCCCGTGCCGCTGCCACACTGGCTGACCGAGGTGACCGGGCCGATGCTCGGCTCCGGCCCGGTGACCGCCGCCGACGCGGACCTGACGACGAAGCATCAGGGCGAGCCGATCGGCGAGCGGATCATCGTGACCGGGCGTGTCCTTGATTCCGACGGGAAACCAGTCCCCGGCACGCTGGTCGAGATCTGGCAGGCGAACGCGGCAGGCAGGTACGCCCACCGCGTCGACGCCCACCCGGCTCCACTCGACCCGAACTTCGACGGCGCCGGACGGTGCATGACCGACGCCGACGGCTGGTACCGGTTCGTGACGATCAAGCCAGGTGCTTATCCGTGGGGCAACCACCTGAACGCCTGGCGGCCTGCGCACATCCACTTCTCGTTGTTCGGGCGGGCGTTCACCCAGCGACTGATCACCCAGATGTACTTTCCCGGCGATCCGCTGTTCGCCCAGGACCCCATCTTCAACTCGGTGCCGGACGCCAAGGCCAGAGACCGCATGGTGGCGCGGTTCGACCTGGAGCTGACCAAGCCAGAGTGGGCGCTCGGCTATCGCTGGGACATCGTGCTGCGCGGTCGTCAGGCGACCGTGTTCGAGGAAGGGTAGGCCCGTGCCGCTTCCGATCACGCCGTCGCAGACCGTCGGCCCGTTCCTGGCTATCGGGCTGCCCTGGCCGGACGGGCCGTTCGTGGTGCCCGAGGGGACGCCTGGCGCAATTACGATCAGCGGCCGGGTGACCGATGGCGCTGGTCAGCCGCTGCCCGACGCCCTCGTCGAAACCTGGCAGGCCGATCCTGACGGCCGGTTTGACCACGCCGGTGACCCGCGCGGGGCGGCGGTTTCGCGGACGGCGGGCTTTCGCGGCTTCGGCCGGTGCGCGACCGACGCCGACGGCCGGTACAAGATCGTGACCGTCCGGCCCGGATGCCTGCCCAGTCCCGACGGGCGCACCGAAGCGCCCCATATCGACGTCTCTGTCTTCGCGAGGGGATTGCTTGACCGGGTGGTGACCAGGATCTATTTCGCCGACGAGGCCGAAGCGAATGCCGCCGATCCGGTGCTCACCGGTATCGTCGACCCGCAACGGCGTACGACGCTCATCGCGTCGCCGGCGCCGGACGGGCAATCCGGTGAGTTCAGGTTCGACATCAGCCTGCAGGGCGAGCGCGAAACCGTCTTCTTCGATGTCTAGCGGTGGCGTCCTGCCGCTCGATTTTGCCCGGACCGGGCCGGCTGACGCGCCAGTGCTCGTGCTCGGCAACTCGCTTGGCACCACCAGGCGGGTCTGGGAGCCTCAGGCGCCGGTATTCGCTGAGCGCTACGGGCTGCTGCGGTACGAGCTTCCGGGGCACAGCCTCGCCGCGGCGCCGCCCGCCCCCTACGCGCTCGACGACCTCGGTTACGGCGTGCTCGGGCTGCTTGATTCCCTGGGCATCGAGCAGGCGTCGTACTGCGGGATCTCGCTCGGCGGCATGATCGGCATGTGGCTCGCCGCGCATGCGCCAGAGCGCATAGACCGGCTCGCGCTGGTCTGTACCTCGGCATTCCTGCCCCCGGCCAGCGGCTGGCGGGCCAGGGCCGACCTGGTCGAGCGCGAGGGCATGGCGGCGGTCGTCAATCAGTCGATCGGCCGGTGGTTCACGCCCGAATTCACGGCCGGCGCGCCTGGGCTTGTCGCCTCGTTCGCCGACGACCTGGCTGCCGTCATTCCCGACGGCTACGCCGGCTGCTGCCGGGCGATCGCCTTGATGGATCTGCGGCCCTGTCTCGGCTCGATCTCCGCACCGACGCTCGTAGTCTCTGGTGAACGCGACCCGGCGACGCCTCCGGAGCATGGCGCCCTCATCGCCGAAGCGATTCCCGGAGCGCGGCACCTCGTCATTCCCGGCACCTCGCACCTGGCCAACGTCGGCGCGCCTGGCGCGGTCACCGGCGTCCTGCTTGAGCATCTGCGCAGGTAAACCGATCGAACAGGATAGTTCGGATGCCGCACAGGCGCGTTACCATGCAAGGGAGATGAGAACTTCTGCGCGCACAGCGAACGCCGCAGGCGAGGTCAGAGAGCAACCGGGCGATGGCCTCGCGATGACCGGCGACGGCACCGGCTCGCCTGGCGACGCCGTCGCCGAACAGGCCGGCGACGGCACGGCAGCGCCCGAGGTAGGCCCCGCCAGGGATAGCGACTTCGTGCAGTCGCTGGACCGAGGGCTGGCTGTCATCAGGGCGTTCGGACCCGATCGCGAACGACTCAGCCTCAGCGAGGTTGCCCGGGCCACGGGCCTGACAAGAGCCGCGGCAAGGAGATTCCTGCTCACGCTCGTCAAGCTCGGCTACGTCCGAAGCGACGGCCGTGAGTTCTCGCTGCGACCCCGGGTGCTCGAACTCGGCTACGCCTACCTGTCCGGGCTCGCCATGCCCGAAATCGCCGCGCCGCACCTCGAGGAGCTCGTCGCCAAGCTGCGCGAGTCATCATCAATCTCGGTGCTCGACGGTCACCACATCGTCTACGTGGCAAGAGTGCCCACCAAGCGAATAATGACGGTGGCGATCTCAGTGGGCACGAGGTTCCCTGCTTACGCCACGTCGATGGGCCGGGTCCTGCTCGGCGCGATGACCGATGAGGAGCTCGACCGTTACCTGGCCGAGGCAGCCTTCGATTCGTTCACCGATCGCACGGTCACTGAGCCTGGCCAGCTCAGGGAAATCGTGCGCGAGGTAGCCAGGCAGGGTTTCTCGATCGTGGACCAGGAACTCGAGGAAGGCCTGCGTGCGATCGCCGCGCCAATCCGGGGTTCAGGTGGCGGCGTCATCGCGGCCATCAACGTATCGGCCCACGCGAGCCGGGTCAGCACCGCCGCGATGCAAACCGACCTGCTGCCCGCGATGCTGGAGACCGCGCACCAGATCGAGACCGATCTCAGGTCCCAGGGTCCCACCTAGTTGGCGACCGCCAGGCCAGCCCGGCTCCCGGCGGACATCGGCCGCTCCGGCGGGCGTCGGCGGAGGTTCGGCGGCGCCGGTGAGCCCAGGTGGCGAGCGAGTCACTTCCGTCACACAGAGCACACCCGCTCACTTTTCATCGTTTGCAGTAGGCTTTTGTCCGTTATGAGCGGCACATATGACAGTCGCATCATCTATCGCGCTGATGCGCGATGGACGTTGACAGTGGCCGCGAAGCCTGACTAAGTTCTACATTGCGTATAGTCGTACGCCAAGCGAACATCCTGCGGTACCTGTCCTGGAGTGTCGGCGGTCCATCGCGATGCGGCTGGCCGGTCTCCAGCCCGCCGGCGTCCCGCGGGCGCTTCACCAGAGGAGACGGAATGGACCGTCAGGAACCAGACCAGCCGACATCGCTGGGTCAGCCGCTTTCACGGCGCTCCTTGCTCAGGGGCGTTGGCGCCGGGTCACTCGCCGTCGGCGCTGGCGGATTGCTTGCCGCCTGCAGTTCGGGGATCAAAGGTTCAGGCTCGGGGGGAGCCGCGACCGCCGGCACCATCACCATCGGCTTCATCACGCCGCTGACCGGTGCCCTCGCTGGATTCGCCTCAGGCGACCGGTTCGTGCTCAACCAGGTCATGCAGAGCCCGGCCTTCAAAAAAGGCATCAAGGTCGGCGGCAAGACCTACAAGTTCAAGATCAACGTGCAGGACAGCCAGTCGAGCCCGACCAGGGCGGCACAGGTCGCTCAGCAGCTTGTGCTGTCCGATCACGTGGACATGGTGCTGACGACGTCGACCCCGGAAACCACGAACCCGGTCGCTGCCGCCTGCGAGAAGTTCCGCGCGCCGTGCCTGTCGACTGTGGTGCCGTGGGAGTCCTGGTACGCGGGCCTTGGCGGCAACCCGCTGCAGCCCACCCAGAAGTTCCAGTACTGCGCGGTGTTCTTCTTCGGGCTGAAGGAATTCCAGGGCTGTTTCGCCCCGATGTGGAATCGCGTCCACAGCAACAAGGTGGTGGGCTGCCAGTACCCGAACGATGCCGATGGCAACGCGTTCCGCGGCGGATTCGAGCCGCTCATCAAGGCGTCCGGCTACAAGGTCGTCGATGGCGGTGCCTACCCGGACGGGCAGACCAGCTTCGCCTCGATGATCTCGGGCTTCAAGAGCAAGGAATGCGAAATCTTCAGCAATTGCCCGCTGCCGCCTGACTTCAACACGTTCTGGACCGAGGCGCACTCCCAGGGCTACAAGCCGAAGCTCGCTACGGTCGCCAAGGTGCTGCTGTTCCCGGCCGACACCAAGGTGCTCGGGCCGCTGGTCAACAACATCGCCACCGACTCGTGGTGGGGCCCCTACATGCCCAACCAGTCCTCGCTCACCGGCCAGAGCGCCAAGGACCTCGCTGACGCCTATACCGCGGCGACTGGCAATCAGTGGGTGCAGTCCATCGGCTCGACCTACTCGCTGTTCGAGGTCGCCGCGGAAGCATTCGGCGCGGTCAGCGACCCGCACGACAAGGCCGAGGTCGCCAGCGCCCTGCACAACGTGAACTACACCGGCATGTGCGGTCCGCTTGACTTCGCCAGCGGTCCCGCTCCGGGCGTAGGGATCATCCAGCCGCTCGGCGTGCAGTGGAGGAAGTCAACCGGCACGTTCCCCTTCGAGATGACGGTCGTCGACAACTCGCTGAATAAGAGCGTGCCAATCGGGGGCGACCTCGAGCCAACGAATGCCTGATCTTGCGGGCGGCTCCGGCGGGGTGTCCCCCGGGGCAGACGCAGCCCTGCTGGAGCTCGACGGGGTATCGAAGAGCTTCGGCAGGGTCGTGGTCGCTGACCAGCTATCGCTTTCGGTCCGCCAGGGCGACATGGTCGGCATCGTCGGGCCGAACGGGGCCGGGAAGAGCAGCCTGTTCGGCCTGATCGCCGGTGACCTGACAGCGTCGTACGGCCAGATTTCCTTCGGCGGCGCCGATGTCACCCACCTGAACGCGGCTGCCCGATGCCGGCTAGGCATCGGGCGCACGTTCCAGGTGCCGAAGCCCTTTGGCGCTATGACCGTGTTCGAGAACGTGCTCGTCGCGGTTCAGCAGGGTGCGCGTCTTAGGCGGCGTCTGAGCTATGCCACGGCGGTCGACATGCTCGAGCTCACCGGGCTGGCCGCCGACGCGAACATCCCAGCCGAGCGGCTCGGCTTGCTGTCGCGCAAACGGCTTGAGGTCGCCAAGGCGCTGGCCACGTCGCCGCGGCTGCTGCTGCTTGACGAGGTGGCCGGCGGTCTCACCGATCCCGAGGTCGCACAGCTCGTCGGGATCGTCAGCTCCATCAGGTCCGGTGGCGTCGCTGTCATCTGGATCGAGCACGTCGTGCATGCCCTGACCACCACGGTCGACCGGCTGCTCTGCCTGTATGGAGGGGCTTTCATCGGGGATGGGCAGCCAGAGGAGGTGCTCGCGCTCCCGGCGGTCCGCGAGGTGTTCCTCGGCACCGAGGTGTCCGCCTCGCTGCCGGTGCCGGGCGGCGATCAGGAGAGCGAATGAACGCGCTGCTTGAGGTGCGTGATCTGAGCGTGCACCATGGCCAGCTGCAAGCGCTGCGGAGCGTCAGCCTGAGCCTGCCGGCCGGCTCGGTGCACGCGATGATCGGCGCCAACGGCGCCGGGAAGTCGACGATGCTCCGCACGATCGCCGGACTGCACCAGCCCACGTCCGGCTCGATTCTTCTCGACGGCGCCGACGTGACCGCGATGCCGCCTGAGCAGCGGGTGGCCTCAGGCATCGCGCTCGTCCCGGAGGGGCGCAGGCTTTTCAGCTCGCTGTCGGTGGAAGAAAACCTGCTGGTCGGAACGACCAGCGCGCGGCCGGGGTCCTGGACAGTCGACGCGGTTTACGAGCTGTTCGGCTGGATGCGCGAGCGGCGCGATCAGCGCGCGGCACAGCTGTCAGGGGGTGAGCAGCAGGCCGTGGCGATCGGCCGGGCGCTGGTCGCCAACCCGAGGGTGCTGCTGCTCGACGAGCTGTCGCTCGGGCTCGCGCCGGTCGTCGTCCGCCGGATCTACGACCTGCTGCCGCGGCTGCTCGACTCGGGCGTCACCGTACTGCTGGTCGAGCAGGATGTCAGCCAGGCGCTCAACGTGGCGTCCCGGGTGCACTGCCTGCTCGAAGGCCGCATCACCCTGGAGGGATCGCCAGACGCGCTGACCGCCGAGCAGATTCAGGACGCCTACTTCGGAGTCACCAGGCCAGGCACGAAACCCGCGCTGGGAGCTGGCGCATGAACTGGGTCGACGCGGTCATCCAGGGCATCTTGACCGGCGGTCTCTACGCCTTGTTCGCTTGCGGCCTGTCGCTGATGTTCGGCGTCATGAACGTGATCAATCTGGCGCACGGTGACCTGGCCGTGGTGGCGGCGTACGTGGCGCTCGGCGTCATCACGATCTCGCACGTCCCGGCGATCTGGGCGCTGATCGTCGTCATCCCGGTCTTCGCGCTGATCGGTTACCTGCTCCAGCGGACCCTGCTCCAGGCTTCGCTCAACCGGGGCGTGCTCACGACTCTGCTTGTCACGTTCGGATTGTCGATCGTGATCGAGAACGCCCTGCAGCAGTTCTTGTCCGCGAACAGCCAGACGCTCGACATCGGCGCCCTGCGCACCGACTCGTTCAGCCTGGGCTCGCAGGTCAACATCTCTTACCTGGCCCTGACGATCTTGATCGTGGCCGTGGCCGTGCTGCTTGGCCTGCAGTACTTCCTGTCGTCGTCGAAGAGCGGCCGGCTGATCCGGGCGGTCGCCGACGACCAGGAAGCAGCGCAGCTGTCCGGGATCAACTACCGGCATGTCTTCGGCATCGCGGCCGCCATCGCCTTCGGCACCGTGGCGCTGGCGGGCCTGGCTTACGGGTTTACCACTCAGTTCGACCCGACGACAGGCACCGATCAGCTCTTCCTGCTGCTGGCGTTCGAGTCCGTGGTCATCGGCGGCATCGGTTCACTGTGGGGCACCCTGGCAGGCGGCATCTTGCTGGGCATAGCGCAGCAGATCGGCGCCAACATCAACTCGGCCGACCAGGTGCTGGCCGGGCAGTTGCTGTTCCTGCTGATCATCTTGATCCGCCCGCAGGGCATTACCGGCCGCCGGGAGGCGACATGAGCCTCACCAGCCAGAATCCTGGGTTCGCCAGCCCGGATGACCCTGGCCATCCGGCGGGCCAGGCGGCCGGGACGACCGGGATGACCCGCGACGTGCGGGTCACGCGATCGCGGCGGCCAACCTGGTGGGCGGCGATCGCCGCTCTGGTGGCTGTCGCCTTCCTCGCCTACGCCCCGTACGTGGTGTTCTCCGGCACGACGAACCTGCTGGTCAGTTTCTTCATCCTGCTGATCATGGCGAGCATGTGGAACTTGCTGGCCGGCTATGCCGGGCTCGTCTCCGTCGGGCAGCAGGCGTTCGTCGGGCTTGGAGCCTACTTCGTGCTGATCCTCGCCAGTCACCACACGAACCCGTTCCTCGCGATCCCGGTGGCCACGCTGCTGTGCGCGGCGGTGGGGCTGCCGATCTGGTGGATGGTCTCCCGGCTGCGGAGCGGCTACTTCTCGATCACGATGTGGGTGATCGCGACGATCTGCGAGCTGATCATCATCCAGATCGCCTCGCTCGGCGGCGGCACGGGTACTGCGCTACCAGGCCTTACCTCCAATCCGACCCTGCTCACCGCGTACACCTACTGGGCAGCTCTCGCCGTGACCGTGGTAGCTATCGGCGGGCTCTACTACCTGCTGCGCAGCCCGCTCGGGCTAGTACTGACCGCGATCAGGGACGACGAGACCGGCGCCAGGAGCATCGGGGCGGGCGTTTTCCGAACTCAGCGGCTGGTGTTCATGGTCTCGGCGGCGGGCTGCGGTGCCGCGGGCGCCATCTACATCATCAGCCAGCAGTTCGTCGTCCCCGGCGCGGCTTTCAGCGTTCAGTGGTCGGCCGAGATGATCTTCATCACGATTATCGGCGGCATCGGCACGATTGAGGGCCCGATCCTCGGCACGATCGTCTTTTTCGTGCTGCAGCAGACCCTGTCGCAGTACGGCACGTGGTATTTCATCGTGCTCGGCCTGATCGCGATGGCGGTGGCCATCTGGGAACCGCGCGGCCTGTGGGGGCTCATCTCCGACAAGCTGGGCATCCGCCTGTTCCCGGTGGGCTACTACCTGTGGCCCGCTGGTGAACCCCCGCGTACGCTGTTCTCGCTCAGGAAGCGGGCCTGATCAGGTGGCGGCCCGCAGGCCGCCACCTGCGTGGTCAGGATGAGTAAAGCCACGGGTGCTTCAGGTCCAGGAACTCGGGTTCTCCGATGTTCAGCTTGCTCATCTCGTCCATCTGGGCCTTGATCGCGGGCGGTGGCTCCTTGCGCTCGCCCTCCCTTGCCGCTTCCTCTGACGTGAAGTACAACGCCATGGTGTAAGCACCGTCTGGCTGCCCGACGGCCAGGCTGCCGATCACGTCGGGCCGGTAAGCGGCCCACTCATCCGGGTTTGCCTCCATGAGTTCCTTGGCCCGCTCAGGGTCACGACCACGGCCCTGCATGATCTGAACGAATCCGGCTGTGTCCGGGTCTCCGTTAACGTCGGCCATTATGTCGCCGCTGTCACGGAAGCTGACGTCTCCGCTGAACAGCTTTGATGTCTCCGCCCACCACCTGGTCTGCTCGGGACGGCCGCTGTTACGCCTGGCGTCCTCCTCTGACTCGAACCTGGCAAGCGCCACGAACTCGCCGTCTTCGGTCACGCCTGCTGTCGAACCGAGCCAGCCGGGTGCGTCCGGCGCCAGCTCATGCGACCACAGATCGAGCGCCGCGTGCACTTGCTCCTGATCGGTTACCTGACCCCGTATTACCTGCACGAACATACGCATCCCCCTCGCGGAACGTGGCTTCCCCCTGTCCCCCTGCTTACCCAACGTTACGACCGCACGAGGCCCTGGCCATGACCTGGCCCCAGGCACACATCGCGTCAAGGCAAGGGAGCATCCAGACGTACCAGGAGCGGACCGGACATTCTGGCTAAGAAAGCGCAGTAAGCATCTCAGGAAACCAGCACCATGCTCCCGGGGATAGCACCGAGATTGTTCATCAGTATCCGGAAAACACCATAGGTATTGCGTTGCGATGCCATTGCGCGATGAAATCGCACCAGAGCGGTAACATTGGGGGCGCTGGCCAGTCAGAGACCAGTGCTCATTTCAGGAGAGGGTAAAATGAAACCTCCAGTTCACGGTCTAGCCCCGCAGTGTCGCTAACCTTCGGTGAGGTCCATACCGGGCTGCTGATGAGTTCTACGGCCGTGCCAGCCGAGGCCGCCGCGGCGCTCCTCGCAATCCTGCCAGGCGGTTCTGTGGGTACGCGTCAGCGGCCAGTTCGCTTCGCGTGGTCGCCCGAGGTACTCACCGGAGTCGATTGCCTGGCGCCGATTACCGGCAAGCGTGAAGTGCGCCTGGTGGGAACGCCAGCGACCCGGGTCTCGCTTACCGACGGCTATATAGTCCAGGCTGGCACGCACGCCACCCTCATGCATGACCCCACCGGTCACCGCCGCTCGTGGGGGCACTACCTCGCCCAGCCCGGGGTGGTCGAAGTACTCGGGACCGCGTCGGAGGAAAGCCTCGCGACTGGCTTCCTCAGCGGCCCGGCAACGGTCAGGACACTCAACCTCGGCGCGGTGAACGTGCGGGCGCTGGCCGCGATCCAGCGGAATAAGCAACTGGACCACAACCCGCCCTTCCGGAGCCGCCGAACCCGGTTGCGCTGGTCAGCGGAGGCTCCGAAAGGTCATCAGAGCATCATTTTCACCTTGGGTGCCGACGGTCTGCGTACCGTGCGATTGCACGCGGAGGAAACCGATCCGCGCGCGCTGGCGGACTTTTGCGCGGACCTTGCCTTGCACGACTGGATGCTCTCAGCCCTGCTCGACCTCGTCGACCGTGCCATGGCCCGCAGTCGTCCCGCCATCGAGCTCATCACCATGCTGCGGCCAGGTATCGATCACCTCGTCCACGTGTGGACGCCGGCCTCCCACGTGAGCAGGTCATTGATAGAGATCTGGCGGGAATTCGACTTGAACTTCGGATTCTCGCTCCAATGGCAGAAAACTATCGAGCGTATTAGAGATCAGTTGTCCGCAGGGATCATCGAGGCATTGCAGCCGTTAATAGAGCTACGGAGGTCGGAGCCCGCATGAGCCCGAGCGGAATACGCCAGAGCCTGATTCTGAGTATCCTGACCAAGATCGGCCTGCCCCTGCTGCTCGGATTGATCGCGATTGTCTCCTCGCATCTCAGCGGCGTGACCGCCTCAGGCGCCGTCGAGCTTGGCGTCCTGATAGCTTTCGGAATCCTGCTCATATTGTTTTTCATCGACTATGAGGTCCGGCTCTTCGAGCTTGACCGGCAGTTGTCGGCCGGCTTCAGGAAGATCGACCGGTCGGCCGAGCTCTTCGAGCAGGTAGAGCGGTCCGTACTCGATACCACTTTGCTGACAGATTTCCTTGAGTCGGCCAGTGCGGCAGACGCCAACGTCAGCCCGCTCCTGCAGCGACTCGCCCGACGCGAGATCGCGCGGGTCACCTGGTTCGTGCGCCAGTTGCCAGTAGGCAGTGAGATCGCCTATGACGGCGAAGACCGGGAGTGGCTGTTAGGCCTTACCCAAGAAGCGCAGCGCTCCATCGACGCGATCTCCCTGTCAACCGTCGACGCGGGCATGCGCGGGTTCGACAGCGGGTTGTGGACAAGCGACCTGGGCACACGCTACCTGGAGTTACAGCGCGAGGCCGTCGACAGGCACGTATCGATCAGGCGCATCTTCGTGTTCGAGAACGCGGACCTAGCCCGCGACGAGTCCTTTTTTAAGATCACTCAGCTGCAGCGGGAGGTTGGTGTCGACGTCCGGATGCTTGACTACCAGCTCATCCCTGAGTGGCTTCGCTCCATGATCTTCGACTACATCATCTTCGACGGGGCCGTGAGCTATGAGATGACCCCGGCGACCGCATTTAACGCCGGCCGGACCCGGCCGGCCATCGTGCGGACTCTGCTCGCTCCGATGCCGAACCGGGTCCGTGACCTAAAGAACAAGTTCGAGCAACTCTGGGCTGCGGCCGACCCGGAACGCCAGATCGACCAGTGAGCCGCCTAGCACCCGCAGAGGTGCGGCCGCAAGAGGTGCGGCCGCTAGGCGGGCTCGATGACGACCGGCTCAACGAAGACATACCTGACCCGGTCAGCCAGGTCGTCAGGCAGTCGCATTCCGTCCCGCGCCGCCCGGGATCTGGTCTCATCCAGCACCGGGCCTTCACCGGCGAACTGGCCAAGTATCGTGCGAACCGCGTGCTCAACCGGGAGGAAACGCGGTGATAGCGCGGAGAGCGTGGTGTAAGCGGTAAAGGCCGCCGCCTTGGGATTGAGCTTCGTGATCGCGGGCATCTCGCCCCACGTGCTCGGCCATGACCCGGTCCAGTCCTGCGGGGCAAGCACCGGACGGCCATGTTCGCGCAGGAGGCCGAGCCGGATCAGCTGCCAGACCGCGGCGAGCATCGGGCACGACCAGATTCGCTTGCCCTCGTGCTCGTCCCACAATTCGATGTCGATGAAGATCGAGTGCCGGCGACGGGCGCTCTCCCTCGGCGGCTGCCAGGGAGCGCGCTTCGCCATCGCCTCACCGCGAGAGGTAGTCGGCGATCGCTGCCCGTTGGTCAGCCACCCCGTCTCAGTCAGCGGCGGCCGGGCACCGGTCGTGCCCGTGACCGGCTCGGTGACCAGGCGGCCCAGCACGATGTCGGCCGGGCGGATGCCCCGGCTCTCCGCGCATGCCGACTCCACGGCGAGATAGTCGATCGACAATCCTTCGCTCTCCGCCGCCGATACCACCATGGGTATCAGCTCGCAGGGTGAGGAAAACTGGCTGAAGTAGTCGTCGATCAGGAAGCAGGTGCTCATCCGTACCGAGGGTTTAGCGCATCCGATGGCCCGCGGAGTCTGGGCCGCCCTGATCCAGGGCGCCACAGCGGCGAAGGTTGCGCGCATCGATGAGGGACCTCCTATGAGGTCCTCCATGTACAGGTGGCCGATCTCGACCGAGACGTGCGCGAGCGCCAGGGATTCCACCTTGGTCTCGGCGCTGCTCTCCAGGAACTGCGTCTTGATCTCGGTCACAGCCGTTCCCATGCCCGCGCGTCAACCATGCTCTTGGCGATCGCGTCAAATGCCTCGATGGTTGCCTGATTGGCCACATGCCTGGCCCAGACGTCCGCGTCGGTAATCAGCTGCTCGCGCCATTGCAGTACCGGGTCGAGTGGCACCGAGCCGAGCATCGCTGACCGCCCCACCTCAAGTTCGGCCGCAAGCCGCTGAAGCTCACGATTGGCTTCCCTGAGCCAGGCGAGTTGCGGCGGGCGGAGGCCTGCGAGATCGGACGCGTTCGGATCGACGATCGCTGTCCGGATGAAGCGGATGTCCTCGATGAAGGTCTCCCGCTCCCGGCCGTGCATCTCGCCGATGTCCAGCAGGCCGCGCTCACCGAACACCAGGCCGGCCGCGGCCATGACGTGCTGCCGGGTCCAGCGGTGGAATACCAGCCACCTGCTGGTCACCCCTGCCAGTTCGGGCGCTGACGTAGCCGCGATCACGATCTCGGCGGCATAAGACCGGCCCGCGCTCAGGTCGACGAGCACGATCTCGAATTCGCTGTGCAGCCGGAGAAACAAGTCGATGCAGCGCTCGACCGTGTCGTCATCGAAGGCGAACTCTCCTCCGCCCGCGTCGCCGGGCAGCAGCGCGAGCCTGCCGGTACCCGGCGGCCGCTGCCGCAAGCTCATGCGGTCGGAGTGCTCCCACACGTCCCAGAGTTCCTCTGTCGGCGCCCGGCCAAGCAGGTAGGAGTGCGTGCCGCAGCCTGTGGTCGTGCCACGGGACAGCGCGCTTATGCCGAAGATGGCCCCCGAGGTCGGCGAGCCGAAGTCGAAATCGACATAGCACACGTCGCCACCTTGCAGAGCGCGCCGGTACCCCACATTGCTTCCGGTCACCGAGCGACCAGTGCCGCCCTTGTCTGAGGTAGCGAACAGCAGCATCGCTAGGTCATCCTGGTGGTGTCCTGGCGGGCCGCGTCCACGATGTCGAGTTCGCGCAGCACGTCCCCGGCCAAGATGCTCGCCGTGCCTGGCCGGTCGCGCAGCAAGCTTCTGGCCCGCCTCAGCTTCGCTCCGATTACCTGGAAGCTCTCCCGCATCTTTTCACCCGTGTCGCTGGTGCCTCGCAGCCGCTCCCGGTCGAAGAGGTACTCGGCCTCCGCCAGCAGCTGCTCGGCCCGCTGGCCAAGCCCGGACGTCGCGAGCGGCAGGGTAAGCGTGACGTTCGCGGCTCCCACCAGCACCTCGATGACGCGCTCGGTGTGATACCACGACGGCGTGTCTTCGGCGGACAGCCTCGCATCAGGGAATACCCGGCCAGGGTCGTCCCACAGACCACGCACCCCGGGGACGGTAATCTTGCGACCCTCCACGTGTGCCCAGATCCTGTCGGCGTCATCAAGGAAGCGCATCCTGGACGCGTTATCGTCGATGAGCTCGGCGACCCGGAGCATGCGCTTGAGCAGCAGTACTGCATAGCTCGTGATGGTCCACCGCAGCATCGGACCCCCCGAGACCTTCTCGGAGCCGCGCATGTCCAGTATCAGGCCGGGCCGGTGGACAAGCAGCGCCGGATCATTCTTCATCATCCTGCGGGTGATCCGGCCCCGGCTGGCGAGCTCCTCGAGCAGCCGCCCGACCCGCTCGACGTCCACGTTGCCGATTCGCTCGGTGCCGATTCCCTGCATCACGATGGAGGTGAGCAGGATCGAGTAGTAATCGGACTCCTCGCCGTCTGTCGCTGTCCACGGCAGATCCTCAAGCGGCCAGTTAACGCCGCCGTAGGTCGCGATCTTGCTCCAGAACTGCCTGGTCAGGTCAAATCGGACCTGCAGCAGCCGCGCCAGCCGCTGCTGTTCCTCAGTCAGCAGGCCAAGCACTCGCGTACGCTCGGTGAACAGGTCCTGGATGCCGTCCAGAGCCACCACCGTGAAATACAGGTAGGGGCGCGCGTCGGCCACGCCCACAGGCTGTACCCCGACGTCGATGTCGACCGCTATCTCTGCCGCGCCGTCGACGACCCCCCAGGTCCAGCCGCATTCAAACATCCGCCCGCGGTTGTCGAGTTCCTCACCGATCTGGCCGTTGGAGACTGACAGTTCCTGCCGCAGGC
This sequence comes from Streptosporangiaceae bacterium, assembly GCA_035716545.1. GTDB lineage: Bacteria > Actinomycetota > Actinomycetes > Streptosporangiales > Streptosporangiaceae > Chersky-822. Next base: position 26,286 of record DASTJM010000005.1, read on the forward strand.
CGGCCCGGATTTCGGATAGGTCATCGAGCAGGTCGCGAATGAGCAGCTCATTAGCGATGCCCTGCTGGTTCAGCGTCCGGCAGAAGACCTGACCGGGCTCTTCGCCCGGGTCGAAGGTGTTCACGACGAAGCTGCGCAGCAGGCCGACCATGGCACCCGTCAGCCGGGCGGAGGTGAGCTCTTCAGTTACCTGGATCTCCGCCAGCATGCGCGCACTCCGCAGCCCCTGCTTGTAAGTGCGCAGGAAACCTAGCGTGGCAAGGCACAAGGTGATGGACATCGAGAATGAGTCCACGACATCGAGCCTGGCCTGCTCGGCCGACATCAGCTCGGTCTCATCGCCATCGGCGCCGAAGTAAGTACCGCCCGAGAAGTCAGGTGTGCCGTCGCTGGAGTAGGTGCGCATGTAGTCGCCGACGAACTCGACCAGCCGTCGCGGGATGTCCATCGCGTTACCCAGTCCCCGCAGATACTCGAGGACGTCGTCCGCTGTCTGGTCGACCCGGTCCACGCTGAGCGAGTCAATCACCGTGGCGGGATACAGGATAGTCAGGAGCTGTTCAGCGTCGCTGATCGAGTTACGCCCGCTCCTGCCGCCCCACTCCCACTCGCCGTTGCGAAACGAGTACTCGACGGTCGCCCGCCAGATTTCGAGTATCTGCCGGCGCGTCTGGATCTGCATGGCTCATGGTCCTCGTCAGCGCTCGCCGGCGATACCGGTGGCTACGATCATTCCCTCATATCCAGGTCGCACTCGCTCGGAAGTCCTATTCAGGTGCACGTCAAGCTCGCTCGCGCCAAGCTCGGTGAAGCGCTTGCAAACATCGTCCGCCGTGACTTGCAGAGCGGGGAATGATGTCCGGTCGACTGTGTACCCGCGCGAACCTGCCATGAAGGCCGCGGCGAACGGGGATCCGGGCTGGAGCGCCCTGACGAAACTGCTGATCGCGGCGCAGAACTCGGAGTATTCCTGGGTGATTGACTCCGCTACGAAGAACATCGTGCCTAGCTGCCACTTCGCCGCAGGAAGGTCAAATACACTTAGCCGCTCAATTCCCGCGCTGCCAGGCTTCGGCGCGCACGCCGCCCTCAGCTGCTTTTGCGGCTCGCTAATCTGGTCGTAGCCCTTGAACTTGCCAAGCTCTCGCCAGAAGGGCAGCCAGTCCCACTCAGGGCCGTCGCCCATGACCTGCCCAGATAGCCAGCTCACGTTGGGTTCGGAATAGTCGGTGAGCAGGATCTGATCGGTCCAGGGCAACATGAGCAGCGCGGGATACAGATTCGAGCCTGAGCCGACGTCGACGGCACACTGCACCCGGCGCCGGTCCGAGAACGCACGGAGGAAGAAACGGCTTACCCGGTCGATGATTTCGAGATCCTCGGGATGTACCGTCGCATAGTTCCGGCGCCAGTATTCCTGCGAGGAGAAAGCATTCCAGGGCGCCTGCTCGTTCCGCACGCGTATTGGCGCATCAGCATCAATCATAGGTCGCAACAATAGTCCATCGCCGCCACCGGCGTCACCTTGTAACAGAACCGTGTTCTGCCAAGAGGAACGCCTCATCGCAAGACCCCGAATCCGCGAGACTCGCGTGTCGCCATGAACTCCTATACTGAACCAGCTTACAGCCGCGGCGGCCATGCTGACACCCCCTGCGCGAGCATGGCCTGGCATCGTCGCCACCTTAACAGCTCATTCAGGTTCCGATAAATCGGCCGTAGGGGCCCAGGATGGACGCTAGTAACGAATAGTCACTCTCCCGGCATATACGGCAGAACCCCCCGGACACCGTCAATGGCTTGCCGCCCGCTCGTCTTAATGCCTCTTGATAAGGGAATCTAATGGTCAATCACGCCATCTCTGCATCTACCGGTAGAAGGTAAGTCGCCGGTACCATCCCGCCTCATTGCACGTGCCAGCGGGTGCCCCCCGTTTTAATCAGGGCAAAAGCACAACGAACATCGGGGAATAGGCGCTATCACAGCCAACAGTAGGGGATAATTGTTAATAGGGCAGAGTCAGGGGGTGACGTCCTTGCCAGGGACCCCAAGACACAACACGACTCAGGAAACGACCCCGGACCGCACCGACTTGGCGCGGCGTCAGCCTGAGCACCACAGGCCGTGGTCAACGGGCCAGGTCCGGGTGGCCGACTCGTGGCCGACCCGCAGGGATCAGCCGGTCAGCCTCGCCCTTTCCCCGAAGGCCGATCGCCTGGCACTGTCGGTTGGCCAGCGCCTCATAATTTCACCGGTCGCAGGACGGTCCATCGCGCCGCCGGTGCTCCAGCTGAGCTGTGCGCTTGCCCCGGTCCTGACGTGGTCGCCGACCGGGGACAAGCTGGCCTTTCGCGACGATGACGGCAAGGGCCGCGTGCTCGAGGTGTCCGGACTGACCGTCGGCCAGATAGCGGCGGGCAGCGCGGCCGTCAAGATGGAAACACTCGGCGTCGCGAGCGCCATGGCGTTCGCACCGAATGGCAACCGGCTGGTCACGCTCGCCCCGTCCTTACCGGGCCTGATGACGCTCACATTGCTCGGCCCTGGCCGCGAGCCGATCTGGGAATGCGCCTTGACCAGGCACCGGATGTTCAGCAACCGGCCGACAGAGGGAACGAACCTGGCCTGGTCACCCGACGGGCGGATGCTCGCCTGCACGATCGGTACTTCGACGATCTGGCTCGTCGACGCCGCCACCGGGGACATCGCAGGGCAGTTCGATGACCACGCGCTCACCGTCACCGGACTGAGCTGGATTGACAACGAGAGCCTCGTCTCGTCCTCGGAGGACGCGACGCTGCAACTGTGGCGCCCCGACGGAGCCGCCTCACCCACGGTCGTCGAGACCATTCCCTCTGTCGGGATGGTCTTCGTGCGCGAGCGCGGCATCGCCTTGATCTGGTCGGCGAGCGGAGAACTGTTCGCCTGGTCGCTCGCCGATGGCGCGACTCAGCTGTGGTACAGGGACCCGCCATCGCGCAGCGTGGCGGCGCATTTCACCAGGCTCGCGGTCAGCGCCGTCAGCGGCCTGCTTGTACTGGTCGACGCCGGCGCGACCGAACTGATCGTCATTAGCGAGTGGGACCGCACGCCAGGCACTCCGGCTGGCACGACCACCTACTCCAACGCGAAGGTGCTGCTGCTCGGCGAGTCCGGCGTGGGCAAGTCGGGGCTGGGCATGGTGCTCGCGGGCCAGAAGTTCCGTGCCACCGAATCGACGCACGGGCGGCGGATCTGGCGGTTGCCGACTGATGATGACGACGGCGGGTCGGCGGGCGACCGTGAGGTACTGGTCTGGGACCTGGCCGGGCAGCCCGGCTACCGGATCGTGCATCAGTTGCACCTGGGCGGGGCGGCGCTCGCGCTCATCGTCTTCGATTCGCGCAACGAGTCAGCGCCGCTGCTCGGCGTGCGGCACTGGGCGCGCGCTGTCCGGCACGCACACCCGATCACCGGCGGCGGCCTGCCCACCTTCCTCGTGGCCGCCAGGATCGACCGCGGCGGAATCTCAGTCTCGTCCGAGCGGATCGGGCGGGTGATGGACGAGTTCGCCATCGACGCCTACTTCGCTACCAGCGCGCTTGAAGGGACCAACACCGACGAGCTGCGGGCCAGGATCCTCGCCGCGATCGACTGGGAACGGATACCCAAGATCACCTCAACCGCGCTGTTCGCCGCGATGAAGCGGTTCGTTATCGACCAGAAGAACGCAGGGAACCTGCTCACCCCGCTGAACGACCTCATCCGCGCCTTCCGGCAGGCCGTGCCGACCAGCTCTCAGCTGCTCACCGGCGAAGAGGGCATCGACCCGACCGATCCGTCGCCCGCCGAGCTGACAGCGGTCTTCGAAGGCTGCGTCGCCAGGCTCGAATCCGCTGGCCTGGTCAAGCGACTGCAATTCGGCGACCTGATATTGCTTCAGCCCGAACTACTCGACGCCTATGCCAGCGCGATCGTGAACGCGGCCAGGGACGAGCCAGACGGGCTCGGCAGCATACTGGAAGCGCGGGTTAACAACGTCCAGTTCCCCGTGCCCGCGGTGGGCCGGGTTAAGGGGAGCCAGCAGGAGCGCGTGCTGGTCTGCGCCACGCTCGAGGAGCTCATCCACAACGAGCTCGTGCTGCGCGAGCAGACGGCTGACGGCGTGCAGCTCGTCTTCCCGACGGCCTACCGCCGCGACGTTCCTACCTCAGAGATGCCCAAGGGCGACGGCGTTGTCTACCGCTTCGAGGGCCCGGTCGAGAGGGTCTACGCGACCTTGATCGTCAGGCTCACCCGCAGTAACAGCTTCACCAGGACGTCCACCTGGCAGTCGGCTGCCAGGTTCGCCGCCGAGAGCGGCGAGTGCACGATCGTCTCGACGTCGGAAGGCGACGGCAAAGCCGAGCTCGCGATCGGCTTCGACCGGGTACCTGCTGCCGTCAGGCTGCAGTTCGAGCGATTCGTGCACACCCACCTGGAGCGCAGGGCAACGCCAGGCACTGTGACCCGCGAACGGCGGTACTGCTGCCCCGACGACCAGACCGCGTTCACCGGAGAGCAAGTCGAGCAGGTGCGCCAGCGCGGGCGGGCGAGCATTCTGTGCCCCGTGTGCGAGAAGCGCGTCTCGCTCCGCGATGACTACGAGCTGGCCGGCACCGATCAGCTCACCGCTGGCATGGAGGCTTCGGCCGATCGAGGCAGGCAGCTGGCGATAGCCAGGGCGGTGCTGCGCGGCAAAGAGGAAGCCGCCGAATTCGACGTCTTCCTCTGCCACAACGTCGCCGACAAGCAGGCCGTACGCGAACTCGCCCAGCAGCTCATGGACCGCGGCCTGCGGCCCTGGCTCGACGAGCGTGAGCTTCGCCCAGGACTCCCCTGGCAGCAGATTCTCGAAAGCCAGATCCAGAGCATCCCGGCGGCCGCGGTAATTGTCGGCTCGCGCGTCGGTCCATGGCAAAATCAGGAACTCTCGGCCTTCCTGCGGCAATTCGCCAAGCGCGGATGCCCTGTCATTCCCGTGCTGCTGTCCGGCGCTGTCTGCCCGGACCTGCCGCTCTTCCTCGACGGCATGACGTGGGTCAATCTGGGCGTGCCGCAGCCTGACCCGCTCGACCAGCTCGAATGGGGCATCACGGGCCGGCACCCCGCCCGCTAGCTAGCCCCACACCTCGCGAGCGACGCTGACGATCAGCTCCAGCTTCGCCTTCTGCTCGTCGGCGGTCAGCACGTTGCCCTCGACGGTCGAGGAGAACCCGCACTGCGGCGAGAGGCACAGCTGGTCCAGCGGTACGTACTTGGCCGCTTCGTCGATGCGCCGTTTCAGTGTGTCAGGGCTCTCGAGCTCCCCGCGCTTGGTCGTCACCAGCCCGAGCACGACCATCTTGCCCTTGGGCACGAACCGCAGCGGCTCGAACGATCCCGACCGCTCGTCGTCGTACTCAAGGAAGAACCCATCGACCCCGAGCTCGCTGAACAGCGCCTCGGCGACGAAGTCATAGCCGCCCTCCGCCGCCCAGGACGACCGGAAGTTCCCGCGGCACATGTGCGTGGTCACCGCCATGCCCGCCGGCCGTCCGGCCAGAGCGCTGTTGACCTGCTTGATGTACCGCAGGTGCAGGTGGTCGGCGTCCTCGCCGCGCCCGGCGATCTGAGCCCGCTGCGCCGGGTCATTGAGATATGCCAGGCTGGTGTCATCGAGCTGCAGGTACCGGCAGCCCAGGTCACCGAGCCGGCGGAGCTGCTCGGCGTAGGCGGCGGCGAGATCCGACCAGAACTCCTCCATGTCCGGGTATACCGAAGTATCGATCGAGGCCGGTCCGCCGCGGTAATGGACCATGTTCGGCGACGGGATTGTCAGCTTCGGCGTCACGGAGGAAGACGCCACCGACCGCAGATAACGAAACGCATCCGCGAAGATCGTATGCTCGATCCTGATCTTGCCGTCGATCAGGATCGAGGCAGGAGTGAACTCGATCGCGCCGTCGGCGTTCCTGAACTTCACGGTCAGGTTTCCCGGCGCCTTGCTGATGCCGCCGAGCTGGTAGATGAAGTCCATGTGCCACGACGCGCGCCGGAACTCCCCGTCGGTCGCTGACTGCAGGCCAGCCGACGCCTGCATCGCGACCACGTCCGTGATCGCGGCATCTTCGACAGCCCGGAGCCCCGCCTCGTCGAGATCACCTGAAGCGAACTGAGCACGGGCGTCGAGCAGGTTCTGCGGCCTGAGCAAGCTGCCAACATGATCGGCGCGGAACGGCGGTGTCGTACGCATCTGAAGTCCTCGGATCTTAGTCTTCGTGGGTGGTGAATCGCAGTTCTGGATATCCGGTGTAATTCTCCGCCAGCGACGTAGCGGCCGCCCGCGAGCCCACCACATAACGGAGCTGGGACAGCTGCAATTCGGTGGCCATCTCGTCGGAACCTGGGGCACGGTGCAGCATCGTGGTCATCCACCAGGAGAAATGGGTCGACCGCCAGACCCGGTTAAGGCAGGTCGCCGTGTAGGCGTCGGCTAGCTCGGGCTTGCCGCGGAGCAGCAATTCCAGCGCCGGGGCGAGCACGGTCACATCGGCGATCGCCAGGTTCAGCCCCTTCGCGCCGGTCGGGGGCACGATATGCGCCGCGTCCCCCGCCAGGAACAGCCTGCCATGCCTCATCGGCGTCGCCACGAAACTGCGCATCGGGGTGATGCTCTTGTCCAGCACCGGCCCGCGCTGCAGCGTCCACCCCGACCCTGGCAGGTCAAACCGCACGGAAAGCTCGTCCCAGATCCGCTCGTCGGGCCATCGCTCAACCGACTCGTCCGGGTCGACCTGCAGGTACAGCCGGCTCACCGTCGGACCGCGCAAGCTGTGCAAGGCAAATCCGTGCGGGTGGTGTGCGTAGATCAGCTCGTCGGTCGATGGCGGCACGTCCGCGAGGATGCCGAGCCAGGCGTATGGGTAGTCGCGCTCCCGCACGGTCGTCAGCGAAGCCGGGATCCGCGGCCTGCTGATGCCGTGGAACCCGTCACAGCCGGCAATCGCGTCGCAGATTACCTCGCGCCGGACGCCACCAGCATCGGTGTAACGAAGAACCGGCTGGTCAGTGTCCAGGTGATCGACCTCGGTCTCAGATACCCCGAATTCCAGGCAGCCGCCCTGGGCGATCCTTTCAGCTATAAGGTCTTTTACCACCTCGGTCTGCGCATAGACGGTCACGCTGCGGCCGCCGGTGAGCTCCCTGAAGTCGATATGGTGCCGCTCCCCGGCGAACTGCAGGTAGATGCCGCCGTGCTCAAGCCCGAGCTGATCGAGCCGGCCGCCGAGGCCGGTCGCACGGAGCAGCCTGACCGTGCCGTCTTCGAGGACGCCGGCCCGTTGCCGGGCCTCGCAGTACTCGCGGCCGCGGATCTCGACGACCACGGATTCGATTCCGCGCAGCGCGAGCAGATGCGAGAGCAGCAGCCCGGCCGGGCCGGCGCCCACGATTCCTACTTGAGTTCGCATTGGGGTGGCGGCTCGCTCCCGGCCGCTAGAACGGGTAGGGCGCGGCGTCGCCCGTGATGGTGACCCACCGCGTGGCTGCCTCGCCGCCTCCGGTCTCGCGCCATCCAGACGAGAATGCCTTACCGTGCCAAACCGACGAGCCAAGAAGAGTCACCGTGCGCTCCTTCACCTGAGGCATCTGTGCACTCGTCAGTATTTGTGCGCTTCACGCACAGCAGTTCCGTAATCGAACACTGAAAATCTAGGTGCCCCGGCTGCCCGGTGTCAACGCCAGCCTCGGGCGCCCCGGCTTCCCGATCGGCCCGCGGTCGTATCAAGATCGGCGACACCTACGCCGCGACGCCGCGACGCCGCGACGCCGCGACGAAATCCGCCGGCTTCCTGAGCAGCTCGCGGTCGTGGCTGGGCCCGAACAGATTCTTCCGGCGGAAATTATCCCGCGTAGCGGGCCGCGGCGGAGTCAGCCGATCGGTGCGCCAGCCAGTGCCGCGACGACGCCGAGGCAGGCCGCGCCAAGTATGGCCGCGACGACTCCCCGGCGAAAGGCGATCAGCCAGATCACCGCTAGCCCGAGCAGTGCCGCTTGCCAGAGGTGCACCAGTTCGAGGCCGAGCGGGACCGCGGACCCGGCGATCGCGCCGATAGCGGCAGGCCCGGCTCCGGTCAGGAACGCCTGGACCCGTGCGTTCCGCCTGAGCGACCCGAACCGCGAGGCCCCGGCGAGCACGAAAGCGAACGACGGGGCGAACGCGACCGCGCTCGCCAGCAGCCCGCCGCCTGCCCCCGCCGCCGCGTACCCCACGACGGCGACCGTGTGCACGACTGGACCCGGCGTGACCTGGCCAAGCGCGACCGCGCTGAGGAACTGGGCGCCCGTCATCCAGTGGTAGGTGTGCACGGCGTCATGCTGAATCAACGGGATGATCACGAAGCCGCCGCCGTAGGACAGGGCGCCGACCTTGAACGCGACCCAGGCGACCGCGAGCAGCCCGCCGGTCGCCGCCGTTACCGTCAACGCCGCCGGCGCCGCCCTAGCCGCCAACGCCGTTTTAGCCGCCGGCGCCGCCTTTACCGCGGGCATGGCGAGAGGCAGCAGGGCGCCAGTTCCCGTGCGAATACCCATGCGCACGGCCATCTCGATCAGGCCGCAAGCGGCCAGTGCTAGCACCAGGTACGGACCCGCCAGCGCGCCGAGTACGCCGCCGATCACGATGTACCCGAGCCAGCGCACCCCGGACCCATCGCTGGCAGGCTGCCTGTCGGCCGCCGCTGCGCGGCCGGTCGCGCGCTTCCAGCTGGCCGGGACCAGGCCCAAGGCGGCGCTCACCGCGACGGCCGGGACCGCCGCACCCGCACCGGCGGCGGCTCCCCGGACCCACAGCGGCGGGTGCGCCGCGAGGAACAGCGCGGATAGCGCCAAGATGACGATCAGCCCTGGCACGATAAAACAGGCGCCACCGACAATAGCCCCCGCAGTGCCCGCCATCCGCCACGCGCAATAAATCGCGAGCTGAGTAGAGGCCGGCCCAGGCAGCAGCCCGGTCGCAGCGATGCCGTCCTCGAATTCGTCGGCCGACAGCCAGCCGCGCCGCTGCACGCACAATGTGCGGAGCAGGGAGATGTGAGCGGGTGGCCCGCCGAACCCGATACAGCCGATGCGCGCCCATTCCCGCGCGATGACGACCAACGAAACCCGGTCCGCACCCGGCTGGACGGTTACGACCGGGTCACTACTCATAAGCGCAACCTAGCAACGCCGCTCCCCCGGCGCCCGCCGCCCGTCCGATCCGCTCGCCAGCCGCCCAATCCGGTCCGCTCGCCCGGCGCCCGCCCGATCCGCTCGCCAGCCGCCCAATCCGGTCCGCTCGCCACGGCACCCAACCCGGGTTCGCTCGCCACGGCACCCAACCCGGTTCGCTCGCCACGGCGCCCGTCCGGGGCACACACGCATCAGTCTTACTGCCGCACCTCCGTCAACGTGTCAACCGAAGTTGACCAAAACCCGCTCGTCAACTTATATTGACGTCATGAACGAAGGGATGTCCCTGGCGCAAGCGGCGGGCGGAGCCGATCCAGCGGCTGGCCTTCGTGCCGCGAAGGAACTGCGCGAACTGGCTGAAAGGCTCGAAGCGCTTCAAGTTCGCAACGCACGCGCGCACGGCTGGTCATGGCAGGAGATCGCCTTGTTCCTCGGGGTGAGCAAGCAGGCGGTGCACAAGAAGTACTCAGGCCGACGACAGCCAGACCCGCCAGGTAAGGAGGCGTGATGTTCGAGAAGTTCGCCAGGCAGACGCGCCAGGTGGTGCTCTGCGCGTTGGGAGAGGCACGCGACCGCAGCGCCAGCGTGATCGGCTGCGAGCACTTGCTGATCGCGATCACTCACGCGGCGTCGGGGCCCGCGGTTGAAGCGCTCGCCGCCAGGGGACTTGGCATCGACCGGTTGAGAGAGCTTGCGGGCCAGCCGGCCGCGACTGCGCCATTGGACGCGGATGCGCTCGCTGTAATCGGGATCGATCTCGACGCGGTCAAGAGTGCGGCCGAGGCCGCCTTCGGACTTGGAGCGCTGGACCGGGCGAGCCGGGAGCCGGCGCGACGGCCTAGGCTGAGTTCAGATGCCAAAGCCTCGATCGGGCTTGCGCTCCGAGTCGCCCAGCGCAGTAGGGCACGGGCCATCACGCCGGCCCACCTTCTCCTCGGGTTGCTTGACCAAGGCGACAACGCGGCCGTGCGATTGCTGGAGCGAGCCGGTGTGCCCGTGGCAACGGTGCGGGCCGACACCGTGCGCCGGATCAACACTGCTGCGTGAACTCACATGTCAGCACCCGGGTATGCGGCTATGGCTTCCGGCGGCGTCTGCTGCTAGCCATGATCGCGGACGGTTCCGAGCGCTCGCGGCCAGGTTCGGGGGTGTTGTCAGAGCTCCGGGCCGGGATCGGGGAGGGTTGTCAGGGCTCCGGGCCGGGATCGGGGATGTTGTCAGCGCCCGGGCCAGGATCGGGGAATTTTGTCTGCGCCCGGGCCAGGATCGGGGAGGGTTGTCCGCTGCTGCGGGGGGAGTTTTCGTGTCCGGGAGCGTATTCTCTTCTATGAGCGGTGAACTCTCCCCGCTGTGAAAAGGATCCCCGCAAAGCGCGGTGAAGTCTCCACGATCATGAAAACCGCGCCCCGGGCACGGCAACCGCGACAGGCTGACGCCCGGCCTCCCTGATTCAGCACCCTCTTGGCACAGCAATAGGAAGGGCCACTTTGCTCACCGACCCCGGCCGCCAACAGCGGCAGGGAGGGCCACGATGCTGTCAACTGGCCGCCGTGTGACCGCCGGCGCGGCCGTGTGACTGCCAGCGCGGGCGGACGGCCGCCGGCGCGGACCGACGACCGCCGGCTGCGGCGGAACACCCGCAGCCTCCATGACCAGCGTAAACTTTCGTGGTCATGCCCCGGATCATGATCTATGAGGTGTCGGCTCACGCATCGATGATGTCGGTTTCCATGATCATCGCACCCTGCCGGTCTACTTCAAGGGCGGTCACGGTCCAGTCTTCGCCTGTCGCGGTCGCGATGGCCGCGACATCGTCGGCGCCAGGAGTGACGCCAGTGGCCAGCAAGGCCAGCACGGCCGGGCCAGCGCCCGAGATCACGGCCGGGATGTTCGCCCGGCGAAGCGCGCCGACGAGGCCAGCGGTGCCAGGCATAGCGCTGGCACGGTAACGCTGGTGCAGGAAGTCCTCAGTCGCGTCGAAGAGCAGGTGCCCGTCGCCGGTCAGCGCCGCCATGAGAAGGGCCGCCCGCGCCGAGTTCGCCGCGGCTTCGGCGTGCGGCACCGCCGCCGGCAGCGCCCGGCGGGCCGCCTCGGTCGCCAGCGGAGCTTCAGGAACGCACAGCACTGGCCTCAGGTCGGCTAGCGGAGCCAGCCGGGTGCTTCGTACCAGCCCGCCAGAGATCCACGCGATAGTCAAGCCGCCCGACTGACACGCGGCTACGTTGTCCGCGTGTCCCTCGAGGCCGGCGGCCAGGCGAAGCACAGCAGGGTCGGGCAGCCGGTTGATGCCATCGTCGCCGCTCAGTGCCCGGGCTATGAGCAGCCCGGCCATGATCGCGGCGGCCGACGAGCCCAGCCCGAAGCCATGCGGGATGGCGTTGCGGCAACTCAGCCAGATCCCCGGAGGCTGGTCGCCCAGCAAGGCGAACGCGGCTCGCATCGCGCGGACGACCAGATGGCCCTCGCCCTGCCCGGCGGTCCGCTCGCCGACTCCGGACACCTCGATCCGCACGCCGTCGCTGATCACCTGGGCCGTCACCACGTCGTACCTGGCAAGCGCCAGGCCGAGCGCGTCGAAGCCGGGGCCGAGATTCGCGCTCGTCGCCGGTACCCGCACTGTCACAGGTCCGCTCGGCCAGGTTGCCAAGGCAGTCAGTCCAATCCGAGGGCGCCGGCCGCCGACGCGACATCGGCAGGCACGGTCGTCGGCTCAGGCAGGCCGGCAACGGCGGTGTCCTGGTCCTTGAGTCCGGTCCCGGTGATAGTGCAGACGACCACCGAGCCGGGGCTGACCAGGCCGGCCCTGGCAACCTGCAGCAGGCCGGCGACGCCGGCGGCGGAGGCGGGCTCCCCGAACACCGCCTCACGCAGTGCCAGCAACCGATAGGCGTCCAGGATCTGCTCGTCAGAGACGGCCTCGAACCTGCCGCCGGATTCGTCACGGGCGGCTTCGGCAAGGTCCCACGAGGCCGGGTTGCCAATTCTGATAGCCGACGCCACGGTTACCGGATCGGCGACCGGCTTGCCTGTCACCAGCGGCGCCGCTCCGCCCGCCTGGAAGCCCAGCATCCTCGGCGTCTTCGTGGTCCGTCCCGCCGTCAGGTACTCGCTGTAACCCATCCAGTAGGCGGCGATGTTGCCGGCGTTGCCGACTGGCAGGCAGTGCACGTCGGGCGCATCGCCCAGCGCGTCGATAACCTCAAACGCTGCCGTCTTCTGCCCCGCCAGCCGGTCAGGATTGACAGAGTTGACGACCGCGATCGGATGGCTGGCCGCGAGCTTGCGGACAAGTTCCAGGCAGTCATCGAAGTTCCCGTCCACCTGCACCAGCTTCGCGCCGTAGGCCAGCGCCTGGGCGAGCTTGCCGTGCGCGATCTTGCCGCGCGGCACGAGCACCACGCAGTCGAGCCCTGCCCTGGCAGCGTACGCCGCAGCACTCGCACTCGTATTTCCGGTCGAAGCGCAGATTACCGTCCTGGCGCCGCGAGCGGCAGCCAGCGAAACGGCGACCGTCATGCCGCGATCCTTGAACGAACCCGTGGGGTTCATTCCCTCGGTCTTCAGGTAGACCCTGCAGCCGGTCAGCTCGGAAAGTACCGGAGCCGGCAGCAACGGCGTGCCGCCTTCCCCTAGTGTTACGACTGACCCGGCCGGAACCTCGGGCAGGCTGGCCGAGTACTCCGCGATCACGCCGCACCACGGCCTCACTCGCCCTCCTCACCCTCGACGCGCAGCACGCTGTCCACGGCGCGCACGGCCTCCATCGCGTCAAGGTCGGCGACTGTAGCGGCGAGGGCTGACTCCCGCGCCGTGTGCGTCACGATGATCAGGCTCGCGTCCTCGCCGCGTCCTTCCTGATGCACGGCTTTGATCGACACTCCGTGGCGGGCGAAGCTTTCCGCGACCGGTGCCAGCACGCCGGGCCTATCAGCCACGTCGAGCGCCACATAATACCTGGTCAGCGCCTTAGCGACGGGCACCACCTCAAGCTCGGCATAGGTGGTGGGATCCGGTCCGCGCAAGCCAGCGCGCCGGTTACGCGCCACGGCCACGATGTCCCCCAGAACGGCACTCGCCGTCGGCTGGCCCCCGGCGCCCGCTCCGTAGAACATCAGCCGTCCGGCTGCTTCGGCCTCCACGAAGACCGCGTTGTACGCGCCGTGGACAGCGGCGAGCGGATGGACTCTCGGCAGCATCGCCGGGTGCACCCTGACCGAGACCCCGCCGTCGCACCGCTCGCAAATCGCGAGCAGCTTGATGACGAAGCCAAGAGCCCCGGCGCTCGCGATGTCCCCGGCGGTGATGTCGGTGATACCCCTGGTGTAGACGTCGGCCGAGGTGACCTGGGTGTGGAAGGAAAGGCTCGCCAAAATGGCGGCTTTGGCCGCCGCATCGTGACCTTGCACGTCGGCGGTCGGGTCCGCTTCGGCGTAGCCGAACTTCTGCGCCTGCGCGAGAGCGGCGCCGAACTCTGAGCCGAGTGAATCCATCTGGTCGAGGATGAAGTTGGTCGTGCCGTTGACAATGCCGAGCACGCGGAGCACAGTGTCACCGGCCAAGGACTCCCGGAGAGCCCGGAGCAGCGGGATCGCGCCAGCCACCGCGGCCTCGTAGTACAGGTCGGCTCCGTTCGCGCTGGCAGCCTTGTGCAAGGCGGCTCCGTCGCTGGCCAGCAATGCCTTGTTGGCCGTCACTACCGACCGGCCGGCGTCGAGCGCGGAGAGCAGAAGCGACCGCGCGGGCTCGATCCCTCCGATCAGCTCGACCACAATGTCGACGTCCGGCCTGGCCACCAAGGCCGCCGCGTCCCTGGTCAGCAGGTCAGAAGGTGCGCTGCTGGCTCTCGGCAGCTCTGGGTGCCGTACCGCGATGCCAGCGATCTCAAGTGGCCCGCCCGCCCTCGCGCCCAGGTCGCTAGCCTGCTCGGTCAGCAGGCGCGCGACCTGGGCGCCAACGACACCACAGCCCAGCAGCGCGATCCGCAGCGGAGCGCCGCCGACGCGGCTGAGGGTATCGCTCCTTGACGTAACTGCGTCGGTTGGCATGGGCTCCCCTGACTGGAAGGCGCCGAGTGCGCGGACCGTCAGCAGCCTATCGAGGAACCGGAAGGACCCCTGACCCGGCGACCTCCGGCGAACACTCCCAATCAGCTCGCGACGCTCATAATCCTAGGCGATATGACTGGTTCTTCAGATCATTAACGGACGCTGAGCTGCGATGCCGATACTCTGTGCGGCATGAGCGAATGGCCCGGCCAAGGTGGACAACAGCAGCCATACGGGTATCAGGACCCTGCGGCCGGGCAGCAAAGCTGGCCTGGGGCTTTCCAGCAACCTGGCGGAGCTGTCCAGCCGGCTGGTCAGTGGCAGCCGCCGCCGCCCGGTCAGTTCCCGTCGCCCGGTCAGTTTCAGCCCCTTCCTGGCGAGGGCTTCATCGGCGGTGAGCCGGTGCTCGTCTCGATCGGGGATATCTCAGTAACCTCGACAACCGTGCACACGCCTAGCGGCTCATGCCCGCTCAGCGAAGTCTCATGGAATCTCACGGACATGTCGGTTACCAGCCAGAACATCCCGACCTGGGCAATCATCTGCGCAGTCGTCTTCTTTGTCTTCTGCTTCGTCGGGTTGCTGTTCCTGCTGGCCAAGGAGAACTCTACGCGGGGGTCCGTGCAGGTGACGGTCCATGGACCGAACTTGGGCCATACGACGATGATCCCGGTCATCAGCATGGAGCAGGTCAACGACATCAGCAACAGGGTCGGCTACGCCCGCACGCTAGGCACGTCCTCGCCGGCCCAGCTTCCGGCCACCACGAGCCAGCCTGGTGACCACCCAGCAACCCAGATCGGCCAGGCTCCGTCGGCCCAGCCCTGGCAGCAAAACCAGCCACCGCCAACTGACCAAGTCCAGCCCTGGCAGCAAAACCAGCCCGGCCAGCCCGGGCAGCAAAACCAGCCCGGCCAGCCGTGGCAGCCGGACCAGCAGGGCCAGCCCGGCCAGCCCGGGGAGCCCGGGGAGCCCGGGCAACCGTGGCAGCAGGGCCAGCCCTGGCAGTAAAACGCCGCCCCGCTGGGTAACCCTCAATACTGGTGCTGCAAGTGAGACAGCAGTGCCTGATGTGACGGTGGAGAGTTCCCCGGAAGCGGGCACGTTCGCCTGGATTGCGCAATCCATGATCTTGTTGGTTTATGGGTTCAGGTGCTTGGCCGGGCCGGGTCGTGTCGGTCTGCCCCGGCTAGGTGGCGCGGGGCGGTTGTGGTGACTGGGGCTGGTGGTGCCGGGCGGGGGTGCTGGTGCCGAGCGGGGGTGCTGGTGGCGGCCCGGCGGCGCGGCGGGAGAGCATCGGGGCACCTTTGTTGCGGTTGTGGGCGGGGCCGGGTCAGCAACGATGGCGCTTTCTTGCTGTCAGGGCAGCAACAGCGCGGCGACGTTGCTGACCGGCACGGCGCCCGGTCAGCAACACGGGCGCGACGTTGCTGATCACGGGTCGGCCCTGCCCAGTCCGGGCGGCCCGACCCGAGCCGAGCCGAGCCGAGCCGAGCCGAGCCGGGGGCGGGGCGGCAAACCGCGCCAGCCAGGCCGCCCGCCGCCACCAGTGAACCTCAGAAATAAGCCAATGGGATCATCCATGTGACGATTTAGGTTGATTCGCGCTTGATGTTGCCATGACTGTGGGCCGGCAGCCGATTAGCCCGGGAAACACTCGGCGGCGGGGCCACTGGCGCGGAACGCAGAAGTATGACCGTTTTCGGCCGCTTTACGATGGGCAACTACCCTTGGCCCAGCCAGAGCCCGCACACGCGCTACGCGCCGGCGCTGGCCCGAACAGCAGCAACCCGGCCGCAACCGTGCCGCAACCCCCGGCAGCAACCCGGCCGCAACCGTGCCGCACACGCGATACAGCGCGTTTGCTCAGCGCGAAACTAGGGCCGGAACAAACCCGCCCGCGTATGCGCTATGCACTCCTGTAATCAAGTAATCCAGATAACTTCACTGGAGCACCCCGCTGGAGAGACTTCTGATGAGCGAAACCCTCACGCTGCCTGTGCTGCCACTCGACGATGACGTTGTGCTGCCCACCATGGTGGTACCGCTCGAGACCTCTGACCCCGAGGTCCGCGCTTCGATCGAGGCCGCACGGGCTGCTGCCGAAGGCGATGCGAGGCCGCGCTTGCTGCTCGTGCCAAGGATCGGCGGCCGGTACGCGCCGGCTGGCACCCTGGCCGTTGTCGAGCAGGAGGGCCGCCTGCCGAACGGCAAGCCAGGCGCGGTGATCAGGGGCATGGCCCGGGTGACGATCGGCGCCGGCACGGTCGGCCCTGGCGCGGCGCTCTGGGTGCTTGCCACCGTGGCCGACGAGCCTCCTGCGAGCAAGCGCGCCGCCGAGCTGGCCAAAGAGTACCGCGGCCTTGCCGCAGCCATCCTGCAGAAGCGCGGCGCCTGGCAGGTTGTCGACGCTCTTACCCGGATAACGGACCCGTCCGCGCTGGCCGACAGCGCCGGGTACGCGAGCTACCTGTCGGTCGAGCAGCGCAGCGAGCTGCTGGCCACGCCCGATGTCGAGCTGCGGCTCGACAAGCTCACGAACTGGGCCCGCGACCACCTCGCGAAGCTCGACGTCGCCGAGACGATCGGCAACGACGTCCGCGAAGGCATGGAAAAGCAGCAGCGCGAGTTCCTGTTGCGCCAGCAGCTGGCCGCGATCCGCAAGGAGCTGGCCGCCCTCGACGGCACGCCAGCCTCCGAGCAGGACGACTACCGGGCCAGGATCGAGGAAGCGGACCTGCCCGAGCACGTACGCGAGGCGGCGCTGCGCGAGGCGGCGAAGCTGGAGCGCGGCTCGGACGGCTCGCCTGAGGCTGGCTGGATCAGGACGTGGCTCGACACCGTGCTCGACGTCCCGTGGAATACCCGGACCGATGACGCCTACGACATCGGCGGAGCACGCGCCATCCTCGACGCCGACCACGCCGGACTGGACGAGGTGAAGGAACGCATCATCGAGTACCTCGCCGTCCGCAAGCGTCTCGCCGACAAGGGCATGACCGTCGAGGGCGGCCGCCGGAGCGGCGCGGTCCTCGCGCTCGCCGGCCCGCCCGGAGTCGGCAAGACCTCGCTCGGCGAAAGTGTCGCCCGCGCGATGGGCCGCAAGTTCGCCCGGGTCGCGCTCGGCGGCGTCAGGGACGAGGCCGAAATCCGCGGCCACCGCCGCACTTACGTCGGCGCGCTGCCGGGCCGGATCGTCCGCGCCATCCGCGAGGCCGGCTCGATGAACCCGGTCGTCCTGCTCGACGAGGTCGATAAGCTCGGCGCCGACTACCGGGGTGATCCCACGGCGGCGTTGCTCGAGGTGCTCGACCCGGCGCAGAACCACACGTTCCGCGACCACTACCTCGAGATCGAGCTCGACCTGTCGAACGTGCTGTTCCTCGCGACCGCGAACGTCGCGGACACGATCCCCGGGCCGTTGCTCGACCGCATGGAGGTCGTGCGTCTCGACGGCTACACCGAGGACGAGAAGGTCGCGATCGCGCGCGACCACCTCTTCGGCCGCCAGCTCGGGCGCAACGGGCTCGCCGCGGACGAGGTGTCGCTCACGGACGGCGCGTTCCGCACGATCGTCACCGACTACACGCGTGAGGCCGGTGTGCGCGGGCTCGAGCGCGAGCTCGCGAAGCTGCTCCGCAAGGTCGCCGCGTCGCGTGCGGCGGGTGAGAGCAGTGAGCCGGTCGCGGTCGACTCCGGTGACGTCGCGCGCTACCTCGGCCGGGCGCGGTTCTTCGCGGAAGAGGCTGCGGCACGCACCGCGATGCCCGGTGTCGCGACGGGACTCGCGGTGACGGGCGCGGGCGGTGACGTGCTGTTCATCGAGGCGACGTCGACACCCGGCGACGCGGGCCTCACGCTCACCGGCCAGCTCGGCGACGTGATGAAGGAGTCGGCGACGATCGCGCG
>DASTJM010000006.1:0-2044 GCA_035716545.1 Streptosporangiaceae bacterium
TGTCGGTGTGGCCCGAGTCCGTTTGAAAGGTGGCAGTTCTTAGTCGCGGCCATTAGTAAACATCGGGTCGCAGCAGGTGAAAGACCGTGTCCTGCTACTGACCCTGGTCTTTCACGAAGCTTGGCTGCTGAGCGGCGCGCCTGAACGGAAAAATGCTCCTGAACTGGGATGATGAGGAGTGTCGAAGTCCGTATCAGTCCAGTTCGAGGAGCACTTTCTACGTGAACGCTACCGCATGGTCGCGCGGTCTTGAAGTAACCGGCGGCGGCACCGGTGTCGTGTCGCACGCGGGCCTGGTGCTGCTGCGCCAGCTCGCCGACCGCACGGGCCTGACCGCCGGGCTGTCGGCGGCGCTGCCGACGCCGGACGGCGGCCTGGACCGGGGCCGGGTCTTCGCCGACCTGGCCTGCGCGATCGCCGACGGCGCCCGGGTGATCAGCGACTTCCGGGTGATGGGCGACCAGGGCGAGGTGCTCGGGCAGGTCGCGTCGGTCCCGACCGCATGGCGGACGCTGAAGGAGGCCGCCGCCGGCGGGGACCGCACCCGGCGCAAGGTCACCGCCGCGATAAACAAGGCACGGCGTTACGCCTGGGCGCAGATCACCGCCCGGGACGGCGGGCTGCCGCCGGTGCAGATCGCGGACCGGCAGCTGAGCGGGATCGCCTGCATCCGGCTGGACGCCACCGTCGTGCCCGCCCACTCGGACAAGGAGCAGGCTGAGCCGAATTTCAAGGGCTTCGGCCATCATCCGGTCCTGGCCGAATGCGATAACGTGCGCGAGCCGCTGGCGTGGATGATGCGACCGGGATCGGCCGGGAGCAACACCGCCGCCGATCACCTGACGCTCCTCGACGAGGCGATCGCCGCGCTCCCGCCGCAGTTCCGGCGGAAGCTCATGGTCACCTGCGACGGCGCCGGCGCCAGCCACGACCTGGTCAGACGCCTGGACAAACTCGCGAGCCGCCGCGGCTACGAGCTCACCTACTCCGTCGGCTGGGCGCTGACCGAGCGGGAGAAGACCGCGCTGGCGCTGGTCCCGGAGACCGCGTGGGAAGCCGCGATCGACGCCAGGGGCGAGGTCCGCGAGCGCCGCTCCGATGAGGCCTGCGAGAACGAGAAGTGCTGGCATCGGGCCTGCTGGATAGAAGAAGCCCACGTCACCGAGCTGACCGGGCTGCTGCGCAAGGGCCCAGACGGCGACCGGCTGAAGGCCTGGCCGAAGACAATGAGGGTCTTCGCCCGCCGCGAGCGCCCGCATCCCGGCGCGCAGCTCACCCTGTTCGAGACCCGCGACGGGTGGCGTTACACCCTGTGGGCGACGAACCTGCCCGAGGACACCAGGGGCTGGCGCGGCCAGTGCGCCTACATCGACGCGGGCCACCGCGTCCACGCCCGCGTCGAGGACGTCATCCGCACCGGTAAGGACACCGGGCTCGGGCACTTCCCCAGCCGTGATTACGGGCTTAACAAAGCCTGGCTCGACGCGTCGATGACCGCCTGCGTCCTGCTGTCCTGGCTCCGCCACCTCGCCCTCGACGGGAAACTCGCGAAAGCAGAGCCGAAAACCCTGCGCTACCGCGTTTTCCACACTGCCGGGCGACTGGTGCGCGGCGGGCGCCGCAAGACCCTCAAGATCGCGGCCGCCTGGCCCTGGGCCACCGCGATCATCACCGCCTGGCAGCGTATCCAGGCCCTCCCGCACCCCACCTGACCAGCGCAAACCGTCCCTGCGACCAAGGAAGGAACCCCGGGGCCCGTGGAACCCCCGGCCACCCGGCCCGGCAGCCGGGCCATCAGCATACTCCGGCACCAAAAAACCGCTCCCGGAGGCGCGCGCCGCGCCGTTCAGGCAGACGCCTCAGCAGCGTGAAAAATCGAGGCTAAGCTCGTAGTAACTGGTTCATTTAGGGCTGCGGCAGGCAACGTCTGCCCGATCAGGGTGCAGGCTGGCCAGTCTGGCGATTCTCATCGACTGGTGTGAGCTCGAATACAGGGTGGCGGTCTGCCTCGGTGATGAAATCCTCCACTGGGGAGTCCTCGGTC
>DASTJM010000007.1:0-5571 GCA_035716545.1 Streptosporangiaceae bacterium
CCACCCCGAACCCGGCCCGGACGCTGACAACCCACCCCGAACCCGGCCCGGACGCTGACAACCCACCCCGAACCCGGCCCGGACGCTGACAACCCTCCCCGATCATGGCCCGGAGCACCGACAACCCCCCAACCTCGCCCGGAGCACTCAGAACCGCCCTCCCGCATCCATGCGCCCGCGCGCCGATCCCGGCGACAACCTCGGAGTTCTCACGCCTTCGCCGGAGCGCCGCCGGCGTTAGCTGCCTGGCGCGGGGGCGAGCCGGGTCGCGGGAGGGGTCGCGGCGAGGTTCGGGGCGGGGCCGGGGCCGGGGCGCGGGCGGCGGGGGGCTTCGAGCAGCCAGTCGACGTCGACTTCCTCACCGCCGACGTTGACGGTGTCCCAGGGTTCGCTTATTACCAGCGTGTGCAGCAGCGACGCCGGGAGCCGCTCCAGGTGGGCACGCAACGTGGCGTCGTCGGGCAGGCCAGGCAGGCGCGGTGCGAGCCGGTCTCTTGTCCGGACGAGGCGCTGCATCAGCGTGTCCAGGTCAGTCTCCTTGTCGCAGGCACCCTGCTCGGCTTCCGCTATGCCGCGGGCGATCGTGTCCTTGATCGCCTTCGGGTTGCCCTCGGCGTCGGTCGTGACCATCTGCCGGAAGGCCCTGGTCTTGTGGCGGTATTGCAGCATCGACATGACCGCCTCGTGCCGCACGAAGTCCGCGTCCCGCAGGCTGGTGCCGCGGCGCGGCGCGGCCAGGCAGCGGGCAAGGGAAATCGCCGAGGCCAGGCCGCTGTTGAGACCTCGGCCTGGCCAGAAGTGGATAGCGTTGGCGGCGTCGCCGAGCAGGAAGCCGAAAGTGCCAGGGTTAGCCGCGGTCCTGGGGTAAAGCTGGGCGGTGAACCTCGGCCGCTGCACCATGGCGAGCTTGAATCCGGTCACCGCCGTGAGGTTCTCAGGCGGGACTCCGAACATTTGCAGACCCTCCTCCACCCGCGTCCAGAACGCCGACCCTTTCAGCAACGCCGGGAGAAAAAGGGCGTGATGCATGCCGCAGTAGAATTCACCGGCAGCCTTGAGTTCCATCAGGCACGGTCCGGCCTGAATGCACTCCGTAAATACCTGCCTGACCGGGTCGATTCCGACTACTTCCTTGGCTTCGGTGTCGCTCAGCCGCATGTTCAGGAAACCCTCGCCGCGCAGCGAATTGAGCAGGAAACGATTCTGGGTCACCGTCAGCAGCACGGCCATCGGATCGGGTATCAATGACTTTACGCGCAGGCCGAGCACCATGTCCTGCACCTGCTGGCCATCAAGGCCGTAGAGCGCCTCGTCGGCGGCACCGAACTTGCGGCTGAAGTGCGCAAGCGTCCGCGAGCGGCCGCCTTCGCAGATCGCGAGCACGTGCTGCCCCGGCAGGTCACCGGCCGCCGCCTCGGCGTCGAATGGCTCGGGAATCAGCTCGATATGATTTCGCTTATCATTCGCGACCGCGAGCAGTTGGTCTTCCACATAGGCGATCCGCACATTCCGAGGGCCGTGATCTTGGATCGAGTCGGGTCCGGCCGGCCACATCTCGGTGTAAGCGCCAGGAATGAACAGGCGCTCCTGCACATCAGGCGGCAGCTTCAGATACTGGCGGCTTTGAATCGTCACGACCTGCAGGCGGCGGACGTTGCCCCGGTCGGGTCCTTTCCATACAATCCTGCCGCCATCGCGCATCCAGCGGCCGTCGTAGATCTTGATAGCCGCGCGCGAGCCCATCAGGTGCTCGAGCAGGAGCGCAAAGCTCAGGCCGACCGGCCCGCCGCCGGTGATCGTGACGCGCAACTGTCCAGGTGCCCGGGCCGTCACCGCGGCCGCGTCGGCGGCCCGGGCCGTGGCGGCCTGCACCGTATTCCGCATGCCTGGCGCCTCGAAGAGGAAAACCTCATCGCCGATCGCGATCTGATCACCGTGTTCGAGTCTCCTGGCGGTCACAGCGACGCCGTTGACCCACGTGCCATTGCTGCTGCCCCGGTCATGGAGCACGTACCCGTCCGCCTCGGGACGCAACTCGGCGTGGATGCGCGACGCCGACGAGTCGGCTAGGACGACGTCATTCTCATCGCCGCGACCAAACGTTATCTTTCGATCACTGATAGTGAAGCGTCTTCCGGTGAGCTGACCCTGAACGCCCACCACCGTTGCTATCATCGCCTTGGCTCCCCGTACATCTTCCGGCACCAGCGGAGCCGCACGCCCGCTCGCCGCCGCAGGGCCAGGGCGGGTCCGCCACAGTGCCGATCACCATATCGTCGCCCGCGTGCGGAAGTCCACGAAACGCTCGCAGGCCCATTTAAAGGTATCGATCCCGATACCTGGCCCTCACGACCGCGTTGTGCTATTTAAGCCGGGCCATTTATTTGCTGCGGTTCATAAATGTCCGGCCAAATAGCCGGATTAACCTGGCGAGGGTGCTTAGCCAGCCAGGGCGGGTCCTGAGCCGTTGACGGGCCGCGCACCGTGCGCTTACTTTGCGAACCATGAGTACTTCGATGAGCGAGCAGACAGTGACCGCGGCCCAGCGCGCCACCGGTACCGATGACCAGGGCACTCTCCAGGAGATCTTCAGCGCCGCACGCGAACGCTTCAGCTCGCTGCGGGACGGCTTCGTCTACCTGGACGCACCCGGCGGCACGCAGACCCCCGACGAGGTCGCCGCCGCCGTGGCCAAAGTGCTCATCGAGGCCAGCGGGAACATGGGCGCGCCTTACGCCACGAGTCACCGGATCGAGGCGCTCGTCGAGCAGGCACGGCAGGAGTCGGCCCGGTTCCTCGGCTGCACAGCCGATGAGGTGATCTTCGGGGCGAACATGACATCGCTGAACTTCACGATGAGCCGCACGCTCGGCCGTCAGCTCAGTCCTGGTGACGAGATCCTCGTGACCCGGCTCGACCATGACGGCAACGTGGCCCCCTGGCTGGATCTCGCCAGCGACCTCGGCCTGGTTGTCAGGCATGCCGACGTGCTGAACGACACGACGATGGACTTCGCCGACGTAGAGCGGCAACTCGGGCCGCGCACAAAGGTCGTGGCGTTCCCCTGGGCCGCGAACTCCACCGGGACGATCGTCGATGCCAGCGCCCTGGTCGAGCTTGCCCACCGGGCCGGAGCGCTGGCCTGGATCGACGCCGTGCAGTACGCCGCCCATCAGCCAATGGATGTAACCGCCGTTGGCGCCGACGTCGTGATGTGCTCGGCGTACAAATTCTGCGGACCGCATCTCGGGATCGCCTACGGGCGCAGGGAACTGCTCGAGTCCTGGCGGCCGTACAAGGCCAGGCCAGTGTCGTTTGACCCGGTCGGGCACCGGTTCGAGACCGGCACCTTGCCCTATGAGCTGCTCGGCGGCCTGCTATCAGCCTTCAGCTATCTGGACAGCCTGGGCGGGATGTTGCGGATAGCCGCCTGGGAGCGGCAGCTAGGCGAGCGCCTGCTCGCCGGCCTGCCGCCTTCGGCCAGGCTCTACGGACTCGGCACGATGGCAGGCCGGGTGCCGACGTTCCTCATCAATTTCCCTGGCGTCCCGTCCGCGCGGCTGAGCACCGAGCTCGCCGAAGCCGGATTCGGAGTCTGGAGCCACGACAGCTATTACGCCCTCGGCCTGCACGAAAGGATCGGCTGGGGCGAGGCACTGCGAGTCGGGCTCGCGCACTACAACACCATGGACGAGATCGACAAGTTCACGGCCGCACTGGCGGGCCTGGTGAATGCGCATCGCGGTGGGTAGGGCGGCGGGGTGACTCAAGCGCCTGTTTTCACGTCCCGCCTGACCGGCCGCCAGTTGCTGGATAGCGAGGGCTTGTCCATCGGCCGGGTCCGCGATGTCGTCATCTTGCCTTCAGCCAGCGGCGAGCCGCCATGGGTGCTCGGCATGGTCGTCACCTTGCAACGGCGCCAGATCTTCGTCAACCTGGGCCGCATCGCCGAGATTTCGGTCGACGGCGTGCACCTGCGCGGCGGCACCATCGACCTGCGCAGGTTCGGCCGACGGACCGGCGAGATCCTGGCTTCCGAGCTCTACGGCCAGTCCGCCGGCACCGCCAGCGTGCTCGACGTCGGCATCGCGCCATCGCCTAGCCGTCGCGGCGGCTGGGAAGTCTCGGCGCTGGCGGTCGGTCACGGCCGGAGCCTGTGGCACAGCTCATCGACGGTCGTGCCGTGGGACAAGTACCCGGAGCTGTTCAAGGCCGGCCCGCTCGCCGAGCAGCTCATCGGCCTGCGGGAGATGCATCCGACCGACCTGGCCAACGCGATCGAGGTGATGTCCCTCACCAGGCGGAAGGAACTCGCCGAGGCGCTGCAGGACGAAGAGCTTGCCGACCTGCTCGAAGAGATGCCCGAGCAGGACCAGATCAGGCTGCTGGCCGGGCTCGGGCTCGAGCGGACCGCTGACATCGTCGAGGAAATGGAACCCGACGACGCCGCCGACCTACTCGCCGAAATGCCCGCCGAGCAGCGCGAGCGGCTGCTGGCGGCCATGGAGACCGTGCAGGCCGCCGACTTGCGGCGGCTGCTGCGCTATGACGCCACCACGGCCGGCGGACTGATGACCTCGCATCCCCTCATCGTGCCGCCAGACGCCCCGGTCGCCCAGGTCCTGGCCCAGATCCGCCAGCCGGACACGGCCGCGACGGTAGCCGCGCAGGTCTATGTCTGCGAGCCGCCATCGGTGACGCCGACCGGCCGCTACCTCGGCACGGTCGGCTTTCAGCGGCTGCTGCGGCAGCCTCCGGCCACGACGGTAGGCGAGTGCATAGAGGAAAGCGGCTTCGTCCGGCCCGACCTGCCTGAGAAGGAAGTTGCCAGGAGGATGGCCGCGTACAACCTGATCGGCGTGGCGGTGTGCGACGAGGCTGGCTGCCTGCTCGGCGCTATCACCGTCGATGATGTGCTTGACCGCATCATGCCGACCGGCTGGCGGAGGAGCAAGACCACATGAGGATGACGAGGCTGTCGCCGCGCAAACTCGGGGAAGGCGGTGACCTCAGCGCTCCTCGCGGCGTCCGCACGCGCCTGGGCACCCGCTACGACGCCGACTTTTTCGGCCAGATGTCGGAGGCTATCGCCAGGTTCCTCGGCACGGGGCGTTATCTGGTCGGGCAGTCAGTGTTCGTATTGTTCTGGATCATCGTAAATACAGTCGGCTTCGTGCGGCATTGGGACCCGTATCCTTTCATCTTGTTGAATTTGGCTTTTTCCACCCAGGCCGCTTACGCGGCGCCGCTGATCCTGCTCGCCCAGAACCGGCAGGACGACAGGGACCGTGCCAGCGTCGAGCGTGACCGTGAAGTGGCGGCGCGGACCCAGGACGACGCCGAATTCCTTGCCAGGGAACTCGCGGCCGTCCGGCTCGCGCTCGCCGACGTTGTCACCACCAGGGATCTCGACGACCGGCTCGGCCAGCTCGAGAGACTCCTGATCGGCAGGACGGCCGCGAGCCGCGATTAGGGCAAAGCACGGCCTCAACGCCGACAGCCAGTTCGCCGTGGAGCGGATCGTCCCTTAACCGGAGCCGGCCATGGCCGGGCGGCTGAGGCCCATGCTCC
>DASTJM010000008.1:0-43947 GCA_035716545.1 Streptosporangiaceae bacterium
AACCCGCCCCGCCCCGGAACCCGCCCCGCCCCGGAACCCGCCCCGCCCCGGAACCCACCCCGCCCCGGAACCCGCCCCGCCCCGGAACCCGCCCCGCCCCGGAACCCGCCCCGCCCGGGAACCCGCCGCTCACAACCCGGAAGCCCTTTGGATGGCAAGTTTCATCAAGCCGCCTCTGAAGTTCCTGCCGTTGGGGTCGACGTCACCTTTGGGTCATTTATAGGTCAAGTGGGAGGCGACTTTGGCCGGCTGAGAATGCATAGAGCCACGTCCGCCTGTCATTGCGGCAGACTGAATGGCGTGAGCCAGCGCATCAGGACCGGTGTCCGGGTCAATGGAATTGTCCAGGGTGTTGGATTCCGCCCGTTCGTCTATTCGCTCGCCATGAGACTCGGGCTGGCCGGCCATGTCGGCAACGACAGCGGCGGCGTCTTCGCCGAAGTTGAGGGGACTGCGGAGGTCATCGCCGATTTTCTGGCCGCACTGCGCCGGGAAGCGCCGCCGCTCGCCAGCATCGAGGTGATCGAGACCAAGCCGATGAGCCCGCATGGCAGCGGCGAGTTCGTGATCGTCCCTAGCGAGCCGGGAGGCGAGCACCGCGCGCTCATCTCCGCCGACACCGCAACCTGCGACGACTGTCTGGCCGAACTCGGGGACCCGGAAAACCGCCGTTACCGCTATCCGTTCATTAACTGCGTCAATTGCGGTCCGCGGTTCACTATTGTCAAGGACGTACCCTATGACCGGCCGTTCACCACAATGGCCGCCTTTGACATGTGCGCTGAGTGCGCTGGTGACTACCACGATCCGGCCAACCGCCGTTTCCACGCCCAGCCGGTGTGCTGCCCGCGCTGCGGCCCGAGCCTGTCCCTTCGTGACGCGGACGGCCGCGAGCGGCTGGCCGCGGATCCTATCCAGGCCACGGCCTCGCTTCTCGGCGGCGGCCATGTC
Source organism: Streptosporangiaceae bacterium (assembly GCA_035716545.1). Lineage (GTDB taxonomy): Bacteria > Actinomycetota > Actinomycetes > Streptosporangiales > Streptosporangiaceae > Chersky-822. The sequence goes on from DASTJM010000008.1 coordinate 952, forward strand.
GTCGCCATCAAGGGGCTCGGCGGCTACCACCTCGCCGCGGACGCGACCAGCGAGGTGGCCGCGGCCAGGCTCCGCGAGCGCAAGCACCGCGAGGACAAGCCCTTCGCGGTCATGGTCGCCGGCCTAGCCCAGGCAGAGGAACTCTGCGAGGTCGACGACACCGCCCGGCGACTCCTGACCAGCCGTCGACGGCCGGTGGTATTGCTGCCACGACGAGCACGCGGCGGCATAGCCGAAGCCGTGGCCCCCGCCAACCGCCAACTCGGCCTCATGCTGCCCTATACACCGCTTCATCACCTGCTGCTGCGCGAACTGACCGGACCCATCGTGCTGACCAGCGGCAACGTCTCCGATGAGCCCATCGCTTACACCGACCACGACGCCGTGGCCAGGCTCGGTGAGCCCGGCCGGGGCAAGGACGGCCGGGGCAAGGACGGCCGGGGCAAGCACACGCGCATCGCTGATGCCTTCCTCATGCACGAGCGGGCGATCCAGATCAGGACCGACGACTCGGTCACGCGCTCGTTCCGGGGCAAGGAGGCGATTATCAGGAGGGCACGCGGCTACGCCCCTGAACCGCTCACCGTGGCCACGCCCTTCACCAAGGCAGTCCTGGCCTGCGGGGCCGAGCTGAAAAGCACGTTCTGCCTGGGTGCCGGCCCGAAGGCGATCCTCTCACCGCACATCGGCGATCTGGAGAACGCGGAGACCCTGCGTTCATTCACCGATGGCATCGAGCACCTGAGCCGGCTCTTTGACTTCAAACCCGAGCTCATCGCCCACGACCTGCACCCGGACTACCTCTCTACTAAATATGCCCAGGACGAGGCCGGCCGCTTGGGCCTGGAGGCGGTCGCCGTCCAGCACCACCACGCCCACATCGCCTCCTGCCTAGCCGACAACGGCGCTGAGGGACCGGTGATCGGCGTCGCCTTCGACGGCACTGGCTACGGCGCGGACGGCACGATCTGGGGTGGTGAGTTCCTCGTTGCCGATCCGGCCCAGTTCAGCCGGGCCGGCCACCTGGCTAGCGTGCCCATGCCAGGCGGCGCCGCCGCGATCAGGCAGCCCTGGCGCATGGCGGCGGCCTACCTCGACGACAGCGCGGCCACGCTCGACGTCGCCCGCCGCAACGCCGACCGCTGGCAGGCCGTTACCGCTATGGGCCGCAAGGGCATCAATTCCCCGCTCACCTCCAGCGCCGGCCGCCTCTTCGACGCCGTGGCCGCGATCCTGGGAGTCCGCGACGTCATCAGCTACGAAGGCCAGGCCGCCATCGAACTCGAGCAGCTTGCGGCACCCGGGGAGTGCGGCAGCTACCCGGTCCGGATCGAGGACGGCGACGATCTGCTCATCGGTGATACCAGGCAACTGATCGCCGCGATCGTCGATGACGTGGGGGGCACCTCGCGAGATGTCATCGCGGCCCGCTTCCACAACGCGGTAGCCGACCTGATCGTGGCCTGTGCCGGGAGACTGCGCGACCGCACCGGGCTGGGGATCGTGGCCCTGTCGGGTGGCGTGTTCGCCAACTTGCGACTGTCGGATTCAGTAGCCGGCCGGCTCGAAGCAAACGGCTTCACCGTGCTCACCCATAGCCGGGTGCCGTGTAACGACGGGGGGATCAGCCTGGGCCAGGCAGTGATCGCAGCCAGTCACACCACTGTGCCACCCCATCCCCGCTGACGGCCGAGACCGGCAGGAGCCGCGCGCCCGGGCTCACCCTCGCCACGTCTCGCGCATACCGCCCGGTATCGAACGACACGTACGGCAGCAGGTCGGTCTTGGTGACGAGCACAAGGTCGGCCTGCCGGAACATGTGCGGGTACTTCAGCGGCTTGTCACCGCCCTCGGTCACCGAGGCGAGCACGACCCTGGCGGACTCGCCGAGGTCGAACATGGCTGGGCACACCAGGTTGCCCACATTCTCGACCACCACCACCGAGCCGGCGGCGGGCTCAAGCTCGGCCAGCGCCCTGGCGACCATGTCCGCATCCAGGTGACACCCGGTGCCGGTGTTGATCTGCACCACCTCACAGCCAGCCGCGCGGATCCTGCGCGCGTCAAGCTCGGTCTCCTGATCGCCTTCGATCACGCTGACCTGAAGGCGTCCGGCCAGCTCGGCGGCACTGCGTTCAAGCAAGGTGGTCTTGCCTGATCCAGGGGAACTCATCAGGTTCAGCATTACCACCCCGCGCGCGGCGAGCCAGTCGCGATTCCGCTCGGCGATGCTGTCATTCTTCGCGAGGATGTTCTGGTGCAAGACAATGGTGCGTGAATCATCAACGACTGAATCGGCGCACCCGCACGTGCCGCACATGTCACGCCACCACCTTCACGCTCACTATCCGCAGTTCCGTGCCAGGCGGCTCATCGATCTCCAGGCTCGCGCCAGCCAGGTTCGTCCCCTCGGCCACCAGGTCAAAGCAGAACCGCACCGAATCGGCAACCACGCCGGAAAGCGCGCCGATCTCCAGCCTCACGGCCGTTACCTTGGCCTTCGGCAGGCGCTCAGCGACGGCCGACACCACGCTCTCAGTAACCGCCAGTTCATGCATTGATTAACAAATCCTGGGCAGGGGGTCGCCCACCAAGAGGTCAACGATTCTCGTGCCGCCGAAAGCGGTCCTCAGCTGGACAATGCCCGCTGGCCCGTCGGTGATCTCCCCGATAACCGTCGCTTCCGCGCCGGCAGGATGCGAACGCAACGCCTCCAGAGCCCGGTCGGCGACGCTCCCCTCGACCACGACGACCATGCGGCCCTCGCACGCTACGTACATAGGGTCGATGCCGAGCAACTCGGCCGCTCCCCTGACCGGCTCGCGCACCGGGATCGCGTCTTCGCTGACAGCAACGCCCACGTTGGCGGCCGTGGCGATCTCGTTCAGGATCGTCGCTACCCCGCCCCTGGTCGCGTCGCGCAGCGCGCGCGTTCCCGGTGTCGCCCTGAGCAAGGTCTCGACCAGCTTGTTCAGCGGCGCGGTGTCGGAGCGGACGTCAGCTTCGATGCCAAGCTCACCCCTGGCCAGCATGATCGTGACGCCGTGATCGCCGATCGGGCCGCTCACGATCACCGCGTCGCCCGGGCGGGCATGCGCGACGCCGAGGTTGACATCGGCTGCGATGAGACCGACCCCGGCGGTGTTGATATAGCAGCCGTCCGCCTTCCCCCGCTCGACGACCTTGGTATCGCCGGTGACAATCTGCACGCCAGCCTGGTATGCGGCAGCCGCCATCGACGCGACGATGCGGCTAAGATCCCCGACGCCGAAGCCCTCTTCGAGTATGAATCCGGCGGTCAGGTACAGCGGCACGGCACCTGTCATGGACAAGTCATTGACGGTGCCGTTCACCGCGAGGTCACCGATATTTCCGCCGGGAAAAAACAGCGGCGAGACGACGTAGGAGTCAGTGGTCAGCGCGAGCCCGCGGTCGCCGACGCTGAGGCTGGCGCCGTCTTCGAGGGGTTCGAGCAGCGGGTTGCGGAACGCCTCAAGGAACACCGCCTCGATCAGCGACTTGGTCGCCTTGCCGCCCGCGCCGTGCGCCATGGTAATCCGGTCTTCCCTGATTCTGGGCCGCGCGCGCCTGGTCCGCTCGATCCGTTCGAGCACCAGGTCTTCCGAGGTCATGCCCTGCTCGCTTCGGTCACCCTGGTGCGGCGGAGCCTGCCGTAGTTGTAGTACGCGGCGCAGGCGCCCTCGGGCGAGACCATGCAGGTTCCGATCGGTGTCTCGGGCGTGCAGGCCGTGCCGAACACCTTGCACTCCCACGGCTTGAGCACGCCCTTGAGCACCTCGCCGCACTGGCACGCCTTGGGGTCGGCGACCCGGACTCCCGGCACGCTGAACAGCACTTCGGCGTCGAACGCCGCGTAGTGCTCCTTGATGGCCAGCGCTGACTGGGAGATGAACCCGAGGCCGCGCCACTCGAAATAGGGGCGCAGCTTCAGAGTCTGTCCTATGGCGCGCAGCGCGGTGACGTTGCCGTCCCAGGCCACGACGCGGGAGTACTGGTTCTCGACCTTGGACTCACCGCGCGATAGCTGCAGCATCAGCATGTAGATGGACTGCAAGATATCGAGCGGCTCGAATCCTGCGACAACCACGGGCTTGGCCCAGTCGCGCGCGATGAACTCGTACGGCCGGCAGCCGATCACCGTCGAGACGTGGCCCGGCCCGATGAACCCGTCCAGGCGCAGGTCAGGGGACTCCAGGATGGCTTTGATCGCCGGGATGATCGTCACGTGGTTGCAGAAGACCGAGAAGTTCGTGATCCCGGCCGCCTCGGCCCGCAGCAGCGTCATCGCGGTCGACGGCGCCGTAGTCTCGAAGCCGATCGCCATGAACACGACGCGCTTGTCAGGGTTGTTCCTGGCGAGCTTGAGCGCGTCGAGCGGTGAGTACACCATCTTGATGTCGGTGCCGCGGGCGCTGGCGTCGAAGAACGATCCGTTGCTGCCAGGCACCCGCATCATGTCGCCGAACGAGGTCATGATCACGTCGGGCTCGGCCGCCAGCGCCATCGCGTCGTCTACCCGGCCCATCGGGATCACGCAGACGGGGCAGCCAGGCCCGTGCACGAGCGTGATCTGCTCAGGCAGGTAGTCCTCGAGCCCGTGCTTGTAGATCGTGTGCGTATGCCCGCCGCACACCTCCATGAGCTTGTACTGCCTGCCAGGCTCGCACAGTTCGGTGATCTTCGCAGCCAGTGCCCTGGCCTTGGCACCGTCCCGGAACTCATCTACGAATCGCATGCCGCCCCCTCGGTTACTCGATGCGCGATTCGGCGAGCGCGGCTAGCTCGTCATCGTAGGCCTGGCCGATTCCCTCAAGGAATCCGAGCGCGGACGCCGCCTCCTGCTCGTCGATCTTCGACAGCGCGAAGCCGACGTGGATCAGCACCCACTCGCCTGGCTTGGGCAGGTCGTCAGCCAGCAGGCCGACGTTGATCACCCTGCGGACGCCACTGACCTCGACCTTAGCCAGATCCGGCTGGTCGGGCAGGAACTCGATCACCTCGCCTGGTATCCCTAGGCACATCTGGCCAACCTCCGGTGTTCTGTGTTTCCCCAAGCAGGCCAAGTACCGCCTTGACCGCCTCGTCAACCGCGGCGCCGACGGGCGCGCTCAGCCCGATGCCTTCGCCTGCGCATCCAGGCTCGCAGCCCACGATGAGCACGCGGGGGACCTGAGCGCCAAGCGTGCCGAGCATGCTGAGCACCACATCTGGCTGCATACCGTGACTGTCAAAGACCGCAGGTCCTGAGCCTGGCTCTGGTTCGGCGACATAGACCGTTCCCGGCTCGCCGCCCCTGGGCATCGCGTCGATCAGGATTGCCAGCTCGACCCCGTCGGCCAGGTCATAAGCCAGGTGCATGCCGCTGATCCCGTAGTCGCCGACAGCGATCCATTCAGGCAATCCGAGCGCGGCGAGCCTGGCGGCCACTTCCACGCCAAAGCCGTCGTCGCCAAGAAAGATGTTGCCGACGCCCGCGATCAGCACTCGCGGCATCGGCATCAGGTGCTCACGGCGGGCGCGCTGAACTCCGCGCTGACGAGTTCCCACATAATGTGGTACACGGTCGTCTGCGCTTCCTGGATCCGGTGCACCGATGACGACGGCACGACGAAGAGATAGTCGAGGTTCGCGAGCTCGGCCATCTTGCCGCCGTCGTAACCGGAGATCCCGATCGTCAGCATGTCCAGTCTGCAGGCCTCGTCGAAGGCTCTGAGCAGGTTCTCCGAGTTCCCGCTCGTGGACAGCCCGAGCGCGATGTCCTCGGGCCTGCCGAAGGCGGAGATCTGCCGGGAGAACACCACCTCCACGCCGACGTCATTGGCCAGCGACGTCAGCACGCTCACGTCGCCGGACAGCCCGATCGCCGGCAGCGAGACCGCGTCGGCACACGGGTACATGAACAGCGAAACGAGCTCGGCGGCGTCGGTGGCGCTGCCGCCGTTGCCGAAGGTGAGCAGCCGTCCCCCCGCCGAGAATCTGGCCACCATCTCGGCGGCGCACGCCGCGAGCAGACCGCTGCTCCTGGCGCAGACCTCGGTGCGCAGGTCGATGATCTCGCGCGCCTTGGCGATCGTCGACTGGCGGGCTTGCGCGAGCACCTGGGCGGGGTCCGGCTGGTTCTCGTACAAAAAGGGATACAGCGCCTCCACCGAGCCTGGCGCCGCGGCATCGGCGCGTTGCAGACTGTCGGCCGGCTTAGGAACCCTGGTCATTGCCGTATCACGGCTATCGCCTCCCCTGCGTGCACAAGCACTGTGTCCCCGACGGCGGCACGCACCAGGGCCACGCTGACCTCTTCGTCGTGCCCGGCCGGTTCGCGGTGTCCGGCCGGCGTCCGCACGACCGCCAGATCCTCAGCGAGCAGTGTCACGACCGTCACCGGCACGGCGGTGTCGGAGCAAGTCACGCAGACCTCATCGGCGCAAGCCCGCGGTATCCCCGCGTGTTCGAACGCCGTGTGCGCGAGCTCGCTATCGGTCATCGCGCACCTCTGCCTTCCGCGAGAGGCTGCTCCAGAAAGACGTGCACGAGTTCCCAGAGCAAGTGGTACGTCGTGACGTGGATCTCCTTGACTATCCGCGGGTCCGCCGACCGCACGGCAAGTACATGCGCAGCGGCTGGCTCCCCCGGTATGACAGTGCCGTCCGCGGCGCCGGCCGCACCGGCGAGCGCCACGGTCAGCAAGCCAAGCTCGCGGGCCGCCCCCAACCCGCCGACCACGCTCGGGCTCCGCCCGATCCCGAGCGCTATGTCGGCCGGAGCGGCAAGCTGCCTGACCTGATGCTCGAAAATCTTTCCCATGCCCGCGGACGCCGCGATGGCCGTCACGGTGGCGGCATCGGCGGTCAGCGACACCGCCGGGAGCGCGCGTTTCCCGACGATTACCGGATGAACGAATTCCACCGCCACGTGCTGAGCGTCAGTGCTCGCCGTGCCAACGCCGAACACCAGGAGCTTGCCGCCCAGGCGGAACCTGCTGGCCATCGCGAACGCCGTATCGGCAATGTCCGCCGCGCGGTCTACCAGATCGCGAGCGGCCGTTTCCCTGCGCGCGAATGCCGCAATGGCGTCATTCTCGGCTTTTCTTGTGCCGTTACTCGCGGCTGTTCCGCTGGTCATAGCCGTATCCTTGCCGACTGCGGCCCCGCGCGAAACCAGCTTTGCCGAGTCGGGCACAGGTAATTTCCTGATTCCGCTGACCGGGGTTTATGGCTGGCCGTCGGGCCGGCCGGTCACCTCATCGTCAGCAGCCAGGCCGGCAAGATTCACATCAACGACAACACCGACATCGTCGCTCACCTTGAGCGCCCCGAGAAATGCCGTATAGGGCTTGATTCCGAACTCCGATTGCCGCACCGATGCCGTCGCGCGGTAATTGTCCGGGCCAGATCTGGAGACGCGCAAGCGCAATGGCCGCGAAATCCCGCCGAGCGTGAAGGTCCCCTGGACGAATCCGCCGCCGTCACCGCCAGGCTCGAATGCGGAAGCGACGAAAGTCGCCTCCGGCGAACGATCCGCGCCGAGCAATTTTCGCGCGGTTTTCGCTATTTCGCGCCTGTCACGGTCGGTGAGCGGCTTGACCCCGCCGGTGCCCTCCCGCACGGCCAGCGAGGTCAGGTCGAGCCGGACAGCCAGACCGGCAGGAGTCCCGTCCGCCGAGGTCTCCAGTTCAGCCGACCAGGTGCTGACCTCGATGGTCAGATCATGACCGGCCTGCGCGGCCAGTCCGTCGCGCGAGGTCAGCAAGGTGACCTGGCCCTGTTCGGAGTTGAACGCATGGCGTCCGGGCTGCTGCGTCATGCATGCACCGTAGGGCAGTTACAGGCAGTCGTCTAGCTGACTAGGTTACGTGCAGAGCGGCCTAACCGGAAGGACGGGGGTGATTCAGCAAGGTGTCAGCCGGGATTCCCGCTTTGTAATAATAATTTTGCTCGGTCATTGGCTTTGGGACATTTCTGCCCAGTCAGATGCCGCTTCCTTCTTGTAGCAGCGTGTTCACGGGTTTAGCATGGGCGGCGCCTGCGCATCACTATGGGTGAAGTACGCCTTGCCCTGCAGGGTTGAGAACAAATCCGCAAAACCGTTACAGTCGCGGTACTCGGGATAAACGCTGCCTGAAATTTAGCCACGCTGAATGCAATGCTGCGCGCGTTCGGCCCGATCGCGCATAGCATTTAGCCGACCGCTAGCTAGGAGGTTCGTCATGGTCACCGATACCCAGCCCGCCAGCCCGGTGGTTCACATCCTCTGGATTAACGGGGGCCTGGGCTGCGATGGGGATTCGGTGGCGCTCACCGCCGCGACGCAGCCGAGCATCGAGGAGATCGCGCTCGGCGCATTGCCCGGTCTGCCGCCCGTTGCGGTGCACTGGCCGCTTATTGACTACGAGTCCGGCCCTGAGACGGGTGCCGACACATTTATCGAATGGTGGCATAAGGCTGATAGGGGCGAGCTTGAGCCATTCGTTCTGGTCATCGAGGGATCGATTCCGAACGAGGCGATCAAAGACGAGGGCTACTGGTGCGGCTTTGGCAACAACCCCGCAACCGGCCAGCCGATGACCACCAGCGAGTGGCTCGACCGCCTCGCGCCTAAGGCCACCGCGATCCTCGCGGCCGGCACCTGCGCCACCTACGGCGGCATCCACGCCATGGCCGGCAATCCGACCGGCGCCATGGGCGTGCCCGACTACCTCGGCTGGGACTGGCGATCAAAGGCCGGGCTGCCCATCGTCTGCGTGCCAGGCTGTCCCATCCACCCCGACAACCTCTCGGAGACCATCCTCTACCTGCTGTACCAGGTCGCGGGCCAGGCGCCGATGATACCTCTCGACGAGGCGCTCAGGCCCACCTGGCTGTTCGGCTCGACCGTGCACGAGGGCTGCGACCGGGCGGGCTACTACGAGCAAGGCGACTTCGCGACCGAGTACGGATCGCCGAAGTGCCTGGTCAAGCTGGGTTGCTGGGGTCCGGTGGTCAAGTGCAACGTGCCCAAGCGCGGCTGGATCAACGGGGTTGGCGGCTGTCCGAACGTTGGCGGGATCTGCATCGCGTGCACGATGCCCGGCTTCCCAGACAAATTCATGCCGTTCATGGACGAGCCGCCCGGGTCACGGGTCTCCACGGCCGCGAGCACGCTGTACGGCACGGTCATCCGCACGCTCAGGGGCTTCACGACGAAGACCGTCGACGAAGAACCCAAGTGGCGCAAGAAGGGTGACGAGCTCCTTACCGGCTATCAGAAGAGCTGGTGAGTCAAAACAGGCTTTCTCTACTCCAGCGCTCTGCTTCAAGACAGACAGGGAACCGTGATGACAACGGCCGAAGACACCGGCATCGTCGAGATGGCCTGGGATCCCATTACCAGGATCGTGGGCAGCCTCGGCATCTACACAAAGATTGATTTCAAGCAGAAGCAAGTCATCGAGTGCCACAGCACCTCGTCGATTTTCCGCGGCTACAGCATTTTCATGAAGGGCAAAGATCCGCGGGACGCCCACTTCATCACCAGCCGTATCTGCGGTATCTGCGGCGACAACCACGCTACCTGCTCGGTATACAACCAGAACATGGCATATGGCGTACGGCCGCCGCATCTGGGCGAGTGGATCATCAACCTGGGCGAATCCGCTGAATACATGTTCGATCACAACATATTCCAGGAGAACCTGGTCGGAGTGGACTTCTGCGCTCGCATGGTGGGCGAGACCAATCCTGGCGTGCTCGAACTCGCCAATCGTGCCGAGGCACCGCACGCGGCCGATCACGGCTATAAATACATCGGCGACATCATGCGGTCGCTCAACCCGCTCGAGGGGGAGTTCTACCGCGAGGCCCTCCAGGTCAGCCGGTCGACCAGGGAGATGTTCTGCCTCATGGAAGGGCGCCACGTGCACCCGAGCACCCTGTACCCGGGTGGTGTCGGCACGACGGCGACCGTACAGCTCTTTACCGACTACCTGACCAGGCTCATGCGCTACGTCGACTTCATGAAGCGCGTGGTGCCGATGCACGATGACCTGTTCAACTTCTTCTACCAGGCGCTGCCCGGCTATGAAGAGGTCGGCCGAAGGCGCGCTGACCTGGTCTGCTGGGGAAGCCTGAACGACCCCGAGCACTGCGACTTCAGGTACGAGAACATGACGAACTGGGGCAGGAAGATGTTCGTCACCCCCGGGGTCATCAGAGACGGCAGGCTGCTCACCAACGACCTGGTCGAGATCAACCTCGGTATCAGGATCCTGCTCGGCTCCTCGTACTACGAGGACTGGGAGGACCAGGAGATGTTCGTCACGCGCGACCCGCTCGGCAACCTGGTCGACCGCAGGCACCCGTGGAACCAGCACACGATCCCTCGGCCGGCCAAGCGCGACTTCGACACCAAGTACAGCTGGGTGATGTCACCGCGCTGGTTCGATGGCACCGACCACCTGGCCATGGACACCGGCGGCGGCCCGCTCGCCAGGCTGTGGGCCACCGCTCTCGGCGGGCTCGCGGACTTCGGCTACGTCAAGTCGACCGGAAACAGCGTGCTGATCAACCTGCCGAAGACGGTGACCAGGCCCGAGGTGACATTCGAGTGGAAGATTCCGGCGGACTCTGCCGGCAGGCCGCTGTCCAACGCCATCGAGCGTGACCGCGCCAGGACGTACTTCCAGGCCTACGCCGCCGCTTGCGCGCTGCATTTCACTGAGAAAGCGCTCGCCGAGATCAGGGCAGGGCGTACCAAGACCTGGGAACCCTTCTCGGTGCCTGATGAGGCCAATAGCTGCGGCTTCACCGAAGCCGTCCGCGGCGTGCTCTCCCACCACATGGTGGTACGCGGCGGCAAGATAGCCAATTACCACCCTTATCCTCCTACGCCATGGAATGCCAGCGTCAGGGACAGTTTCGGGACTCCGGGGCCTTATGAGGACGCCGTGCAGAACACGCCTATTTTCGAGGAAAATCCGCCCGACCGGTTCAAGGGGATTGACATCATGCGGGCGGTGCGCAGCTTCGACCCCTGCTTGCCATGCGGCGTGCACATGTACCTAGGTAATGGGAAGGTACTAGAGAAGGCGCATTCGCCGATGTCAGTCATCCTGTCGACCTGACAGGAGTCCAGCGTCCCGGGCCGGGCCAGGCGGAGCGGCCCGGTCCGGGGCACATCAGTCGCATCGGCAAGCGGGCGCGAGCAAGCGAGGCGGGCAATGACCGGAGTGCGAGGGGTCGGTGAGCAGGCAGACGAGCTGCTCGCCGCGCTGCGGGCTGGCCGCGGCGACCCGGCTGACACCGCCGACCAGCTGGTGCGGCTGCTCGTCGGGCTGTACGGCGACGGATTGAGTCACATCACTGCCATCCTTGATGAGCACGGCAAGGCAGGTGCCGCGATCATGGCGGCGATGACCGAAGACCCGCTGGTGGACAGCCTGCTGCTGCTGCATGACCTGCACCCGCTAGACGTCGACGCCCGGGTGCAGCGGGCGCTCGACCAGGTCAGGCCCTACCTGGGCTCGCACGCCGGCGGGGTTCGGTACCTGGGGATCTCGGGCGGGATCGCGAAGCTGCGCCTTGAGGGCAGCTGCCACGGCTGCCCGTCATCCGCGGTGACGGTCAAGACAGCCATCGAAGGCGCGATCATGACCGCGGCACCCGAGATCATCGAGGTCGTCGTCGAGGGCATGACCACCCCCTCCGAGCCCGCCCTGCTGCAGATCCGGCCGCGGTCGGCGGATCCCGAAGGAGGCGGCTGGGTCACCCTGCCGCCCATCGGACCGCCAAGCGCAAGGCCCGTGGTCTCCCAGGCCGCGGGCACACCAGTGCTCATCTGCGCCGTCCGCGGCACGCTGTACGCCTACCGCGACGCCTGCGGTGGCTGCGGATCGTCGCTGGCCGATGGCGTGCTCGACCGCGAGCAGCTGACCTGCCCCGGATGCGGTGCCCGTTACAACGTCAGGCTGGCCGGCCAGGGCATCGACGACGCGGCCCGGCACCTGGACCCGCTGCCGCTGCTGACCGACAGCACGGGCGTGCGCGTGGCGCTGCCCGAGGCGACGCGGCCAGAGGCGCCGTTGCCCGGATCAGTTGCGGCCGGTACGCCGTCATGAGCGGTGGTTCCGGCCGCGGTTCGGGGCTGAGCCGGTTCGTTGCCCAGCCTGTGCCTGTCGCGCGGGACAGGCCCGAGCAGGCCGGCGCCGGGAAGTGCGAAATGTGCGCGGCGGTTACAGGAGAGGAGCACGGTCACGTCGCCGACCTGGAATCGTCCAGCCTGTTGTGCGCGTGCCGCGCCTGTTACCTGCTCTTCACCCACAGCCAGGCTGGCCGCGGCCGGTACCGCGCCGTGCCCGACCGCTACCTGACCGATCCTGGGGCCCGCCTCTCCGTCAGCGAATGGGACTCCCTCGACATCCCGGTCGGACTCGCGTTCTTCCTGAAGGCCGGCGACCGGATGACCGCCTTCTATCCGAGTCCGGCGGGAGCCACCCAGTGCCAGCTCGACCTGGCCGCCTGGCGGCAGCTGGCCGCCGGCCACCCGCTCCTCGATGCGGCTGAGCCCGACGTCGAAGCGGTCCTCATCTCGCGGTCAGGCCCTGACGTCGAGTGCTTCATCGTGCCGATTGACGTCTGCTACGAGCTCGCGGGCCGGCTGCGCCTGAACTGGCGCGGGTTCGATGGCGGCAGCGAAGCCAGGGCCAGCATCGCCGCGTTCCTTGCCGGCGCAAGGAGCCGGGCCAGGCCGGCCGAACGGGCCGGGAGTTCCGGGCGCGGGACCTGACGTGGCTGAACTGGTCTTCGATTGCATTGGCGTGCGCCCCGACAAGTACGCCGTCGTTCCCTCACTCACGCTGGTCCTGCGGGTCGCGGAGACCACCGGGGAACGGATCGACGCGATCGCGCTGCGCTGCCAGATCAGGATCGAGCCGGCCAGGCGACGTTACTCCGCGCAGGAGGCAGAGCGACTCAACGACCTGTTCGGTCAGACATCACGCTGGCCGGACACGCTCAAGCCGATGCAACTCACGACGGTGTCCACCATGGTGCCCGGATTCACCGGGAGTACCGAGATCGACCTGCCGGTTTTGTTCACCTATGATCTTGAAATTGGATCGACGAGGTACTTCACCGGCCTTGAGTCGGGTGAGATCCCGCTGCTGCTGCTCTTCAGCGGCACCATCTTCGGCTCCGCTGGGGGCAAGCTGCGCGTGCAGCTGGTGCCCTGGAGCAAGGAGGCGCACTGCCGCCTGCCGCTGGCGGCCTGGCGCGAGGCCATCGACGCGCACTTCCCCGACTCCGCCTGGATCAAGATGAGCAACGCCACTCTGGCCGGCCTGCTCAGGTTCAAGTCCAAGAACGCCCTGCCCACCTGGGACGCGACTTTGGCATCCCTGTTGCAGCGGGCTGACGACGCGGGCGATGCACGGTCATGACGCCCGGCTCGGCGCACCTCGACCATGCCAGGAAGGTCGCTGACGCGATCTTGCACGAGGGATACCTGCTCTACCCGTACCACCAGTCATCGCGGAAGAACCAGTCCAGGTTCCAATTCGGCGTGCTCATGCCCGCCGCCTACGCCCAGCTCGACCCGACCGAGCCATCGGCCAGCCAGACGCAGTGCCTGCTCGAGTGCCGCGACGACGCGCGGGTGCGGATACAGGTCAGGTTCCTTCAGTCGCAGCGCCGGCGGGTGCGGGACTTCGGTGATGACGGCGAACCGCGCGAGATTGACGTGCTCGTGGTGGACGAAGAGGAGTTCACCGCCTGGGACGAGGCCGTCGAGCGCGAAGAGCACGTGGACGCGGGCATCGCTGAGCTGCTGAGCGAGGCCGGCCGCGAGTACCGGGTGCCGTTCAGCGTCGGACCGCAGGCAACAGCCGAAGATCTGGCTGACCGCGGCGGCCGGGTCGTCGGCCAGCTGACCAGGACCATGACCGCCGTGCACGGGATGGTCACGCTGCGCGCGGACCGGGTCGCCGGCCCGTTCGGCGCGGTGCGGCTGACGGTCAGGACCGAGAACCTCACCACCCCCGATGAGCCCGTACGCTGCCGCGAAGACGGACTGCGTTACGCGCTGATAGCGACGCACGCCCTGATCTGGGTACCAGGCGGCAAGTTCATCTCGATGACCGATCCGCCTGAATGGGCTGCGGCCGAGGTCGCCGCCTGCGTCAACACCGGCACGTGGCCCGTGCTCGCCGGGCCGCCCGCCTGCGCGGACCTGATGCTGTCCTCGCCGGTGATCTTGTATGACCACGTCGAGGTAGCGCCTGAGAGCGGCGGAGACCTATTCGACGCCACCGAGATCGATGAGATCCTGACGCTACGGACGCTAGCGCTCACCGACGCGGAGAAGCGGGCCGCCCGTGCGACCGACCCGCGTGCCCGCGAGTTGATGGACCGGCTCGAAGGGATGCCTCAGGAACTCTTCGGCCGCCTGCATGGCGCGATCCGGTACAGCAGTGCCGAGCCGGGTACTGCCCGGCCTGCTGACGCCGCACCGGAGCGGCGGCCGGTGCCCTGGTGGGATCCCGGGTCGGACACCGCCGTGTCGCCGCGGACCGACCAGGTCATCATCGGCGGCATTCCCGTGGCGCGTGGCAGCAAGGTCATCATGCGTCCTGGCGGTAAGCGCGCCGATGCCCAGGATCTCTTCCTCGTCGGCAGGCCAGCCACGGTCGAGGCCGTGCTCTTCGACGTGGACCAGAACGTGCACGTAGCGGTCACTCCCGACGACGATCCGGCCGCCGATTTGCAGCGGGCTCACGGCCGGTTCCTGTACTTCGCGACCGATGAAATCGAGCCAGTCCGGCCGGCTGAACCGACAGCAGGCACTAGGACAGCAGGATAAGGGGGCACATCATGATCATGAAACTCATCAAGGCAGCCGTGGTGGCGGCAGTGCTCGTGGTGATCGTTCAATCACTGCCTGACGTTAAGCGCTATCTCAAGCTGCGCAAGATGTAGCTCGAACCCGGGCGCTTAGCGACTGGCCCACCGATGGCCCGAAGATGGCGCTGGAGCGCCACGGATGTCCCAAAGGTGGGCCTTCGTGCGAGGCGCCACCGCTGCCGACCGGGATAAGGAATTTACCTGGTTCGCGCTCGGCGCAAGCCTTCCCCTGATCTCCTTTGGGCGCGCAGCGAGCTGCCCGTCAGATAGTGTCGCGCCGACCGCCCTCAGTACCGCCGCAGTGCCGATGCACCAGGCCGGGCACGTCAGCGCACAGTTTGACGCTAGGGGGCGAGGGTAGACCGCAGCGGTGCTCTGCACAGGCAGAAGCGGCGGCGCCGAGCGAAGTGCCTTCCGCCGGGGGCTGGCGATCATGACGCACGAACCCGGTCCTGGCAGGCTGCCATGACGGCGCTCGGATGGAGCAGCCCGCAGGAAGCTCCAACCCGAACTGTCCTGCTCCGGCATGGCGATACCCGGCTCTCGCCGGAACACCGGTTCAGCGGGCTCTGTGACGAGCCACTCAGCGCAGAAGGCAGCCGCCAGGTGAGCGCCGCCGCGCACCGGCTCGCCTTGGCGGGTGGCTTCGACGCGATCGTCAGCTCGCCGCTAAGACGCGCCGCGGCCACCGCCTGCATCGTGGCGGACGAGCTTGGCCTGGCCGTCACGATGGACGAGGATCTGCGCGAGACGGATTTCGGCAAATGGGAAGGATTCACTATGGCCGAGATCCAGGACCGCTGGCCCGAGGCGGCCGCCGCCTGGCAGCGGGACCCGGAGCTGGCCCCGCCTGAGGGCGAAAGCTTCGCCGACACGGCACGCCGGGTAAATCGCGCCTGCGAGCGCCTCTTGCGTCAGTACGACGGCCGAACGGTGCTCCTGGTGAGCCACATCACGCCGATCAAGATCCTGCTATGCCGGGCGCTGGGTGCGCCGCTCCTTTCTCTCTACCGGATCTATCTCGGATCCGCGTGCATCAACGAGATCCAGTGGCACGGCGGCGGGTTCGCCGCCGTGCGCAGGATCAACGACACGAGTCACCTGATACGTGCAGGCACGCCCGCTGCTCGCCGGCACCTAGCGTTCCGGCGCAGGGCGCGAGGGTAACGGCATCGCGCTGCGGGCGAGACGAAGCGGAACGCGCCCGGCCGGCGGTACCCTCATCTCGACTTCCGCACCAGCGCGGCCGTGACGGCGCCCAGGACCGCCGCCGCGGGCACCGCGGCCAGCGCGACCCGGCCGGCCCTGCGGGCCGCCGGAGGGGCGGGCGAGGTCATGACCTCATCGCCGGATCGGTGCTCCCTGGCCATCTTAAGCACTTGCGCGGTATGCAGGGCCTGACGCCCGGTGCTGGCGTCCGCGATCTGCGTCTTGCAGGAGAAGCCGTCGGCCACGACCAGGGTAGCCGGGTCCGCGTCACGGACCGCGGGAAGCAGCGCCTGCTCACCGCAGTCCATGGAGATGTCGTATTTGCCCTTCTCGAACCCCCACGAGCCGGCCAGGCCGCAGCAGCCTCCTTGCACGTCCTGTACTGCCAGGCCCATCTTCCGCAGCAATTCCTTCTCCGGCTCGATGCCACCGGTAGCCCGGTGGTGGCAGTGCCCCCACAGCAGTGCCTTGCCTTGCAGGCGCGGCGGCTCGATTCCGAAAGTGGTGAAGAACTCGCCGAAGTGATAAGCATTGCGGGCCAGCCGGGCCGCGTCGTCATCGTGCGGCAGCATCTTGCGCAATTCGTCTTTGAACACCGCCAGGCAGCTCGGCTCCATGCCGACCACGGGGACGTCGTCGCGCACGTACGGGCGCAGCGCGTCGAGCACCCGGTGCAGGTACCGCTGGGCGCTGTCGAGGAAGCCGTAGTCGTAGAGCGGCCGGCCGCAGCACACGTGCCGGCCGGGCATGATCACCCGCCAGCCCTGGGCCTCTAGCGCCTCGACGCAGGCAACGCCCACGTCCGCGTGCAGGTAGTTGTTGAACGTGTCGGGGAAGAGGACCACGGGCCGCCCGGTCGGATTCGCCGTCCCGCCCCGGCGGCGGAACCACTCCTGCAGTGTCATAGGCGCGAACTTGGGCAGCGGCCGCCGCCGGTCGATGCCGCCGGCGAGCTTGGCCAGCCAGGACAGGCCGCGCGCCTGGGTGGCGAAGTTCACGGCCTCGGGCACCAGCGACGCCACCCGGGCCGCCTTGTCGATGTAACCGAACGCGTAGGCGTACCTGGGCCGCCACCGCCGGACCGACTTGTAGTGGTGGTAGAGAAACTCCGACTTGTAGGTCGGCATGTCGACGTTGACCGGGCAGTCGCTGGTGCACCCCTTGCAGGCCAGGCACAGGTCGAGCGCCTCGTGTACCTCACGCGACTGCCAGCCGTCGGTGATGACGTCCCCCCGCAGCATCTCGAACAGCATGCGGGCGCGCCCCCGCGTGCTGTGCTTCTCCTCGCGGGTGACCTGGTAGCTGGGGCACATCGTGGGCGCGCCTTCGGGCACGCGGCACTTGCCGATGCCCACGCACCGCAGCGCGGCATGCGCGAAGTCGCCTTTTTCCTCCTGGTAGGCGAACTTGACCGCTGTCCTCGGGGGGTTATATGAGGGTCCCAACCGCAGATCCTCGTCCAGGCGGTACGGATCGATGACTTTGCCTGGGTTCATCTTCCATTCGGGGTCCCAGATCCGCTTGAACTCCCTCATCGCCTCGATCAGTATCGGCCCGTACTGTTTCTCGAGCAGCTCAGCCCGCTGCTGCCCGTCGCCGTGCTCCCCGGACAGCGATCCCCCGTACCGGGCGACAAGGTCCGCCGCCTCCTCAAGGAATGACCTGTAGTTCGCGACCCCTGATGCTGTCCGCAGGTCGAAGCTCAGCCTGCAGTGGATGCAGCCCTGGCCGAAGTGCCCGTACATGGCGCCCTTGATCCCGTGCGATTTCATCAGCTCGCGCAGGTCAGTGACGTACCGGCCAAGCTCCGCCGGCGGTACCGCCGAGTCCTCCCAGCCTGGCCAGTTGTCCTCGCCGCGCGCGAAAGCGGTGGACCCGAGACCGCCTTCGCGTATCTCCCAGATCTCCTGGCTCTGACCACCCTCCTGGGCACTTTTCATCACCAGAATGCGGTCTTCGGCGTAGCCCTTCTTCCTTTGCAGCCATTCGGCGAACCGCCGCGCCGTGCCCGCCGACTCTTCCTCGGTGTCAGCGCCGAACTGGACCAGCAACCACGCCCGTGACCCGTCGCTGGGCAGTTCCTCCATATCGGAGATGTGCATGTGCTGGGCGGCCTGCTCCTGGATCAGTTCCTCGTCAAGCGCCTCAAGGCCGATCGGGCGCCATTGCTCGACGATCTCCGAGCAGTGCTCGGCGGCGTCGGCGAGCGCGGGATAGCCGACCACCACCAGCGTGCGCTTGAGCAGCGCCGGCGTCAGCATCATGACCGCCCGCAGCACCGTCACGCACGTGCTCTCTGTGCCGACCAGCGCCCGGGCTACGTTGAAACCCCGCTCGGGCAGCAACTCGTCCAGGTTGTAGCCTGACACCCGCCGCGGTACCTCGGTCACCGGCCGGAATCTGGCCCGGATCTCTTCGGCGCAGGAGTCCCGCAGGGCGCGCAGCGCCGCGTAAATTTCGCCCTTGCGACCGCCGGCCGCGATGATCTCATCGAGCTGGCCCTCCTCGTCGTTACCGACCCAGAACCGGTCCCCGTCGTAGGTGACAATCTCCAGCGCGTGCGTGTTGTCGGAGGTCCGCGGCCCCGGCCCGTAGAGCTGCGACTGGACCGAATGGACGCCGCAGGAGTTGTTGCCGATGTTCCCGCCGATGACGCAGCGGGAGTGCGTCGAAGGGTCAGGGCCGAAAATCAGGTTGTGCTTGCCGGTGTGCCGGTTCAATTCCTCGTTGATGACGCCCGGCTCGCAGGTCACCAGCCGCCGCTCGGTGTCGAGCTCGCCGATGCCGGTCAGGTACTTGGAGTGGTCGATGACCACCGCGTAGTTGACGGTTTCTCCGGACAGGCTCGTCCCGCCGCCCCGGTTCAGGATCGGCGCGCCGAAGTCTGAGCACACCCTGTGCACGGCGACCACGTCGTCCAGGCTCCTGGGGATCACGACCCCGATCGGTACCTGGCGGAAGTTCGACGAGTCGTTGGCATACAGCGCCAGCGTTCCCGGGTCGAATCGCACCTCGCCATCGACCGCCGAGCGCAGCGCCCGCTTCAGCGCGGTCACGTCGATCCGTACGCTTCCGCGCGGCGGTCCAGGCAGCGCCGGGTCGGTCTTCGCGGGCACTTCACGCACGCGATGCGTCGTCACGCCTATCACGCCGGTCACACAGGGCTCCTTCCGTAGACGCGGTACTGCTCCAGGTCACGCCACTTCACGTCCAGCCCGAGGCCGTGCCTTGACTGGTCAGGCCGCAGCGCGCCACCTACCGGGGACAGCACGCCGTCGAACGCCATCGCCTCGATCCGCACGTGCGTGTGGAAGTACTCCAGGTGCCGGAGCCGGGGCAGCCCGCAGAAAGCGTGCGCGCTGACCGCTGGCGCGCAGTGCGCCGACAGGTCCGCCTGGCATGCCTCGGTCAGGCCGCCCACCTGCATAAGGCCGGTTATCCCGCCGCAGCGCGTGACGTCGGCCTGCAGGCAGTCCACGGCATCGGCCCACGCGGCAAAGTCGGGGGCGAGGTAGCCGTACTCCCCGGCCGCGATGTCAAGTCCGCCAGGTGCCCGGTCCCGCAGCAGCCGCAATCCCCGCAGGTCGAGCGAGCTGACCGGCTCCTCGAGCCAGCACACCGCCCACTCATCGCGAAAACGGTCAGCCCAGTACAAGGCCGCCTTGCGGCTCAGCGCGCCGTTGGCGTCGGTAAACAGCTCCGGCAGATCGCCGATCTCCTTCCTGACCGCGGCCAAACGCTCCGGGTCAGCCGAAGGGTCCCGGGAGGTCTTGATCTTCACTCGCGGAATGCCCGCCGCGACCCACTCCCCGACTTGCGTGGTCAGCCGCCCGAGCGAGTAGTTGGTGAAGCCGCCGCTGCCGTACACCGGCACCTCGTCGCGGAAGCTGGGCAGCACCTTGCACAGCGGCAGGCCGAGCAGTTTCGCCTTGAGGT
This sequence comes from Streptosporangiaceae bacterium, assembly GCA_035716545.1. GTDB lineage: Bacteria > Actinomycetota > Actinomycetes > Streptosporangiales > Streptosporangiaceae > Chersky-822. The sequence continues at coordinate 20,985 of DASTJM010000008.1, forward strand.
CCCACAGCGCGATGTCCGCGGCCGAGATGGCCATCGCGCCGATCCCGGGCTGCCCGGCGTTGCGCAGCACGCCGGACATCGACCGCCACGCGGTGCCCGTGGCCAGCGCGTCCATGCCGGTCAGCACCGGGGCCAGCTTGGACGAGGCCAGTGCGGCGGTCGACACGTCGCCGTAGGTGTAGCCCACTCCCGTCGAGCCTCCGCCGTCCACCTCGGCGATCACGATCGTCACCGACGACCAGGAAAGCGTGCCGTCTTGCTCGAGCCCGTCCGGGCCGTCGACGGGAACCTCGAAGGCGTGCACCCTGACGTCTTCGACCAGGACGCTTTCCTCCCCGCTCACCGTGCCTCCAGTCGCCGATCGCGCTACTTGTCCCGGCCGGGTAGCTTTTCGTAGTACTCGGAAAGCTTCTGCCGGAAGCCGTGAGACAGCAGGCCAGCCCTCTGCGGGTCGTGGAGTTCTGCCTTGACCGACTTCTTCGCCTGTTCTTTCATGATGTGCGGCGGCAGGGGCGGCACCTCAGGGTCGGTCTTGAACTCAAGCACCACCGGCACGTCGCTGGCTAGCGCCTCATCCCACGCCGCGCCGACCCCGTCCGGCTTGTCGCAGTAAATGCCGCGCAGCCCGAGCAACTCGGCGTACTTGTGATACGGCACATCCGGGATGTCCTGCGACCCAGGGAACTTCGGGTCCCCGGCCTCAGCACGCTGTTCCCAGGTGACCTGGTTGAGGTCCTGGTTATTGAACACGCAGAAGATCAGCGGCGGCGGCCCGCCCAGGCGGTCGAGGTACCGCTTGACCGTGATCATCTCGTTCATGCCGTTCATCTGGAAGGCACCGTCGCCCTCGAACGCGATCACCGGCCGGTCAGGGAACGCGAACCGCGCGGCGATCGCGTACGGTACGCCCGGCCCCATTGTCGCCAGCGTGCCCGACAGCGACGCCTGCATGCCGTCGCGCACCTTCAGGTGCCGCGCCCACCAGTTCGTCCCTGACCCGGAGTCAGAAGTGAGGATCGCCCCGTCGGGGAGTCGCGGCGACAGCTCCTGGGCAACCGCCTGCGGGTTCACCCGGCCATTCCAGGTTTGCGCGGCCCGGTCCGCCATGACGCGGTTCCAGGTGCGCACGTTCTTCTCGATCGCCTCCCGCCACGAGCGGTCTTGCTTGCGGTTCAGCATCGGGTTGAGCAGCTTCAGGGTTTCCCTGGCGTCGCCGACCACGTGCGCGGCCACCGGATAGCGCATGCCGATCATGGAACCGTCGATGTCGATTTCCACTCCGCGCGCGGTGCCCTCATCGGGCAGCCACTCGGCATACGGGAAGCTGCTGCCGATCATCAGGAAGGTGTCGCAGTTCATCACCATCTCATCACTCGGCATCGAGCCGAGCAGGCCGATCGGCCCGGTAACGAACGGCAGGTGATCAGGCAGCACCTCCCGGCCGAGCAGCGTCTTGGCGACTCCCGCTCCGAGCAGTTCCGCGGTCTCGATCAGCTCGGCCTGCGCGCCGGCGGCGCCTTGGCCGACCAGGATCGCGACCTTGCCGCCCTCGTTCAGGATCTCCGCCGCCCTGGCAAGCTCACCTTCGTCGGGCAGCACCCGGGGCCTGCTCCAGCCCACCGACGAGTACACCGCGCCGTGCATCTTCGGCGGGGACGGCTCCGCTGCCGACTCCTGGATGTCCTCAGGGATGATGACCGTCGCGACGCCGCGACGGGTCAGCGCGGTCTTGAACGCGCGGTCGATGACGTGCCGTGCCTGCGCTGGCTCCATGACGACCTGGACGAACTCCGACACGTCAGCGAACAGGTGATCGAGGTCGACCTCCTGCTGGTAATGCGCTCCCAGGGAGATCCGCTTCTGCTGGCCGACGATCGCGACAACGGGCTGGTGGTCCATCTTGGCGTCGTACAGCCCGTTCAGCAGATGGATGGCGCCCGGCCCTGAGGTGGCCGTGCAGCAGCCAGGCTCTCCGGTGAACTTGGCGTGCGCGCACGCCATGAACGCCGCCATCTCCTCATGCCGCGGCTGGATGAACTCCGGGTCGCCGCCGGCACGGTGATAAGCCCCGAGGAAACCATTGATCCCGTCGCCCGGATACCCGTACACCCGGTGCACGCCCCACTCCCGGAGCCTGCCGAGCACGAAGTCGGAAACCTGTTCCGCCATGACCGTCACCCGCCGTCCGCGTCGCTGTCAGCCAGATGTGACAGCCCTTACCGCGGGTAACACCCGGTAAACGCGACGACGGGTACTTATGTCGTGATGCGATGTATCGTCCGGGTCTTGCTCATGCCCAGTTCGGGGCTGGCATCATGCTCACATGCGCCTACTGATCATCGGGGGCACCGCCTTCGTGGGCAGGTACATCGCGGAAGCGGCGCTAGCCGACGGGCACGAGGTCACCCTGTTCAACCGGGGCCGGACCAACCCGGACTTGTTCCCGCGGGCAACGCACCTCACCGGGGACCGCAATGACGATCTGTCGGCACTCGCCGGCCGCGAGTGGGACGCGACGATCGACGTCTGCGCCTATTTTCCGCGCCAGGTTCACGAGCTTGCGCGCACGCTAGGCGCGCAGGGCGGACACACCGGGCGCGGCGGGCACCATATCTACGTCTCGTCGATGTCGGCGTACAAGACACCGGTCGCACGCGGGTTCACCGAGGACGCGCCGCTGGCGGAACTCGACGACCCGGACACCGAAGCCATGACCAACGAGAACTATGGCGGTCTCAAGGTCGCGTGCGAGCGCCTCGCCGCCCGAATGTACGGCGAGTCGAACACCGCCATCGTCAGGCCAACCTACGTCATCGGCCCGCATGACCGCAGCTACCGGATGACCTACTGGGTCGAACGCATCGCCGCGGGCGGAGCCGTCCTGGCCGCGGCGGGCAAGGCCGACCCGATTCAGGTAATCGACGCCAGGGACATGGGCAGCTGGATCGTGGGCCTCGCGGTGGACAACGTCAGCGGAGCGTTCAGCGCGGTCAGCCCTCCGCCGCCATTCGGCTTCGGTGACCTGCTCGACGCCATCAGCCAGACGGTCGCGCCACCGGACACCGAGCTCATCTGGGTGAGCAAGGAATTCATGGTCGCGCAGGGAGAGGCGGAGACCTTGCCGCTGTGGCCTGGCGGCGACTCGGAAAGCGACATCAACGCGGCCGACCCGGCTGCCGCCGCCGCCACCGGCCTGAAGCCCCGTCCGCTCAGCCAGACCATCAGCGAGATCCACGCCGCCGAACTCGCCAATCCGCGCCCGGCCAGGCCCGAGGTCGGGCTCAAGCCCGAACGAGAGGCCGAGTTGATCAGCCTCTGGCTCGAGTCCGGCAAGTCCAGGGAACCGGGGAGTTCCAGCTCAGGCTAACCCGGCGGCACCGGAAGGATCTGGCGCGGAATGCGCGGCTGGTATCCCCGCCGCTGCCATTCGCGCGGGTAGCCGAGCGAGACTTCTTCATGCCTGATGCCGTCGTGCCACGTGGTCCTCGGGATGTGCAAGTGCCCGTAGACAACGGCGACGGCGCGAAAGCGCGTGGGCCACGATGCCGTGGCCGTCGTACCGCACCACTGGGCGAACTCCGGGTACCTGAGCACTCTGGTCGGCTCCCTGACCAGGGGAAAGTGGTTGACGAGCACGGTGACCGAATCGTCAGGCAACTCAGCGAGCCTGCGCTCGGTCAGCTCGAGCCTGGCAGCGCACCAGGCGTCGATGCTCGGGTAAGGATCAGCGGCCAGGAGCACCTCGTCGGTCGCGACGATCCCCGCGTTGTACGCCACGGCCAGGCTCTCGGCCTTGGTCGAGGTCCCTTCTGGCCTGAACGTGTAGTCGTAGAGCAAGAAGAGCGGAGCGATCACCGCCTTGCCGCCTGGCCCCTCCCAGACCGGATAAGGGTCCTCGGGAGTCACGACGCCAAGGCCACGGCAGAACTCGACGAGGTAGTGGTACCGCTCCACGCCGCGCAGCGTGATGGTCTCCCGCTTATGGGTCCAGAGCTCATGGTTGCCCGGCACCCAGATCACCTTCGCGAACCTGGACCTGAGCAGCTTGAGCACCCACTCGATGTCGGCGACGAGTTCACCTAGGTCACCGGCCACGATCAGCCAGTCACCAGGCGAGCGCGGCACGAGGAGGTCCGTTATGAGCGGCCTGTTCTGCTCGAAGCTCACATGCAGGTCGCTCACGGCGAGCAAACTGGGCGCGGTTTCGCTGCTTTTGGCCACGCTCGCGATCATCGCACAGCGCGCGTCACCTTCAGTTCGGCCGCCCTCGGCTGTCAGTGCCGTGCGACACAATGGTCGGGTGCGGGTTGCCGTGGTGCCAGGACCCGGGCAGTCCGGGCTGCTGTGTGAACTTAAAGAGGACGGCACGGCCGCCGCGCTCCCCGTTCTAGCTAATGATCTTGCAGCCGCTGTGCGAGAGTACGAGCTGGCAGGCGATGTGCGCTGGGTGTGGGCTTCGGCGGCCAGCCTGTACCCGAGGCTCCTGCGCGCCGGAGTCCGGATCGCGCGCTGTCACGATGTGGCGCTCGTCGAGGCGTTGCTCACCAGCCTGGACGGCGACCAGGCGCCGGGCACCGACGCGGCGCGGGCGCGGCTGCGGGCAGATCAGGCCGAGGCCCGGCGGCGGGCCGAGGCACAGCAGGCCGCGCTGTTCGACCTGGCAGCGCTGTTCGACTCGGCGGAAACGGCAGAGTCGAACAGGACGATGGCTGACCTGGCGGAGTCTCTCGACGCCCTGCTCACCGTGCACCGAGATCAGCTCGCCAGGATCGCCGCCGATGAGCACCCGGCCAGGTTCGGGCTGCTCGCCACGGCCGAGTCAGCCGGCGCGCTGATCGCGGCCGAAATGACCATGGCCGGGCTGCCGTGGCGGGCCGACATCCATGACGAGTTGCTCACCGAGCTGCTCGGGCGGCGGCCACCCGCGGGCTTCACCGCATCCGGCACTCCAGCCAGGCCAGCCAAGCTCGCCGAGCTAGTCGTCCAGGTCTCCGCTGCCCTTCACTCAGAGCGGCCGCTTAACCTCGACTCGCCCGCCCAGATTCTCCGTGCGCTCGCGGCAGACGGCATCAGGCTCCCGTCGACCAGGCTTGCCGTCCTGCGCCACGCCGACCACCCGGCTATTGCGCCGCTGATTGAGTACAAGGAGCTGTCGCGGTTGCACTCCGCGTTCGGGTGGTCGTGGCTGGACACCTGGGTGACTGACGGCCGGTTCAGGCCTGAATACGTCGTCGGCGGCGTCGTGTCAGGTCGCTGGGCCTCGCGCGGCGGCGGCGCGCTGCAGATCCCGAGGATGCTGCGGCGCGCAGTGGTCGCCGACCCAGGCTGGGTGCTCGTCGTAGCCGACGCGGCGCAACTCGAACCGCGCGTACTCGCCGCGCTCGCCGGCGACCGCGCATTCGCGGCGGCGGCGGCCAGCGGCGACCTATACGAGGAACTGGCGGTCGTGTTCGGCGGCGAGCGCGCGAAGGCCAAGGTCGCGCTGTTGTCGGCGATGTATGGCGGCGCGGGTGGCGAGGCCGGCCAGCTGCTAGCGGTGCTACGGCAGCGGTTCCCGGCGGCGGCCGGTTACGTCGAGGCGGCGGCGCGGGCCGGCGAGGAGGGCCGCGTGGTCAGGTCCGTGCTCGGCCGCACCTGCCCGCCGCCGTCCGCCCGGTGGCGCGCGCTCACCGAAGAGGCCGCCGGCCCCGACAGCGAACGAGACCCGGGCGCCGGGTCGGCATCGCGCGCCCGCGGCCGGTTCACCAGGAACTTCGTTGTCCAGGCGTCAGCGGCCGACTGGGCACTGGTGATGCTGGCCAACCTTCGAGCCGGACTGACGAAAATCTCCGGTCTGAACGCATCGCCTGTCACGACTGCCAACTCTGGGCCGCTGCCGTCCGGGCTGACCGAGGACGACCGAGCTCCGCGGCTGGTCTTCTTCCAGCATGACGAGGTCATCGTGCACTGCCCGCAGGAGCTGGCCGACGCGGTGGTCGCCGCTGCGTCACAGGCGGCGCAGGATGCGGTCCGCATGGTCTTCGGCCGGACCCAGGTCGCTTTCCCGCTGACCACGGCCGTTGTGACGTGCTACGCCGACGCCAAGTAACCGCGGTAATCGGTCAGGTTGACCAGGTCAGAAGCGGATGCCGAGGTGACCAGGTCAATGGCGGATGCCGATGGGCGCCCCTCTCGCGAGCCGGTGGAACAGCTGCTCGGTGTCCGGGTGCGGCTCGCCGCCAGGCGCGATCTCGGAGATCGCATCGAGGCAGCCCGTCCACGCGGCCGTGACGCCGTCGAAGTTGCCTGACTCGAACTCGGCGCGCATCAGCGCCCGCCAGAGTTGCTCGGCGGCAGACTCGGCGGCGAGGCCGGACCTGGCGGCCCGGACGGCGGCGCGCGGGTCTCCGGCGGCTAGTTCGAGCTGAGCGAGCAGTTCGGCGGTGTCGACGATCTCGGCCCTGATCGTCTCGATCAGGCTCACCTCGATCCACCAGTGGTAGCAGTCGGCGAACGGTTCACCCCTGACCAGTGCCATCGCCGCGCGCAGGTCTTCGCGACGCCGATCGGCGCGGCCGCGCCGCGCGAACGTGCTGAACGCGGTCCAGTCCATCTGAAGGCCCGGATGCGGCACGTAGATGCCGCTGCCGAGGTGCACGATGAATTCCCGGCCGTCCGGAGCCTGGCCGAGCCGCTTGCGGGTCCTGGTGATCAGCTGGCGCACCGAGTCGGCGGGCTTCGGATGATCGGCGTCGGCACCGAGCAAGGTGCACAGCCCGGAGTTGGACACTCCAGCCGGCGCGTGCAAGGCGAGCGCGAGCAAGAGCTCCGCCTGCTTGGGCATCAGCGGCTCTGCGGTGCCAACGATCTCCACCGGGCCAAGCACCTTGACCTGCAGGCTTGGCGCGGCATGCCGCGGCGCCTGGCCCGAGACAGGAGTTGGCGCCGGTTCCATGTCGGCCACAGGTGGCACAGGAGCAGCGGCGAGCCTAATCCACGGCGGTGCACCGAAGTCGCCGTACGGCTCGTCGTCCGCCGCGACGTCGCCGGTATCGGCGGCGGTCGCGAAGACCCCGGCCATGGCCTCGTACTCGATCGCTGTCAGGGTCTGCGGCCAGACCGTGATCTGGTGGTTCGGCCCGAGATAGGCGAGCGTGATAGTGGCGACGATCTCGTCTTCCCGATCGGGATCTGGCGCCAGCTGGAACACTGCCGGCGCCAGCTTGCCATCGTCCGTCTGAGTGTCACCGGCGACGAGCGCCGCGATGCCGCCCGGCCCGTCGGCGAGGTCAAGCAGCCGTGACATCTGGCCAGGGGTTGGTCGCTCGCGGCTGACCAGCAGGGTCAGGCCCCAGTCCTCATCTTCGGGATCTGCCATCCTGCGGGTCCTTACATCGGCCGGACCGCCGTTGCTTGCGACACTGTCGCTGATGCGGCGGGCGATCAGGTGCGCGCGTTGCTCAAGCAGGCTGAGCGCTTGCTCAAGGCCGGAGCAGTGCTCGGCCCGGCCGAGCACGTCGAGTTCGTCGAAGCCGGCCAGCACCAGGTCGTACCAGCCGCTCCACTGGCTGGACGCCAGTTCAGTCGCGGCCGTGACCAGCAGCCGGTCGGCGAGGTCGTCCGGGCCGTTGCAGCAGGTGACCCGCATGGCTTCGAGGTCGAGCAGCAGGTAGCCGCCCGCCTGCGTGGCTCCGGCGGTGAACAGGCCCGGCAGGAGGTCGCCGACCTCGCCCGGGGCCGGCGGCTGGACAGTGCCCCCGGCGACACCGGCCTCGCCGGTCAACTGCACCGTCCAGCACATCGCCTGCCGCGCGGGCGCTATGACGAACGGGGCCGGCGGCGGCGTGGCGGCGGGCGCCGACAGCAGCACGTCCAGGGTGTCTGACGTCAGGTGGATGCCGACTATGGGCGGCAGGGGTTCACCCGCGACGGCGATCCCCTCGCTCAGGTCCCGCAGCGCCTCGCGCAGCGAACCTGGGGCTCGCTGGCTGCCAGCCCCGTTGTGCCGTTGGTGCTGCTCAAGCAATGCCAATGACACATTGGCGCCCGGCGCGGCGATGCTCTCGGCCCGCGCGAAACGCGCGTGCTCTCCCAGAGCGCCTTCGCCGCCTGCGTCGCCTGTCCCGTCGTAGCCGTTATCGATGCCGTAACCGTCATCGCGGTCGTAGCCGTTATCGCGGTCGTAACCGTCATCGCGGTCGTAGCCGTTATCGCGGTCGTAGCCGTCATCTACGTTGAAGGCGTTGTCGTCGCGGAAGCCGCCGTCGCCGCGGCGGTCCTCGTCGCCGCGGTCCTCGTGGCCGCGGTCCTCGAGCCCGCGGTCCTCGTCGCCGCGGTCCTCGTCGCCGCAGAAGTCATCGTCGCCGAAACCGGAGGCCCGGCCAAAGAAAGCTTCATCATCGAGGTCGGGCTGCGGGCGGAAGAAGTCGTCGTCGTCGCCATCATCGCCAGCGGCCCCGGCCCGGTCGATGGGCCAGCGGGCGGCGGCCGCGCGGAGCTTCTGCTCGATCCTGCGCCCGGCCGGATCGGCAGGCAGGGCGATTCGGCGGCCTGGCCGACGCTCCTGGCGCTGCCGGTGGCGCAGCCGGTCGAGGCTGGCCAGCACCGCGCCGGCGAGCATGCCAAGGCTGAAGAGCGCCGCCTCGGCCATCTGATCGCGGGTGTCGGCGCTGCCGGACCGTTCACCCGCGGCCCCGGCAGCCTGAGCGCTGCCTCCGCCGGCAGACCGGGTTCCGCCGCCAGTGTTGCCGGCACCGGTCCTAGCGGTGCCGCCAGCACCAGTCCCGGCCGTACCGCCAGCACCGGTCCCTGCCGTACCGCCAGCGCCGGTCCCGGCCGTACCGCCAGCACCGGTCCCGGCCGTACCGCCAGCGCCGGTCCCTGCCGTACCGCCAGCACCGGTCCCGGCCGTACCGCCAGCACCGGTCCCTGCCGTACCGTTAGCGCCGGTCCCGGCCGTACCGCCAGCACCGGTCCCTGCCGTACCGTTAGCGCCGGTCCCTGCCGTGCCGCCGGCACCGGTCCCTGCCGTGCCGCCAGCACCGCCCGCCGGCTGATGCGAGTGGCTGAACCTATGATGCGCAGACGGGTGCCCCTCATGCTGTCCGCCCGCGTTGCGACCGTCGTGACCGTTATGCGCCACCCGGGGACTGGCGTTGCCGGCCGCGTCAGGCAGGCGCAGATGCCAGCCGGGGAGGATCAGCGACGGATCGGTGAAGACCTGCCCTGCGCCCATCTGATGACCCATGTTGAGCTGGACGATCTCGGTGAACCGATCCCCCGCCCCCAGGTAGTGCTCGGCGATTGTCCACAGGCAATCACCCGGGCGCACGACGATGACTCGATGGGCCACCGCCATCCGCGACGAGGCCGAAGCCGACGCTGAGTCCGATCCATGGCTAGCGACCGGAGTAGCCGACTGGACGGTCGCCGCCATCGCCGGCGAGGCGATCAGCGAGACGGCGGCAGGCGCGCTGAACGTGAGCGCGGCCAGCGCGACGAGTCGTCCGGCCATGCCCTGCAGTCCGGCCAGGTGCAGCCTGGGCGCGCGCCTGCCTCGGATGGCCGCCTGGGCCTCGGCGAGCACGGCCACCGTGAACGCGAACCACGCGATCCAGGACACGTCGCGCACGGCGCCAAGGAAAAGGCCTCCGTTGTCCTTGTGTATCAGGGTGGACGTCACCTCGTGCAGAGACGGCAGCCGGCGAGGGATCGGCGACCCGCCGAACTTGTAGAGTGCGAGCGGCAGGCCGAGGGTCAGCACCACGAGCAGGATCAGGCCGGTGATCCCGCGGCAGAAGGTCCTGATCCGGCGGCCGGTCATGAGCCAGGTCCCGTCACTCCGGTGACCAGCGAGGCGACGGCGGAGCCGCTGGCTCTCATCGTGTCGATTCCGACCAGGGAGAGCACCGTAGTGTGCAGCACGATGGTCACGGTCACGCTGATCTTGTTGCCCGACCCGCTGACCGTTCCGTGGTAACCCGCCTTGGCAAGGTAGGCGCGGGCGGCTGCCCGTGCTTGCGTGAGGTCCACGCGGTACGTTCCTGAGCCGTAGGCGACGGAGGTATTCACCATGCCTGCCCCGGCTCTGGCCGCCTCCTGGGCGATCGCATAGGCGTTCTCGGTCTGGTCGAGTTTCCTGCCGCCGTCGATGACCAGCCCGGCGAATGCCAGCAGCGCCACCATCAGCACGGCCAGCATCAAGGTGAGCGAGCCGCTCTCGCTCCCGTCATCGGCCAGCGACGTGCGTAATCCTCGTCGCATCCGGCACCTCCGGTGTGATTACAGCCAGGTCGCGTGACCTGAATGGGTCGAGCGGTGAGGTAAATCGCGCGCGCAGCGTAATCGTCCCTGGTACCCCGGGGACTACCACATCGGACAGCCGCACCACGCAGACCACGAGCGCGTGCACGGAAGCGGCCCGGCCGATCGGGGTGCCGAAGGCGGCGCTCAGTCCAGGCAGCGAGACGGCGGGCTGGCATTGCAGCCCGTCGGAGCGCAGCGCCGCGTCAGCGCTGGCCAGGGCATTGACCTGGGCAACCCCCTCGCTCGGCGCGACCGACGCCTCCCTGGCGGCCGCGCGGGCGGCGGCATCGACCGCGCCCTGCGCGGTGTTAACCCGGCCGGCCGCGATCACAAAGCCGATCAGGATCAAGATGATCGGCGCGAGCAGGACAAGCTCGAGCGGCGCGTTGCCGCGATCGCCCCGCGGCCACCTGAGCGAGGTCATGACGAATCCGGCAGCGCGCCCAGGGCAACGAACCGCTCGACCGGAGCGGTCACGACTTCGTGCACGCTGATCGCCAGGTCGGGCACGAACGTGGGAATGCGCGCGCTCACGCTGACCCGCACGGTGGTGGCCGAGCTTCCCTTAGTGCTCGCGGAGACGTGGCTGAGGAAGCCCGCCGACGACGATGCGAAATCCATGGCCGCCTGCGCCGCCTGCCCTGGCGGCGGCTGCGCCGTCCTCGCCACGTCAGCGCCGTGCCGCGCCGCCGCCAGTACCGTCTCCCGGCCCAGGTACCAGTACGCGGCCTGGACGATGACCATGATCCCGAACAGGAAGACCGGGACGATGATCACGTAACTCAGCGTGAGCGCCCCGGCCTCTCCTTTGAGCGCAGGCCGCCAGCTGGCTGAGCGAGGTCGCTTCGGTTTGCTCACTTAAGCTTGGCTTCGTAGGAGATGACCACCGACTTAAAGACAGCCCCGGCGGTGCTAGCGACTGCGACCAGCAATGCGGCGATGATGATCCATTCGAGCGTGATTGCGCCCGCGTCGCTGCGGAAAAGGCGACGGCCGAATTTGTAGGCGCGGGCCCCCGCGTAGCGGATGGTCTGGTTAATTACTTCCATTTCCTTCTCCTTCTAGCCTCAGTGGAACGTGCGGTACACCATCGGGAAGACGAGCAGCAGCAGGAATCCCGCGCCGAGCAAGGCGATAGGAATGACCATCGTGGTGCTGCGCGAGCCCGCCTTGGCCTTGGTAGCGGCGAGCGCCTCGCCGCGCATGGACTCGGCCCTGGCCGCGAGGGTCTGCAAGATCCGGGCACCTTCCTGACCGGCGACTTCTGCGATCTCGGCCAGGTCGGCGAGCTCGCTGACTCCGGTGGCTTCGGCGAGGTCTGCTAGTCCCTCCCACGGGGGCCTGCTCGCCTTCCGCGCCGCGGTCAGCGCGGCCGCGATCCGCTCGAACGCCCAGCCGCCGCCGATCTGGGCCGCTGCCTCAAGCGCCTCGGTTGGCGCGGCGCCCGCACCTCGCTCCAGCGCGACCAAGTCGAGATAGCTGGTGAGCGCGTGCTTGAAGTCGGTCCTCTTCTCGGCCGCGTTCACCTTGACCACCAGGTCGGGAGCGAAGAAGAAGATAACTCCGAGCGCGACCGACGCAACCGCCGGAAAAACGAGCCCTTCGTGAAATCCGGCGATGAACAGCAGGACTTCGAGCAAGGGAATCGAGCCGAGGCCGATCAATCCGCAGGTGACCTTGCTGGTCAGCCACTGTTCACGATCCTGTCCGAGCAAGGCCAGGTCGGCGGCCGGCATCGGCATCCACGGCAAGGTTGCGAGGCGCCGGCCGACCGACCTGAGCGACAGCGGGTCGCCGCCATCCCTGGCGACGACGCCAACCCTGGCCAGGGCCGCGTCCAGGCTTGGCCGCGAAGGCATCAGGAACTGGCTGACCCCGATGAACACGCCGAGACCAACGAGGACCCCTGACAACACGAGGATGGGATTCACCAGCCGCCTCCGGCTGGTACCTGGTGCGGCTCTGGTTCGTCGAGCCTGGCCGGGGTGTTATCGAGGAACCGGCCAGGCACCGGAATCTGGCCGAGCTTGTGCAGCCAGGTGAGTCCGGCCGCGTACAAGCCGACGACCAGAGCGAGCACGACCTGCCCGGTCAGGGTGCCGTAGGGTGCCGAATAAGCCCTATTCAAGATGGCGAACGCAGTGAATCCGGCAATGAATGCCAGAATCCAGCGCAACGTCGTCCGGTGCTCCGCCCTGGCTGCCTCGATTTCCCGGCGCGCCGCCACATCACGCGCGAGCAGTTCGGCCAGAGAGCTGAGCACGCCCTGCACGCCGCCGCCACGCTGCCCGGTCGCGATCAGCAGGGCTGCGACGATCCTGTCACCCGCCGGATCGTCGATCTCGGCGGCGAAGGCCCGCAGCGCGTCCTGGGTGCCGATCCGGGCGGACATCCTCCTGGCCAGGGCGGTCACGGCCGGGGCGATGGCAGCCGGAGCGGTGCGGGCGCTGACCCCGAGCGCATCTTCGAGGCCGCGGCTCGCGGTCAGCATGTCGGCGAGCCTGCGGGTCCACTGCTCGAGTCCTTCCAGCTTCGCCGTTCGCTTGCGGTCCGCTCGAGTGGAGGTGACCTTGGGCACGAAAATCACGCCGGCTGCGGTCGCCAGAGCGGCAACCGGCCAGCGGGTCACCGCCAGCATCGCCAGGCCAGCCACCAAGGCGACGACGATCATACGGCCCGATGACCCGCTCAGCTCCGTGATCCGGAACCCTCGCCTGGCGGGCGTGCCTGGCGCTGGTGCGCGGCGGGTCAGCTCGGCGGCGAACAGCACCAGGCCGATCATGACCAGGGCACCGGCACCAGCGGCGAGAAGGATCATCGGATCACCGCCAGTTGTGGCCAGGCTGCACTGGATGCCCGGGGCGCACGGGTCCTCTGTGCGCGTCAAGCAGGCGCGCGTCGAACCCGGCGGCTTCGAGCCTGGCCATCATCGGCGGCGACGGGGTGTGCGCCGGCGCCGCCCGCCCGTTCGGCCCGGTCGGCAGGAAGAGCCGGTTGACCGCCGGCCGGTCGGTGTCGCCCGGCGGCATGACCTCGATGATCTCCGCGACATAACGGACCGTGCGCTGGCCGTCGAACCGTTTGCGCACCTGCACGATCAGGTCGACCGCCATGCCCACCAGAATGTGGATGGCACGCTCGGCGAGCGCCAGCCCGCCGCGCAGGCCCAGGATCAGGATCCGGTCGAATGCCTCGGCGGGCGAGTTGGCGTGCAAGGTGCACATCGAGCCTTCCTGGCCCGAATTCATCGCCTCGAGCATCGGCATGATCTCGCTGCGCCTGACTTCGCCGACGATGATCCGCTGCGGATTGTGCCGCAGCGCGTGCGCGATCAGGTCGTGCAGCGAGATCGATCCGGCGCCCTCGGAGTTGGCCTCCCGCGCCTCGAAGGCGATCACGTCCGGGTGCTGCTCCTGCTGGTGCAGGTAGAGCTCGTATTCGGACTCCAGGGTCGCGATCCGCTCGCTTGGCGAGATCTCGCTCGCGAGCGCCCGCAGCAGCGTGGTCTTCCCGGCGTTGACACCGCCGGTGACGATCACATTGCAGCGGCTCTTGACGGCAGCGGCCAGGAAGGCGGCCGTCACCTGGTCAAGCGTGCCCAGCTTGATCAGACGGGACAGCGTGACATCCAGCTGGCCGTGCCGGCGCAGCGACACGCAGGGCCTGGGCGTCACTGACATCGTGGCGGTCATCCGCGCCCCGCCTTCGAGCGCGACATTGACCAGCGGCGATGCGGCGGAGAAGTCACGCGCGGTCTGCCCGCCCCTGGTGGCCCAGCCGCGGATCATGGCCGCGAGCGCCTCGTCGCTGGCCGCGATCGGCGCGGCCGCGACTCGTTCACCGGTCGAGTACGTCACCCACACCCGGTCATAACCGTTGATGTCGACGTTCTCTACCTCGGGGTCGCGCAGGTAGCTGGCCAGCGGCCCGAGCCCGTACCGCTGGTCGTAAACGGCGCCAGCGAGCGCCTCGAGCTCGGCCGGGCTCGGTACCGGCAAGCCCCGGCGCACCTGGTTCTGCGTCCAGCCACGGACCGCGTCCCTGATCAGCGGCATGACCTCGGCCTGGGTAGCACGGTCGGGCAGCATGTCGGCGACCATCGCCAGGATCTCAGGCACGCCGGCTAGCAGCCTGGTGTCGCTGAGGCCGGCGGATTCCGGATGCGACGGCGGCGTGAACGACCAGCCGCCGGTGCCGGCCGGGTCAGCGGATAGCACGGGATTGACTGCCGCCTCGTGATCAGCAGCGGGACTGACGGGCTTATGTCCGTTCCCCTTCCCGTAGTCATTGCCGTTGCCGTAGCCGTGGCCGTTGCCGTCCGCGTAGCTGTGACCGCCGCCGTTGCTCACGGGAGGCCAGGGCAAGCCGGTCACTTAGCACCCCCGGATAGATCCGCGGCCAGGCTGCCGGACCGGCTCGCGACCTGACTCGCGACCTGACTCGCGGCCTGACCGGCAGCGCGTTCTGGCAGCGGTGCGCGACGGCGGGCCACTGCCTGTCCGGCGACCCGCGCCGCCCGCATCAGCGGCCGGCGGTCAAGGTGGGTCCGCTGGCCCTCGCCGTCGGAAAGCACCCGCGCGGTCTTAGCGTCCTCGGGCAGCGTCCCGAGCACCGGCACATCGAGTGTCCTGGTGAGGTCGGCCTGCGGAATCCCCGAGTCACCGACGAGCAGCAACCCGATCCGGTCCCTGCCTCCCGCTATCTGCGCCGCCAGGTCGATCCTGGGCCTTGCTCCCGCCACCTGGCGCAGAGTCGGCCGCATCACCATGATGATCGCCGCGGCATCGGCAAGCAGACTGAGCGGCTGGCTCACCCCGGCGTCGAACCGCCCGCAGTCGGCGAGCACGTCGGCTGGCTGGCTGGCAAACCCGGCCGAGATGGCAGGCCAGACCGGAGACAGGCCGAGCGCCTGACGGGGATCGCTGATCCCGGCGAGCAGCCGGCGCTGGCCGCTTTCGTCCAGCGGCACCAACTGGGTGGCCAGTTCGGCGGCGACCGCGGCTGGGCCGCGGCTGGCCTCGAACGCCACTCCCAGCAGGCCACGCGGAGCTTGCAGGTGCCCGGCGAACAGCCCGGCCAGGATGTCACCTCCGCCCGGGTCGCACTCGGCCACGATCACCTGCCTTGGCCAGGCCAGCGCGAGCGCCAGCGTCGCCGTGGTGCAACCCGGCGAACCACCAGGCGAGATCAGCGCGTAGATGGCCATCAGGCCGCTCGCTTGGTGACGATCAAGGCGATCTGCCCAGTCGACGCCTGCGCGGCGACCGCGTCACCGCTCTGCTTGGCGACCAGGATGTCGACCACGTCGTAACCGTCTGCGTCGGTGGCGAGGCTGACACCCTCGACGATCCCCGGCACCGGTGAGGGGAGCACCGGTGCCGCGCTCGACGAACCCGGCTGGCCCTGGGAGCCCGGCGTCGCCTCGACGATCACGTGATCCCCAGGTTCGATGCCGCTGGCAGGCAGGATCGACGGCTTGACCGGCAGCGGCACGAGCACCTGCCCGGGCCCCGGCGGCCGCACGGTCGCGATCTCGGCGCTGGTGAACAGCATGCCGGGGTGCAGGGCGGTACCCGCGATCTGCCCTACGACCTGGCTCAGCTGCGAGGCGGGAATCGTCTGAACGCCGGTGCTCACCGCGATGTCGGCCGTGCCAACCGAACTGGCCGTGATTACCCCGCCGGCCGGAATGTTCGCCGTCACGACGAGCACCGGAACCCGCAGGTTGGTCGCGGCGTACACGGACGCGCTCGCCAGGATGCCGAGGCCGATCAGCGCTACGGCCAGCGCGATCATGCCCGGCCGCCGCCGCCGTGGCAGCTTCGCGAGCTGGCCTGGCTGCCACTGCCTGGGCCCAGACCCGTTGAACTCAAGCTCGGGATGAAAGGCCGTCCCGACCTGGGGACCCGATGCTGAACTCATGGCGTGGTCACCAGCGCCTCAGATTGCGCCACCCGGACGCCGAACGCCGTCCCCGTGGTATAGCCGGTAGTGATCGTGCCGCCGGCACCGCCCGAGCCGGTCCAGCTGATCGTCCAGGTCACCACCACCGCCGCCTGATAGGCGTTTCCTGGCTGCCCGGCCGAGGGCTGACCGTAGGTGTACGAGCACCGGGTGTGCTGGCCGCTGGCCGGCTCGCCTGTTGCGAAGGCGCTCCCGGGTCCCGAGCATGACACGCTGGACAGCCCTCCGCCCGGCACGTACGTCATCGTCGTAGGCTTGGCGGTCGCGATCGCGAATACCGGGCCCGCGGTGACCGTGACACTGGTGTTCTTCCATTCCGATTTCGGCACCCAGAACCACTCGGGCAGGCCGACGAGCCCGTCCTTGCCCATCGGGGGCGCTGTCTTCGCCGCGAGCGCCGGAATGGAAAGCTCGCCGATCGCGATCTTGAGAAGTTCGATCGGGCTGATCGAAGGAGTGCCGGTTTTCTTGTTGACCTGGACGAGCTGGCCGCCGATCGAGCTGCCGGCGGCACCCGGACAGGTCATGATG
The DNA here is from genome assembly GCA_035716545.1 of Streptosporangiaceae bacterium. Lineage (GTDB taxonomy): Bacteria > Actinomycetota > Actinomycetes > Streptosporangiales > Streptosporangiaceae > Chersky-822. Next base: position 37,764 of record DASTJM010000008.1, read on the forward strand.
TCCCACTGATAGCCGGGCGCGGGCGGCCCGGTGCCTGTCCGCTCCAAGATGGCTTCGCTGGCCTTGGTGTAGGTGCAGGTGACCTTGGATGATCCGCCTGATCCCGGGCTGCCTGGCGCACCGCCGCTGTCGATGCAGATCCACGTGAAGTCGATCGGGTAGCACCCGCCGCCTGACGGCGATGCCGCCGGCGCCGAGGGTGAGGCCGGGGCCGCGGAAGCGGCAGGCGCCAGCGTGAGGCAGGCGCCAGCGGCCACGACACAGAGCGCGCGGGTCAGTACTTGCATGGTTCCACCACCGGGATAGCTCCTGTGACCAGCCACCGCCCGTGAGTGAGAACGAGCGTGGTGATCAGGTAGTCGTGTGACTGGCCGAGGCCTCCGACGATCTGGCCGGTCCTGCGGTTCTGAAATCCGGTGTGGCTCAGGTCGATGCAGTCGTGCACGGCGGCCGTCTTCGCGCCCGTCAGCCGGACGCCCCGGATGTGAAACACCGGCGCGCCGAATGCCATCTCGCCGCGCTGCCACAGGACAGCCATGCCGGCGACCAGCTTGGGCACCGCGCTGACCGGGACGTGCGCGGCGAGCACCGCCCTGGCCGCCGCCGGGCTGCGAGAGTTGATCGCCTGATTGGTCGCCGTCCAATAGCCTTCGTAGGCCGCGACGACTAGCTGACGAGCGGACGGCGCCCCCGCGGCGGCATGGGCGAGCGCGTGAGCGGCTGCCGGTGCCGCGGGTTTCTTCGGCAATGCGACGTCCGCCTGGCTGCGTCCGCACGCGGCCAGCATGACGATCAGCCCGCACGCCAAGAGCCCTGCCGCTGCCTTGCGGCCGGTCAGCCGCATGTCCTTGTGCATCCCTGCTCCCTGAACCGCCACCCCCCGAACTTCCAGCGCCCCCGCGATCGAGGACTCTAGGGCGACCGGCATGAACGATGCGTGATCTCGCCATGAACCCGCAGGTGGACCCAGATTTGCCAACTCTCTGTAACCGTCTTGACCGATCCAGCGGGCGTCGCTCGGATGTCACACCCGCCTTCACAGCGCAGGCGAAACATCGACGAATCGTGCCGTTTACTAGTGGCACATCGCGATTGTGTGATTACGATGAGCCCTTCTCGTTTCTGGTGCAGTCTGGGGAGCCGATGCAGTTCAGCATTCTTGGTCCGTTAGATGTCAAGGACGACCACGAGAGTCCGGTGCCCGTCAGCCGGCGGCTGCACCGCCTGACCCTCTCGCTGCTCCTGCTCAACGCCGGCCAGCCATGCTCGGTCACCAGCCTCGTCACCGCGCTGTGGGGAGACAGCCCGCCGCTCAGTCCCGAGGTCTCATTACGCAGTTGTGTCTACGGGATCCGCAAGCTGCTGCCCGACGGGCACCGCGTGCTCACCCACCCATCCGGTTACCTCATCGAAGTCGGCTACGACGAGCTTGACCTCTACAAATTCCGCGACCTGGTGTCAGGCGGCCGGAAGGCCCTCGACAAAGGCGACGTCATCGGGGCCGAGGCCATGCTCAGCGAGGCTCTGAACTTGTGGCGGGATCCGCCCCTGGCTGACCTGCCCAACGTGCAGGAGAGGGATAAGCTGCTCGATCAGCACACAGAGGCTCAAGACGCGCTGATGGACGCCAAGCTTGAGCTCGGCCAGCACCGGCAAGTGCTCACCGAGCTCAGGAGCATCGTGACCGCCGACCCGCTGCGCGAGCACGCCTGGGCGCAGCTGATGACCGCCCTGTACCGGTGCGGCGCGCGCGCGGAGGCGCTCGCGGCCTACGGCAGGCTGAGGATGACCCTAGTGACGACGTACGGCATCGAGCCGGGCCCCGAACTGCAGGACCTGCACCGCCAGGTACTCGCGGACGACCCTGCGCTGAAACACCTGCCGAATCGCCCAGCGCTGCAGGCCAAGACCCCGGTTGGTGCCGCGCGCTGGCCCGCCTGCCAGCTGCCTGCCTCGGTAGCCGATTTCACCGGGCGAACGGCGGAACTGACCGAACTGCTTGGCCGGCTGCCTGGCGACGGAATGGCAGTGACCGTCATCAGCGGAATGCCGGGAGGCGGGAAGACGGAGCTTGCGGTGCACGCGGCGCATCTGGCGATGCCCGCGTTCCCCGACGGGCAGCTGTGTGCCTGGCTCGACGACGCGGGTCAGGCGCGTGACTCTCAGGTCGTGCTCGGTGAGCTGCTACGCGGCCTCGGGGTGCCGAACTCTGAGATCCCGATGAGCAGGTTCGAGCGGGAGGCGATGTACAGGTCGGTACTGGCCGGCCGGCGGGTTCTGCTGCTGGCCGACGGTGCGAGCAGCGCGTCCCAGGTCCGCCCGCTGCTGCCGAACACGCCGGGCTCAGCCGTCCTGGTCACCAGCCGTTCCAGGCTGGCCGACATCGACGGCGCCAGGATCGTGGAACTTGGCGGCATGCTGCCCGCCGACTCGGTGACCATGCTCGGGCGAATCTCGGGCCGTGCCATGGTCGGCGCGAGCGCCGAGGCCGCCATGGACATCGCCGATGCGTGCGGCTATCTGCCGCTGGCGCTGCGGATCGCGGGAGCCAGGCTGGCCGACGATCCTGACCTCTCCGTGAGCGCGCTAGCCACGCTGCTGGCCAGCGAGAAAAGTCGCCTCGACGAACTGGCACTCGGCGACCAGTCAGTGCGGGCCAGGTTCGCGGCGGCGACGCAACCCCTGAGCGGCCCGGTCCGCACGATCTTCGCCCTGCTCGCCGCGGCGGGCCCGCGCGACCTGCCCGGCTGGCTGATCGCCTCCCTGCTCGACGACCCCTCAGCCAGCGCGGCCGCTCCCGCCCTGGCCAACGCCGGGCTGCTGTACCGTATCCACGGAACCCCCACGGCCGACAGCGCCCGGGGAGCCTCTTACCGCATGCATCCGCTGGTCCGCGCGTACGCGGGAGAGCTGCTCGAAGGCGCCAATCCCGGCGTCGTCGGCGCGGCGACCGGCCGCCTGCTGGCATCGGGCTGGCTGGATCTCGCCAACGGCAACGACAACGGCATGCTGAATGGCCTGCGGCGCCGCAGAAAGGTCCGCGCCTAGGCCCAGCGCCAGCTACCCTGACGCAAAAACCGGGTCCCCACCACGCAAAAACCGGATCCCCACGAGCGAAAACCGGGTCCCCACGTTTTCATCACCACAGCCGGGCCGCGAAGTGGCCCATGACCTTTAAGCTGATCTTGAAAAGGACGTACAGCACACTGGTCATACGCCGGTTTCGGGCTGTCAAAACCCTACCGCACAGTACCTGAGTTGCTGGCGAGTTCGAAGTGACCAATGTGACGGCTGTGCCCTGGCGCCTCACCGCATGGACGGGGAATTGGTCCGTCAGTAAACCTCGGGCCATCGGCCTGGCCGACCGGAACAGCAGCAAGCAGCCTCACGATGCTGAAACCAGCCCGGACTCAACAACGTGGCCCTGCCTGATGTCGTCCCAACAGCAGGAACGAGTACCCCGTTGCTCACCCTGACCGGCCGCCGACAGCAGCAACGAGCACCACCATGCTGTCCGGCCCGCCCGCCTGTCCGGCCCGCCGCTTATCCGGCCCGCCCGCTTGTCCGGCCAGGCGCCGCTCCGAGTGGCACGCCCCTGCGACATAGACACCGCAGCCAGCGTCGACAACGACAGGGAGATGACGGAACCGGGCGCCTATTCACGTACTGATGTTGTGCCAGGACTCCATGCCGTCCGGCCTGGGCAGCCAACCCTGGCCAGGCACCCGCAGGTCAGAGCATGATCAAAATAGGGGTAAGCGGCTGCGCCTAGGCCAGCACGTCGCGGCGGCGGCTCCGGAACCTGTTAGCTGCCGGTAAATCGGGGCTTGCGCTTTTCAGTGAACGCTGCGACGCCCTCGGCGAAGTCGGCCGACCCGGCTCTTTCCTGCTGAATGCGCGCCTCGAATTCGAGCTGGGCGTCGATGTGCTCATACAGCCACTTGTTGAGCTGGCGCTTGGTACCCGCGTAGGATCCTGTCGGACCCTCAGCCATCTTGCTGACCAGCTCATCTGCTCTGGCCGCGAGTTCGTCGTCCGGCCACACCTGATTGATCAGGCCCCAGGCGCATGCCTTGGCCGCCGGCAACCGCTCGCCGAGCATCGCGAGCTCAGCCGCCCGGGCAAAGCCGATCCGGCTAGGCACGAGCAGCGACGAGCCGCCATCGGGCACCAGGCCGATGTTCACGAACGCGAGCAGGAAGTACGCGGAGTCCGCGGCGAGAACCAGATCGCAGGCTAGGGCGAGCGAAAGCCCGATGCCCGCCGCCGCGCCGTTCACCGCCGCGACGACGGGCTTTGGCATTTGCCTGATCCCGGTGATGATCGGGTGGTAACGATCGGTCAGCACGGTGTACACGTCCGGCTTGCCGTCAGGTCCCGGGTCGGTGCCGTCCTTGAGGTCGGCGCCACTGGAAAACGCCCGCCCGGCCCCCGTGATCAGGACTGCGCGCACGTCCCCGTCCTCGGCCAGGACCTTGACCGCATCACGCAGCTCGACGCCCAGCGTCTTGTTCCAGGCGTTCATCCGGTCGGGTCGGTTCAGCTCCAATTTGGCCGCGCCGCCGCGCCGGAAGATGCTGACCGTCTCGTAATCGCTGACCAGTTCGTAATCGCTCATGGCGGAAGCCTACGGCGAGCCGGGCCACCCCCCACAGCCCTAGCAAGCGCCTTGGAGCATCCCGAGTTTCGTGCACACCTGGGTTTTTGCGTGAGCATTTCGCCCGTGCGGGCGTGTGGTGTGAGGGTAGCGGAGTGCGGCTTGACATGGGGCGGAGGGCTGTAGCCTGGGCCGGCGGCGGCCCTGGATCTTTGATCCGGCTGGCCCTGCGTGCTGCTGGCAGCCCTCCGCGAGGGTCCCATGTCAAGCCGCACGGCCCCTGGCTGGTCTTGGCTCGCTGGTAGTACTCGGCTTCGGCTTCGGCGGGGGGCTTCCGGCCGAGGCGGTGCATGAGCCGGTGGTGGTTGTACCAGTGCACCCAGGTGCTGGTGATCTGTTCCAGCGCGGCCAGGGTGGTGATGGGGCCGGTGCGGAATGGTGACCCGTCGCGGGTGCACTCGGTCTTGTACAGGCCGATGGTTGTCTCGGCGAGGGCGTTGTCGTAGGCGTCGCCGGCTGACCCGATGGAGGCTGCCAGACCGGCGAGCATGAGGGTCTCGGCGAACCGGACCGAGGTGTACTGCGACCCGGCGTCGCTGTGGTGGATGGCGCGGCCGCCCGGCGGGTGTCCTTGCCGGTCGCGCAGGGCGGCGGCCTGGCTGATTGCCTTCTGGACGAACGCTGTTTCCTTGCTCAGGGAGCATTCCCAGCCGACGATCAGGCCTGCGTGCGCGTCGATGCAGAAGGCGGTGTAGCCGAACCCGCCGCCGTGCAGGGGCACGCAGGTGAAGTCGGCGACGACCAGCTGGCCGGGGGCGGTGGCGGTGAAGTCCCGGTTCACCAGGTCCGGCGCCCGGTGATGGGCCGGATCCGGGACCGTCGTGCGGGCCTTGCGGGCCCGGGTGACGCCCCGCCATCCGTTCGCCCGCATCAGCCGCTCTACCGTGCACCGGGCCACCTTGATGCCCTGCCGCCGCAGGTGCGCGTGCATCTTCAGGCTGCCGTACAGGCACTCGGGCTTGCGGCGGCCGCGCTCATCGGGCTCGTAGATCCCGGCCAGGATCCCGGTCAGGACGGCGTCCCGAAGTGCCCGCGCCGATGGCGGCCGGGACCTGCGCGCCCAGTACGTCCTCGGGGCGATCTTGACGCCGTGCTGGCTCAGCACGCGGCAGATCGGCACGACCCCGAAGCGATCGCGGCAGGCGTCGATGAACTGGCAGGTCAATGACGCAGCGGGTCGTGCTCCCGCGCGAAGAAACTCGCAGCTGCGCGCAGGATCTCGATGGTCTGCTCCAGCTCCCGGTTCTTCCGCCGCAGCTCGCGGAGCTCCGCCGACTCGCTGCTGGTCACCCCCGGCGCCTTCCCCTGGTCGATCTCGGCTTGCCGCAGCCACTTGCGCAGCGTCTCCGGCGTCATCCCCAGCCGCGTCGCCACCGCGGTGATCGCCGCGTACTCCGACGGGTACTCGCCCGCATGCTCGCGGACCAGCCGGATCGCCTTCGCTTTCAGCGCCTGATCATACTTCACTGGCATGAACGTAACATCCTCCCCAAATTAGGAAGTATGCACGAAACCCGGAGCGGTTCA
>DASTJM010000009.1:0-24893 GCA_035716545.1 Streptosporangiaceae bacterium
TTTGGGGTAGACGGTCAGATCGCCCTTACGGAGATTGTGAATTTTGCAGAGGATGAGCCGTCGTGGAAGTATGAATTCTTGGACTTTGAAGAAAGCCTGCAGCCGTTCATAGCCGAGAAGATTCCGCCTCGGTCATCACTGGCTGCTGCCATGCGTCAAGATCAGATCGACCGTGGTACATCGGTGATAAAGTTCGGAACGGACCTGCGCGAAGTGCTCAGTGCCGGTGCTGAACTCACGGCGACCGCCGAGAACGTACGTCTCCAACGGCGGGTCTGGTGGCTGACGATAGCTTCGCTAGTCGTAGCCGCCATCGCGGGCGCAGCTACGGTCGCCGCTCTATATATTTCGATAAAGTCGTATACCCCACGACACGTACCTGCTACGCATACTTCTGCGCCGGCCCACGCTAGGTCACCCAAGCCTAAATGATCCCGCTAGTGTATTTGTATAGGGTACGGCAGCCGGGGAGGACTCATGCTTTACCAACCAACTGGCCCAGGTGCCTTCGGGTTCAGTCTGAATTGGGAGAAGGTGCTCGGTGACAAGGACATCGCCCGCCGCGTCATCACGTTCCTTGAGGATCGTCGGCTTCTCTTCGTGTTTCGTCACGGCGAAGACGAGCGGTACTGCGTGCAGTCCGCGATCGAGATACGCCGGTTCCTGTCAGACGAGTTGGCCGAGGCGAAGACTGGCCATTCTCTTGAACAGAGCCTCCGAGCGATGCGCACTGCCCTACGCGCCTTCGTCGATGCCGCTGGCCCGGATGCGGTCTACTTCAGATACCACCACGGCCACATGACCGATCAGTTCAGCCTGGCACTCGGCGAGCTACGCAGCCTGGTCGGCATGCACCTGGCAGTGATTGCTGATCAGCACGGCATCGACATCGAACCGGATCTCGCTCAGATACTGCCGCCAGACATCGCCAGCGACAACGATCTTTCATTCATACCGGGTTTGACGAGTTGCCGTAGAGGTCATCATGTCCTGGGTCGATGTAACCACTGCGGTCGGCACGGCTGCTGCTGCCGTCATCGCGCTCGGCCTGGGCCTGCGAGCTGAGTGGCGTGCTACCCGGCTTGAGCGCAAGCAGGCTGGTGAGGATGATCGTCGGCAAGCTATACATGTCGCCGCCTGGATGCTCGTCGAGCAACATGACGACGATGGCATACATGAAGTACTTGTTGACGGCCCGTCAACCGACTGGCAGAAGGTACGAGTCTACGAGGTCATTCAGAACGCCAGTGATGAACCTATCTGGGATGTCGTCGTTCGTGCGCTAATCTTCACTGACAGTATTAAGGAAGGTAATGAGCTGGGGGTTGAAGAGTGTGAAGATGAAGTACTCTGCATCAGCCCTCATGAGACCCACAAGTCAGAGATCACCATCAGAACGCTGCCGTATAACCGCTTTCCATTGAAGGTGAGCTTTCGGGACAACGCTGGCAGAGAGTGGCATCGTGACGACCGCGGTAGGTTGCATGAAGGCAGAGTCTTCGAAGCCTCCTGGAAGTGGATCGATGAGGTTGCCCAAGAGAAGGCCGTGCAAGACAGGACATACAAGCGCCGTCGGTCGCTAGCGACAAGAATGTTTCGTCGACAGGCCCACTCGGAGCAATAGTAAGTCTGCGAAGGAGCTGACAACCCGGTAGTCATGAAGGGTTTAAGGGCCTGCCAGTGCACGAGAGGCACGGCGCACGTCGAGATAGCGCCAAGCCGCTGGTCAAAACCCACTCGACGGTGAGTCACTGACCACCGTAGGGTTCCGCCATGATGACAGTCGGGCCAGGCGGCTACATGCACATGCTGCCAGTGCAGGTGGAGCAGAACATCGTGACCGACGCGGTAGTGGCAAGCATGTTGCCTTGGCAAACCCCAGGGCTACTTGCTCTGCATGGGCGTGCAGATGGCGGTTCAGGCAGCCCACTCCTCGCCATCTGCTACGAGTGGCCGATCTCATGGCTACGGACGACGGAGGCGATCGAGCAGTTCAACCTTGAATGGCTCTGCTTGCAGCGCTACCGGACTGACCACACTCTAGCTAACGGAACCGTGCCGTTTCTCGATGTTGCCAAGGGCAGCAATCCGCCTGATGCGGTAATCACCACTAGCGAAGGACAGTTCGGGGTTGAGTGCACTGGTCTGACAATCGGGGCGCGACGTGGAGCACACGGCCTGTTCAGGTATATCCGCCGAACGATTGGCTCGCAGCCACCGGTTGCCTTCGCCGCACTCAGCGGCCACATGGTCTATATGTGGTTCAACGAGAGTGACTCGGTACTGACTCGTCCATACCGGCAGAACGATGAAGCGGCTGCCAAGGAGCTAGTAGAAGCCCTAGCGGCCTATAGACCTCAGCCAGAAAACTTGTGGAGGCCCGAAGGATCGGGAATCCCTCAGCAGGCACCAGATCTCAAGATGCACAAGACGAGCGCCGGGGCATCGTTCTACTGCACGCCGATCGTGGCCGCCGCACCATCGACGGTGCTGTTCACAACCGCGGGCTTCGAGGTCAGTTTTGCCTTCACAACCACGCACGTCGCAGAGCAGGAATGGACCGCTCTCTGGAAGCGGGTGAAAGTCAAGGACCGCGAAGGAAGCGACTGGCTGCTGATCAGTGCAGGGGCACCCGACCAGCACGGCAATCTGTATCCCGCCGAAGAAGCTCTCGCTGATCTGCTACTGGCGAACCCGACTGCGCTGGAGCATTTGAAGAATTTGAAGCGCGTGACAATTCACTCATGGGGTACGGGCATGGCCGTTGACATCTGGCCTGAGCTGAGGCCGGTCTTCGGGCCGATCTATCAGGGTACAGCGCCGAGCAATCAGCCGCTCGTCGTACCCACTGACGAGATATAGCGTTGTGTACGAAGTACCAATCACCCGACAGTCGGCGTCTGCTCAGACTGACGTGCGAGGTTGTCTAGCCCAGCCGGGCTAGCCACTAAACCCGTACCGTTTGGCATGTTCCGGGTTGCTCGGGTCTATGGCTGTGTGACCCGCGGCAGTGCGCCGTTCATTCACTAGATCGAGGTTATCCCGCACAAACGCCGCCTCGGCCTCACCGATCTTGCCTTTGTGCGGTAAGCCCGCGTTGTCAGGGTCGTTGTAGTTGACGAGCGGTCCTCCATCAGCCCGTTGGCTATGTGAGCGCCGCTCGGAGTGCCGTTGTTGCTTGGGTGGCTCGACCGGCTCGGCGTTCGCCAGGATCTCATCCAGCGGAGCGACGGTCGCAAGGGTCGCGAATTTAGCGATCGGAACGACAAAGCGGGATCGTTCTTCTTCACCGCTCGGCTCGGTCTCTAGACCCACCGCGGCAATGGATAACTTCCCGATCTTCTCTAGCTCTTCGGGTGTTACCTCGATGCGTACTCGCTGGTCGGGGTCAGCATCGGAATAGTCAGTCAGGATCAGCGGAATGAGCCCACCCGCTGCTTCATCGGCCATCTGGCCACTTAAATCCGAAAAGTGTATAATTTTTTCTCCCATAGTTACCTCCTTTGTGCTTGCATTAGATTCACTGGCTTGTTACGGCGTTCATGGTGGGCGTGGGCGGTAGCCGCCATGCGTGGGTGTCGCAATCGTTAACGAGAGCGGAGACCTCATGCTGCCATTCCTCGTTCATGAGCCTGGTTGTCCTCCGTCTGTCGTCCGGTAACCATAGTGACGAGCTGCCATAACGCGACAACGGCTTGCTGCGGCATCACGCCGTTGCCCAAGGCTCGGTGCTGCGCGCTGTAAGACAGCCCGAGGCCAGTCACGAAGCCACTGGGAAGACCCATCAGCCACTCGCTGAATGTGGCAGCTAACCGTGGTTGTCCGCGCGTACCTCGCTCTACCGGGTACGGTGCTTCTCGCCCGGTGAAGGCTTCCCAGCGGCGAATAGCGGCTTCGTATCGTCCCCAGGCGATCTTGCCTACGCTGCTTGCTTCTGCATGTCCGACCTGCACTCGCTCGGCGGTAGCGCCCAGAGTGATATGGCCAGGTCGGATAAGTCCACCTGGTGTCCACCCGCTCGGCGCTTGGCAACTGGCTGCCCACCGTTGCCATCGCTGGCCACGGGCGTCGGCAGCAGCGAGTATGTTTGCTGCTTCCGGTCGGTAGGCCAGAACAAAGACCCGTTCCCTACGATGGGCCGCACCGACATCACTTGCTCGTAGGCTCGTCCAGCTTCCGTCATACCCGCACGCGGCCAAGTCCCCGAGTACACGGTGCAGCCCACGACTCCTGATGGCTGCCACGTTCTCCACAACGATGAGCTTGGGTCGTAGTGAGCGAATGCCTGTAATGATGTTTCTCCAAATACCACTGCGTACTCCTTTCTCAATCCCGGCACCACGGCCGCTGTAGCTAATGTCTTGACACGGAAATCCGGCGCAGATGATGTCGACGGTCGGGACCTCGACCCAGTCGAGCGCCGTTAGATCACCGAGGTTCGGCGTGTCTGGATACCGTGCGTCCAGGATGACCGATACGTGTTTGTCGTTGTCGGCACACCACGCCAGCCTGCCACCAAATACCGCTAACACCGCGATATCGAGGCCGCCGTAGCCGGTGCACAGTGAGCCGATGAACGGTTTAGTCTCTGTACGTTCTTGTTTCATACATTAGAGTCTCCGATTATGGTTGATAGAGCGTGCAGCCGCTGATTCCCAAATACCCTCGTGTCTTACGTCTACCTACATCTGCGCTTGCCAAATGCAACATTTTTCCGTATAGTTCTTTTCGTGCATGACCAAAGCACGTTCAAATCAACTCTCAGTGCTCGATTTGATGGCGGCACGCAGTCTCTTCCGTTCCCTATTCATGGAAGGTTGGGACAAGAGCTATACGACTTGGCAGGAAGCCATCACGAAAGGATCGCTGGAGTGGTCCTTCACTGCCGTCAAGCTTCGTGAAGATTGCCACTGAGCTTGATAGCTTGCTGAACTACCCTGATCCAGTAATCCGAGCTTGGCTGCCAAAGATATGCTCTGGCTTGCCGACTGGCAGTCCTAGTCCAGAGCTGACTGCAACAGAGTTCGTCAAGCAGGTGAAAGATCTCGTGAGCCGCATGGCTGCGGATTGGGAGCAGCACGGGAAGCCGCGACGTACGAAGTCGGTCAGTTGAGGACACGAAGATCACGGTGGGCCCGAGCCATGACGACGTACCTGTCGCTGGCGCAAGAGCGTCTTAACGCTTGATCGAGAAATGCCGTAGCGAGCGACTAGTTCAGGAATCGTCGTGCCGTCCTTGAACGAACGAACAAGCTCGTCGATGTCGGCAGTACTGAGTCGGTCCTTGAGTCGCCACGGACGATCAGTCGGAGCAGTCGTGGAGAGATCAGGCTCATCCTCCTCGATGATCATCGTAGTCACGGCCTCGACAGTTCGACGGAGGTCACAGAGCAGTTCGGGAGTGTTCGAGTAGTGGGCGATTAGCTCCACGAGTCGGCTGCGCGTGCTTGGTGACCTTGGTCGCCGGGCAGGCGGTGGCTGCTGTGCCTGCTTGGGAGCAAGCTGTGCAGAGTCAGGCCCAGTCGCTGCCAACTAGGCCCGGCCGGTGCCGATCAGGCCCACAGACCGCCGAGCCGCGCACCGGGGCGTACCCGGACGCGTACTGGCAGGCTCACGACGCCCGCTATCTCGTTGGAGACGAGATGTTCGGCCGGACCGGTTAGCTCGAAGCACTCGACGTTCGCGAAAAGCTCCTCGAACACCGTACGCAAAACCAGTCTCGCCGTCGGAGAGCCGATGCAGCGGTGCGGGCCGCTTCCGAACGACAGATGCCGGTTCGGTGCCCGGGCCAGGTCCAGGACACAGGCCTGATCGAACACGCTTTCGTCGCGGTTCGCTGACGCGATCCAGGAGGTCACGGGTTCACCCGTCCGGATCGTGACACCGTGCAGTTCAACGTCGCGGCGTGCGCGCCTCATGAAGTGGGTCGTGGGCGAGGACCAGCGCAGCGCCTCCTCCACTGCGGCTGGTACTGGCGTGTCAGGCGACCAGTGGCCCTCGCCGCAGCCTTGCTCCGCGAGCGCGATCATGGTGGCGCTGACGGCCTGGCTAGTCGTGACGACGGCGCCAAGGGTCATGCTCAAGCAGTTAAGCAGCAGTTCTTCCTGCGTCAGTGGCTGGCCGTCGATCTTTATGCCGATGAGATGGCTGATGAGGCAATGACCAGGGTTCGCTTGAAGCTCACGAAGGCGCCGGTCAAAGTAATTTATGATCTGGTGGTGCGAGTGCCGCAGCGTCACCTTTTCTGATCCGAGACGATAGTGGGGGTCAAGCGGCGCCAGCGCCGCGAAGGACAGCCGGAGTAACTGGTCGACGTCTGCCTCTGGCAGGCCCATGAACAGGGCGGCGACCTGCATCGGAACGCGGGTGAACGCCGCGGCCGCGTCCCAGTTATCCAGATCGCGCGCAGGGGCTATGGCTTGCCGCACGAAGAGGCGGATGTCGCCGGCATGGTCCGATACCGCATGCGGGGCGAGCGGCCGGCCAAGCTGATCGCGGAACTGTTTGTGCCGAGGCGGATCGGTGGCTTGCATCATCTTGCCAGCGGCAGCGTCTACCGTGCCGAGCATGCTGATGGCGGTGCCGCACTCGGAGGTAAATGTCTCGTGATCACGCAGTACCCGCCGGACGTCCTGGTACCGGGTCACGGCCCAGAATCCGGGCCGGCTCTCCTGGCGCTGCCAAAATACCGGCTGCTCGGCTCGAAGCGTCTGCCACGCCAGGTGCGCGTCGCCGCTGACGTAAAGCTCGGGGTCGGCGAGGTCGAGAATCTCCAGATTCGTCCGGGCTCCGGCGGGTGGCGCGGTGATCTTCACGGTGGACCTCAGCCTCTGCTCACGGTCGCGGGATTCCGCTGGCTTGCATGCGCACGGTCAAGGCGAGTGAGCATTTCGACCCGGCTGCCGGGCGGTAGCACGTGCCTGCCGCCGGTCAGCAGTACCATGCAGAACTCCTACAGCGAGGGTCGAAACGTGGTGATGTGAACTGTAACACCCGACTGCCGGACCCGCCGAGCGCGAAGGGGCTTCCTGTCAGTTCGCCCGGCCAGGACGAACTGCCCGGGCCCCATCTGGTGCTGACTGAGCATCCTTCTGAGCGGCTGTCAAGATCGGCCGAAAGCCAGATATAGTGATATTTGATCGTCTGGATGAGCCATTGGTGAACGGCTGCGGTCGCGATCATCATGGCGTGAGATCACGACTGAATAGCAGAGGAGCAGCTGATGCTAGTCGGTTCCGGCGGCGCTATCTCGGTGGACCCAGGGGCCATTGATGCCCTCGCGGCTCAGATCTCCAGCGTGGCCGGCAGCACCTCGTCAGTTCGCGGCAGCCTTTCCGGGGCGGCCGATGCCGCAGCAGGCTGCAAGGACCCGGCCGCGGGAGCGTTCTCGCTGCTGCAATCGCTGCTGACCGGCGCGATGGCCTGCCTCGATGACTGCGCGCTCAGGCTGAGCAGCGCCACGGCCAGCGGATCACTCGCTTACACGGGCACAGATGCCGGCCAGATGCCCATGACCATCGAGGGTCACCCGGTACCTCGGTAGGCGTCAGCAGCGTCAAGCCCCAGCAGGCAAGCACGGCAAGCATGTCAAGCATGTCAAGCACGGAAGGGCTGCCACGATGTTGATAGACGGAGGAGGGTCGACAGGCGGGCTGTTCCTCGAGCCGGTCCCGGTGCCGCCCGGCGATCCGGGAGCGCTGTCTAAGGCAGCGGGCATCTACAACGCCGCGCAGGGCGAGATCGAGCGGCAGCAGGCCCGGCTGACTGGCCTCGCGGGCCAGGCGGGCGGCGGAGTGTGGACTGGCACCGGCGCGGCGAACTACGTCACAGCCACCCATGAACTGGCCGCGGTGTACGGGCTGACGGGGGACTCGCTGGCAAAGGGCGCGACGGCGCTGCGCGTGTTCTCCGCCGACCTGACCAATGCGAAGAGGCTGGCGCACGAGGCCAACGCCGCCGTGGCGACGTCCAATGCGGCGGCGAGGGCCTATCTGGCCGCCCAGAACGAGGCCGGGAAGGCTCAGGCGAACGCCGACGATGCAGCCACGACCTCGACTAACGCTCAGAACACCGCCAACGCGAACCCGCACTCGGTCTCCGCCAGGCACGCCGCCGACACCGCCAGGACCACGGCGGACGACGCCCAGAACGCGGCGGACGCCGCCGCGAGCCGGGCGAGCACCCTGCTCTCGCACTACGAAGCCGACTACTCCCGCGCGGTGACTCTCTGTTCCCAGGCCCAGGAGCGGGCGCGGCAGGCCTATTCGAGGGCAGGCACCGCGCTGAACGCGGCAGGCACCGCCCTCATGGGCAAGCAGGTCAAGCCCGTGCGCGGTGGCGCTCATCCCGAGTCGGGCGGCTCGGCCTGGACCGCCGTCATCGACGATCTGGCCGACGGCAACGATAAGGCTGGATGGGGTCTCAACGCGTGGGGCGCGTTCGGTGCTGTCGTCCTGACCAAGACCGGCGTGGTCTACCTGGAGTCCCAGGCTGACCTGGGCAAGGCGGTCGGCACCTACGACGAGGCCATCGACGCCGTGATGAGCAAGCAGGGCTTCTTCAAGAGCGGCTTCTACGACGCTCAGGACGCGTTCAACGCGGCCAAGGATGCCAACGTCAAGGCCATTACCGAGTTCCAGGATGCCATCCGCCCGGCGGCTGGCGACAACAGCGTGATGGCGCTGCTTGGCAAGGCGGGCCTGGGGCTGGGCATGGCGTCCGATGTGATCACTTTCACCGCGCCGACCAAGTCCTTCGGCCCTGACGGACTGCTTGGCGGCAACACCGATCGCGCGATGGCAGCGGCGAATTTCGCCGCTTCCGGACTGGCGCTCGGCGGCAGCATGGACATCGGCCTGGCCACCACGGCGCTGGCGATCCCGGGCGTGGACGTGATCGCCGGCGGCGTGCTGGTCGGGACCGCGGCTTACTTCGCTGGCGAGTACGTCTACCAGCACTGGGGAACGATCAGCCACGCCGTCACCAGTTCCATCCACGAGGCTGGCAACTGGGCCGGGCACGAGTTGGATAACCTAGGGCACGCTCTTACGCATCCGTTCGGGCTGTGAGGTGCCGGTGATCGACGTCCGGGTGCACGGCGGCTTCCTCGAAGTCGCGGTGACTGATGGCGACGCGTTCCTCCTCACCCGCAGTCGCGATCCGTGGAAGCTGACTATCCCGGTTGATCACGTCAGTCGCGCTGTTCCAGGGCGGAAACGGGGCATCTTTAGCAAGAAACACATTTTTGACAAACGCGGCGGTTTGCTGGTCTGTGCCAGGCGCGGCGAGCCCAACATCGACATTTACCTCGATGGCAGGGATGAGTTCCGGTTCATGACGCTTTCCGTCCCCGACCCGCAGGATACGGCAGCGACGATCAAGGGCGCGCTCCGGCAGCTCGGGCGATGAGCTGGTTCGGGCGATGAGCTGGTTCAGGCGATGAACTGGTACGGGCCATGAGCTGGCTGGGGAAGCGGCAGGCGCAAGGCCTGCTGCCGGTATCGCAGCGCTGGCGCCAGGTCCATGACGCTGGTGAGGTGGTCCTCGAGCACTTCACCCAGGCGGAGCTTGACTGTGTCGCGCTCGACCCGCAGTCCTTGCCCGAGCGCGAGCGCGGGCCGGCCTTGCAGTCGGTCAGCCCGCTCCTGGCCAGGCTGCCGGCCGAAAGCCGGACCGCGCCGGCCGGTGAAACCGGGCGCTATGCCGAGATGCTTGGCGCAGCGGCGGCACGGCTGGAAAAGCGCGGGTTCATCCGGCCTGGTCCACCGGGTCCTGTGGCCGGGACGCTGGCTGACGAGCTTGGCGGCGTTGCGGCAGACCCGGCTAACCCAGGCGGGGTGCGCCAGGTGACCATCCTTGGCGACCTGGCTCTGATCACCCGGATGAAGTCCCAGCCGTGCTGGGTGGCCGAGGCGCTCATCTCCCCCGAGCCGGCTCGGTCGGATCCGGCAGCGGTGGACTGGCGTCTGGCGGGCCGGATGTATGCCGCCTACCGGCCCTCGGCAGCGCTGGTCGAAGCCCCGGCCAGGCCAGATGGCGGCCTGCACCCGTTCAGAGCGTTCTGGCAGCCGAATGCGGCGCGGCAGGTGGCCCGGTGGCTAGGCGTCGAACCAGCCGAGACCGCCGATCCAGCGCGGCGCGCTGGCCTGTCGTCGGGTGGCCCGGTGCCCGCGGCCGAAGCCGCACCGGAGTTCGCCAGCGTCCATTTCTTGCACGTGGTCCACCCCGTCGGCCAGCAGGTAGTGATCCGCAGCCTGATGACGGCCGCCGCGCCCGGACGGATCTGGCTGCTTGAAGGCGAGCGCGCCGTCCCGGTGTCCATTGACCAGCTGGCCCCGCGCGTCGACGAGCTCGTGACCCCACCGGACAACGCAGGTCACGGCTAAGGGCGCACAATTGCCTAGGGCCATTTAATTCGACCATAAGCAGTCTATTATGGTCTTAATGGCGCGACGTGGTGCAAGACCCTACCTGGCTCGCCGAAGGCGACCAAACCTCGGCTGGACCATGGGCTCCTTGTTCCTGCGTTACGTCGCTAGGCGGCCCGTAGCAAGGAGGCTCCGATGCACGCCACGTACTCGCGAGCGTTGCTCAACGCAGTCAGACTCCCCTCAGCTGACATAGACCTGATCGCCGAAACCGAACGCCTTGAAAGCAGGGTCGTGCCGTTGGTGCACGCGCTGCAGTGCTATCAGCGCGCGGACGGATCGATCGAGCCCGGGCACCGCGAGGCAGCCGGGCAGACGCTGTCGGCGCTGCGCGACGAGTTGCGCGCGAGCGCGCTCTTCCCCGAGCCGTCGGCAGAGGCCTTCGACCACGATCTCGCCAGGTGGCGCGCGGCAGGACTGGAATCCGGGCCGTGCTTTGACGCTTCCCGCGACGCGCTCGAAGGCCCGGACGACAAGGCCCTGGCATTGTTCGCCGGACCGGCCTTCATGCCCAACAGCGAGACCAGGTCGCCGTTATTCCAGCTTGTGCTGATCATGCGCGACGAGCCCGACTCGCTGAGCGGCGTCAGGGAGAACTACCCTCACACCGAGACCGTGTGCCAGTCGACCAGGGTGCTGACCGGCTCACGCCACGCCAAGGACGGCCAGTGCGTTGTCCTCTTCCCGGAAAACATCCTCGCGTCGACCGAAGTCACCAGGCAGAAATTCGCTTGGTTCTTCATGAATAAGCACATTCCGACTTATCAATGGACACTGGCGCAGATCCGCGAGCGTTGCGGCGACAACCTGTTCGCGCTGGGTGACCGGCTGGCATCACCGCAACTCGACGCCGAAGGGATGTACGACACTCGCTGCTGCTGGGCTTACCTCCACGAACATCACCATCAGGCGGGGCCGCGCCCGCTCGCACGCAACCTCGCGCTCAAGACCCAGTGGTACGCCGGGCTGCTCGAGGAACTCAAGGTGGATTGTCAGTCCCTGCAGGCATGCATTCGCGATGACGCCATGCCCTACCGCTGGGAAGTATTCGAGTTCGTGCTCTTCGACCGGCTGTTCCGCTACCCCACGGCCGGTGACGCGCTTAAGAACAGCGACGCGGGTGCCGGTGTGCTGCTGGGAACCTGGCTGCTGCGGCAAGGAGTGCTCAAAACCACCCAGGGCAGCGTGCGGCTCGTCTCGCGGGGCGAGACCGTGCGCGCGGTCGATTCACTCGTTGACCAGATCCTGGCCATGGAAGAACTGGACGACGCTGCCTACACGGACGCGGCGGAGAGTTTCGCGCTCTCGGTGCTCGACCCTCCGGCGAAGCCCGGCGAGCGGTACGCCAAGCCGGCGGACTGGCTCTCGTCGGTCTTCGCCTGCGCGCCGGACAACGGCATCAGCGCGGGAGCCAGCCATGTCTGAACCGCGAGTACTCGATGAAATCTCAGTCATTCACACGCTCGGGCCGTCCGGCACGAACCTTGAGATGGCCGCGTACCACTGGTTCGGCGTTCGCGGCCGTTCCGCTGACGTGCGCCTGCATCCGAGCCTTGAGTCCGCGGTCCCCGGCCTGTCGGACGACGGACACGAGGCCCTGCTCGCCTGCGCCGTCTACCCGGACCTGCATTCGCTGGTGTTCGAGAACCTGGGACGGCTCGCGATGGTGGACAGCTTCATCCTGCCCACCTACGACATGGTCTTCGCGACGCGCGCCGAGTGCGCACGCGTGAACACGGTGGTATCCCACCCCGCCCCGCAATCCCTGGCTCGGCGAATGAGCGCGGGCAGCACGCTCACGCTTGTCCTGAGTAATTCGCAGGCGGCGAGGGACTGCGCGGGCGGCGTCGCTGACGGGTGCGTGACGACAAGCAAGGCCGCGGCCGACCACGGACTGGTCATCCGCCGGAGCTTCGGCCCCGTGCCGATGGTCTACACCCTGCATCAGGCCGGAGGGGCCATGAGCCGGTTCGCGGGAGCGGTCGGCGCGGAGTCCGCGACATGACGCATCGAGTGGCGCTGCTCGCCCAGAATCCAGGCCTGCCATTCGTCTTCGAAGCCGCGGGCAGGGTCGGCGCCGTCCTCACGCTCGTCGTCCTGCCAGGCGTCCGGATCCCCGACGGCCTGCCCAACGTCGAGAGCGCGGTGGAACTCGACCTCTTCGGGGACCCGGATGGCACCCGAGCGTGGCTGGAGCGGCAGCACGCCAGCTGGCCATTCGATGCGGTCGTGACGCTCTTCGATGCGGCAGGGCCGTTCACCGCCGTGACGGCGGCGCGCCTGGGACTGCGCGGTGTCCGCCCTGAGGCTGCGCGGATCTGCCGCGACAAGTACCGGCAGCGCGAGGCCATGCGCGAGGCGGGGCTTGACGTGCCGGGATATCGGCTCATCGATCCGGTGGCGGACCTCGGCCGCCAGGTGGCCGACTTGCGTTTTCCGCTTGTCGTCAAGCCAGTCAGCGGCTGGGCGAGCTTCGGCGTGACGAGGGCGGACAACCTCGTCGACCTGAAGGCCGCGGTCGACCTGGTGCAGGACATCAACAGCGAGCAACTCGCGCCCCTTGCCGCTGGCAGCGAAACCGGGCGGGCCGCCGTGCTCGTAGAAGAATTCGTCGACGGTCCTGAGTACTGCGTCGAAGCGATCTCCGATGCTCGGCGAACAACGGTGCTCGCCATCACCGACAAGGGCAACCTCAGGGGGCCGTACTTCGAAGAGCGCACGTTCATCACCCCGGCACCGCTCGCTCCTGGCATCGCGGCGCGCATCACCGACGCCGTGCTCGTGTCCCACCGCCAGATCGGGATCGATTTCGGCGCCAGCCACACCGAGCTGAGGTTGCGCGCTGATGGCACCCCGGTGCTGCTGGAGATCGGCGCCCGGATGGGCGGTTCTGGTACTGTGCACTACCTCGTCGAGACGGCGACCGGCATCGACTTCCTCGGGGCCGTGCTTCATCAGGCCATTCACGGGGAGCTGGGCGAGCTGCGGCCGGCGCACCGCTGCTTCGCCGGAGACTGGATCATGCCGGTCATCGGTTCGGGAGTGTACGCAGGGCTAGCAGGCGCTGACGAGGTAAGGCGGCACGAGGCGACGCGCATGCTGCTCGAGCTGATGCGGCCGGGCACCGCGGTCCCGGCCTGGCCCCGGTGGATCGGCTATCCAGCCTTCGTGCTGTCCGCGCACGCGAGCTACGAGGACTGCAAGGCCTATCACGCCTGGCTGGAAGACACGATGAAGATCGCATGGACCGGCACGGCCGGGCCCGCCGGGACCTCCGCTTGAGCCGCTTATCGCCAGGCCGCCGCCTGTCCTTCCTGCCTTCCTGGCCTTCCCGGCCGGCCGGGCCGGCCGGCCAGCTGGCGCTGGCCACCTTCATCGACTGGAGCGGGACCGGGGTGTGGCTGACTACCTCCACGGTCCTGATGGTCAAGGTGGTGCACCTGGCCGCGACTCAAGTGGGCTTCGGCCTTACCGCCGGAGGACTGCTCGGGCTGGCCTCTGTCTGGCCCGTGACGAACGCGACGCGCCGCTGGCCCGCGCGCCGCGTGGCGATGACCGTGCAGGTCCTGCGCGGCTTGTTCGCGCTCAGCTTTCTCGCCGTGCATTCGGCCCCGGCTTACTACCTGGCGGCGGCCCTCGTGGCGATCGCCGACAGGCCAGCCACGAGCGTCAACCAGATCCTGGTCAGCCGTTATGTGCCGCGGGAACAGCGCACGGCAACCCTCGCCGTCATGCATGTAGCCACTAACGCGGGCATGACGATCGGGGCGCTGTTCGCCTCGGCCGCGCTGCTGGTGCCCAGCCGCGCGAGCCTCGACGCGGTGGTCGTGGTCAACAGCCTGTCCTTTGTCGTCGCGGCCTGGCAGGTCAGGCGAGCGACGGCTGGTCAGCCAATGGCTACCCCGGACGCCGCCAGGACTGCCACCACCGCTAAGGCACCAGGCCAGAGCTGGCTGACCTGGCGTTACCTGCTCGCGACGGTGGGCTGCGCGGTACTGGCGCTGCTCTTCCCGCTCTTCAACGTCGAGGTTCCGCTCTGGCTTACCACGCGCACGGCCGTGCCGGCGGTGATGGTGAGCGTGCTGTTCATGCTCAACACCGTCGGGGTGGTCACATTCCAGGCCAGGCTGACTCGCTGGGCCACCGGTATCCGGAGTGGCGCCCGAGCCGGCGGGCTGGCCGCGATCTGCATCATCGCCTGCTGCGCGCTGCTCGCGGTTCTGCCCGGCCTGATCACCTGGGTCGCCGCGGGCGGCTTCGTCCTGGCGGCATTGCTGCTGACGTTCGCCGAGATGAACGCGGGCTCGGCCGCCTGGACACTGTCCTTCGGACTGAGCCCGCCTGAGGACAACACCAGGTCGCTGGCCTTTTTCAACACTGGTCAGGCGGCGGCCTTCGTGCTCGGGCCGGCTTTGTGTACCTCGGTCGTCGCGTGGGCGGGGCGGGGCGGGTTCGCCGTGCTGGCCGCGATCGTGACCGCGGGGGCCGCCGCCGTGCTGCTGGCCGGGCGTGGCCGGGCCAGGTCCGAGAGCAAGCCCGAGCAGCCCGCGCCGCCCGAGCAGCCCGAGCAGCCCGCGCCGCTGGGCAAGGCCGAGCCATCCGAGGTCGGTTAGGTCCTCACCAGCCGACTTCCCGGCGCATCGGGGCGGCTGCCAGGCTGATGGCCCGCTCGATGGCGGGATCGGCGGCGCGCACCCACAGATTCACCTCGGTCAGCTCGCAGCCGCGCCGGCGCTTGCCCTCCCAGGCGCCGATGCCGAGGTCAACGACCCGGGTGCCCTCGGCGATCGCGTCGGCGATCGGAGCATAGAAGAGGTGGTCGAAGTAGACGCTCCTGGTTTGCGGCGTCAGGTAGGTGCCGGTGTAGCCGGCGTACCAGGTATCGCGCCACACCAGGTAGAGCGAGAAGCCGACGACCCGGCCCTCGAGAAAGGAACAGTACAGGCGCGTCCCGCCCGTTCCGAAACAGGAGAAGAGCGCCCGCAGATTCGAGGCTTCGAGATCCTTATCGGCTCGCTGCCCGTAGCGCTCGACGAGATCGCAGCGTAGCGCCAGCACGTCGGACCAGACGTCGTCGACGGCGCACCGCACGGTGCTGATGCCCGCGGTGGCCAGTCGCTGTCGCTCCTTGGTTACCTGGGATCGCCCGTTTTTGGACAAGGATGCCAGGTAGTCATCGAAGCCGGCACCCTCGGCGAGCGTCAGCCTGGAGCGGTACGTCAGCGGGATGGCCAGGAATCCGCGCTCGGCGAGCAACTCTGGCAGCCCCGTGTCCGAACGCACATAGGGGAACGAGACCACCCTCATCCCGTGCTCGGCCGCCCACGAGAGCACGGCGTCGACGAGGACCGCCCCGAGCGCGGGTGCCGGGCCGCCGCTAGCCGCCACGAAGCTGTCGAACCCCGGGTAGAGCACGGCCAGGTGCGGCAGCCAGTCTTCGGCGGGCGGCATCCGGCCGCGCAAGTCGCCGCGGGCCGCGACGCTGGCGCCCGGGAACTTCCATACCTTGGGATCGGCGAGCAGCATACGGTACAGGCTGATCATCTCACCGGCCGCCGGGCTATCGACGACAGTCGCCTGAAGGCCGCCACCCTGGCCGTCCTCGGTCGCCAGGAGAGTCAGCCGTCTGCTGGTCAGCCGCTCTAAGGTCGCGTCGATCCAGGGCGCGCTCGCGAGAACGGGCACGTCGTCTCCGACGTGCTTCTGCCACTCCGGCGCCACTCCGTCCAGCACCCGCACGGACATAGCCACATGATTCCACGGTGTCCGTGATCCGTCATAGCGGCGTCCGCTCGCGGTACCTACAGGCCGCCAGGCCAGGTGATCGAGACCGGGGCGACGAGCGGGTTGCCTGTCTCTAGCTGGATCTGGGCGTGAGCGTTCAGCGGGATATCGCGCGGGTTGCCTTCGTAGACCTGGCCGTTGTAAAGCGCGGTGACGTGACCGGTGACCGGGCCGACCTGGTTCGGGCCGAGGGGCTGACCCCACTCGTCGAAGAAGTTGCCCAGCGTGTAGGTACGGTGCACCGGCGATTCAATGTGGATGATGCCGTCGGCGGCATGGGTGTGCAGCCAGTAGAAGCAGGTTCCCGATGCGATGAACGGACCCTGGGCGGTGTTCTGGGTACTGGCGCCCGGAATGCCGATGCCTGCCGGGATCTGGCGCGGCGAACCGCTAATGAACACCGTCAAATGCGCATGAATATGAAAAATTGTCTGTTCGCTGGTCTGGCACCCGATCCCGTCGACGGTCTTGCCGGTGGTCTTCGTTGCCGTGCTTGCCAGCGAGGCTGCGCCAGGAATCGGCACGCCCTCGGGGCCGGCCTGGCCTGCCTGCGGAGCGGGCTTCAGCGTGCCGAGCGTCGGCAACGGCGCGAGCTTAAGGTGCGGGTTGCCGCCGCTTTCCTGGTTGCCGCCGCTTGCCTGGGCGCCGCCGCCGGCCACCGCGAGCGCGATGCCCGTGGCCGCGGCGGCTATGACAACGACAGCGGCCGTGATCGTCATGATCAGTTGCCGGCGCTTGCGCCGCGCCTCCAGTGCCCTGGCCTGGGCGATCTTTTCCTTGGCCCGCTGCCGGTTTCTGTCTGCCTTGGACATGGCGCCCTTCTCCTACTATCTACGTACGTAGATAGTAGCATTGGCTGGCGCGTGCGCCGGGGTGCCTCTGAGTGCGTTCTGAGGGCGTTTTGAGTGCGTTCGGGGGCGCGGTCTGGCGGGCGCGGTCTGGCGGGCACGGCATGCGGCCGGCGGCTCGTATCCTGGGTTCTGGCGGCTAGGAGGTATCGTGCGCGGGTTCGGTGACCTGGAAGCGCTGATCATGGCTGTGGTCTGGAGTCACCGGACCGGGGTGACCGTCCGCGAGGTTCTTGACGAGCTTCGGCGGGACCGTGACATCGCCTACACCACGGTCATGAGCACGATGGACAACCTGCACCGCAAGGGATGGCTGGCCAGGACGAAGGACGGCAAGGCGTACCGCTATACAGCGACGGCCAGCCGGGAGGAATACAGCGCGCGGCTGATGGCCGAGGCGCTCGCCGGGGGCGGCAATACCGAGGCCGTGCTGAGCCACTTCGTGGCGCAGATCGACGGCGAGGACTCCGAGGTGCTGAGCGCTGTCGTGAGCCGCCTGGCTGAACGGCGAAATCGATGATCGCGGCACTGCTTGTACTCGCCTACGCGATCGTGGTCGCGGTGTGGATACCGCCCGTGCTAAGGCGGCTGACGGCCGCTGGCATCAGTGCCCGCTTGGGGCTGACAGCGTGGGTGACCGCGATGGCGAGCGTGCTGGCCTGCGCCGTGACCGTTTTGAGGTTCCTGATCGATGCGGCCATTGCCGGCTGGCCAGGTCTGGCCGAGGCTGTCTGCCGCTCTGTGACCGGCCGGGCGTGCGCGCCGGCGGTGTACCGCAGCGCGGTTTTCGGACTGACCCTGGGTTGCATCGCCATTCTCGCGGCGGCCGCGGCCGGGGTGACCGCATGGCGTTACGGGCGGCGAGTGCAGCGCGCGCAACGGCAGACCCGTGCCCACGCCGAGGCGGCGCGGATCGCTGGCCGCCGGATGCCCGCCGCCGGCCAGGCCGTTGTGCTCGATGAACCGCAGCCTGCCGCTTACTGCGTGCCAGGCCGCCCCGCCACCATCGTGCTCACGAGCGGCGCGCTTGCTGTGCTCGACTCCGAGCAGCTCGGCGCCGTCCTGGCGCACGAGCGGGCGCACCTGGCCGGCCATCACCATCTGCTGCTCACCCTGACAAGGGCGCTGCCAGCCATCTTCCCCGCGGTGCCGCTCTTCACGGCCGGACCGGCGGAGGCGGCTCGACTGGCCGAGATGTGCGCCGACGACCGCGCGGCCCGAGCCAGCGGCCGTCACATCTTGCTGGCGGCGCTGCTGACCATGGGTACTGGCCGGGCCGTTCCCGCCCCTGCCCTAGCCGCTACCGCCACGGCGATCACCGCCAGGGTGCAGCGGCTGCTCGAACCTCCTCGGCACGCGCGGCGGGCCGGTACCGCGGCAGCCCTGCTCGCCATAACGATCTTGCTCACGTTGGCGACTGGTCTCGGAGCGTTCTTCGTCGGCCCGCTGGCGGCCCACCTCGCCATCTTGACCTGAGGCGCGCGAGTTGGTGTGCCGCGACGGGGCGGCGGTCTGGCGCGGGCCGGGTGCGCAGCGCGGTACTGCTTGCTGCTATTGCGGGCCGGCGGCCAACAGCAACAGGCACTGTCAGCTGTCGTTGAGAGAGACTGCTGAAAAAGGTCCATCCGGGCGGGCGGCACTCAGGTCATGGCGGTCATCCGCGCCGGGGTTCGCCCGCGCTGACCTGGCCGGGTGCTTCCGGCTGCGGCGTCTGCTGCTAGCCGTGATCGCGGGGGTTCTGAGTGCTCGTGGCCGGGTTCGGGGTGGTTGTCTGTGTCCGGGCCGGGTTCGGGGTGGGTTGTCTGTGTCCGGGCCGGGTTCGGGGTGGGTTGTCTGTGTCCGGGCCGGGTTCGGGGTGGGTTGTCAGTGCTCCGGGCCGGGTTCGGGGAGGGTTGTCCGCTGCTGCGGGGAGAGTTTTCGTGTCCGGGAGCGTTTACTCTTCTATGCGTGGTGAACTTTCCCCGTTGTGAAGAGGTTCCCCGTAAAGCGCGGTGAAGTCTCCCCGATCATGAAACCCGGGCGCCGGGCACGGCAACCGCGACAGGCTGACGCCCGGCCGCCCTGATTCAGGACCCTCTTGAGACGGCAGCAGGAAGGGTCCCGTTGCTGGTCGCTCGCGTCGTGGACAGTTGCTGGTCGCTCGCGTCGTGGACAGCAGTGTGGTGCCACTTGCTGCTGTTGATGCCCGGGGTTAGCGCGTCTCCCGCAAGCCTCCGAGAGTACGTCTGCTCCCGTCAAGGACGCGGGGCAACTCGCGAGCCGATTTTGTATTGCCTGCGCAAAATTGACGACGGCCTTTTGGCGCCTGAAATATCGCTTTTGCGAGCTAATAAGATGTCAGCCACGTGCGGCAATCATGAAATGATGCTCAATCATGCTGCTGACCATCACGACCGAACCGGCCGCCACGGGTGGTGGCCCGCCCGTCGCCACGGGTGGTGGCCGGCCCGCCGCCACGGGTGCTGGCTGGCCTGCCACTGACCTGGGATTCTTGCTGCATAAGAACCCGGGTCGGGTGCAGTCGTTCCCGGTCTCCGTCGGCGATGCGCACGTGTTTTATCCCGAGGCGAGCGCGTCCAGGTGCACGGCGGCGCTGCTTCTCGAGGTCGATCCGGTTGGGCTGGTGCGCGGGCGGCATGGAGCCAAGGCTGACGGGTTCAGCCTCGCGCAGTACGTCAACGACCGCCCGTATGCCGCGTCGAGCATGCTTGCTGTCGCGCTGGCACGGGTGTTCAAGACCGCGATGGCCGGGCGCTGTGACGCCAGGCCGGAGTTGGCCGCGAGCGCGATCCCCTTGACGATCGGTGTCCCCGTGCTGCCCTGCCGCGGCGGCTGCGAACTGGCCGCCCGGCTGTTCGAGCCGCTCGGCTGGACCGCGCGAGCCGTGCCGATCGCTCTGGACGAGACGATCCCCTCCTGGGGTGACTCCCGCTACCTTGAACTCCGGCTCGATGGTGTACTCAGGCTTGCAGACGCGCTGAACCATCTCTACGTCATGCTGCCGGTGCTCGATGACGCCAAGCATTACTGGGTAAGCCCGGAAGAAGTGGACAAGCTCATCAGGGCAGGCGGCGGCTGGCTCGCCGGGCATCCGCACAAGACGCTGATCACCCGGCGCTACCTGGCGCACAGGACCGGCCTCTACCGGTCTGCCCTGGCCCGGCTGGCCGAGGTCGACGACACCGCTCCCGAGTCGTTCGACAACGCGATCGCGATGCCCGGGCAGCCTGACGCGCAGGCCGCGGCGGTGCCGCGGTTTTCGCTCGGAGAACAGCGCCGCGCAGCTGTGCTCGCGACGCTACGCGAGGCCGGGGCCCGGCGCGTCGCCGACCTCGGCTGCGGTGAGGGCGCGCTCACCGGCGCGCTGCTGGCCGACCCGGCGTTTACCGAGGTAATAGCGGCCGACGTATCCTCGCGCGCCCTCGACGTGGCCGGACGCAGGCTGCGCGTCGACCGCATGCCTGCCCACCAGCGCGGCAGGCTGAAGCTCATCCAGTCGTCACTGACTTACACTGACGCTCGGCTGGCCGGCCTGGATGCCGTCGCGCTCATCGAGGTCATCGAGCACATCGACGAGCCGCGTCTGGGGGCACTCGAGCGCTGTGTCTTCACCGACTCCGCGCCGGCGACGGTCGTGGTGACCACCCCGAACGCCGAGTACAACGTCAGGTACGCCTGCACCGCCCACGACGGTGATCGCGGCGGTCACCACGAGGGTCACCACAGCGGTCACCACGACGGTGACCACGGCGCCGGCCAGGCCGGTTTCCGGCATCGGGATCATCGCTTCGAATGGACCAGGGAGCAGTTCGAGGCGTGGGCGCGGCGAGTGTCCGCCGAGCGCGGCTACGAGGTCAGGTTCGAGCCAATCGGACCCGGCGACCCGCAGGTCGGCTCGCCCACTCAGATGGCCGTCTTCACCCGGGCCGCAGGCGTCAGCGAATCGGCCGCTCGCGGCTCTGCCGGCCACGACGCGAGCCTGGACTACGTTCGGGCGGTGACTTGAGTGACCGAACTGATTCGCGGACCTGACGTGCTGGCCGAAGCGAGCGGCGCCGGCGTCGCCGGGTTGGCCGGCGCGATCGTCGACGTTCCCGGTCTGAGCCTCGTCGTGCTGATAGGCGCCAGCGGATCAGGCAAGTCCGCCTTCGCCAGGGCGCACTTCGCCCCGACAGAGGTAATTTCCAGTGACTTCTGCCGCGGCCTCGTGGCTGACGACGAGAACGACCAGTCGGCCAGCCGGGACGCCTTCGATGTGCTGCATTACATCGCAGGCAAGCGGCTCGCCGCCGGCCGCCTGACTGTGATCGACGCGACGAACGTTCAGCCCGAGAGCCGCAAGCACCTGATCAACCTCGCCAGGGAACACGATGTGCTGCCGGTCGCGATCGTGCTCGACCTGCCAGAGCGGGTGTGCGTCGCCAGGAACGCTACCCGCGCCGACCGTTCCTTCGGGCCGCACGTCGTCGGCCGGCAGCGTGACCAGCTCAGGCGCGGGCTGCGCGGACTGGAAAAGGAGGGCTTCCGCCGGGTGCACATCCTGCGTTCCGAGCAGGCGGTCGATGCGGCGCGGGTGGTGCGCGCCAAGCTCTTCAGCGACCTGCGGGACCGGCTCGGGCCTTTCGATGTTATCGGCGACGTGCACGGCTGCATCGCCGAACTCGAGTCGCTGCTCACCGAGCTCGGCTATCGGCTGCACCGCGACGAAAGGCAGCGCCCCGTCGGCGGGCACCACCCGGATGGCCGAATGGCGGTCTTCGTGGGCGACCTGGTGGATCGGGGCCCCGACACCCCTGGCGTGCTGCGCCTGGTCATGGGCATGACGGCGGCCGGCGACGCGCTCTGCGTGCCGGGTAATCACGAGAGCAAGCTCTTGCGGGCACTGCGCGGGCGCAAGGTCCAGGTCAGCCACGGCCTCGCCGAGTCGCTCGCGCAACTGGCGGCGGAGCCGGAGGAATTCCGAACGCGGGTCGAGACGTTCCTTGACGGGCTCGTATCGCACTACGTGCTCGATGACGGCAAGCTGGTGGTGAGCCATGCCGGGCTGACCGAGCGGCTGCAGGGCCGCGCCTCGGCCCGGGTCAGGTCGTTTTGCCTGTACGGCGAGACGACCGGAGAGACTGACGAGTTCGGGCTGCCGGTCAGGTATCCGTGGGCGAATGATTATCGCGGCCCAGCGATGGTGCTCTACGGCCACACCCCTGTCCCGGCAACCGAATGGGTGAACGGGACCCTCTGCCTGGACACTGGTTGCGTATTCGGCGGTCGCCTTTCCGCACTCCGCTATCCCGAGCGCGAGCTGGTCTCGGTGCCGGCGACACGGGTCTATTACGAGCCTGCCAGGCCGTTCCCCGCCAACCCCGATGTCATCGCCGCAGGCGGCCAGCCCGGGGGAGCGGCGCCGCGGGAACGCCCCTGGCAGCCAGTCCTGACTGAGCTGGCAGGCGGTACGGGCGGACCGGTCAGCCCCGGCAGGCGCGATCCGGACGTCCTTGACCTCACCGACGTCACCGGCAGGCGGGCGGTGGAGACCGCCTACCACGGCCGGATCACGGTCGAGGGTGAAAACGCGGCCGCCGCGCTCGAGGTGATGAGCAGATTCGCGGCTGATCCCCGGTGGCTCATCTACCTGCCCCCCACCATGAGCCCGGTGGCCACATCACGACGGCCCGGCCTGCTTGAACACCCCGACGAGGCATTCGAGGCCTACCGGGCCGCTGGCGTCGGCCGGGTGGTGTGCGAGGAAAAGCACATGGGCTCGCGGGCGATCGCGCTGATCTGCGCTGACCGGGAGGCCGCCGCGGCTAGGTTCGGTGCCCCCGGCGGCGCCAGCGGTGCGGTATGGACGAGGACGGGCAGATCATTTTTCAATCCGGAACTTACCGAGGACCTGCTCGCCCGGCTGCGTTCCGCGGTCCGGTCGGCTGGCCTGTTCGACGAGCTTGACTCGGGGTGGCTGCTTCTCGACGCCGAATTGCTGCCGTGGAGCGCCAAGGCGGAGGAGTTGCTGCGCTCGCGGTACGCGTCGGTCGGGGCGGCTGCCGGGCGCGCGCTCCCGGCCGCGCTCAGCGTCCTCGAGCAGGCCGCGGCGAGCGGGCTGGACGTCACGGGGTTGCTCGAGCGCACTAGGTCGCGGTCGGTGAACGGCGAGGCGTTCCGCGCCGCCTACCGCAGGTACTGCTGGCGGACCTCGGGACTGCAGGGTGTCCGGTTCGCGCCATTCGCCCTGCTGGCGAGCGAGGGCGCCAGTTACGCCGACCGGGCGCACGAGTGGCACCTCGGCATCGCTGACCGGCTGGCGGCCGCCGACCCCGGTCTGATCGGGTCCACCAAGCGGGTCTGCGCCGAGACCGGTGATGCCGCCTCGACCCGTGCGGCGGCGCTGTGGTGGGAAGCCCTCACCGCCTCAGGCGGTGAGGGCATGGTCGTGAAACCGGCCGCGAACCTCATCCGAGGCAAGCGCGGGCTCGTCCAGCCTGGGCTCAAGGTGCGCGGGCGCGAGTACCTGCGGATTATCTACGGACCTGACTACACAGAACCCGCCAACCTGGAGCGGCTGCGCCAGCGCGGGCTCGGCCACAAGCGTTCCCTGGCCTCGCGCGAGTACGCGCTTGGCCTCGAAGCGCTTGACCGTGCGGCCAGGGGCGAGCCGCTGTGGCGGGTGCATGAGTGCGTGTTCGCCGTGCTCGCGCTCGAATCAGAACCCGTCGACCCGCGCCTGTAAGCAGCCGCCCCGGTCCGCCGGCCCTTCCCGGCTGACCGGGGGCGTGGTTGGTCGGCAGGCCCGAGGTCACACCGCCGGGCCACGATCGACAGGGCAATCGTCGCGTTCGCAAAGCTCGACATCTTGGCCGCTGGCAGCGAGTTAGCGGACCTGGCGTCGATCGGCCCAGGTCCTGTGCTGGCTCTCGGCGACAAGCTGGGGCGATCGAGGCGACCCGCTATGCCGGGCAACCGAGGTCGCCGCAGTGGCCGTGGAGCGCTTGGAGCGAGCAGTTGACACTCTGGGAGTCGCCTACCCGTCAACGGCCCCGGACAAGCTGCTGAGCCGATCGGATGCCTGCCTGGCATACATAACGGGGCTGCTCGGCATGCGGCCTCTGCGGCCGACCCGGCGCACGGCCCGCGACGTACGGGGGTAAGCGAACCGACCATATGGCCGCAAGAAGCGTCGTCCTCTCTCCCGCCTGTCCAGCGCGTGGTCACTGCGTCCAGACCGTACGCCGGGCGCCGCTACGCCGTCGGCCAGCCGAGCCAGACCCGCCGGCCGGTCAGACGAATCTGGCACCTACGAGGATTACGACATAGACCAGGACTCACAAGTGTTACCTAAAAACCTGGTGGCTCAAGTGGAGCAGATGATGGAGGAGGACCGCCCAGAGGCTCCGAGCGTAGCTATTCACCAAGTGTAGTTAGCTAGGTCGCGGTTACAGTTTCAGGCCTTTTCCGGAGCGGCTCGCCGCCGGGCTGACTTGCCGTGAACCTTGCGAGGGCGCGGCCCGGCCGCGCGGAGGGGATGCTTGCTGCCTGGCTGAGCGCATTGCGGCCCGCCCGTGCCGCCCGCCGCTGACCCGCTCCCGTCACCCGCTCAGCTCCGGCGCCGGGCAGGCCGCCTCAGCGGCCCGCGGCAACGGCCCGGCCGGGCCGCCGGCGGCAGCGCCGCGCCTTCGCTGCTGTTCGCGGCGCCTGGCCGACAGCAGCGCAGGAGCGACGTTGCCGCCCTGGCAGCAAGAACGCGGCGACGTTGCTGTCGCCGGTGGCGTGCCAGCAGCAACGCAGGCGCGACGTTGCCGCCGGGCAGCCGCCGCCGGGCAGCCGCCGCCGGGCAGCCGCC
>DASTJM010000010.1:0-12220 GCA_035716545.1 Streptosporangiaceae bacterium
CGTGGCCAGGTTCGGGGAGGGTTGTCGGCTCCTGCGGGGAGAGTTTTCGTGTCCGGGAGCGTTTTCTCTTCTATGAGCGGTGAACTCTCCCCGCTGTGAAAAGGATCCCCGCAAAGCACGGTGAAGTCTCCACGATCATGAAAACCGCGCCCCGGGCACGGCAACCGCGACAGGCCGACGCCCGGCCTCCCTAGTTCAGCACCCTGTTTGGGACAGCATGGAGTAGGGGTGCGTTGCTAACGGCCTCGGGCCGGTGTCATCAGCATCGTGGTCCTGCTTGATGCTGTTCCGCCTGCGCCGGCCAGCCGGACGGCCTGAGGTTTGGTTTATCGACGGACCACTTCGCCACATTCACGGGAACCCCGACCGCGCCTGCGGCGCCCGCGAGCCCCGGGCTACCTTGCGGGACCCTGTCCGCGCCCGCGAGGCCGGTTACGTAGCGGGAGCCTTGTCCGCGCGTGAGACCCGGGCTACCCCAGTACCACTAATGGCCTCGTTAGTAACATCAGCGTCGGCGCGGTAGACCGGACAACCCGGAATTCCGGCAAGCCCCGCCAGTCGTGTTTCGCCAGGTTCCTGTTCGCCCAGGTTCCTGTTCGCCCAGGTTCCTGTTCGCCAAAGCTCCTGTGGGAAAGTGGCCGGGTCCGGTCCCGGCGGTTTCGGCGAATAGGAGACCCGCGGTGGCGGCGGGCAGGGTAAAAGGGTAAAGAGGCACGGGTGCGGGAGGCGGTGGCTGGCGACGTGGCTGGCGACGTCACTGGCGACGTGGCTGGCGACGTGGCTGCCGACGTGGCTGCCGACATGGCTGAACACGGCCTGCGGCTGAGCGCGGAGGAGCTTGGGGTCGGGCCGTGCCGGCACGAGCGCGGGCCGGTCAACGCGATCACGGATGTGGCGGGGGTCCGGGTTGGTCACAGCACGCTGATCGAGGGCGGCGACATCCGCACCGGGGTCACCGCGATCGTGCCTGATGGCGTGGACCGGGCCGGCGGCGAGCTAGCCGCGGGCCTTTTCGTCGGGAACGGGTTCGGCAAGCTCATCGGCGCCACCCAGCTCATCGAGCTCGGGGTTATCGAGACGCCGATTGTACTGACCGGGACGCTGTCGGCGTTCCGCGCCGCTGACGCGCTGCTGAGCTACATGCTCGGCCTGCCAGGAAACGAAGGACTGCAGACCTGCAACCCAGTCGTCGGCGAGACCAACGACGGCTTCCTGTCCGACATCAGGTCCAGGCCGGTCACCGAGCGCCACGTGCTCGAAGCGATCAAGGGCGCCAGGGGCGGCCCGGTCGCGCAGGGCTGCGTAGGGGCCGGGACGGGCACGGCGGCACTGGGGTTCAAGGCCGGGATCGGGACGGCGTCGAGGGTGACCCGCCCCACGGACGGCGAACTCTGCACGATCGGAGTGCTGGTGCAAGCCAACTTCTCCGGGGTCCTGACGGTAGACGGCATTCAGATCCGCCCTGCGCAGGCTTCAGCTCATGGACCCGGCCAGCCCGGCGAGACCGGCCAGCCCGGCGAGACCGGCCAGCCCGGCGGCAACTCCTGCATGATCGTGGTCGCGACTGACGGCGGGTTCGATGCGCGGCAGCTGGCGAGGATCGCCAAGCGGGCGGTGTTCGCTATGGGCATGACCGGCTCGGAGTTCGCGCCTGGCAGCGGCGACTACGCGATAGCGCTGGACGTCAGGCCAGACGAGCAGCGCAGCGACGCCATTCTCGGGCCGGTCTTCACCGCGACCGCCGAGGCTACCTGCGAGGCCCTGCTCAACTCGCTGTTCCTGGCCACGACGACGACCGGCTACCTGGGCCACACCAGGCGTGCAGTGCCGCTCGATGACGTGAAGCGGGCTCTGGCCGCGACTTGATCAGGCCGGTGTGCCGCCGCGGCAGTGGCGCACCGGCCGATGCGGGCGGAGAATTATGTTCACACATCCAAGCTTGCAGGGAGGCTGACGTGCTCTACGCGTTCGGTTTCGATCGGGTCGGCGTCGTGATGAGCGACCTTTACTTCGTTGACCCGAATCCGCGCCCCGGCCAGGAGGGCGCCGAGCGCGGGGTGCGGCTCGAATTGCGGAAACTTGGCCAGGGTGAGCTGCAGGGGTCGATCTACTCGGCCAGGCCGATCCGGGTGGACGAGCCGATCTGGCGAGCCGACCTGCTCGAAGAGGTCAGCAGCCAGCCAGGCAGCCTGAACCGTGCGCATCACCACCCCCAGTTCACCGGCTGGAACCCGGGCCACCGCGTGTTCGACCCTGAGCTGTCGGCCGACCCGGTCAGCTGGGTGGGCAAGCAGTTGTCCGACCTCCCAGCGCTGCTGGCCAGGGCAGGGGTCGAGGCGGATGAGTCGTTCGCCGCCGATGCGCAGGGCCTGCGGGAGCGCGTGCCCGAGATCATGGCCGCTTTGCGCGGGCTGCTCGACGGCGTCAGGGAGGGAAAGCTCGCCGTCGAGCCGGCGGGGGACCAGCCCGAGTCCGCGCGGATCAGCTGGCTCTGATCACGACCTGACCGGCGCCGACTTGCTCAACGCGGGCCAAACTCGGGCGCCCTGCGGCGGTCCGCGCGAGGCGTCCGCCTAGGGTTAGGGCATGGTGCGAAACGCCGGAAACCGGCAGCCGTCCGATGCTGGCGGCAACAACGGGCTCCGCCGCGCGCTGGCCAGGGCGCGTGACGGCAAGCCGCTCGACCAGGCCGAGGCTGTCATCTTGCTTGGAGCGCGCGGTGACGAGCTCGCAGAATTGCTCGGCTACGCGGCGCGGGTCAGGGACGCCGGGCTGGTCGCGGCAGGCCGGCCAGGGGTCATCACGTATTCGCGCAAGGTGTTCATCCCGCTGACGAGGTTGTGCAGGGACCGGTGTGGTTACTGCACGTTCGTCACGGTGCCAGGACGGCTGGACAGCGCCTACCTGTCACCCGACGAGGTCCTGGACATCGCCAGGAAGGGCGCCGCCCTGGGATGCAAGGAAGCCCTGTTCACGCTCGGCGACCGGCCGGAGGCGCGCTGGCGGCAGGCGCGGGAGTGGCTCGACGCCCACGGCTACGACGACACGCTCTCCTACGTCAGGGCGATGGCGATCAGGGTGCTCGAGGAGACCGGGCTGCTGCCGCACCTGAACCCTGGCGTGCTCGCCTGGCAGGACTTCCAGCGGCTCAAGCCGGTGGCGCCATCGATGGGGATGATGCTGGAAACCACGTCGAGGCGGCTGTTCGAAGAGAAGGGCGGGCCGCACTTCGGCAGCCCCGACAAGGACCCCGCGGTCAGGCTGCGCGTGCTCGAGGACGCGGGCAGGTCTGCGGTGCCGTTCACCACCGGGATCTTGATCGGGATCGGCGAGACTCGCGCGGAACGAGCCGACTCGATCTTCGCCATTCGCGGGGTGGCGCGTGAGTACGGCGGCGTGCAAGAGGTCATCGTGCAGAATTTCCGTGCCAAGCCGGACACCAAGATGGCCCGGATGCCCGACGCCGAGCTCGAGGACCTGGCCGCCACCATTGCCGTGGCCAGGCTCGTGCTGGGACCCCAGATCAGGATCCAGGCGCCGCCGAACCTGATCGGCGATGAGTACCAGCTGATACTCGGCGCAGGCATCGATGACTGGGGCGGGGTGTCGCCGCTGACCCCCGATCACGTCAACCCCGAGCGGCCCTGGCCGCAGATCGACAACCTCGCCGAACGGACCAGTTCCTGCGGCTTCACGCTGCGCGAGCGGCTGACCATCTACCCCGGCTACCTCCGCGAGCCCTGGCTCGATCCGCGCCTGGCGGCGCACGTCACCGCGCTGGCCGACCCAAAGACCGGGCTCGCCGCCGAAGGCGCGATGCCGGAAGGGCGGCCGTGGCAGGAGCCCGACGGCGGCTGGGGCGAGTCGTCAGGACGCGTAGACCTGCACACCGGCATCGACACCGAGGGCCGCAGCGCGGACAAGCGCAGCGATTTCGACGAGGTCTACGGAGACTGGGAGCACATCGCAGGCCGGATCGGGCCAGCCGTCGTCGGCGCGCCCCGGCGGCTGCGGTCCGAGGTGGCGGCCGCGCTGCGCAGCGCCGAGCGCGATCCCGCTGGCCTGACCGACACGGAGGCGCTCGCGCTGCTCGACGCCGACGGGCCCGAACTCGGCGTGCTGGCCGGGCTCGCCGACTCGATCCGCCGCGACGTCAACGGCGATGAGGTCACCTACGTGGTGAACCGCAACATCAACTTCACCAACGTCTGCTATACCGGCTGCCGGTTCTGCGCGTTCGCTCAGCGCCGCACCGACGCCGACGCCTACACGCTCTCGCTCGCCCAGATCGGGGACCGGGCGGACGAGGCGTGGGCGGCCGGGGCGACCGAGGTGTGCATGCAGGGCGGCATCCACCCGGACCTGCCCGGCACGGCATATTTCGACATCGCCGCCGAGGTGAAGCGCAGGCAGCCGGACTTGCACGTGCACGCGTTCTCGCCGATGGAAGTGATGAACGGGTCGGCCAGGACCGGCCAGTCCGTACGCGACTGGCTGCAGCGGGCACGCGAATCGGGCGTCGATTCGCTGCCTGGCACCGCCGCCGAGATCCTGGACGACGACGTGCGCTGGGTGCTCACCAAGGGCAAGCTGCCCACGTCGGCCTGGATCGAGGTGATCACCACCGCGCACGAGCTCGGCATCCCGACCACCGCCACGATGATGTACGGGCACGTCGACACCCCGGCCCACTGGGTCGCTCACCTGCGGGTGATCCGCGGCATCGCGGATCGCACCGGCGGCTTCACCGAGTTCGTGCTGCTGCCCTTCGTGCACGCCAGCTCGCCGATCTACCTTGCGGGCCTGGCTCGCCCGGGCCCCACCAGGCGCGAGAACCGTGCCGTCCACGCGCTCGCCCGGCTGATGCTCCACGGCGCGATCGACTCCATCCAGTGCTCTTGGGTCAAGCTCGGGGACGACCTGTGCCGCGACGTCCTGACGGGCGGCGTCAACGACCTCGGCGGCACGCTGATGGAGGAAACCATCAGCCGGATGGCAGGCTCGCAGAACGGCTCGTTCAAGACGATCAGCCAGCTGGCCGCCATGGTCGAGCCGACTGGGCGCACGATCAGCCAGCGGACGACAACCTATTCAAAGCCTTCAGCTGAAAGGGTTGCGGCCGCTAATGCCAGTGACGGAGTGTGTGCGTCCGTTCGGGGGCTCACGATAACCCGTGCGTAGGTGATCAGTCGGGCCGCGACACGCCGTCCGCCGCCAGACAGCAGCGTCAGGAGACATTCCATGGGCCAGGAGACTCGCTCTGTCAAGCTCACCGGGTGGGGGCGTACAGAGCCGTCCTACGCACGGGTGGCTCGCCCTTCCTCAGGTGAGGACTTCGCCTCGCTCGTCAAGCAGGGCGAGTCCCTGATTGCCAGAGGGCTTGGGCGCAGCTACAACAATGCTGCTCAGAATGACGGCGGGCTTGTGGTCTCCACTGCCGGGCTTTCCCGGGTGCTGAGCTTCGACGCCGACACCGGCGTTGTCACCTGTGAAGCTGGGGTGTCGCTTGAGCAGCTGATGGTGCGGTTCCTGCCTGCCGGGTGGTTCGTGCCCGTGACGCCCGGGACCCGGCAGGTGACTGTTGGCGGTGCAATGGCCGCCGATGTGCATGGGAAGAACCATCACTCGGCTGGCAGCTTCATGTGCCACGTGATCTCTTTTGATTTGCTGGGCGCTGACGGGTCAGTGCGCACCGTCACGCCTTCGCAGAGCCCGGAGTTGTTCTGGGGGACTGCCGGGGGGATGGGGCTGACCGGGATTGTCTTGCGGGCCACTGTCCAGCTGAAGCGGGTCCAGACGGCGCGGCTCGTGGTCGACACCGTACGGACTGCCGACATCGACGCGACGATGGCGCACCTGTCGGACACCGATGCGAACTACGACTACACCGTGGCGTGGACGGACTGCCTCGCTTGCGGGGGGAGTCTCGGGCGGTCGGTGATCACCAGCGGGTCCTTCGCGACCGTGAGCCAGCTCGGGAAGCGCCACATCCAGGACGCGCTTTCTTTCAACCCTTCCGCGCTGATCGGAGCGCCGCCGGTGTTTCCGAGCGGCCTTATCAGCCGGCGAACCGTAGCGATCTTGAATGAAGCCTGGTACCGGAAGGCGCCGCGCCGGCGGACGGGAGAGATCCAGAGCATCGGCCAGTTCTTCCATCCGCTCGACGGCATCAAGAACTGGAACAGGGCCTACGGGCCCGCAGGCTTCCGGCAGTACCAGTACGTCGTGCCGTTCGAGGCGGCTGACGTGGTGCGGCGGTCGCTTGAGCGGATCAGCGCGCTCCGGGCGCCATCATTCGTCACCGTGCTCAAGCGGTTCGGGGCGGCCGATCCCGGATTGCTGTCATTCCCGATGCCGGGCTGGACCCTCGCGCTCGACTTCCCGGCCAGGACGCCGTGGCTCAGCCAGCTGCTCGGCGAGCTCGACGACCTTGTGCTCGGCGCCGGCGGCAGGTTGTACTTGGCTAAGGACTCCCGGATTCCCGCTGAGCTGATGGACGCGATGTATCCCAGGCTTACTGACTTCAGGCGGCTGCGCGCCGAGCTTGACCCGGACGGCATCTTCGCATCCGACCTCTCCAGGCGGCTTGATCTGTAGCGGGCGCAGTGGACGACATCATCAGCGGCGGCCAGGACCGCCCGCCAGGTAGCTGGCGCAGGCGGCTCCTGATCGGCGCGGCGCTGGCGGCTGTGGCCGTTGCCCTAATCGTGGAGCACCTGCCTTCGGGTTCTCACCACGCCGCTGCCCTTGGTTCGAGCCGGCGCCGGGTGCACTACCGGCGGCTGTCCCCGGTGCCCAGGCCGGTGCCGCCAGGTGAAATACCCGCCGCGCCGGTGCCCATCGGCTCGGCCGGGCAGCTGGCCGGAATCCTGGGACGGACGAAGCCTTGGACGCCCGCCGCGAGGGTGCCACGCGCGGGCAGCCAGCCCGACTGGTTCTGGCCCGCCATGGGCATGGCCGAGCCGATAGCCGGACTGCCCAGGCACGAGCCCGGTTATGTGTTCACCCGGGTCCCCGGCGGCTGGGCGATCCAGCCCGAGCCGGCCGGATACGAAGGCTGTGCCGGCTGCCCGGGGCAGCCGCTGCCCGTCTACTACCTGGCAAATCAGTCCGGGACCGTCAGGCGGGTCACGGCGGCGACCATGGTCGCTCCTGGAACTGGGAGCCAGGGCTCCGGCTCCCTGTGGCTGACCAGCTACCCGGCGCATTCCCCGCTGGGCGCGTCGGCGGGCATCGCCCGCGAGTACACCGCATCGGGCGTTCCGGCTGGCCAGGCAGTCAGGCTGCCCGCGGGCTACGCGATCGTCCAGGCCACAAGTCGCGGGCTGCTGCTCAGCTCGATGTCCGCGCGCATTCCCGCGGCGACCTACCTGCTGTGGAACCCGGCGACCCGCGCGGTCGTGCGAACCTTGACCAACGTCCTTGCCATGAGCGGGAGCGAGGTGGCGTTCGTGCCCGCGTGCGGTGCGATGTGCCAGGTGCGGGTGCTCAACCTCGCGACGGGCACCAAGCGGGCAGTCAAGCTGACGCGCGGTCGCTCGGCGACCGGAGGAGTTTTCAGCCCGGACGGCCGCTATCTCGCGCTCGAGGTGAGTACAGGCAGTCGCAGCGGCAGCGGCAGCGGCTCGCTCGGCATCGAGCTCGACGTGGCGTCGGTGGCGACGGGCCGCCTGACCATGGTGCCGCACACGGGGGTCGGCAGTGACGCGCTCGCCGGATTCGGCTGGCCGGGCAATGGCGACAGTCTGGTGGCCGAGTTCAGCTTTGCCGCGAAGGTACAGGTGACGCTCTGGAGTCCCGGCAAGGCCGCGCTCGCGGTGGTCGCTGTCAGGCCGGACCAGGATCCAGCGGCGCTAGTGATCGGATGACCTGTGGAAGACATCATCAGCCAGGGCGACGACCGCAAGCCTGTTAGCTGGCGCCGGCGGCTCGCGATCGGCGGGGTGCTCGCGGCCGTCGCCGCGGCGCTGATCGTCGAGCATCTGCCTGAAGGCTCGGGTCCGGGTGGCGGGCATCCGCTCGCCGCGCCAAGCGCATCCGCCCGGCCGCATGCTCACGGCGAGCGCTCATTCCCCATCCGGCTGCGCGTCGAGGGCCCGGCCAGCGATCCGTCTAGGATCATCGGCGGAACGGCGGTCTGGGGTCCGTCGGCGAAAGTGCCGAGGACAGGCCCGCGGCCGGACTGGTTCTGGCCGGGCGAAGGCCGGACCCAGCCGATACTCGGCCTGCCCGACAACCCGGCGGGCTATGAGTTCACCAGGGTCACCGGCGGCTGGGCCGTTCAGCCCATCGGGCCGGCCGGCTGCGGCGACTGCGCCGGCCAGGTCGAGCCCGTCTACTACCTGGCGAACCAGGCGCGCCGGGCGATCATGGTGGGTGACGCCACCAAGGTCGCGCCTGCCGCTGGCCGAGGCAGGCTCTGGCTGGTCAGCTACCCGCCAGGCGCTGACCTCGCTACCGCGACCGGCATCGCGCGCGAGTTCAGCACCTCGGGTGAGGCTGTCGGGCCGCCAGTCCGGCTGCCGACCGGGTTCGAGATCTCCCAGGCCACCAGGAGCGGGCTGCTACTCGCACCGGCCACGGAAATGGGCAACAGCGCCGCGGCTGAACTCTGGAACCCGGCGACCGGCCAGATCCTGAACAACTTCCAGGGAATTGTCGCGGCAAGCGCAAACTCCGTGGCCTACGTGCCCCGCTGCGTGGTCACGTGCGCGGTGCACGTGCGTGACCTGGCGACGGGGCACGGCCTGGTGATCGATGTGGCTAGCGGCAGCGCGGTCACCGGTGCTGTGTTCAGCCCTGACGGGCGGTATTTAGCGCTGCAGGTGACTTTCGCCGATGGCGGCGACGGCGGTGCGCTCGCGATGCGGCTGGAAGTAGCCTCGATGGCCACCGGGCAGCTGGCAGAAGTGCCGCGAACGTTCGTCAGCAGCGACGCGCTCGCCGGGTTCGGCTGGCCGGGCAACGGCGACGACCTGGTCGCCAAGCTGGACTTCCCTACGAGGGTGCAGATGGCTACCTGGGTGCCAGGTGCGCCCACCCTCGCGATCGCGGTCGTCAAGACGGGCGAGCGCCCTGACGCCCTCGTCGTCGGCTAAGGCTGGCCGGGCTGGTGGTTGGCCGGGCTGGTGGTTGGCCGGGCTGGTGGTCGGCCGGGCTGGTGGTCGGCCGGGCTGGCGGCTCCGGCTACCTGGTGAAGATCATCGGGCCGGGGTCGCGCGGCGGGCGCGGTGGCGGTGGCGTCGCTGGATGACCGACGCCTATCGTGCCCATCGGCTCCCAGCCCGCCGGAAGGCCGAGCGCGGCGGTCGCGACCGGACCGCAGAACAGCGCACTCGACACCCAGCACGAGCCAAGGCCCTCGACCGCCAGCGCGACCAGCAGGTTCTGGACGCCGGCGCCCATTGAGACGAGGAACATCGCCCGCTCGGCGGCGTTACGGCGCTGGTCGGGATACTCGTGGGCCGCATCTGAGACAAGGCAGGGCACGATCAGCAACGGAGCCTTGCGCAGCGGCTCGCCACGCCTGGTGCGACGGACGATCTGCTCCTCGGTGAAGCCATCGCCGCGCAGGTCGCTCACCCAGGCAGCCAGCATGTCGTCAAGCAGCCGCTGCCGGGCGGCTGCGGACTCCACGACGGCGAACCGCCACGGCTGGCTGTGGTGGGGGGCCGGGGCGGTGAATGCTGCTTCGATAGCACGGCGCACCGCGGCCTGGTCCACGGGCTGATCGCTGAAGTCCCTGATCGTGCGGCGTTCGCCGAGCACGTCGGCGGCGCCGAGCCTGAACATGTCCTCGGCCGCCGGGCGGACCAGCGCCGCGGCACCGGGACCGGCGTCGCTGGTCACCAGGTCAGCAAGGCCGCGCACGATCGCGACCGGAACCTGATCGGTCTTGCCCTTGACCAGTTCGCCCGCCGCCGCGATCTCGTCAGCGACCGCCGCAA
Source organism: Streptosporangiaceae bacterium (assembly GCA_035716545.1). Classification (GTDB taxonomy): domain Bacteria; phylum Actinomycetota; class Actinomycetes; order Streptosporangiales; family Streptosporangiaceae; genus Chersky-822. The sequence continues at coordinate 9,948 of DASTJM010000010.1, forward strand.
CCGTGACTTCAAGTACGTTGCCGAAGGTGTCAGCCTGGCCCCTGTGATCACGCATGAGGAGCACGCCGGCCGCGCCGATCGCCGTGTCGGTCTGGCCGTTGCGCCACGGCCGGCCCATGGTGTCGGTGATGAGCACACCGACCTGGGCGCCGGTCAGCTCGGCGATCGCGGCGCGCAGCTCTCTGGCCGAGCCGTCCGGGTCGACTGGCAGCAGCACGACCGTGCCAGCAGCGGTGTTGGAGCGGTCCACTCCGGCAGCGGCGAGCACGAAACCGTGCGCGGTCTGGGAAATGGTGGTCTGACCGCGCCTGGCGACGACCCTGACCGTTTCAGCCGCGATCGCCTCGTCGCGGTCGGCGCTGATCACCCTGCCCTCGGCCTTGCTGATGATCTTAGAGGTAACGACGAGGATGTCGCCATCGACGAGCGGCGGCGCGGCACTGGCAATCAGCTCGGCGAGGTTGGCGCCAGCGGTGATCTCCGGCAGTCCTGGCACGCCGACGACAGTCACGGCCCCGTGGCTGCCAGCCCCGTGCGGGGCCGCCCCGTGCGGGCTGGTCGGTTGCGGGTTGGTCGGTTGCGGGGTGGCGGCGTGCGGGCTGGTCGGTTGGCCGGTCATCTGCCCAGCTCCGCAGCGAGCTCGATGGCTGCGGTCGCCATCGCCGCCGTGGCCTTGAGGTCGGCCATGTAGAGCGGTACGGCCCGGACCGAGATCCCTGCCAGGTCCGCGCTCTGCGCCGCGGCCGCGTCTGCGGTGTCTACGAGCCAGCCGTTGAGCAGGTCAGCGCCATAGTGCGCGGCAACGGCTGCGGCCGTAGTCTTCACGCCGATCGCACTCAAGCACGCATCGGCCATGCCCCGGACCGGCGCGCCGCCGATAATCGGCGAGACGCCGACTACCGTCTTCGCGGCGACCGCCTTCGCGATGCCGGGGATCGCCAGAATGATCCCTATGCTGACCACTGGATTGGAGGGGGGCAGGAGCACGAAGTCCGCTTGGTCGATGGCGGCGAGCACCCCAGGGGCCGGAACGGCGGCGTCAGCTCCGGTGGCCATGAAGCCCAGCGCGGGCGACTTCGCGTGCAGCCGCACCCACCACTCCTGAAAGTGCACCGTCCTCGTCCCGCCCTCGTCGTTGATCAGGACGTGCGTCTGGACGTCATCGTCGGTCATCGGCAGCAACTGCACGCCGGGCTGCCAGCGCTCGCACAGCTGCCTGGTCACCGCCGACAGGGGCAGCCCTGCCCTGAGCATCGCGGTCCTGGCGATGTGGGTGGCGAAATCCTTGTCGCCCAGGCTGAACCATTCAGGACCCGCGCCGTAGGCAGTGAGCTCAGACTGGACCGCGTAGGTCTCCTCTGCGCGGCCCCAGCCCTGTTCCTCGCTGATCCCGCCGCCTAGCGTGTACATCACAGTGTCCAGATCGGGGCTCACGTGCAGGCCGAACAGGGTGATGTCATCACCCGTGTTTCCGATCACCGTGATCTGGGCGTCAGGCGCCGCGACCCTGAGCCCGCGGACGAACCTGGCACCGCCGACGCCTCCAGCCAGCAGAGTGATTCGCATGCGCCGAGTCTGCCAGGCGAATTCGGCCAGCCTTCGTCCGGGGACCGGGCCGCCCGCGGCGAGGCCGACGCGGTCTCGGTAGGCGACTATGACCGGCGTGCGGGCGCCGTTTGTCCGCATGAGCTGCGTCAAGTCCCAGCGGACCCATTCGCCCCACCGGCAGCGCCAACACCGGCGTGCCGGCCCCGCAAGCACGACAATCCCCGGCAAAGCCGGTCCGGCCGACAGGCGGCGAGCCAGGCCAGTCGCCATGTGCCGAGCCTCCTGGTCAGGGGTTGTCCGGGTTGCCTGTCTGCGGGGTGCTGGCGTGCCCGGGCCGGGATATTGACGGGAGGTCGCATCCGGGAGGGTTGTCAGTGCCCTGGTGGAGGGTTTCCGGGTCCGGGAGGATTGTCGTGTTCCACGACGAAAAATCTCCCGCACCAGAAAATGCTCCACCAGGAACCCGACAAGCCTCCCCGCTAGACGAGCAACCCTCCCCCAGACCGGAAATCCTGCGGCCAGAACAGGAAACCTCCCGCGCAGCGCCAGCCACCAGCACCATTCCGGACAGCAGACTCCCCGAGCCGTCTCTCGCTCCCTGCATGCGCTCCAGCGCCGTAGATGTCCCAAGAGTAGATGTCCCAAGATGGGCGCCTGGGCGAGGTGCGGGTGGGGCGTGGTGCGGGTGGGGCGAGGTGCGGGTGGGGCGAGGTGCGGGTGGGGCG
>DASTJM010000011.1:0-46801 GCA_035716545.1 Streptosporangiaceae bacterium
CGGGGAGGGTTGTCAGCGTCCGGGCCGGGATCGGGGAGGGTTGTCAGCGTCCGGGCCGGGATCGGGGAGGGTTGTCAGCGTCCGGGCCGGGATCGGGGAGGGTTGTCCGCTGCTGCGGGGGGAGTTTTCGTGTCCGGGAGCATTTTCTCTCCTATGAGCGGTGAACTCTCCCCGCTGTGACAAGGCCCCCCGCAAAGCACGGTGAAGTCTCCACGATCATGAAAACCGGGCACCGGGCACGGCAACCACGACAAGCTGACGCCCGGCCTCCCTAATTCAGCACTCTGATTAAGACAGCATGGGGGCAGGCCGGCATCGCCGACCTGCTCGACTATTCGGCCCGGACTTCCAACTGGCCCGCTGCCCATCGGGCCTTGCGCATGTCGAGCCTGGACGGCTTGCCGTCAGCGCCCAGGCGCAGCGGCGTGCCTTCGCTGCGGTAGTGCTTGAGTGCCTCGCGTTCATGGCCATCGAGCAGCCGGCCATCGGAGTGAACGACCCTCCACCACGGCACGGCTCCGCCCCAGAGCGCCATCACCCGGCCGACCTGACGCGGCCCGCCGCCCAGCCCGAGATACTCGGCGACGTCGCCATAGGACATGACTCGCCCCGGCGGGATGGACTCGGCGACATCAAGCACCTTGCTCGCGAACTCGGTCATGCCGGAGTCGGGATGGCCTGGTCCCCGGTCTTGCCGGAGTCCCCGGTCTTGCCGGAGTCCCCGGTCAGGCATGGTCACCGGGGGCTTCTTCCGGCGTGGCAGGCGGGGGCCAGAAGCGGATGGTGTCGGGGGACCTCGGTGGCGACAGTGACTGGTAGTCCGTTGCGGGATATTCAGGCGCCTGGGGTGTGTGGTAGTGAGGTGCCTGATACTGCTGAGGCTCCTGATACTGCTGAGGCGCCTGGTATCGCTGATCTGCCTGGTACTGCTGTGTCGCGTGCTGTCGCGGTAGGTAAGGCGGGGCCGCGGGGTAGGCCGCATGCGGCAGCGGCGGCGCGCAGGCGGCCTGGCGCCTGGCCTTTCGCCTGGCTGCGAGACCCGTCGCGAACCGCCAGCTAGAGACGGCGGCCAGCAGCAGGCAGGCGGCGGCGAGAGCCATCAGCAACTCCAGGGACGTCCTTCCCCTGGGCGGCACCGGGACCGGCGGCACCGCGGCCCGACCGCCGCCGAAGAATCCCGCGGTGATCATCTTGGCGGGCGTGAGCCGGGTCGCGGCATGTCGATCAGCCAGGCGATGGGCGGAGCGGAGCGCGGCGGCTGCGTCCACCGTGCCGAAGCCGATCTGGTCGTCGTAGCCACCTGGCGGCCGGTGCGACGCCGACACCACAATCGCCCGCCTGACCTGCGGCGCGGTCAGTCCGGGGTACCTGGCTTTGATCAGGGCCGCGACTCCCGCGGTGAGGGCGCAGGCCGGGCTCGTGCCGCTGACGACCCAGTACTGGCTGCCCCTGCCCTGGGCAGGGACGCCGACGCCGGGCGCGGCGACCTGAACGGAGAGGTTGTCGCTGGAGAAGTACGCTGGCTGCCCCGACTGGCTGATCGCCGCTACTCCGATCACGCCTGGATAGTCGGCAGGGAAGGAATAGGGCGCTTGGCCGTGACCGTGGGATTCCTGGGCGTCGCCGGAGTTACCTGAGGATGCCACGACGACCACATTGCGGGTCAGCGCGTACTGCAGCGCACGCCTGACCACCAGGCTCGGCGCATTGTAGCCGAGGGACATGCTGATCACCTTGGCCTTGTGGCTGACCGCGTACCTGATCGCCGTGGCCAGTCCGCGTTGCCCGCGCCCCGGTGGCTCCTCCTGGAAGGCGTTGTAGCCGGGATCGGATCGGTCGGTGATCACCCGGATAGACAAGATCTTGGCTTGCGGCGCGACGCCGAGCACGCCGTCGTCGCCGCCATGGCCATGCCCGTGCCCCGCGATCAGCGAGGCCATCCAGGTGCCGTGCGCTCCCCAGTTAGGATTGCTGGCCAGGGTGTGCACGCCGGTCAGGTCGGGACCGGAGATGACAGATCCCGACAGGTCCGAAACCGACGGATCGACACCGCTGTCGATGACCGCTACGACGACACCGTGTCCTTGGGATGCTCGCCAGGCGGCGGGGACGTTCAGCGTATTGAGAACCCACATCTGCCGTTGCCGCACGATGTCGGCCTTAGCCGGCAGCCCCGCCGCGAGCGGCAGCGTCAGCCCGAGCGCGGTCGCGGTGGTCGCGACGGCGACCCGCGCGACCCCGGATCCAGACCATGTCAGCATCCTGGCGCTCCCGGGCACTTGGGCACCGGCGGAGGCGTGCCGAGCGGCGCGGCGACATCAGCCGCGACGCCGCGAGCCAGGCTCGTCATCTCCATGTAGGTGTACGAGTCGCTGGCCACTGGCACTTTGGGCCTGCCGTCCGCGTAGCCGGCCGTCGCGAGCACCAGATACGAACCGGAGCCGACCACCCACGCAAGCTGGCGTTGCTTCGCGCCGAACGCCGATGCCGGGGTATCGGGCACCGGCAGCGGCCTGAGCAGCAGCCGCTTCGCCTGAGCGCCCCGGCTCTGGCCACCGCTGGCATTGCCGGTCAGCAAGCGCGCGGCTGAGGCGGCGCCGCGCTCGCTGCCGAGCACGGCAACGCCTACCGTGAGCACCAGGCTGCTCGTGGCGTCGGTGTAGGTGGCCCGCAGGATCGCCTGGCATCCGTCCCGGTCGAGCGCGGTCAGCAGGGTACGGCCCGCTCCTGCCGCCCGCCTGCAGCTTGCCTGCCTGGCGATGCCTAGACGCCGTGCCGTGAGTGCCAGCGAGCCAGGATTGCCGAATTCCCCGCCGTCGAGCTTATACCTCAGCCTGGCCGGAAAGATCTTCGTCTTCGGCGTTGTGCGCCAGCGCCTGGCGATGTCCCAGGACTCTATGCGCTGACGCTGGGCCGCCGTAAACCGCCGCGGCATGAGCTGACCCGAAATGCCGGCTCCCGCGATGACGATGCCGCCAACGCCGATCATCGCGGTCAGGGCAGCCAGCACGGGTTTGCGTCGCCGGACCGGACGCCCAGCGCCGCGCGGGCGACCAGTACCGCCGATGCGGCCAGGACCGCCTGGCTGACCCGCCTCGGCCGGGCGCGCAGAGGCAGCCTGCGGCCAAGCCGACCAGGCGGACCAAGCGGACGAGGCAGGTGAGACAGAAGAGGCAGGCGCGGACGCGGCTTGCCCTGCCTCGTCGCTTTGCCGACCGGCTGGTCCCGGCTGAATTGCCACCTGACGATGTTAAGCCCGCGTTTGCCCTTGGCCTACCACGACTGCGCCGCTGAACGGGTCAAGGACGGCGAGCCCGCAGCGTAGGTCAGTACGTCGGCAGGGCTGGGTCCACCGTATTGATCCAGGAAAGGATTCCGCCCCCCACATGCACAGCATCGCTGAATCCGGCGTCCTTGATCACCGCGAGGCATTCCGCGCTGCGCGCGCCCGACTTGCAATGCAGGACGATTCGCTTGTCTTGCGGCAGCGACTCAAGCGCCGCTCCCGATAGGAACTGATCCTTCGGGATCAGCGTCGCGCCGGGGATGGACACAATCTCGTACTCGTTCGGTTCTCTGACATCGATCAGGTAAATATCGTCATCCCGGTCGAGCATTGCCGCCAGATCGGCCGCCGTGATCGTCGAGCCGGCCGCCGCTTGCTGCGCATCGGCCGATACGACTCCGCAGAAGGTGTCATAGTCGATCAGTTCGGTGATGGTGGCGTTTTTACCGCAGACAGCGCAGTCCGGATCCTTCTTGATGTTCAGCGTGCGGTAGTTCATCTCGAGTGCGTCGTAGATCATAAGCCGGCCGACCAGCGGCTCGCCGATCCCGGTGAGCACCTTGATCGCCTCGGTAACCTGGATCGACCCGATGGAGGCGCACAGCACGCCGAGCACCCCGCCCTCCGCGCAGGACGGCACCATGCCAGGCGGCGGCGGTTCGGGATACAGGCAGCGGTAGCACGGTCCCTGCTCAGCCCAGAAGACGCTGGCCTGGCCGTCGAACCGGAAGATCGAACCCCACACGTACGGCTTGCCGAGCAGCACGCAGGCGTCGTTGACCATGTACCTGGTCGCGAAGTTGTCGGTGCCGTCCACGATCAGGTCGTACCCGGAGAAGATCTCCATGACGTTGTCGTTGGTCAGCGCCTCCTCATGCACCACAACGGTGACATAAGGGTTGATCTCCTTGATGCTGTCTCGCGCCGACAGCGCCTTCGGCCTGCCGACGTCTGACTGGCCATGGATGATCTGGCGCTGCAGGTTGGACTCATCGACCACATCGAAGTCGATGACCCCGAGCGTGCCTACCCCGGCTGCGGCAAGGTACAAGAGCGCGGGCGAGCCGAGGCCGCCAGCGCCCACGCAGAGCACTTTCGAGTTCTTCAGCCGCTTTTGCCCAGTCATCCCCACGTCGGGGATGATCAGGTGCCTTGAGTAGCGCTTGACCTCGTTGACGCTGAGTTCGGTAGCCGGCTCGACCAGCGGCGGCAATGACACGGTTGTCTCCAAAGAAGCGATGTCTCTCAACAGCTTAGGAAAACCACGCAGGCTAGTCCCGCATTCCTTGCCGGGGCGGTGCCGGGATGGGCGGGCGCACCATGGCTCAGTGCCCGGTCAGACTGTCACCGGCTCTAGGTACAACTTCAACCATGCCAGACACCATGACGGCGCCGCGCGCCGCGCTCGCTAATCCAGTGGCCCTGCTGCCCGAAGCCGCACCGCTGTCCGGCCTGCCTGAGGCCGCGCTGGCCGATGCCGCGGTCATCAGGCTCGTGGCCGTTCCTGAGACGGCACCGGCATATGACGACGTCCGGCTGGCTGGCGAGCGGCAGGCAGCGCCGGAGCCAGACGCACTCCGCCTGGCAGCGCCAGGGGTCGCTCGCACGCTCGCTGCCCGCCCGGCCGCGGCCTCGCGTTCAGCGGGCGGGCACTGGCCGAGTCAGTTCGCTCAGGTGCTCGCGGAGACGCTGGCCGGCGCGAGACCGGCCAGCCAGCTCGCGCCCTGGACCACTGACCGCTCCCGCAGGCGAATCGGCCAGCTCGGCTCCACCCTGGCGACGCCGCACCGGCCGCGAGTCCGGCGGGTCATCGTCACCTCCCCGGCCAGCGGGGTACTCGAGATGAGCATCATCGCCGTATTCGGCACGCGAGTACGTGCCCTCGCCGTCCGCATGGAGCACACCGCACCGTCGGACAGCTACCCGGCCGGCGGTGCTCAGGGCGGCGGTACTCCGGGCGGCCCTGCCTGTGGCGGACCGCACCAGGCCGCCGGAGGCGGCGGCCTCGCCGCCGGCTGGTACTGCACGGCGATCGAGGCTGCCTAGGCCGGCAGAGCCTGGCCTAGCCCATCGTCAGTCGCGCCTTCTCGGGTCACCATGGCAGAGCTTGAACTTCCTGCCCGAGCCGCAGGGGCATGGCTCGTTCCTGCCGACCTTAGAGAAGTCTGCCGCGGTAGCGGCACCGGCACTCCTGACCGCCTGCCCTGAGCCATCCTCACTCGGTGCTGAATAGCTCAGCCTGCCTGGCCGCTTCGGTGCGGCCAGGTCCTTGGGCATGAAGGCTGCCGGAACGGCATCGGCCACATCGCCGTTGGCCTGCCCTGCCACCTGCCCGGCCGGCGCCTTGCCGCCGCCGGCATTCCTGGCCCCGCTCTTTCCGGCACCGCCCTTCCCGGCAGCCTTCCTGCCTGAGGGCGCTCTCCCGGCAGTTGCCGGTGCTGGCGCCGCCGTCCCGGCAGCCGGACTCGGGCCCTGAGCCGCCGGCGGCGGAGTAGCGGTCAAGATGGCCTGGCCGGCGCCGCCGGTCCACTCACCGTCCGGACCCGCCTCGCCGACGATCGGGCTTTGCTCCACCTCGACCTGCAGGTGGAACAGGTTACCGACCGACTCTTCCTTGATCGCGTCCATCATCGCATTGAACAGCTCATACCCCTCGCGCTGGTACTCCACGAGCGGGTCGCGCTGTGCCATGGCCCGCAGTGAGATGCCCTCGCGCAGGTAGTCCATCTCGTAGAGGTGCTCGCGCCACTTCGAGTCGAGTACGGACAGCACGACCCGCCGCTCCAGCTCGCGCATGATCTCGGGGGTCAGCTCTTCCTCGCGCTTGTCGTAGGCGGCCTGCGCGTCATCTTGAATCCGCGCGGTGATGATGTCAGCGGTGAGGGAGGAACGCTCGCCGCCCTCCTCCGCCACGAGCTGATCGATCGACAGCCCGACCGGGTACAGCCGGCCGAACGCGCGCCAGAGTTCCTCGAGATCCCACTCCTCGGCGAAACCGTCAGAGGTGGCCGTGGCCACGTAGTCGGCGAGCACCTCACTGATCATGCCGCGGACTTGCTCGGTCAGGTCCTCGCCGGCGAGCACCCGGTGCCGCTCGGCGTAGACCACGGTGCGCTGGCGGTTCATCACGTCGTCGTACTTGAGCAGGTCTTTGCGGATCTCGAAGTTGAGCTGCTCGACCTGCGTCTGGGCCGACCTGATCGACCGCGTGACGGTCTTGCTTTCGATCGGGACATCTGGGGAGGTCTTGGCCCACTCAAGGAACTGGGCTACCCGGTCGCCGTTGAACCGGCGCATCAGGTCGTCCTCGAACGACAGGTAGAACCGCGACTCGCCCGGGTCCCCCTGCCGGCCCGAACGGCCGCGCAGCTGGTTGTCGATCCGGCGGGACTCATGCCGCTCGGTGCCGAGCACATAGAGCCCGCCGAGGCCGACGACCTCCTCGTGCTCCTCGGCGACCGCGCGCTTGGCCTTGTCGACGGCCTCAGGCCAGGCGGCCTCATAGTCCTCAGGGGTGTCTACCGGCGAGAGACCGCGATGGTGCAGTTCCAGATCGGCGATGAACTCGGGGTTCCCGCCGAGCATGATGTCAGTTCCCCGACCGGCCATGTTGGTCGCGACCGTGACAGCGCCCTTGCGACCGGCCTGGGCGACGATCGTCGCCTCCTGCTCGTGGTACTTGGCGTTCAGCACCTGATGCGGCACGCCCTTGCGCTTGAGCATCCGCGATACGACTTCAGACTTCTCGACGCTGACCGTGCCGACGAGCACGGGCTGGCCGATCTCGTGCCGCTCGGTGATGTCCTGGACTAGCGCGTCGAACTTGGCCTGCTCGGTCTGGTAGACCACGTCGGGCTGGTCGGCCCTGATCATCGGCTTGTTGGTGGGAATCGGCACCACGCCGAGCTTGTAGGTCTGGTGGAACTCATTGGCCTCGGTGATGGCGGTCCCGGTCATCCCGGCGAGCTTGTCGTACAGCCTGAAGTAGTTCTGCAGCGTGATCGTGGCGAGAGTCTGATTCTCGTCCATGATCTTGACGCCTTCTTTGGCCTCGATCGCCTGGTGCATGCCATCGCTGTAGCGGCGGCCATGGAGGATGCGCCCGGTGAAGTCGTCCACGATCAGGACCTCACCGCCGGAGACGACGTAATCTTTATCTTTCCTGAACAACTCCTTGGCCTTGATCGCGTTGTTCAGGAACCCGACCAGGTGGGTGTTCGAGTGGTCGTAGAGGTTGTCGATGCCAAGCCAGTCCTCGACCTTGGCGACGCCGGACTCCAAGATGCCGACCGTGCGTTTCTTCTCGTCGACCTCGTAGTCGCCCTCGCCGTCCTCGCCGCGCCGAAGTCGCGGCACGATCTTGGCGAACTCGCTGTACCAGACGCTGTTCTGGTCGGCTGGACCGCTGATGATCAGCGGCGTCCGCGCCTCGTCGATCAGGATCGAGTCCACCTCGTCGACGATCGCGAAATGATGACCGCGCTGCACGCACTCGTCCTGCGCCCAGGTCATGTTGTCCCGCAGGTAGTCAAAGCCGAACTCGTTGTTGGTCCCGTAGGTGATGTCGGCCGCGTACTGCTTGCGGCGCTCATCCGGCTCCATCTCCGCCAGGATCACCCCGACGTCGAGGCCGAGGAAACGGTGCACCCGGCCCATCCACTCGGCGTCGCGCTTGGCCAGGTAATCGTTCACCGTGACAATGTGCACGCCCTGACCGGCCAGCGCGTTCAGGTAAGCGGCGAAGACCCCGGTGAGCGTCTTGCCCTCACCGGTCTTCATCTCAGCGATGTTGCCGAAGTGCAGCGCGCCGCCGCCCATGAGCTGCACGTCGAACGCGCGCTGGCCCAGAGTGCGCTTGGCCGCTTCCCTGGCGGCCGCGAATGCCTCGGGAAGAAGGTCATCGAGCGAGTCGCCGCCGGCGTACCGCTCCTTGAACTCGCGGGTCAGCGCGCGAAGCTCCTCGTCGCTGAGCGCTTCGTAGTCCTCTTCGACGGAGTTGACCTGCTGGACAATTCGTTGCAGCTTCCGCAGGATCTTGCCCTCGCCAGCGCGCAGGACCTTATCGATGATTGCTGGCACGTCTTGTTGGCTCCTCGCGGATAGTCTTCACTGGCCGAAAGGTCGCCAAGTGAGAGGCAGACATGCGTGCCCGCCCCGGCATGCGCGCGCAACCGGCCAGTACAACTGTTCGTCTGCCATGGTAGGCGAGATGGTGGCCAATGCCGAGCCGACGGGACTATGTGAGGCTCTCGCGACGACTGACGTCGCCGGCCTAATAGGGTGATCGCTTGTAAGTACCGGGGCCGATCGCAAGCGGACCGGCACCCGTCGTCACAATGTTAGGCACGTCGCAGAGTTCAGCAGGAGGAGCAGCGCCATGGCGAAGCAAGTGGACCCCGCCGCTGTAGCGGGCGCGGTACCCGAGAGCGCCGAGGCATACGGCCCGATCATGCCCGCCGGGAACGACTCGGCTCGCCCGGCAGCTAGCTCAGGTGCGGGCACCGAGCCTGGCGCGGTCGCGCCAGCCGCGCAAAGCGCCTCCCAGCTCGGGCCTTTCCCTCCCTTCCACGGGCGCCGGGTTTCCTGGGTCGCGGTGTCGATCGTCGTGGTCGGCTTCCTCATCGGCGGTCTTGCCCTGGTCTTCGGGCACCACGGCCCGATCTGGTGGCTGTTCTGGACCGGCACCGGCGTCGCCGTACTTGGCCTGCTGATCACCTTCGCGACCAACACCTTCGAAGACTGGTATTAAGCCGATATAACTGTTGAGTTCGGGTGGGGTGTCGGCATCGCCGAGTACGCTCCCACCTGTGCCACAGTCAAAGGTCCCGCCCGCCGAGCTGAAATTGACGCCGGACGACGTCAGGTTGATCACGCTGCGAGCGCAGGGGCTGGCCGGGCCGCGGGCGCGCGCGGGCGGCGTCGGCGCTATGCTGCGGCGCCTTGGCGCGGTTCAGCTCGACACCATCAGCGTGCTCGCGCGATCGCATGAGCTAGTGGCCTACGCCCGGCTTGGCGCGATCCCGCGCGCGCGGATCGAGCGGGCGTACTGGCATCCGCGGACGGCGAGCACCTTCGAGTACTGGGCCCACGCGGCGTGCGTGCTGCCGGTCGAGGAGTGGCCGTACTACTCATTCCGGCGCCGCTGGTTCCTCGCCAAGGGCAAGCGCTGGCATGAGAACCACCCAGGCGTCACCGCGGAGGTGCTCGCGCGGTTGCGGTCCGACGGACCGCTGACGGCGACCGAACTCGGCGGCGCCAAGAATGGCGGCGCCTGGTGGGACTGGTCGGAAACGAAGATCGCGGTGGAGTGGCTACTCGACACCGGTGAGGTCATCTGCGCCCGCCGCACCGGCTGGCGCCGCGTCTACGACCTCCCCGAGCGAGTGCTGCCCGCCGAGTTGCTCGACGCCGCCTACACCGACGCCGAGTGCCTGATCCACCTCGCCGGCGTCACGGCACGGGCGCTTGGCGTCGTGACGAAGGCTGACCTGAGTGACTATCAGCGCATTGCGAACTTCGGCAACGGGCGCAATACCGCCGGCCTGTCAGCTGACGACGCCGCCATCGCGGCCGGGCTGATCCCGGTGGAAATCGACCAGGGTTCCCGCACCGCGGTTCGCGCCTGGGCCGACCCCGGTGCCGTGGCGACCCTCACTTCCGCTGACGGCAAGCCGCTGCGCGCCGGGCGGCACCGGGTCACGTTGCTCTCGCCCTTCGATTCGCTCATCTGGGACAGGAAACGGACGCTGCGCACCTTTGCCTTCGAGCACAGCCTCGAGGCATACGTGCCGCGCGAGAAACGCGTCCACGGCTACTTCACCATGCCCTTGCTGGCTGGCGGCCGCCTGATCGGCCGTGTCGATCCAGCCAGGGAGGGCCGCACGCTGATCGCCCGCCAGCTCACTCTCGACGCGCCTCGAGCGGCCGAGCCAATGGCCTGCGCGCTAGCCGAGGCAGCGACCTGGGTCGGTTGCGACAGCATCGCGCTAGGCACGGTCCTGCCCGCGAACACCGAGTCACGCCTGCGATCTGCCCTGACCGCCATCGGCACCTAGCCAGGACGGCATCTGGCCCTTCTCGTGCCTCCTGTTCCGGTCCTGGCGCCCGGAAGCCGCAAAAGCCGGAGATCGCGGATCCGCTGATCGATGCTGAGGAATGGTGCCGATCTGCTGGCCCGGGGCAGCTGCGGGGGGCCGGCTGCGGCGGGTTAGCCGAGCTCGATGATCTTCTCGCGGACGGCGACCATGACGGCTTCCATCCTGGAGTGGATCTGGAGCTTTTCCAGAATGTTCCTGACGTGGTTCTTGACGGTGTTATCGGAGATGAAGAGTTCCTTGGCGATATCCCGGTTGTTCATGCCGCGCGCTACGAGCTTGAGTACCTGCATCTCCCTGTCGGTCAGCTTGGGCGCCGGGAGCTGTCGCGGTGGCTCCTCTTCGTCGCGCCTGGCCAAGACCGCGAACTCGGTCAGCAGCTTGCCGGCCATAGCCGGGCTGATCAGCGACTGACCGCCATTGACGGCACGGACCGCCTCAGAGACCTCGTCCAGCGGAATGTCCTTGAGCAGGTAGCCGCTAGCTCCCGCCCTGATGGCCTCGAAAAGGTCCTCTTCCTCATCGCTCATCGTCAAGATGATGATCTTGGCGCTCGGCGCTACGTCCTTGATCGCCCGGCACGCTTGAATGCCGCTGCTCCGCGGCATCCTTACGTCCATGAGCACCACGTCAGGCAGCGACTCGGCCGCCTTCTTCACGGCTTCGGCGCCGTCGCCGGCCTCGCCGACGACCTCGATGTCGGACTCGCTGACCAGCACGATTTCCAGGCCGCGGCGAAACAGCGCGTGATCGTCGACGATCAACGTGCGGATAGGCTCCTGGCTGCCGCCGATCCCGCCCGCTGCGTCACTTTCCACCCTGATCGTCACCTTTCGTGCCTTCAGTCATGATATGTGCCCTAGAGCCACCGAGCCGATGAGCGGCGGCGCGGCGTTTTCGCGCCGCCGCTTGCCTCGTCCCGCGGGCAGGACGAAAAGACTCAGCGAGACCGGGACGGGGATTCCTCGCGGGCCTGGCCGGAAGGCTGGCCGGCAGCGCCGGATCCGGCGGATCGCCGCCTGCCGGGTACGCCGGAGCGGAGAGCTGGTGGTGCCTCGCCAGGCGCGCCACTGAGCGCGGCACCTTCGACGAGCCTAATGACGCCGTACTGGTAGCCACGGCGGCGATACACGACACTTGGCATGTCCTCGTCTATGTCATGGAACAAGTAGAAGTCGTGGCCCACGAGTTCCATTTCAAGCAGGGCCTGGTCGATCGAGATGGGAATCGCGTGGTGGAATTTCTGCCGTACGACGAGCGGGCCATCGCCTTCCATGTCGATCGGAACCACGCTATCGGAAGGGCTCGCTTCCGACGACTCGCCAGCCTCGGCGGCCTCGGTCCCGGCGCGGGGCTCCGCGCCGGGACTGCCCGCCCGCGCTCGGGGCTCGGCCCGCGCGGCGGCAGGACCGGCGGCTGCTACCTCGGCAGGCACGGCAGGCGCGGCAGGCGCCGCGGGCTCGGGCAACTCGATGTCCTCGGGGCGCATCGGTTGCTCTGAAGTCCGACGCTCGGCTGGCTGGCCAGCGCGGCCGCCATGATGGCGCTTTCTCCGGTCAAGCGCGCGGCGCACGCGCGAATCTAGCTTCGCAAGCGCTATGTCGAGGGCGGCGAACCTGTCTTCGGCAGCCGCCTCAGCGCGGATCGCCGGGCCACGGGAGACGACGGTGAGCTCGACGCGCTCCTTCTGGCTCGACTGCCTCGGGTTACGCTCGACCGAGACTTCCACATCGACTCTGATCGCCTTCTGGTCTAGCTTCTCCAGTTTTTCGAGCTTGGCCGTTGCCTGGTCGCGGAACCGCGCGGCCACGTCCGTCTGCCGACCATTGAAGATAATGTCCATGACCTGAGCCGCCTTCCATGTGGTGCGGAAGCGGCACCCGTCCGTCCGACCTGGTCTTCGACCCCACATCCGCCTGCTGGGGGCTTCGCGGCTTGCTTGCGCCACTCATGCCCCTCTCCCGGCCCGCGGGACATCTGATCCCGCGGACGGGGCAGGACTTACTTCTAAGCCGCACCGTGATCAGTCGACGATAAGTCGCCTTACGTGGGCCGTTTTGCCTGCGGCTGGCATCGGCTTGCAGGAGCCGCCGCCCCGCGCTCGGGGTGCGGCGTCCGGCGCAACCACGGACCCGGACGGGTGCCACACAATGACGGTAGTCCTCTCTGCGCCAGATGTCAGGAGCAGCAGGGAGCCTGGCGTGGCACGGCTGCCAGCATCGCCCCGAGATCGCCGGTAACCGGAACCTGGCGCAGGACGCGGATAAGGCACTATCCCGGGTAGACCGGCGAGCTTCCTGGGGAAAGCTGCCGCCAGAGGCCCTCAAGGCCGTGCGCGACCTTGAGGCTCACGCGGCCCTGGCGCTCGGTGCCCACGGCGACGATCGTGCCGTTGGACGTGACCGAGATCGCGCCCGGCGGGGTCGGCACCGAGGTGGACTGGTCGCCGTCGAGCGGCACCTCGTAGAGCTGCGAGCCGCCGTGACGCCGGTCGAGCACCAGCAGATGATTGGCGTCATACCAGCTCAGCGCCGCCGGATCGACCAGGTCCGGCCCCACCGTGAGGATCTGGTCGCCCTGGCCGAGGTAGACCAGCGTGCCAGTCTTCTGCTTCTTATTGCTCACTCCGGCTTTCACGACGACCTTGCTGATCGCGGTGACGTACGCGCTGGAGCCGGTGGCGCTCTTGACGATCAAGGCGACCCGGACTCCGTCCGGAGACACCGCGATCGAACTGTACGTATCCGAAGTGGAGATCTGCCCCGGCGCGATTGACACAGGAATGATCTGCGGGCCGGTCGGGTACTCGGTGACCACGAAAATGCCGCTGCCCGCGGTAACCCAGAGCTCACCCTTGTCGTCCCAGCTCAAAGACGTACAAGGGCTCTGCAAGGTGAACGGCTGCAACGGCTGGCTGCCGCCCGTCAATGTCACGACATAAACCTTTTTGCCCCTGCAGGCAGCCAGCGTCGTCGAGAAGGAACTGTTAGGCGGAGACGGCGATACCGCTATGGCGCTGAAGAAACCGCGCCCGACGTCATGGGGCAGCAGCGGCAATGGCAACCTGGACTTCACTGTCGTACCGGGCGTGCCATCGCTCACGACCTTGGCGATGTACAGCTGCGGCTGGCCCGACGGATCCAGCGTCTGGTAGTACAGCGAGCCGGTCACGCGGGGCGGCGCCCAGCGGCTGAAGCTGTCGGGCACCAGGAAGGCGCTGGAGTGCTTCATCTGCAGCTGGACAGCGCGAATCCCCGTGATCGTGCTCGCTGAGTACGGCGATGAGGTGAGCGTCCACACCAGCTGGGCTTCCATCTGGCCAAGCGTGGCCGGATCCATGCCGGCGGCGATACCGCCCACGTCGACGATCGCCGTGCTGCCGCGCACCTGGACGCTCAGGTGAGCGTCCCGCGGGAAGGCGGTCTTGACCGCGCGGTACAGCCAGTTCTGCCGGTCTGGCCGCACGCTGGTCAGGCCGTTGACAAGCTGCTGGACGCCTAGCTCGCCGGCCGTGGCGGAGATGTACACCGGTGAGGGTACGAGCGCCGGCTGAGTGGTGGCCGGGAAGTAGAGATTGACCGGCAGGTAGTCGCGCTGGAAGTCCGACTCAGTCAGCAGCAGCGTGTCGACCGGCTTGCCGCTCTGGTCGCGGATGCCGTAGATTCGCCACCCGCTCTTGCGGAGCTTGGTCAGGTCGAAGGTGAACGTGTAGGGCGACCCCCCTTGCACCAGGGTCAGCCTGCCCGGCTCGGCCACGCCCCCCGAGGCCAGCGTCTGCAGGTGCCGGCTGTTAACGGTGACCTGATCCGTTGGCCGGCCGCCAGTCAGGTGCGAGGGAACGGGCAGCTGATTGACATCGGGTACCGAGTCGATGACCCGGACCAGGCGCCTCGGATGCCAGGTCGCGGCGAAAGCGGGCGTGAGGTACTCCTTGGCCACGGCCGCCGAGACGCCGCTCGCGGAGAGAAAGCCCCGGACGATCTGCCTGGGCGTGAACTGGGGACTCGGCGGTATGGGATCCATGACGATCACATTCGACTGCGCCAGGCCGCCCCCGTCTGACCTCGAGTTGCCCACCCGCACCGTGCCGCTGGTCGGCAGGCTCACGCAGCCGGCCAGCAGGAGGCTTATCGCCGCCCCGGCGATCAAGGCGGCCGGCCTGGCCAGGACCGGCCTCATGCTCGCTCGGCTTTCGATGCCAGGGCGGACGTGTCAACCGGATCCGAGGCCACGTCCGCTGGCGCGCGCGGTGCGATTATTGCGTCGAAGTCGTGCAGGTCGGGCCGAAGCGCCAGCGGCGAGCCAACCAGCTCACTCCCGGCCGCGCGCGGCAGCGTGAGCCTGAAAACCGAGCCCTGGCCCGGCTCGCCCCACGCTTCAAGCCAGCCGCCGTGCAGCCTCGCGTCTTCCAGGGCGATGGCCAGGCCGAGACCTGTGCCTCCGGTCGTCCTTGCCCGCGCCGGATCGGCACGCCAGAACCGGTCGAAAACCAGAAACTCCTCACCTGGCCGCAGCCCGACGCCGTGGTCGCGCACCGCCACGGCCACAGCGCCGCCGTCAGCCGCCGATGTCACGATCACTTCCCTGCCTTCACCATGCTCGACGGCGTTCACCAGCAGGTTCCGCAGAATCCGCTCGACCCGGCGCCGGTCAACCTCGGCCATGCAGGGCTCAGCGGGCAACCGGAATTCGATCCTTGACCCACGTCGCTCAGCGAGCTGCTGCGCGACATCAGCTGAGTCGCGCACGATGTCGCAGACGTCGACCAGATCGGCATCAAGCGTCGCGGCATTGGCGTCGTACCTGCTGATTTCCAGCAGGTCAGCGAGCAATGACTCGAACCGGCCGAGCTGGCTCTGCAGCAGCTCCGCCGATCTTGACACCTGCGGCTCAAGGTGGTCCCTCGACTCGAACAGCAAGTCGGCGGCCATCCTGATCGTCGTCAGCGGAGTCCGCAGCTCGTGCGATACGTCTGAGACGAACTGCCGCTGGACCTGTGACAGGCCCTCAAGCTCTCGCATCTTCTCCTGCAAGCTGGCCGCCATCTCGTTGAACGACGTCGCCAGCGCGGCCACCTCGTCGTTGCCGCGCACGACAAGCCGCTCGTCCAGCCTGCCGGTCGCCAGCAGCTGCGCGCCCTGCGCGGCCGTCACCACCGGCACCACGACCCACCTGGTCAGCATCCACGCGATCCCCGCGAGCAGGAACACCAGCGCCAGCCCGGCAAGCGCCATCGTCCGCAGCACGACACCAAGCTCGGCCCGCAGCTGAGTGAGCGGGAAGAAATAGAAAAGCCGGTAGTCAGAATCGATGCCGAACGGCGCGGCGTACAGCAGCCCCTCTCCGCGCGGCGGCATCGTGACGAAGTCGAAGGCGTGCTTCCCCTTGCGCGGGAAGTGAGCGATCAGCTTGGGCGGCAGGTAGTTCGTCGGCAGGTTATTGGACGCGTATGAGAAGTAGACCGGCGGTCCGGGGTTCGCGACCCCGACAGCGACCCCGTATTCGTCGGCAACGTTGTCGCCGCTGGACTTGAGGTCGCCCACGACGTCGTGAATGAAGTCCTCGGCCGAGGCGCCAGGCAACCTCGACGCGCCGGCCAGGGACTTGGCGACGTTCAGGCCATCGGTGGCCTGAGCCCGCGCCTCCACTTCGGCCTTGTTCAGCAGGTTCGTCGTGATCTGCTGCATGAGAAAGAAACCGAGCATCGATACCACGACCGCCGACACGACCAGCGTCGTGCTGACCACCCGCAGCCGCAGCGACCCCAGCCATCGCCATTTAGCCCTGGTCAGCAGCTGCGTTATCCGGGCTCCGCGAGCGACGAGGAACGACTCGAGCACAACGCTCCAGCGCGGCGGCGATGACCAAAGGCCGGTCCGCTCAACTCGCCCTGCCAGGGCGCTTGAGCTGGCCTTATCCCCGCCGACCGCCGAACCTGCCATTTCGGCTTTAGCCCGGTCCGGCCTTATATCCCACGCCGCGCACCGTCACCACGATGTCAGGCCGCTCGGGATCTCGCTCGATCTTCGCCCTCAGTCGCTGGACGTGCACGTTGACCAGGCGCGTGTCGGCCGCATGCCGGTAACCCCAGACCTGCTCAAGCAGCACTTCCCTGGTGAACACCTGCCGCGGCTTACGCGCCAGCGCGACAAGCAGGTCGAACTCAAGCGGGGTGAGGCTGATCGGCTCACCATCCCGCTTGACCGAGTGACCTGCCACGTCGATCATCACATCGCCGATCGAGAGCATCTCAGGCGCCGGGTCGTCGGTTCGGCGCAGCCTGGCGCGGACGCGCGCGATCAGGACCTTGGCCTGGAACGGCTTCACGATGTAGTCGTCAGCACCTGACTCGAGCCCGAGCACCACATCGACCGTGTCGCTCTTGGCCGTCAGCATCACGATCGGAACGCCCGACTCGGCCCTGATCTGGCGGCAAACGTCAATGCCGTCGACGCCGGGCAGCATCAGGTCAAGCAGGATCAGGTCCGGCTTGGTCTCCCTGAATGCGTCAAGCGCCCTGTCCCCGTCTGCGACGAACGTGGGCTCGAAACCCTCGCCACGCAGGACGATCCCGAGCATCTCGGCCAGGGCGGCGTCATCGTCGACGACTAGCACGCGACCTTTCATATTCCCCATCGTTCCATGGAAACGGCGGTCTCGAAGCCCGCATAGCTACGGCTCCGTACCCAGAACACGCAGATTACCCCCTGTAACGGGATGGACGACCCCGCGCTCAGTCACGATGGCCGTCACCAGATCCGGCGGCGTGACGTCAAATGCCGGATTGTAGGCACCGCTGCCCGCCGGCGCGATCGGCTGCCCCGCGAGCTGCGTCACCTCGTCCGGCGACCGCTGCTCTACGACGATGGAGGCACCGTCCGGCGTATCGAAGTCGATGGTGGAGACCGGCGCGACCACGACGAACGGCACCTGGTGGTGCCTGGCGAGCACGGCCAGGCTGTAGGTGCCGATCTTGTTGGCTACGCTGCCATCGGCCGCGATCCGGTCGGCACCGACAGCGATCAGGTCGACCTGTCCGGCCGCGAGCAAGGACGCCGCCGCGGAGTCGGCGAGCACCCGGTGCGGCATTCCCTCGCGGCGCGCTTCGTAAGCGGTAAGCCGGGAACCCTGCAGCAACGGACGGGTCTCATCGATCCACAGCATCGCCAGCTTGCCCGCGCGATGCGCGGCCAGAATCAGGCCGAAAGCAGTGCCCTCGCCGGCTGTGACCAGCGAGCCAGTGTTGCAGTGGGTCATGATCTTCGCCCCGTCGGGGACCAGCTCGATCCCGTGCAGTGCCATCTGAGCGCAGGCTTTCTCATCCGCCTCGGCGATCTCGCGGGCAGCAAGCAAGGCAGCGCGGGCCGCATCCCGTTCATCTCGATGGTCTTGATGGTGAGTCCGCGCCTGCCGGTAGGCGTGGAGGGCCTGGCGGGCGCCCCAGCCCAGGTTCACCGCGGTGGGGCGGGCCCGCGTGATCGCGGCGGCGGCAGCCTCGACGTCGTCGCCGCGGGCCGCGGCGAGTGCCACGCCGTAGGCGCCCGCGATGCCGAGCAAGGGGGCGCCGCGCACCGCGAGACGGCGGATGGCGCCGATCAGCGTCTCCACGTCGGGGCAGGTACAAGCGACCTCGACGTGCGGCAGCCTGGTCTGATCGAGAAGCTCGATCGCGGGCCCGGCTGGCGGGTCGATCCAGCGGAACACTGCGATGCTCACGCTTAGAGTCTGCGCCACGGCAGTCGCTCACGCGAATCGGCTGCGACAATCCGGACGACATCTATATCCGGGATTAGGTGATTGAGGGTCTCGTTGGTCCATGGGATGTGGACTTTCGTGCCAGTATTGGCAATTGGCACGCCGCGAGCGATGACCTGCGCTCAAGGCCGGTCAGGCAGATCAGTCCGGTGGAGACAGGCCGGTAGGAGACTTGCGATGAGCGACAGTTTGAGCGGTCAGGATCAGCCGCCGCCGGGCTACGGGCAGCCGGGCTACGGGCCGCCGCCGGGCTACGGGCCGCCGGGCTACGGGCCGCCGGGCTACGGGCAGGGTGCTGGTGCTCAGCGGGCCAGCGGGTACGGTCCGCCGATGACTCCAGTCGGCGGCTGGGCGGCCCCGGCCCCGATGCCTGGCGGAGTGCCGCTGCGGCCGCTGTCCGCTGGCGACATCCTGAGCGGTGCGTTCACCCTGATCAGGCGGAACCCGATGGCAACGCTCGGGCTGGCCGCGATCATCGAGACGCTGGCGGGCATTGTCACCACGTTTTTCTCCTGGTCTGAGCAAAGGCTCACGCACCATCTGGCGTCTTCGCTGGGACCTAGAGCGACCGATGCGCAGACCGGCCACGCACTTGCGCAGTTCATCGGCGGATTGCTGCCATACCTAGGGCTGACTATCGCGCTGGCGCTGGTCGTTCAGGGCGTGCTGACAGGTACCTTGACCGGCGCGCTTGGCCGGGGAATTATCGGCGACAAGATCGGCATGGGGGAAGCGCTGCGCATGGCCAGGGTGCCGACAGTGATCTTGGTCTCCCTGATGATCATCGGCGTGTTGCTAGTACCGTGGGCGCTGCTCGCGCTGATCGTGCTTGGTCTAGCGCTGGCCAAACTCCATGTGGTCGCACTCATCGTCGGCATTGTCGGCTACATCGCGCTGATCCCGGTGACGATCTGGATCTCGGTGCGGCTGCTGCTCAGCCAGCCAGTCGTAGTACTCGAAGTCGCCGGCCCGGTGACCGCGCTGCGCCGGTCCTGGCAGCTTGTCCAGGGCAAATGGTGGCGCACGTTCGGCATCTACCTGCTCGCCACCATCGTCGTGCTCGTTATTTCCGGCATCATCAGCTTCCCGTTCAGCGCCGTCGGGCTCCTCTCTAACGGCACGATGGGGATCTTTGGCGGCTTGAAGACAACGGGGCCCAGCCTGCTACCGATCTTCGTCTCGGGCGTCGGCGGCATCATCGCCGCCACCTGTACCAGGCCCATCAGCGCCGGGGTACTAGTGCTCCAGTACGCCGACCTCCGCATGCGCAAGGATGGCCTCGACCTGGTACTGCAGCAGGCCGGGCAGACGCCGGGGATGAGCGGAGCCGACTTCACCAACATCTGGCAGCCAGGGCGAGCGCAGGGTTTCGGTCCGGGGGCGGGTCAGGGTTTCGGTCCGGGGGCGGGTCAGGGTTTCGGGCCGGTCCCGGGTCAGGGTTTCGGGCCGGGTTTCGGGCCGGTCCCGGGTCAGGGAGTCGGGCCGGGGGCGGGTCAGGAGCCGGGGGTATTTGACGCTGGAACGGGCCCGGGCGACTTCGGCGCTGGTGGGCCGGGATCGCGGAGCTGGTGACGGGAGTTCTCGCGCGGCAACGCCCCCTGCGCTGGCGGTAGTGGATGCCCGCGCAGATGCCGACCCGAGCCAGGTCGCCTTCTTGCGCGTTCACCCGTGCCCTAGAGGCCGCCCAGAGCCCGGACATCCCGTGCACTGCTGGCCTTCGCCGCGGGAGCTTTTCGTTCTCCCTGTGGAGCGTTTTCGCTTGGCGGAGACTTTTCGTTGCTGACGGGGAGAGTTTTCGTTTCGGGGACAGTTTTAGACACTATTAACTGAAAACTGTCCCTCAAACGAATACTCTCCCGGGAAACCACGATAACTCTCCCGGGAAACCACGATAACTCACCACGATCATGCAATGCCGTTCAACTGAAGTTGATCATGCCCTGAGCCGCACCACGTTTGCTGCCGGTAGCGGGCGCGCGCCTCGGGGAAGCCGCGGGCGCGGGTGGGGCGGAGCGCGGTTCCGGTTTGCGGGGTGGTGGGCGTGAGCGTGGGATCAGACGCGGCGATGTGCCGTTGGTGTCGCCGTGGAAGCACCACCGGCTCATGAACACCGGCCGTCCGCATGGGTCGACGGTTTGTGCGAGTATGGGCGATGGCAGCCGGGCCGCCAAGTGCTGTACCAGTTGAGCGCGGCGCCGGGCGCCAATAAATCAGGAGACCACGATGAGTGAGAATCCGTCAGGGAATCCCGAGCAAGACCAGCCGCAGGAAGGCTACGGTCAGCCGCAGCGCAATCCCTGGCCAGATCGGCCGGAATTCGGTCAGCAGACCATGCCGAGACGTCAGCCGCAACTGCCTGCAGATCAACCCGGATATGGGCAGCCCGCGCAACCGGAGCATGGGCAGCAGCAGCCTGGGTACGGGCAGCAACCTCAGGCTGGCTATGACCAGCCCGGGTACGGTCAGCCAGAATACGGCCAGCAAGCACAACCCGGTTACGGCCAGCAAGCACAACCCGGTTACGGCCAGCAAGCGCAACCTGGTTACGGTCAGCAAGCACAGCCAAGGTATGGCCGCGACGAGCCAACGCAGGTCAGATGGCAGCCGGGTCAGGAACAGCGAACAGACCCGCCCGCATACGAGGATTACTCAGATCCCCCCACCTACGGGCTGCGGTCGGAGCCGCCGGCGCACCAGCCGCAGTCGGGCTCGCCAGCTTATGCGCAGCGGTCGGACTCGCCAGCGTACGGACAGGCCGCGCAGCCCGGGTTCGGCGCCCAGTCTGATCAGCCTGGGTTCGGCCAGACGGCGTACGCGCAACCGGGCTACGGGCAACCGGGCTACGGGCAACCGGGCTACGCGCAACCGGGCTACGGGCAACCGGGCTACGGGCAACCGGGCTACGGCCAGCCAACGTCAGGGCAGACGCCCTCGGGGCAGGCGGACTACGGGCAGACGGGCTATGGGCAGGCTGGATATGAACAGACCACGTATGGCCAGCAGCCGACACCGCCCGGCTACGAGCAGCAGGCCGGTCAACTGCCCGCCTACGGACAGTACCGGCAGGCCGGCCAGGCAGCGGGCGCGGCGGGCGCTGCCGGAGCCTCAGGTGGCCTGCAGGGGTATCAGCAAGGATGGTCGGCGGGAGCGCCCGCCCCTGGGGGCATCCCGCTTCGGCCGCTCGGCTTCGGGGACATCCTGAGCGGGACATTCACCCTGATCAGGCAGAACCCGATCGCGACAATCGGGATCGTCGCGATCGGCAGCTTTGCTGGCGCGGTCCTGACGATCGTGCTAGGCGTCATCCTGAACCACTCGGGCAGTTCGGCGGCGAAGCTGCTTGCCGACGTCCCAGAACTGGTCATTAATGCCGCCGTCGGCGGCAGCGTGCTCGCTGCCCTCGGTCAGGCGCTGCTCGGCCGCAAGATCAGCGTCGGCGAGGCTCTTGGCCTTTCCAGGATGGGCTGGGTCCTGCTCATGGGGATCATTTACTGGCTCATCGTCTCCATAGTCTGGGTATTGCCGCTGTTCGTGCTGCATGGCTTCGGGATCTTGATCTCGTTCCCGCTCGGGGCGTGGCTGGGCATCATGCTCTGCCTGACGTTCCCCGTCGTAGTGCTCGAAAAGCAGAGCCCATGGGCTGCTATCAGGCGGTCCTGGCAGCTTGTGACGGGCAGCTTCTGGAGGTTCTTCGGGATCTTCGCGGTACTGATCATCATGATGTCGGTCCTGGTATTCGTTTTTCTCCTGATCTTGCTGATCGCCGGAGCAACCGGCATCGCGGCGTCACGTGGTAATGGCGCCGTGGCCGGCGGCGTCGCCGTTGGCGCGATCATTGCGTTCGCGCTGGTCTACTTCGTGATCATTTCCATCCTCGTCGCCCTGTGGAGCGCCCTTGTCACGCTGCTTTACGCCGATGTCAGGATGCGTAAGGAGGGCATGGACCTAGTGCTGCAGCAGGCCGCTCAGAACCAGGCACTAACCGGCGATGAGTTCACGACCAACATCCCGGCGGCTGCGACGACCAGCGCCGGCTACCAGCCGACCAGCCCTTACCAGGGCAGCGGCTACCAGGCCGGCGATTACCCCGGCGGCGATTACCCCAGTGGAACTCTCGGCAGTGGTTACCCCGGCGGAGTTCCCGGCAGCGGTTACGCCGGCAGCGGTTACCCCGGCGGCGATTACCCCAGCGGAGCCCCCGGCAGCGGTTACCCCGGCGGGGATTACCCCGGCAGCGGATATCAGGGAGGCGGCGGTAGTCCCGGTTACCCGGGCGGCGGCTATCAAAGTGGCTATCCTGGCGGCGGCTATCCCGGTGACGGCAGCCCGGGAGGCAACGCTGGCAACCCGCCACCTCCGTACTGAAACTGACCTGCTGTCATGACAGGCATCTGGCTTGGCGTCATATCGCTTGCCGCCTCAGGTCCGCACCGCGTCGCGCCATTGGTCGGCCGCCGGGCGGGGCAGATCCTCGCCCGGCACGAACTGGGCAAGATAAGCATCACTGAGCGGATCCTGCGAGCCCTCGCCCGGTTCTTCGGCGTCAGCGCCAACGCCGTGCCAAGCGGCTGGTTTGGCCTGGTCGTGCTCGGCATCCTGGTCGCCTTGCTGGTCATCGTGATCTTCACCTGGGCCAGGCCGGCCAGGAGGAGCCGAATCCGGGGCGGTGCCGTCATCTCCGGCCAGACCATGACGTCGCGCGATTACCGGAAGGCTGCCAAGCGGTTTGCCGAGTCTGGTCAGTACGGTGAGGCAATCGTCGAAGGCGTTCGCGCCATCGCCGCCGAACTCGATGAGCGCGGGATCTTGCCTCCCCGAGTTGGTCGCACCGCCCGCGAACTCGCCGCCGAAGCAGGCGGTGAGCTGCCCGCGCTCGCTGCCGACCTCCGCTCCGCGATGAAGTCGTTCGACGACATCAGGTACGGTGACCGACCTGGCACTCGGGCCGGATACGACTTGGTCTGCCGGGTTGACGCGAGCGTGCAGGCTGCTCGGTCCGCTGCCGGGCCCGACAAGCAACCGGCCTTGACCGGCCCGGCGCTGCCGCGATGAAGACGAATTTGGCCCCGCTGGACGTCCATCGTGACGACACGCCACAGTCAGGCGCCGCGCCACAGCCAGACCCCGCGCCACAGTCAGGTGCCTCGCCGCAGCCAGGCCAGGCCGGCACCCCAGTCTCGGTTGAAGCCCCGGCCAAGCCGGGCGGCTTCAGCCCGGCGTGGCGCAAGGTCCGTGTGCCGCTAGGGCTGGTCGCGCTCGTCGTCATGGGCGGCATCATCATCGCGCTGCTGGCCCCGAGGCCGAAGTCCAACACCTACCTGGACCCGGCCAGCGGTGACCTGGACGGCGTCAAGGCGCTGACCGCCATCTTGTCTGATCGCGGCTTCCACGTGGTCAGCACCTACAGCCCAGCGGGGGCGATCGCCGCAGTGGGGCAGGGGCAACAGCAACAGCGAACGCCTACGACCTTGGTCATCACCAGCCCCAGCTTGCTGACCGCGTCCCAGCGCGCTCAGCTCGCCCGCACCGACGCCGATCTCTTCGTGGTCGAACCGCGCTCAGCCGCACTGTCGGCTCTCGCACCAGCGATCCGGATAGCGAACGGGAACGCGCCCATCGACGGGCCAGTCAGGCCGGCCTGCGGAATCACCGAAGCACGGCTAGCCGGGCCGGCGGACCTGGGTGGCATCACCTACCGGATCCCTCGCTACGCGACCGGGTGCTACCCGGTCAAGGGCGATGCCTCGCTGGTCCGCTACCGGCAAGGCGGACGGACGATCACCGTCATGGGCACGGGATTGCCGCTGACCGACGAGTCACTCCAGGCCCAGGGTAATGCCGCGCTGGCGCTGAACCTGCTCGACGGCTCGCGTACCATCGTCTGGCTGACCCCCGAGCCAACGATCGCCCCCGCGGCACCAGGGCCGAGCCAGGGCAACGGCCCGGTGCTGATCCCGGGCACCGCGTGGCTTGTCGTGCTGCAGCTTTTCGTCGCGCTGGTGTTCGCCGCACTCTGGCGGATGCGCCGGTTCGGCCCGCTCATCACCGAGCGACTGCCGGTCGTGGTTCGGGCCAGCGAGACTGTCGAGGGGCACGCACGGCTCTACCAGTCCCGCCGGGCCAGGGACCGGGCCGCGAGTGTGCTGCGCGCGGCCGTGCTCGGCCGCATCAAGCCAGCGCTCGGGCTCACCGCCGACGCGCCGATGGCTGCGGTCGTCGCCGGCCTTGCCAGCCGGTCGAGGCTGCAGGCCAGCAAGGCCGGGGCGGTACTGGACGGACCGCCGCCTGGCACGGACGCCGACCTGGTCGCCTTGGCCACTGAGCTTGACGAACTCGAGAGAGAGGTACGTTCGCAGTGACAGCCGACGCGCAGGCCGCCCACTCGGCCCGCCCTGCCCGCCCACCGCAGGCCGCCTACGAGCCGCACGCAGACGCGGCCGACCCGGCCACCTCGGGGCCCAGAGCGGCGCTGGCCAGTCTCGCCGCGGTCAGGAGTGAAGTGGCCAAGGCAGTGGTCGGCCAGGATTCCGTGGTGAGCGGGCTGCTGATCGCGCTCATCTGCGAAGGCCACGTGCTGCTTGAAGGCGTGCCCGGAGTTGCCAAGACGCTGCTGCTGCGCACGCTCGCGAGCAGCCTCTCGCTTGAGTCCAAGCGGCTGCAATTCACCCCCGATCTCATGCCAGGCGACGTGACCGGCTCGCTGATCTATGACGCCAGGACGGCGGAGTTCCAGTTCCGGGCCGGTCCCGTCTTCACCAACCTGCTGCTGGCCGACGAAATCAACAGGACGCCGCCCAAGACGCAGGCCGCGCTGCTCGAAGCCATGGAAGAGCGCCAGGTGTCGGTGGACGGCCAGCCGCATAAGCTGCCTGTCCCGTTCCTGGTTGCCGCTACCCAGAACCCGGTGGAGTACGAGGGCACCTACCCGCTGCCCGAGGCCCAGCTCGACAGGTTCCTGCTCAAGCTCAGTGTCCCGCTGCCCGAACGCGCAGACGAAATCGCGATCTTGGACAGGCACGCGGCGGGCTTCGACCCGCGCAACCTGACGGCGGCCGGGATCGTGCCGGTCGCCGGGCCGGACGAACTGGCCCAGGCGCGGCAAGCCGCCCGCGACGTGCGCCTGACCGCCGAGGTGACCGGCTACATCGTCGACATCTGCCGGGCGACCAGGATGTCGCCCTCGCTGCAGCTCGGCGTCTCGCCACGCGGCGCGACGGCGTTGCTCGCCACGAGCCGGGCCTGGGCCTTCCTCTCCGGCCGTGACTACGTGACGCCCGACGACGTCAAGGCGCTTGCCGGGCCGACACTGCGGCACCGCATCCAGTTGCGGCCCGAGGTCGAGCTCGACGGCGCGACCCCGGACGGCGTGCTGGCAGGCATGCTGGCCGCTGTGCCCGTGCCGCGATGATGCTGACCGGCAGGGCGGCGCTGCTGGCGCTGCTCGGCGCGCTGGCCGTGCTGGTGTTCCGCACCGGAGACACGGCGCTCGTCATCGACCTGGCCATCGTCATCGCGATCATTGCCGATGTGCTGCTCGCCGCGCGAATCCGCTCGCTGCTGGTGACCAGGTCCGGCGACGCCAAAGTGCACCTGGGCCAATCAGGCACGGTCACGGTCACGGTGGTCAACCAGGGCAAGCGCCGGTTGCGCGGCATGATCAGGGACGCCTGGCGGCCAAGTGCCGGGGCGACGCCAGGCCGGCAGTCAGCAACGATCATGCCCGGCCGCCGGGCAATGGTCACCACGACGCTCACGCCGGAACGCAGGGGCGACATAGCGGCGGGGGCGGTCACGATCAGGGCCGCGGGTCCTCTGGGGCTGGCGTGCAGGCAGGCGAACCTGACGGCGCCATGGACGGTGCGCGTGCTGCCGCCTTTTCTCAGCCGCAAGCACCTGCCAGAAAAGCTCGCCAGGCTGCGTGAACTCGACGGCCAGCACAAGTCGATGATCCGAGGCCAGGGCAGCGAGTTCGACTCGCTCCGCCCCTACGTGCTCGGCGATGACGTCAGGTCGATCGACTGGCGGTCAACCGCGAGGCGCGGCGACGTGCTGGTGCGCACCTGGCGGCCAGAGCGCGACCGGCGAATCGTGCTCGTGCTCGACACCGGACGCGGCTCAGCCGGCCGGGTCGGCGGCATTACCAGGCTGGACGCCTCGATGGACGCCGCTCTGCTGCTGACCGCTCTCGCGACGAAGGCCGGCGACCGGGTAGACCTGATCGCGGCGGACCGCAGGGTCAGAGCCAGGGTAGTAGGCGCTGGGCGGCAGGAAGTGCTCGCGGCGATCACCGGCGCGATGGCGCTGCTCGAACCCGACCTGATCGACCCGGACATCAAGCTGATGGCCGCCACGGTGCTCGGCGTCGCGCGCCAGCGCTGCCTGGTCGTGCTGATGACCGACCTGAACCCGGCCGCGATCGAGCAGGGCCTGCTGCCGCACATCCAGTTGCTGTCGGCCAGGCACAAGGTGCTCGTCGCCGCCGTCGCCGACCCCAAGGTCGCCGAGCTGGCAGCCGAGCGCGGCGATGCCACCGCGGTCTACAACGCCGCCGCCGCGATCCAGGCCCAGGCCGGCCGCGCACAGGTCAGCGCCAAGCTGAGGCGTTACGGAGTGGACGTGGTCGACGCGCCGCCTGACCGGCTGCCGCCGGCGCTGGCCGACGCCTACCTCAGCCTCAAGGCGGCGGGCAGACTGTAGCGGCGAGCCGGTCCTCACAACCGGCAGGAGGAAATTATCCCGCTCCGCCTACCCAGCAACAGGCAGCGAATCTGGCACTTCGGCAATGTCACCGGTCTCGCCTTCGCTGATCGCGCGTCGGCCGCGGACCACGACATAGCTCAGGAACGCCCCCTCCGCGATCCCGCCAATCCCGATCCTGGCCCACGAAGGCAGCGGCGACGGCGTCACGAACGCCTCGATCAGTCCCGAGGCCAGCAGCACGAACACCAGCCCGATCGCCACCGTGAACATTGCCCTGCCCTCGTCGGCAATGGCTCTCATGCGGGGCCGGTTACCCGGGTCGATGACAGTCCAGCCGAGCCGGAGGCCCACGCCCGTCGCCAGGAACACAGCGGTGAGCTCGAGCATCCCGTGCGGCAGGATCAGCGTCCAGAACTCTCCCGACCGGCCGTAGGCGGCCATCAGCCCGCCGTCGACACCGACGTTCAGGGCATTTTCAAAAAGAACGAGGAGAACGGGAACGCCGAGCAGCAGCCCGAATGTAATCGCCTCAGCAGCAAGCAGCGCGTTGTTAGTCCAGACCCGCGCCGCGAATGACCGGCCGTCGAACGTCGAGTAGTAGTGCCGGAATTCATGCGTGACGAGCTGCCTGGCCTGCGACTTGGGCAGCAGGGTTGCCTGCAGTGCCGGCGACCTGGCGACTTCCCAGCCGATGAGCAGCGCGACGAGCACCGAGGCGGCCGCGCAGGCCAGCCACCACCAGCGGGCACGGTAGGCGGCGGCAGGGAACGACACCGCGACGAACCGCCTGACCGCATCCCAGGACGAGGACTGGGCGCCGGTCACCGCGGCCCTGGCCCTTGCCAGCCGGCCCGAAAGCGCGCCGCTCAGGGCAGGATCAAAGCCAGCGGCCTGGACGGCGGACAGCTGCGCCGCCGCCGCCTGGTAGAGGGTGACGAGTTCGTCGATTTCCGTGCCGTTCAGTTGGCGGCGGCGCCTGGTCAGCTCGTCGAGCCTGGCCCATTCGGCGCGGTGTTCCGCGACAAACACGTCCACGTCCACGTCAGGAGACTACAGCCTGGATACTGGACTATTGTTGGCGCGAATCAAATGCGGTGTAAATCGGAGGAATCGGCATGGCCGAGGTAGTGACCGGTGAAGCCGTTGTTCTCGACCTGGCGATCGCCAGGTTTCCGAGCCGCATCGTGGCACAGCTCATCGACGTGGCCGTTCAGATCCCGGTGCTGATCTTCGTCGGCGTGGTCATCGGCGCCAAGGCCGCTCAGCACCTTAACCAGGCTTCGGCGGCAGCCATCAACGTGCTCGGCCTGGTATTCGTCGTGATCGCCTATCCCACGGCATTCGAGACACTCAGCCGAGGCAAGACGCTCGGCAAGCTGGCCATGGGCATCAGGGTGGTCAGCGACGACGGCAGTCCTGAGCGGTTCAGGCAGGCGCTCATCAGGGCGCTGGCCGCCGCCTTCATCGAGATCTGGCTGCTGCCGTTCAACCTGATCGGAATGCCGGCCGGCCTGATCACCTCGATGGTGTCGGCACGGGGAAAGCGCCTCGGCGACGTGTTCGCCGGCACGTTCGTGATCCAGGAACGGGTGCCGAAACGGTCCGACCTGACACCGGAGTTCGCCATGATCGCGCCGCCGCTGATGGGCTGGGCTCCGCACCTGGAAATCTCGACGCTGCCCGACCAGGTCGCAGCCACGGTAAGCAGCTACCTCCGCAGGTACCGGGAGCTGCGGCCGGCCGCGCGAACGCAGATCGGCGCTCAGCTGGCCGCGTCGGTGTCGCGGTTCGTCAGTCCGCCGCCTCCGCCGGGCACCCCGCCTGAGGCCTTCCTGGCCGCCGTGCTCGCCGTGCGCCGCCAGCGCGAGCAGGCCAGGATCTACCAGCAGCAAGCAGCACGACACCAGCACGAGGCGCCCCAGCACCAGCCGCCCCAGCCGCCCCAGCCCCAGCCGCCCCAGACCCAGCCGCCCCAGCCGCCCCAGCTGCCTCAGCCGCCCCAGACCCAGCCGCCCCAGCCCCAGCCGCCTCAGCCCCAGCCGCCCCAGCCGCCCCAGCCCCAGCCGCCTCAGCTGCCACAGAACCAGGCGTACGGTCA
Organism: Streptosporangiaceae bacterium; assembly: GCA_035716545.1. Lineage (GTDB taxonomy): Bacteria > Actinomycetota > Actinomycetes > Streptosporangiales > Streptosporangiaceae > Chersky-822. The sequence goes on from DASTJM010000011.1 coordinate 28,934, forward strand.
GCCGCGCAATGGCGGCGGGCCCAGCGGCACCATCCCCTACGGCCCGCACCTAGGCGGGAGTGACCCGATGGCCGCGTGGCCGGCCGATGCGCGGCCACCCGATCCGTGCCTAGCCGATCCGTGCCTAGCCGATCCGTGGCCGACCGACCCGCGGCCAGCCAACGCAGTGCCGACCGATCCGATGCCGCCAGCGCAGACGCCGCCGGACACATTCGGCTTCACTGCTCCCGTCTAAACCGGGCCGGTCCGAGACAGACCTCAGGCTCATCTTTCTGACATCGATGGCGTGGAACGTGCCGGAAGTAGTGCCGGGGCTGGTCAGCGGCTGTCCGCATCGCCTGACCTGCCGGATCCTGGGTGGGCGGACCGGGCTCTCGGCGGGAGGATCTCGCATCCGGGAGGATCTCGCATCCGGGAGCATTGTCCGTATCCTGATGGAGACTTTGCGGGTCCGGGAGGATTTTCGTGCTCCACGACGAAAAAGCTCCCGCACATGAAAACGCTCCCCCAGGAACCCGACAACCCTCTCCGTAACGCCGACAACCCTCCCTGTAACGCAGACAATGCTCCCTGAAACCGGGCAACCCTGTCATGAGGCCGCAACCCCGTTACGCTCGGCAGCTCTCCCGTTACACTCGGCAGCTCTCCCGTTACGCTCGGCAGCCTTACCGTGAAGCCCGCGACCCTCCCGTTACACTCGACAGCCTTACCATGAAGCCCGCGGCCTTCCCGTTACGCTTGGCAGCCTTTCCGCTACTCTCGGCAGCTCTTCCGTGATACCGGCGGCCTTCCCGCTAACGCCCGGCGGCCTTCCCGCTAACGCCCGGCAGTCTTCCCACTAACGCTCGGCAGTCTTCCCGCTACGCTCGGCAGCACTCCCGTGATGCCGGGAGACCTCCCCAGGGCCATCTTTGACACGTCCCGCAGTGAGGCGGGCCCGAGGCTACGGCACCGTCTCATTAGACGCTCAGGAACGGTTCGATCAGGAACGGTTCGATCAGGTCACCGGTGGCGGCTAGGGCGACCGCGAGGCCGAGGTCGGCTGGCACGTCTCGCAGCGAGTAGTGCTGCTGGCCAGCGGCCGTCGTGGCGGTGAGCGTCATCAGGCCCTGCCTCCGCTGAAAGAACGTCTGGTGGATGCGCCAGCCGATGATAGCGCCGGTGCCGATGATGCAGCGCCGCCTGGCGAAGCTGCCCGTCCTCGTGACGAGCCAGCCATCGGCAAGCAGATGGCCCAGGTTGCGGTATCTGTCCACCGCGACGAGCACGGCACATGGCAGGAGCACGAGTGATCCGGCCCAGACCCACGCGGGACCGTTCCGAGCCCAGGTCGCCGCCCAGATACACGCGATGATGGCTACAGCCGACGCTATCGCGCGGAAGAGCCGGCGCCGTAGGGCCGCGGGGCCATGCCGGCGGAGCGGACCGGTGCACAACTGCGCGGGTACGCCGAGGATCTCGGCAGTAACCCGCTGGGCGACCTCGCGCGGCGCCGGCGGCAGCAGGACAGCGCCCTCGTGCTCGGCACCCCGGCCCACCTGCAGCCCGGTCGTGATGGCGATGCATCGCGCGCCCCTTGCCGCCCGCAGCAACAGCGGCTCGCTGATCTCCACGCCCCGCAGCCGGCTCCGCGAGATGGTGGTCGCCCTGAGCGAGAGCAGCCCGCGAGTCACCCTGAGCGTGTCAGCGCCGTAGCCGGCCAGCTTGAAGTTCCAGTACACGGCGACGTAGCCGACCAGGGCAACCAGCATGTACCCGGCCATCGCCACCACGCCGCCCACGAGGATACGCTCGGCGATGTTCAGGGCGGCGAAATGCCTGACGAGCGCTTGCACCGGACCGGTCGCGACCAGATTGACCTCGGTTGCGTTGCTGAACTGGATGAGCGCTCCGAAAAGCACGCCGAGCACCACGAGCCCGGTCATCGTGAGCGGAGCGAACCTGAGCCAGCTGAGATTCAGGTTAGCGATCTGCCTGGCCTCCTCACCGACGGATGCCTGGCCCGAAGCCTGTGCCTGCCCGCGCTCGGCGGCCTGGCCGGGCTGACCGGGCTGGTCCGCCGGTCCGGGCACCTCGATTGCCGGGCCGGTCACGCCGACCTGGGCCAGGCTCGCCGCAGCCGCGGTCGTCGCCGTGGTCAGCAGCACGACCCTGAGCGACTCGGCGTCAGACCTGGTAAGGCCGTCGAGATGGAAGCTCTCGCCGGGGCGGTAATCATTGCGGCCCGTCCCGATGCTGACCCGGCAGACTCCGAGTGCCCTGTGCAGCAAATGCGCGGTCACGTCTACGGTCCTGATCCGGTCCCTGGCGACGGAGAGAACCTTCTTGCTCAGCAGGCCACGGCGCAAGTACACGCGCTCACTGGTGATCCGGTACCTGGTGGTGGCCCAGTGCACGAGGCCGGTCATGATCGCGGCCGCCGCGGCCAGCACGCCCCAGATCAGCCCGCCGCCGGTGCTCGAATGCAAGATCAGCAGCCCGGCGAGCAGCGGCACCAGCCGCACCAGGTCAGTCAGCGGGCGCACGACCATGCTGCGGGGAGACAGGCGCAACCAGCCTGTGTCCGGCGTCAGGTCAGATCCAGCGCCGGGCGGGAACGGGCTGGCCGGCACTGTGTCGCCTGGCACTTGGTTGGCCGGCACTGTGCCGCCTGGGCCTGTACCGGCTGGCACCGTACCGGCTGGCACCGGGCCGGCTGGCACCGGGCCGGCCGGCACCGGGCCGGCTGGCACTGGGCTGTCCGGCAACGGGTCGGTGAGGCCGGGCGATGTCATGTGGCGTCCCCAGCGGCTTGCGCCGTGGCGACGGCTAGCTGGTCGAGCAGCGTATCGGCGAGCCTCCGGTCGAGGCCGTGAATCCGAACTGGCCCAGCCGCGGAGGCCGTCGTTGCCGTGACATTGGCCAGGCCGAATAGCCGTTCACCGAAGGAGCGATGGCTGTCGATCGTCTGGATCCGGCTGATCGGCGCGATCCGCCAGTGTACCGAGAACCAGCCCGATCTGGTGTAGAGCGCCTGATCTGTGACTTCCCACCGGTGGACTCTGAACCGCCAGCGCGGCATGATCACCGCGTGCGCGACGGCAAGGAAGACAGTCGCGGCGACAACGCATTGCCAGACAAGGGAGAATCCGCTCGAAACCGCGCCGGTCAATTCAGCCAGCACCACGATGCCGCCGCTGAGCGCTGCCCTTGCCGTCCAGTAACTGATCGCCCGGCGGCTTACCCGATTGCCTGGGACTCGCAATCCGGGGAGCAGTGGCTCGGCGGTGCGCTCTGTTGTCATTCCTCTAGGGTGCCATTAGCCGGCGAGTGACTGATTAACCCTCGCTGCTTTAACTTCCCTGCTGCCAGGAGGCCAGGTAGTCCTGCTGCGCACGGCTCAGCGCGTCGATGCGGGTGCCAAGCGCTGTCAAGGTCAGTGCTGCGACCGAAGAGTCAATACTGGCCGGCATCGGGTGCACGCCTGGCGGTAGCCCCGCCTGGCCCCCTGCCAGCCACTCGAGCGCCAGAGCCTCGGTCGCGAACGAGAGGTCCATGACTGCGGCCGGGCTGCCCTCGCCCGCGATCAGGTTGACGACCCTCCCTTCCGCCAGCAAGATGAGCCGCCTGCCGTCGCTTAGCACATACTCATCTGCATGCGGCCTGATCTCGAAGTTGACCTGGTCGGCCATTCCAGCCAGGGCGCTGACGTCGATCTCGACATCGAAATGACCCGCGTTCGCGAGCACCGCCTGGTCGCGCATCGCCGCCAGATGGGAACCCGTAATTACCTCGCGTGAGCCAGTCGCGGTGATGAATAGATCTCCGAGCGGAGCCGCATCTGCCATCGGCAGGACCCGCAAGCCGCGCATCAGGGCGTCGAGCGCGCGCACCGGATCGACCTCGGTCACGATCACATTGGCGCCAAGGCCAGCGGCCCGGTCGGCGATCGCGGCCCCGCATGAGCCGAAGCCGGCGACCACGACCGTCTTGCCGGCGAGCAGCATATTGGTCGCTCGCAGCACGCCGTCAAGCACCGACTGGCTGGTGCCGTACGCATTGTCGAACATCCGCCTCGTCACAGATGCGTCGGCCGCAATCACGGGAAAGGCGAGCGTCCCCTCAACGGCCATACGGTGCAGCCTGGCGACACCGGTCGAGGTTGACTCGCAGCCGCCGATCACGCCGGGCAGCAGGTCGGGCCGCTCGGCATGCAAGACATTGACCAGGTCACCGCCGTCGTCGATGACGAGCGCAGGGCCGCAGTCAAGCGCCGCGTGAATGTGCGAGTAGTACGTTGCCCTGTCCGCTCCAGCCTGGGCATGCACGAATACTCCTGGCTGCCTCGCCAGCGCCGCGGCGACGTCGTCCTGAGTAGACAGGGGATTAGAGGCGGCGAGATGCAACTCGCCGCCTCCGGCCGTGATCACTCCGACGAGCACCGCCGTCTCAGCGGTGACATGAAGGCAGGCAGCGACCTTGAGCCCGGAGAACGGCCGCTTGGCGATGAATTCCTCGCGCAGCGATCCGAGTACTGGCATAGCTCGTAGCGCCCAGGCAATGCGGTTCGTTCTACCGGGCACATCTGTCACTCCGGCCTCACTCATCACAGAACCTCTGCTTAAGGGCTAACCAACGGTCAGTACCGATAGTGCTCAGGCTTGTAGGGGCCGTCGACCGACACCCCGATGTAATCGGCCTGCTCCTTGCTCAGTTCGGTGAGGTGCACGCCAAGAGCGGCGAGATGCAGCCTGGCGACCCGCTCATCGAGCACCTTGGGCAGCACGTGCACACCCAGCGGGTACTCCTCGGTCCTGATGAACAGCTCAATCTGCGCCAGAACCTGGTTGGTGAAGCTTGAGGACATCACGAAGCTCGGGTGGCCGGTGGCGTTGCCGAGATTCAGCAGCCGGCCTTCGGACAGCACGATGATCGAATGCCCGTTCCTGTCAGCGCCGCCCTGGCTTGAGCTGCCCTCGAAGATCCACTCGTCGACCTGGGGCTTGATGTTCACTTTGCGAACACCGGGCAATTTGGCCATGCCGGCCATGTCGATCTCGTTGTCGAAGTGGCCGATGTTGCCGACGATCGCCTGGTGCTTCATCCTGCTCATGTGCTCGGCGGTGATGATATGCAGGTTGCCGGTCGCTGTCACGAAGATGTCGGCTGTCTCGACGACCTCGTCGAGGGTCGCAACCTGGAAGCCGTCCATTGCCGCCTGGAGCGCGCAGATCGGGTCGATCTCGGTAATAATGACCCGGGCTCCCTGTCCGCGCAATGACTCGGCACAGCCCTTGCCGACATCGCCGTAGCCGCACACCACCGCGACCTTGCCGCCGATGAGCGTATCCGTGGCTCGGTTGATGCCGTCAATCAGGGAGTGACGGCAGCCATACTTGTTGTCGAACTTCGACTTGGTGACCGAGTCGTTGACATTGATAGCGGGGAATCTGAGCGTGCCCGCCTTGGCCATCTCGTAGAGCCTGTGCACGCCGGTCGTGGTCTCCTCGGTCACGCCGCGAATCTGAGCCGCGATCTTGGTCCATTTACCCGCGTCCGCAGCGAGACTGGCGCGGAGCACCCCGAGCACGACCGTCCATTCCTCTGAGTCGTCGTCAGACCCAGCCGGTACCTCGCCGGCGACCTCGTACTCCGCGCCCTTGTGCACCAGCAACGTCGCGTCGCCGCCGTCATCGAGGAGCATGTTGGGCCCGTCGCCCTGTGCGGCATCGTGCTCGCCGGGCCAGGTCAGGGCTTGCTCCGTACACCACCAGTACTCGGGCAGCGTCTCCCCTTTCCAGGCGAACACCGGGACACCGCGCGGGTCCTCGGGAGTACCGGCAGGACCGACGGCAACCGCTGCCGCCGCGTGGTCCTGGGTGGAGAAGATGTTGCAGCTCGCCCAGCGGACCTGCGCACCGAGGGCGACGAGGGTCTCGATCAGCACCGCGGTCTGCACGGTCATGTGCAGGGATCCGGTGATTCTCGCGCCGGTCAGCGGCTTGCTCTGGCCGTATTCCTCGCGCACTGCCATCAGGCCTGGCATCTCATGCTCGGCGAGCCTGATCTCCTTGCGGCCGAACTCGGCGAGCGATAGGTCGGCGACCTTGAAAGGAAGCTGTTCCGCAGGCATCTGCGCTCCTCGGGATTGGACGTTCGATACTCAGACGCTACGGGACCAGCCGGGACTAACGCACCCCCTCCTTAGCATTCCTAACACGAACTTGTTAAATTTAAGTCATGCGCATCACCGAGGCAGCGGAGCAACTGGGCATTACCCCGCGAATGCTTCGCTACCGCGAGTCGCTCGGCTTGCTCCCCGCTATCCGCCACCGGCAGCGCGCGCGGTCCGCGCGCAAACTCTCCGCGGCTGGCCATCGCCAGTTCGCTAGCGCGGACCTGGACGCGGTTGCGCTGGGCGTGGCGATCGAACGCAGGTACGACATCAGCCCTGCTGCGCTGGCATTCGGTCTGCGAGTGCTCGCCGACCCGGCGACGAGGGCAGACGTCGCGGAACTCGGACGGCGGATCGGCAGGATCAGGCCGCTGACCGCGATGGCGATGGATTTCGAGAAAGAGCGCGCCGCCCGCTTTCTGGGTACCAGCTAATGCTTACCGCACCCGCACCCGCACCCGCACCCGCACTCAAGTCCTGCTATCCCGCTTGCGAGGCTTGCCAGGGGCGCGACGCAGCCTGACCGCCCTGGCTTCGGCGGCAGCACGCACCGCGGGGTCGGTCACGTCAAGCTTGGCCGCCTGGAACAGGTCAGGCTCAAGGAAAATGAGGCCGGCGATAGGTACGGCTTCCCGTACGCGCTGCTCGGCCTGATCGATGGCGGACGCTATGTGCTCCGCGTTTTCCCCGTGGCTGACCGCCACCTTCGCTGCCACCAGCAGCGACTCGGGCCCGACGTGCAGGGTGCGCAGGTGGATCACGCGCTCGATGCCGCTGCCGCGCTCGATCGCCGCGACGATCTCGCGCTGTGCCTCCGGCCTGGCCGCCTCACCGACCAGCAGGCTCTTCATCTCCACAGCGAGCACGACCGCAACGCCGCCGAGCAGCAGGCCGATCGCGAGTGACCCGGCGCCGTCCCACCGCGCGTCACCGGTCACGGTCGTCAGGGTCACCGCGAGCAACGCGAAGCCGAGGCCGATCAGCGCGGCGAAGTCTTCGAGCAGCACAACCGGAAGCTCGGGGGCCTTGGCATGCCTGATGAAGGCCCGCCATCCCGACCCGTCGCGGGTCCGGTTCGATTCCCTGATAGCGGTGCGGAAGGAAAATGCCTCGAGCGTTACCGCCACCGCGAGTACGGCGAAGGCCACGACGGGGGAGACAACAGCCTCCGGGTGCCTGATCCTGCTGATCCCCTCGTAGAGCGAAAAGATCGCACCGACCACGAACAAGACGACTGCGACTATGAACGCGTAAACATAGCGCTCCGCGCCGAACCCGAAAGGGTGCTCCTCGGTCTCGGCTCTCTTCGACCTGACCTGTCCGATCAGCAACAAGACCTGGTTACCCGAGTCAGCGACCGAATGTACGGATTCGGCGAGCATCGAAGCCGACCCGGTCACCACGAAGGCGGCGAACTTTGTCGCCGCTATGCCCAGGTTCGCCGCCAGAGCCGCGACGACCGCGCGCGGGCTGTCCGGATGGCCGCCACCGTGCGCCGACGCGTCGCCGCCGGCGCCCTGACCGCTGCCGGCCTGGTTCGTGCTCATCTCAGGAGGACAGATCAGCTCGCTGCGGGGTCGCGCGCCTCGCTGACGAGCAAGACCGGGATGTCGTCGCGCACCGGGTACGCCAGGCCACAGCCGACTCCGGTGCAGACGAGCTCGCTCGCCTCGTCGTCCACTCGCAGCGGGGCGTGGCACTTGGGGCAAGCCAGGATCTCAAGCAGCCAGTCGTCGATCTTCACCTATCGTCTCCAAGGGTCTCGGGCTACCCATCATTGCCTGACGATGCGCAGTACATCCTCAGTCACCTTAGCCAGGGTCGCCGGGTCGTCGGCCTCCACGTTCAGGCGGAGCAGCGGCTCGGTGTTGGACGGGCGCAAGTTGAACCGCCAGTCCCGGCTTGTGATCGTCAGCCCGTCCAGGTCGTCCGCGGTGATGCCCGGCCGCTCCGCGTAAGCCGAGCGCACCTCGGCCGTCGTGGCAGCCTGGTCGGCGACCGTGCTGTTGATCTCGCCAGATGAGACGTAGCGCGAGTACTGAGCGAGAAGTTCGGACAGCGGCCGGTCCTGGCCGCCGAGCGCGGCAAGGACGTGCAGCGCGGCCAGCATCCCAGAGTCAGCGAACCAGAAGTCCCTGAAGTAGAAGTGTCCCGAGTGCTCGCCCCCGAAGATGCCATGTCGCTCGGACATCACCGCTTTGATGAACGAGTGACCCACCCTGGTGCGCACCGGCGTGCCGCCATGCTCGGCGATGATCTCGGGCACGGCCTTGGAGGTAATCAGGTTGTGGATGACGGCTGCGCCCGGCTCGCGGGCTAGTTCGCGTACGGCGATCAGCGCGGTCAGCACCGAAGGCGAGACGATCTCGCCACGCTCGTCGACCACGAAGCACCGGTCGGCGTCGCCATCGAAGGCAAGGCCAAGGTCAGCTCCAGAGTTCCGCACCGCGGCCTGCAGGTCAACGAGGTTGGCCGGATCTATCGGGTTGGCCTCGTGGTTGGGGAACGATCCGTCGAGCTCGAAGTAGAGCGGATCGACTTTGATCGGCAATCCGGCGAATACCCTGGGCACGGTGTGGCCGGCCATGCCGTTACCGGCATCGGCGACTAGCGTCAGCGGACGGATCCCCGAGAGGTCAACCAGCGACTTGAGATAATCGGCGTACCCGCCGAGCAGGTCCTCCTCCGTCACCGAGCCTGGCGACGGAGCAGCGGCCGGCGCGCCGTCGGTGACCATCTGGCGCAGTTCCGCGAGGCCAGTGTCCTGTCCGACTGGCCTGGCCCCGGCTCGGCAGAGCTTGATCCCGTTGTATTCGGCCGGATTGTGACTTGCCGTGATCATCGCGCCTGGTACGTCGAGGCTGCCGCTGCCGTAGTAGAGCATGTCGCTCGAGCCTAGCCCTCCGTCGATCACGTTGGCGCCAGCACGCGTAGCGCCGCGGGCGAATGCCGTCGCGAGCGGACCTGACGAGGTTCGCATGTCATGAACGATCACTATCGCGGGCGCGCGAGTCATGACAGCGAACGCGCCCCCGACGGCCTCCGCGACGCCCTCGTCGAGTTCGTCGGGCACGACCCCGCGAATGTCGTACGACTTGAAGATCTTGGCGTAGTCGGCCACTTCGGGCTGCCTCTCCTGACCATTCGTTGCTCGTGTCGGCTGCGCGGCCCCTCGGGAGCGGACCCGGCAGAGCGTCAAGACTATCGGGCGCGGACGGCGGGCAGGCGCAGGAACGGCAGCAAGTGAACCGCCAGGAGGGCCGACGTGGCCTGAGGCTGCCCCGGCATGCCCGGCTAGGTTGGCCTGCCCCGCTCGGTCGGCGCCGACTTGAGCACCCGCAGGTGTCCGCGACGGCCGACCTCCACGCCCTGGCCTACCGGCTCGGCGGGTTTACGCGGCGCGGCTGCCTCCCGCACCGCGTTGGCCAGCGCCTCCAGGTCATCGGCAGCGGCCTCCTGAGTAGGGGCGAGAGGCAGCCTGACGATGTCCCAGCCGCGCGGCGCGGTCAGCCGGTCGGCGTGCGCGCTGCACAGGTCGTAACAATGCGGCTCAACGTAAGTGGCCAGAGGGCCTAGCACCGCCGTCGAGTCCCGGTACACGTACGTAAGCGTGTACACAGCGTCCCTCTTGCACGCCGGCCGGGAGCAACGGCGAGAACTCAACGACCCACCTCGCTCACGGCTCGTCCCACGATGCTGGCTTCAGACGGGGCGCCACGCTGATGGCTGAACCCGTCCCGCCCGCCAGAGGTCTCTCCCGTCCCAGCGTCCCCCAAAAGGCGGGCCCGCGTAGTTCGTTCACAACGGCTGACGGTATCGGTATGCCAGGCGGTAACGCCATCACCCAGGGCACTCTGCGCGATCGTGTCTTGCTCGCCTTCGCTCCCGCCCGAGCCAGAGCGCGGAGAGCTAACCTTAGATCGTGCGTCCGGCAGATGGCCGACCCTCAGCGGCGGCGCGGATCAGGCGCCGCGACAGGCACGGCCGTGGCCTGCGCGGTCCGCTGGCCCCAGCGGGCTCTCCGCTGTACCGCAGCAGGTCCGAGCGCTTCGATGACCTCGTGCTCGCGGCCGTCGCTCAGCTTGAGCCGCGCTGGGAGGCCGAACTGTCCGGGGTGGAGTTCGCCGTCGAAGAGGTTCCCGCTGCCGACCTGCCCGTCGAGCCCCTGCTGACCGACGACTACGACCCGGTGCCGCTGGCCAGGCTCGACCCTGCGCGGTCACAGACCGATGACCCGTCCCGCCCGGCCAGGCCAGCCCGGATCGTCATCTACCGGCGCCCTCTGCTGGCGCGGGCAGACGGCGAGGATGAACTCGGCGAACTTGTGCTTGACGTGGTCATCGAGGAGTTCGCCCGGTTGCTCGGAGTCGACCCGCAGGCCATTGACCCCGGCTACGCCGACGACGACTAGCCCGAAGTCCTGAGGTCAGGAGCCGAGAATGGAGAGCAGGGACTCGCGCACCTTGGTAAGCCTGATCTCCGCTGGCGAGGCGATCACCGGCTGCACCGTCTGGACAGAGCCGTCGATGACGGCGACCCGGCCCGCGAAGACGGGACCCGATCCGCGCAGCGGCGTCACCACAATGGCGATCAAACTCACCTTCTTCTCACGTTTCGGGACAGTGACCTTGACTTCCACGGCGGATTTGGCGGGTATGTGCACGACCTGACCGTTGGAAGCGGTAAGCGCTGATCCGGGGATAGCCTGAGCGACGCTGACGCTGGCGGAACGACCAGGCGCGGCGAGTACTAGCTCAGCCCTGCCTACCTTGCCCGCCGGGCTCGCGGCTACGACGCCCTGGCCGGTAATGGGCTCCGAGCCCACGACGAACGACCCTGGCGAGCCGATCGGCCCGCCCGGCACCTCAAGCGAGGCGGTGACGGGCACATTCGAAGTGACCTTGATCGCACCGGGGAACCCGCTGAGCGAGGGCAGCGCGATCCCCGTAGTCAGGTGGCCGAGCATGGGTATGCTGCTACCTCCGGTGGGCTGATAAGACCCGCGCGGAGTGATCGCCGTCACCTTTACCTGGGCGGCCGCGGTGCCGGGCACGGTGATGTAGAGCTCGCGTGCTCCCGGGACCGACGGGAGCCCGGCGAGGTATTGCGTGGTCGAAGGAGCATGCGCCGCAGGGAGCCACATTCCTTCCTTTTTCGCGCTCTCCGAATCACGAACCGCCGCGACGACCCGGCCGGTGCTGGTGGTGACGTGCAGCGCAATCGCCTTGGCGGCGTGTACCAGCTTGTCGATCTGCTGCACGATCATGCTGTGCGGGGGCACCACGATGCCCGAGTCCTGATCGCCGAGCAATGGCCCGCTGTCGGTCTGGATGCTGACCGCGGCGTCGGCTGGCTCGTTGTCAGTGTTCATCAGGTACAGCGAGATGTGCAGCTTGGCCGATCCCGGGCTCAGGAACCAGAAGTCCGAGCCCGCCGGCTCGCAGCGCGCGGTCGGCTGTCCGCCCGGGCCAAGCTGCTCGACGTCGAGGCCCTGGGCGTTGTCGCCCCTGGCGGCGACGATCAGCCCGCCGCGGGCCGGCCCGGTGGGCACGCGGCCGCCCGCCATTTTCTCGGTGACGACTCGCTTCCTGGGCACTGGCGGCGCCGCCTTGACCTTCTCAACAGTCAGCTGGCCCGGCCGCGGAACCGTGCCGACGTGGGTGCCTGGTTTGCCCTGGTTAAGCTCGGTGAGCGACGCCTGGCCCGCGCCGACGCCTGACGGTACGTTCGCGATCGCGATGCCTCCGCCGGTGGTTCCGGCCGAGCCAGGTGCCGGGCACCCGATCATGGCGCTTGTGACATCGAGCTTGGCCTGCTGCCCGGCCTGGCTCGCCCGGGCCAGCACGAGCGGCTTGACCAGCCCGGCCAGGCCGTCGAGCGCTGCCAGCGCCACCACGACCAGGACAGCCAGGATGATCCTGTTGGCCAGCAGCCGGCTCCTTCGCTGCAGGGCTGGCCGGCCCTTGCGCGCCGCGCCCGGCTTGCGGTCCTGGCGAGGCTGACGAGATTGCCTGGCCATCACCAGGAGTCTCCCTCATAGTCGGGCTGAGGTTGCGACCGCCGGCCATGACTGCCCTGGTCGTCATCCCAGTCAGGTGAACCGCCGTAGGGATGGTTGCCGTCCGGGCCGCTGCCGGCGGCGGGCAGCGCACGGTGCGCTCCCCTGCCGCGGCCACCCGCGGCTGTCGGCCACTCGCCGTCTTCGCCACCTCCGGCGTCCCAGCCTGGATCAAGATCCCTTGGTTCCGGACGCCAGGCAGCCGAGCGGTCACCGCCGCCCCGGGCCGGTCCTCCTAGCGGCGGCAGCGGTTCGAGAGTGTCGCCGCCACCGCCGGACCAGCCAGGCGCTTGCTCGGTCGTGCCGAAGCGCCCGGACCGGTCGTCTCGGCCATGCCTGCCCAAGCGGCCAGTGCCGCCTGCCTGGCGGCCCCGCCAGGAGTCGTCCGGCTGATCGCCGAACGTGTTACGGCTGTCATCGCGGTCCCGGGACCCCGGGTAGGCCGGCTCCTCCCGGTAGGGCCGCGGATAGCTGTCAGACCCGTAGCGATCGGCCTCGTAGCGGTCAGCACGCGGCGGCGTGTCCCGGTCATCGCCGCCCCAGCGCGCGGGCGGGCGGGCCGGCTCGCCCTGCTCGGGCACGTACCGGGCAGGCGGTGACCAGTCGTCGTTGCCCCGCCGGGGTAGCTCGTAACGGGCACTTCGGCCGGGCTCGGACGTGAACCCATCACCGCGGTCTGGTTCTGGGCGCGACCACGGCGAACTGGCCTGGATAGGCCGATCCTGAGCCTGCTGGCTCCTGCGCCAGTCACGTTCGGTGCGGTCTTCACGATCGTCGGGCGGCCTGGACCACTGGACGGGAGGCAGGGCGCCCGACGGTGACCTGCCAGCTGACGATCGTAGTGCGGGCGGTCCGGGCGGTCCGGGCGGCCCCGAGGCCGCTGGCCTGATGGCCGGCAGGTTGTCGGCACGGGATAGCTGCGGATACTCCCCGAGGTCAGTCATGACCGGATCGGCACTGTCCTGATAGGGCCAGGCCCGAGCCTGCGGCCCGCCGGCCCTGGCAGGCTGGCGGTCATCTGACCGATCGCCCTGGTGCGGCCAGGCGGCGGGCAGCCTGCGATCGCCGGCGCCTGTGCCTGCAGGACCGGACCTGTACCAGCCGGACCTGTCGGGCTGGTCGGGTTGATCGCTCCCACGGTCGTCTCCAGCGCGGCCCGCGCCCGCGGCCGGTTCAGCCAGCTGGTCGTAATCCTGCTCGAAGACGGCGCCGCGGTCAGCCTTATCCCTCGTCGCCTGACTGGCCGGCCTGTCATCAGCCGGTCTCGCGCGGTTGAGCTTGCCTCGTCCCTTGCTCGCGCCTTTGGTGACTCGGGCCGCGACCACCCCGGCCGCGCCCGCCGCGCCGGCGACAGCGCCTCGCCGTCCGCCGGGTGCCCCGGCTGAGCGCGACGCGACAGGCTGGCCCGGGATCACGCGGCCGACCCGCTGGCGCTCGGCTGGGGCGGCCGGCGATGCCGGCGAGTCCGCCGGATCGGGTGCGATCCTCTCCGCGGGCGCGTCCTCGGCCACGTGGATGCCAGGTAGCGCCAGCCCTATGCACGCGACGAGGATTATCGCCTCGAAGAGCAACGTCAGGTCGCGGGGCAGGCCGGAGTGGCCGACGTCGAGGCTGCCACCGCCTGATGGCAGCCTGAACGCCTGTGCCCAGCTCCCGGCAGGCGACGGCACGGGCGCCAGCGCGTGCCCGTTGACCGACGCGCTCCACCCGCCGGCCGGCTCGGCGAGCATGAGCGTGCCGCCCGAGGCCGGGACCGCCGCGCCCGACACGCCAGCCTGACCGGACGAGACCGGCACCACGGCCCCGTCGGGCTCAAGCACCGTAACCCTGGCGGGCGGCGTGACGAGCTGCCAGATCGAGTACGCATGGGTGGTGCTATACGGCCTCAGCCCTGCGACGTCGTCGAGCAGGCCGCTCAGCTGCTGATTTACCGGGGCCTGGACGAGCACGTACCCGATGTCGAAGTCGGCGAGCAGGCGGCTCTGGTTGGCGGCAAGGCCGCCGTCCGGGCTGATAAGCGTCGCGACGGCCTTGGCAAGGGCCGTCCGGGCGCTCGGCGGCGCCGCTAGGCCCGGGTCGGCGAGTGACGGGGTCGGTCCCCGCAGGAGCAGGTAGGAGATGTGACCGGCGGCCGAATGCAGCACCAGGGTACGGACCTGGCGGCTCTGACCGTCGGCGACGGCAACCAGTTCGGGGACCACCTGGCTGGTCACCGGGTGCACCAGTCCGCTCACGCCGGTACTGAGCCACGTCACAGCGGCCAGCAGCGGCGCCGAGCATGCGATCAGGGCGACGATGCCTCCCCAGATTCCGCGTACGGAGTGCAGGACCACCTTGCCCTTGCCGCCAGCGAACGATCTGGCCACGGCGTCGGCACCGGCGCACGCCGCGAGCAGGAGCCCGATCGCCGCGAGTGTTAGCGGCATCTCGGCCCAGGCGAACACTCGCCCGCCATCGGGCGGGGTCACGACGAGGTGACTGACCACGATCGCCAGCAGCAAGCCCGTGAGCGCGCCCCCCCAGCCGACCATGATCAGCTTGCGGCGGCTCCCGGCGAACAGAGCGGCGAGCGCAGCGATCAGGAGCCCGCCGGTAATCCAGTACGGCGGCAGGCCCGGGCCGCCCGGGCTGAGGAACAGGAGCATCTTTCCCGACAAGCCGCCGGCAGGCGTGCCCGGCTGCGGCAGGCCAGCCTCAAGCAGCAGCTCAGACGGCACCGAGACGAGCGTGAGAGTCCACGGGAACAGCAAGACTGGCGCCGTGAGCACGACGATGGCGAGGTTCCGCGGCAAGCCGCGCCTTGTGTTACGGAGCACGATCGCGGTGATGGCGCACGAGCCGAGCGCCACGAGCCACAGCAGCGGCACGAAGGCGGCGCCGATCGCGATAAGCAGCCCCGCCGCCCAGGCAGCGCGGCCGGCACGCCGACCCGGCAAGGTGACGATCCGGCCAGCGTGCAGCGCGATCAGCGGCAACAGCACGAACGTGATAGCGGAACCGAATCGCCCGGCGGCGATCACGCCGGTCGCGAGGGGCAGCAGCGCGTAGGTCACCGACGCCCAGACCCGGATCCCGGCGTAAGGCGTGATCCTCCTCACAGCGAGCATGGCTGACATGCCGGCCAGCGGGACGCAGCCGATCAGCACGACATCGATCGCCAGCCACGTCTTGCCGGCGAGGATGGAGGCGAGCACGGCGAGCACCGCGATATAAGGCGGTGCCGCGGTTGTGGACCCCAGCCCGGCCGGATGAAACGACTGCAGATAGCTGCGCCACAAGTCAGACGCGCCGCCCCAGGCCGGTACCAGGGATCCGCCGCCTAGCGGGCCAGATCCGATCAGCGACCGCGACGCGACGATGGCGATCACGGTCAGCGCGATGAAGGTCAGGAGCGCCGGGCTGGAAAGCAGGCGCCGGCCGAGGCCGTTATCGACCAGCATCGAGTCGTCTTCGGCCGGATCGACCGATGCGTGGTGCGCGCCCGTCGTGTCGGTCTGCGCCGACTTCATCATCGTCGAGGCCGCGAACTCCATGACCCGCCGCAGCGAGCGCCCAGGCGGCAAGTCGGCCTTGACCCTGCTGTACGCGCCACGGCGGCCGCGGGAACGGCGGCGGCGCATGCTGATCAGCCTGAAGGGGTGGCAGAGCACCGAGGTGGCGGCAGCCGCCTCGTCGAGCGCCGCGCTCAGCCGCTTGGCCAGTATGAAGAACGCGATCCTCAGCAGCGAGATCGCGATGTTGCCAATCGCCGAGGTTGCCATCTGGCGGAAGGGCAGGTTGCCCAGCAGCGTCAGCAGTCCGTTGCGCCGGTCGAGCATCCTGGCCCGGCGGCCGACCGAGATCGGCCTGCGATGTTTCGCGGCCCCCTGTGCGTGATAGCAGACGGCATCGGTGATAACACGGACGCGGAAGCCAGCCGCGTGCACGCGCCAGCAGAAGTCGACGTCCTCCATGAAAAGCGCCATGCTCGGATCGAAGCCGCCGACCTGCTCCCAGACATCACGGCGCACCAGCATCCCGGCGCTGCTCACCGCGAGCGCATCGCGATCGCCATCGTGCTGGCCTTGATCGACCTCGCGGGGCTCGATCCCGGTGAGCCGCCTCGCGGCGGTATCCAGGCTCACCCCGGCTTCGACAATGACCTCACGGTTTGACCAGTCCCGGAGCTTGGGTCCGAGCACGGCAGCGGAGTTCGCCTCGGTCGCCCCGCGCAGCAACTGCTCTAGGGCGTCGGGAGCGGGTTCGCAGTCGTCATGCAGCAGCCAGAGCCATTCGATCCGGTCGGCGGACGACGCTCCGGCACCGCCTGGTACTGGCAGGTTCGCTGCCCGGTGGTGGAGTGCCCGCGCGACGGCGGCTCCGTACCCGGTGGAGCGGTCCATGCCGAAAACGGAGGCCTGACCGAATTTCGACGCGAGCACCGCGCCGCTGCGGTCTCGGCTTCCCGTGTCCACGGCCACGACGCGCTGCACGGCTCGGGTCTGATCGAGCAGCGCATCGGCGACGCTCGGCAGCCAGGTTGCGCCGTCATGGGCGACGATGACCGCGGTCACGACGTATTGCGGATAAGACTCGTTCGAGGGCAAGGCGATCCGGTTGCTGCTCAGGGGGCTTCTGCGGGCGGGCCGGCGCCTGCCATTGACTCACGCTCACTGGCTCATTCGGCCCTGGTTCCTTGTGAACGATACGCGAATCTCGGCCGGCGTCATGGGCAGACCGCTGAGCTTCCCCCGATGATCCTCATGCGGCGCACTTATGCAAATCATGACAAATGACTCGGTCGCGATAGGTTTATGTTTCCGCGATGATGCTGGTCACGCAGGTGGGGCACCCTCCTGCTGCGACAGCGACAGCAGGGTGCCCCACCCGCGGCCGCGACCGGCCGCGAACGCCCGCGACGGCCACGACAACTGCGGCCGCACCCCGGATCCGGTCACGCCTATCCTGCCTGGCGCTTGAGCCGCCTGCGTTCACGCTCGGACAAGCCGCCCCAGATGCCAAACCGCTCGTCGTGCTGCAGCGCGTACTCAAGGCACTCCGCGCGGACCTCACAGCTCCGGCACACTCGCTTGGCTTCCCGCGTAGATCCGCCCTTCTCAGGAAAGAAAGCCTCAGGATCGGTCTGCGCGCATAGCGCCCGGTCCTGCCACGCCGGCTCCGCTGACTCATCCGCGCCAATGCCAAACGCGTCGTGCACAAGCGTGACGATTGCGTCAGTCACAGCGCACCTCCACCCCTCGCAAGCCCCGTCGGCTCCCCAGCGCTACGGCAGCCAGTTCGCCTTCGGCCGCATCGCGCGAATCTGCCACGTCATACCGCTCATGCCAGCGCGCTGAGGAATTACATTGGTGAAATTACACCCGCGTGTCTTGCCAGCCGTCAAGGCAGATACGTGATAAAGCCCGCCCGCTTGCCCCCTGATGACTGGAAAGTCTGGCGACATTCCTGTGGTCCCAGCCTGCTCTCACCGGGCGCCCAGCCCGGAACCACCGCTGCCAGCACGTGCCCGGCCGGACCCCGCCCCGGCTCGAAGCCGGACCCCACCCGCACCTCGCCCCACCCGCACCTCGCCCCACCCGCACCTCGCCCCACCCGCACCTCGCCCCACCCGCACCTCGCCCCACCCGCACCTCGCCCCACCCGCACCTCGCCCCAC
>DASTJM010000012.1:0-102620 GCA_035716545.1 Streptosporangiaceae bacterium
CTGCCCCCACGCCCTGGGGCCAGCTGATCCGAGACGCAAGGGAGGCAGCAGATGATCCGCTATCAATACGCGACGCCGCCCAGGAGGCCGGTATTAGCTACGGGACCTGGGGAAACATCGAGAGAGGCTATGCCTCCACTAGACCGGGCGAGTATCAGGTCGTGCGCGGCTACGCCCGCAGCGTAGCCCGCATGTGCGCCATCGTGGGAGTCACTCCCGAGCGGCTCGAGGCGGCGGGACGCCCCGATGCCGCCCGCATCCTCCGCGAGATCCGCCTGCGCCAGCAAGACGATCCCGCGAGCGACGGCGAGCGTCTTGCCCAGTGGATCGCCGGCCGCATAGTCGACGCCAATGGCGACGCGGCCGACGTGAGCGCGCTCATCAAAGATCTAGGACTGCCCGGCAAGCCCGGGCAGTCACTAAACGTCGACGCCTACAGGCGTGCCGCCCGGGCCACGGGAGCATCAGTTGCCGAGGTGATGGCCGCCACCGGAATCATCGAGCCCGATGAGGGGCGCCCCGAGCCGCGGGCGGGCGTCGTCGGCGCGTGACCTGCTGGCCTCCGCACGCTGCCGTGAGGAGGCCAGTACCCGCTTAGACGACATGCCGGCCGGCGGGAAACATGTACACGCCGCTTTCTTTCCTCGGCGCGGCAACCGCCTCGACTCCCTGCCGGAATCCACGCCGCCACATCCGGTTGCCGTACTGGACGGTAAGCGAGTGCACGGACCGTGCCAGCGTCACGGTCACAGCCAGGCCGGTCAGCACGGAGGCTACCTGCGGATCATCCACCTGCCAGATCGCCAGTCCCGCGGTCAGCGGCCAGAGTATGAGCGTCAGCGCCAGCAGCGCGCGGGGGCGCCAGGCGGCGCCAAGCCTGATGAGGCTGATCAGCCATTCGGTGTCCTTCTCGGGCTCCCTCTGCATACTTGTTCCCCTCCCCAATCCCCGCCGTCCACTAATCGGCGGGAATCCTTGCTTAGGTAGCTCAAACGGGCACGACGTTACCTAAGTCACTGCTGGCTGTCCATAGCGATACCGGGGGTTACTGCTCTGGATGGTAAAGATCCCCGCCAGTGATGCAGATGTTGCCCGGAGCTTAAGCGACAGGACTGACCGATATCTCCGCTGAAGCGAGTTCTGTCGCGCTCGCCAGCATGTTAATGACCCCGAATCCCGTGACGGCAGACCTGGCGGGATCTGGTGCTCGCACATTCATCGACCATGTCACGAAATCAGCTGATTGCTTTATCTGCAAGCCGGAGACAGCAGGCTCGCTGACATTGCTTTTCGCGCCGTACCGCCGCCGCGGGTGCCTCAGGGTGATCGTGACCGTGTAGGCGGCCAGCGCGGCGACAAGCGTCCTCTGGCCCGAACCGGTAGTGACGAGGCGTTCCGCGGCCAGTGCGGCGAAGGCCCGGTTGATCGTGGCCTCGGAGACGTGGTACCTGGCCGCGAGCTGCCGCTGAGACGGCAGCACTTCACCGGGCGGGTAGTCGCCTCGCAGTATCGCCGACCGGAGGATCAGTGCGACCTGGACGGCCTTGGCCCTGGGGCCGGTGATGTCACTGGGCACTCTCGCTCCTGCTGGTTTCCTGCCCCATATCGTAGAGATTCCCGCACCGGGTTACCAGCGCTGGTATCACCGGGTGATCGCGCCTAGGATAAGTGAACATTAAACGTTGACTGTCCAGGCGGACCCATGGAGCATCTTCCTGACCCGGCGGAACCTGCCGCTGAGCCATCTCCCGAAGCCCCGGCAAGCGGGCGGCTCAAGCTGATCACAGCCGCCGCAATCCCGCTGGTCGTCATCACCGCCGGGCTGGTGCACAACTTCGGCGCCATCGCGGTCGGGCTGACGCTGGCTGCGCTGGCAGCCGCCGCGGTGATCATCGTGCTCGCACGCCAGATGATCAGGATGCTTCCCCGCAGGCGCCGGCACCGTCCGCCGCCGCGGCCGGACAGGCGCCCGGCGGTCAGGCGGCGTGAGCGCGCTTCTGCGCCGCGCCGCGAGACGAGGCCTGCCCTGCGCCGCGAAAGCCGTGCAGGACAGCGCCGCGAAGGCCGGGCCTATCTGGCCGCGTCAGGGCGCCCGCGCCTGCTGCCCCCGTGGAAGGCACGCAGCCGCCGCAACGCCAGCGCAAGCTCAAAAAAGACCCAGTCAGCGAAATCGGATGACACCAATCCGGGGAAACCCCGGCGCATGTGGCGGCGGAAACACGCCAGTGACTCGCCTGCGCCAGATCCAGCCAGCGAACCCGGGCCGAAAGCGGGACCGCGCAAGAAGGCAACCCCGTCACCAGGACCCCCGGTAACCCCCGGAGGCCAGACCGGAAACTCAGCCCCACTGAAAGGACAGCCGCCGTCAATGTCACCGCCAGTAGAAGCCGTCACCGAGGCGATCCACGACCATATCGGCGCATGGGAACCCGAGAACGCCACCGACATCCTCGGGTTCCTCGACGCGCTCCCTGATGTGTCCGACGCGCATGCCACCGCGCTCACCGCCGTGGCTGACCGGCTCGCGGACTCAACGCCGACCAGCCCCCTCGTACTCGACCATCTCCGCGAGCTCGCCGGCACGTTCGCCGGACATGCCGAGGCCGTCCGCGAGGTTGCCGAGATCTTCCGCCGCGACCACGAGGCCGAGCTCAGGCGGCTCGAGGATCCGCGGGCGGGCGAAGAAATGTTCGACGTCACGCAGAATCTGTAGTTGGGTCATGGCACGCGGGCCGGAAGTCGATCACGGGCGCCTGTGGCGGAAAGCCGGCGAGGCCTCGGCTTTCGCTGTCGGCGGAGAGTACGCGATCGCGGTCCTGGCCGGCATGTTCCAGGTCCCGGTCCCGGTGGTGTTCCTGGCCGCGTTCGTCACCTGCGGCGGCCTGACCGTGGCGTCAGTGATGACAGCACGGTCCGCTGTTTCCCGATGGTGGGCAGCCGCCTGCTCGCTGGCGGGCTGCGGCTGGCAGGTGTACGCGATCCTGGCCGGCCCGTGGACATTGCGCGCCGCGGCAGCGCTGGTCATCCCGGCTGTGCTGCTCACCACGCTGTGGCCGCCGATTGCCTGCCACCATGCCCGCGTGGCCCTGGACGCCAGGCGGCGTGACGACGAAGCGGTCAGGCTGGCCGATCAGCAGTTCTGGCCGGTCAAGCTCGCCGGCATCGGCATCAAGGGCGTGGCCTACGTGTCCAGGCAGGCGACGCTGGGCGGACATGCCGTGGTGCTGCGGCTGCCGCCATCGGGAAGAGTCACCGTGCGCACCCTCGCGGCGAGACTCGAGCAGCTGGAGGTCGCGGCGAGGATGCGGCACGGCGCGCTGCGCGTCGAGGCAGTTCCTGACCGTGCTTACGAGGTCGTGCTGCACGTGGCCGAGCGTGACATGCTCGCCGAAACGTTCCCGATGCCCGCTGACCTTGAGCCGATCTCGATCAATGACCCGATCACTATCGGCGTTCAGGAAGACGGGCAGCCATGCCAGATCACCCTCCGCGAAATCGCCACTCTCATCGTCGGAATACGGGGAAGCGGCAAGTCAAACCTGATCAACGTCCTGCTCGCGCAACTAGCCAGATGCGTTGACGTCGTCGTATTCGCCATCGACCTGAAAGGCGGCCGGACGGCGCTGCCGTGGATACAGCCATGGCTCCAGAATCCGGCTCAGTGTCCCCGGCCCGTGGTCGACTGGCTAGCTACCACCCGCGATGAGGCTGAGCGGATGCTGCGGGCAGTTATCCGCGCTATCGACGCCCGCGCGCATTCCGGGCATGGCGGGGAGAAGATCGTCCCGACCCCTCAGATGCCGGCGATCATCGTGCTCTGCGAGGAAGTGGCCGTTATCTTCGGCGCGAACCGGACAGGCCCGGTGACAGCCGCTCGCGGGACGACGAACGCTGAGATGGCGGCGCTGGGAACGCAGATGACGCAGCTTGGCCGTTCTGAGGCAGTTGACCCGGCGTTCGTCACCCAGAGAGGCACGGTCACCATGACCGGCGGCGGGGACCTGAAGTCACAGTGCCAGCTTCGGATCGGCCTCGGCGTCGCCTCCCAGGCCGACGCCCGGACGATCATCCCCGATGACGTCGCGGTCGCGGCTGACCTCACGCGAATGCAGCATCCGGGCTCAGGCATCGTCCACCAGGGCCGTGCATCCACGATCACGCGGACTAAGTTCTATCGCCTGCCTCATGAGCGGATCGCGGGCATCGCCCGCGCCTGCGGGTGGATCAAGCCGGGCCTGGACAAGCTCACTGCTGACGCGATGGGCGACGACTACGCGAACCGGTGGAGCACCGAACGGTGCGGCCACCTTCCGGGGTTCGGTGCCGTCACCGCGGCAGCGTCACAGATACCGGCACCCGGTGACCAGACAGACCGTCAGTTCGCGTCGATCATGTCCACGCTGACGGACCTAGATGACGGGTCAGCGAACCCGGCCCGGCGGCGCATGGTGCAGGTCGTCACAGCGTCGGGCATCACCGGCATCGGACCGTCAGTCCTGACCTCGCGGCTGGCCGCTGAGGGGTACACGATCGGGCGCAGCACCCTGCACCGCTGGCTCGCTGAGGAAGAGGCGGCGGGCGTGATCCGGAGGGCCAGCTACGGCCGGTACAAGGGGGGAGCCCCGTCATGAGCAACTGTCTCCCGCGCTGTCTCCGTAACTGTCTCGCCAGGTGTCTCAAACTGTCCCGACTGTCCCAGGTGTCTCGCTGGTTTCCGCAGGTCAGAGACACCTGTCCCGAGACAGCCGGGACACCTGGAGACAGTGCCGAAAGTGTCCCGGAACTACGCAGCGCCCCCGCGTCACGAGTCGCCGCGAACCCGCACCAGAGGATGACATGACCCTCGCGTGGCTGCATGGTGACGGTCCCGCCGTCGTGGCGGCTGCCGTGACGCTGACGGCCGGCTTCACCGCCGGGCAGGTCCTGGCAGCACGCCGCGGCAAGACCCGTCAAGACGCTGGCGCAGCACCGTCACCGGCCGTCGTGCTGCGACGCGTCATCATCGCCCTTTACATCGCCCTGACTCCGGTGTTCTTCGCCGTCATGTACTCGACCGTCACCCGCGTGGTCCGGCAGTCGTTCGGCTGGGAAGCACCAGCGGTGCCGCTGGCCTCCGAGGGCGCGTTCGCGATCATGTTCCTGCTCGGCGTCTACCTGCACCTGGTGCGCAAGCCAATGGGATGGCTGCGGTGGACTCCGTACCCGTTCGTCGCAGCGTCGCTGGCCCTGAACGTGTGGGCATACCTGGACAGCCTGCCGGGCATCATCGGCCACACCGTGGTGACGGCCGCGTTCTTCCTGCCGGTCATCGCCGCCGAAGCAGCCGTCCGGTCGGTGTCCGCCGACGACGGCGAAGGCCGTCGCCGGGCCGAACTGCGGAACGCATGCCGGTACGCACGGGATCTGCTGAGGGATGCACGAGGCCGGTGGTGGCGGTGGAAAGTGCCGTCGCTGCTCCGCGCCCAGGTGACATCCGGTCAGCTACCCGCAGCCGTGATGGCAGCGCTCGACGGCGGCCCGCCCGAGTGGGAGCCAGCGGTACGCAAATTCGTGATCAGCGGCCTGATCGCGGGTGCGTGGATGCGGACCGAGGAAGACCGCGAGCGTCGTCGCATCACCGCACCAGCCCAGGAGGCACCGGCACCCCCGCGAAGCGGGAAGGCAGCCCGCGTCACTAGCAGCGACGCTAAACGGTCGAGGGTGGATGAATTGCTGCAAGTCACGCCGCAGAAAACGGTCAGGGAAATAGCCGAGATCGCTGGAGTGTCCCCGTCGACTGTGGAGCGCGCGAAACGCAAACTCGCGCAGACAGGGTAGGAGATCGCTCAGGTGGTGGTGCGCCTGCTGTTAGCAAGCCTCCCACGCCTCGGAGAACTCACGGTCGGCGAACATCTCGGCCATGGCCTGGACCTGCTTGAGGCGCAGCACCTCGTCCGGTTCCATTCCCAGCTGCTCGCCGATCCACTTGTCGGAATGGTTGCGGCGGGCCAGGTCGATGACGATCGCGGACATGCCATCCACCGTGTGGACCCCGCGTGCCCGGTTGTGGCGGATGGTCGCCGCCATCCGGTCTCCCGTGGCGGCACGGTCAGGGTTGATCACCGCGACGGGCAGCCGGCCATGCACCCGCTTGCGGACCGCCTTCGCCTCCCGGGCGACGCGGTTGCGGTGGAACCCGTCGACGATCTCGTAGGACCCTTCGCCGTCAGGCCACGCGACGACGGGCTGCGTGTAGCCGTCCTCCAGGACCGACAGGGTGAGCAGCCGCATCTCCGCCGGAGCCACGACGTTCGGGTTGTAGGCGTTGGCGTGCACCTGTTCCTGGCGCAGCCACAGGACGCAGTCGACCGGCTCCCCGCGCATCGGCGAGTGCTGTGCGAGGCGCCGGCGGATGTCGTTGATCTCGTCGATGCGCTGGTCCTCCGGTAGCTCGTCCAGCCAGCCGAACGGATCACCGGAAGGCGCTGTATCTGTCGGCGGGGGTTCGGGCGGCATGACTGGCTCTTTCCCGGTCGGCTCGCGCTCGACGACGGTGAACCGGCCCTTGCGTCGCGTCTCGCGGAACCCGCCGGCGAGGTAGGCGGCCAGCGACGCCGCCGTGCACACGGCGCGGGCACGGCCGGGGAACGCGGCGGCACGGGCCGCGGACAGTGCCCGGTAGGCGCCGCGGCCGCGATGGGCGGGAAGCACGTAGTCAGACTGGTAGATGGTGACGGCGCCGGGAACGGCGGCGCAGACGCCGACGACGTTGCCATCGCTGATCGCGGCGAACCAGGTCTTGCCGTCCTCGTCGTAGAGGCGGCCGCCGGTCTCACGCTCGATCTCGCGGCGTGACAGGAACGGGCCGATCAGCCGGTAGAACTCCGGGTGCTCGTTCGTCAGCGCGACGACATCAGTCCCCACTCTTCCCGCCTCCTCTTCATAAGCTCGGTGTACTTACGGTATGCCTCGCCCTTGGTCTGGCTGAAAGTCAGGCCATGGCACCAGTAATCGTGACGCAGCAGCGTCTTGCAGATCCGCGCCCATGACGGCGACCCTTTGGCGATGGGGGCCTCGTCGGGGATCGGGTCGGTTCCGCGGACCCTGTACCAGCGCAGGAACACGGCTATCTTGTTGCGGTAGTGCTCGGCGGCCGGTGGGGGCATCGAGTCGAGCAGGATCTCGGCGAACCGCTGCCAGGTCAGGTGGCCGGGCTTGGTGACCTTGATCCGGCCGAGCACGTTACCTGTCTCACGGGCGTAGATGGCGCCGAAGTTCGCGCCGTTCACCCTGGCGACGACCCGTGACCACGTGTCCGGCTCGATCATCTGGTACAGCCAGAGGCCCTTGCGCTGGTCGTCGCCGTAGGGCTGGCAGATCCGCGCCTGGTGGATCGTCAGCCCGGCCTGGTGCATGCGGTCGTACAGGGAGTTGTACGGGCACCCGGACTTCGCGTAGTAGGTCCAGATGTCCTCGGTGCGCCAGTCGTAGATGGGGTAGGCGTTGTAGGCGGGGCCGCCCATCCACGTCGTCCACTGGAGCCCTTCGTGGGTTGACTTGCGCCGGCTCGCGATCGAGCGCCACCGGTTCAGGCTCTCCTGGGTGCGGATGCCGACCAGGCAGCATGTCAGCTTCCCGTCGCGGACCCCGCCCGCGTACCAGTGGCTGAACGCCGGGGTGAACTCCTCGAATTCCATGCGCCGGCGGAAGAACGGGAAATATTCCTCGTCCGTGATCGCCATCGGCGGCGGCTGCCTGATCCAGTCGGCCTCGCGGCCCGGCTCCCAGCAGCACCACTGCGGCTCGAACTGGGACACCGCGTTGCGGAGGTTCAGCGGCAGGGCGACCCAGTAGGGGTCGGCCACGTCGGCGTTCCGCGCGTACATGGCCCTCGCGTAGGTGATGGTGAGCTCGTACTGGCCTTCAAGATCGATGAACAGGACCCCGATCCGGCGGCCCCGCCTGCGGGCCTCCTCGCAGGCGAGGTCGAGCAGCACGCCGCTGTCCTTGCCGGCGCTGAACGACACGTAAATCCTCGGGAAGTCGTCGAACACGCGGGCGATCCGCTGCCGGGCCGCCTCCAGCACCGAGATGCCCAGCCAGTGCTTAGGCATCCCGTCCGCCCATCGCCGCGGCGATACGCCGTGCCTCATCCGCCGGCACGCGCTCGACCTCGCCGGCGGCGGTCACCCTGAGGAACTCGGTCACCCAGTCATTCCGCGACCGCCGGTACTGGGCCTGGTAGAGCCGGCCTTCCTCCAGCGTCCACCAGAACATGACGCCTCTGGTCGCGTTCTTGTTCGCTGCCCGCCAGTCGTTGCGGTGCGGCAGGAACCGGCGTTCCATGCCGTACCGCTTGCTCGTGCCCGTGATCTGCGCCACCCATGGCCGCGATGAGCGGGCACGCAGGCCGGCCTCGCGGTAGAGGGCGCTCATCTTCATGTCGTCACCGAGCCCGATCGCCTCGGCGCTGAATGCGGCCTTCATTTCCGGCGGCCGGTGCGGCGCACGGAGTCCCCGAGGTCGCGGCGGACTGTGCTCACCGAGACGCCGAGGATCCTGGCGATCTCGGGGATGGTCAGGTCCCCGGAATGGTAGAGCCGGGAGGTTTCCGCCCCCCGGCTCTCGTCGCGCCGGCGGGTCACCCGCAGGCCCGGCTGTCGGTCAGGTGGTGCACGTAGTGGCCTTCGCTGACCGCTGAGAGGGTCACGGTGCCGCCGCAGTTGCGGCAGTTGCCCTGGTCGTCGGGGGCGGTCGCCTGGCGGCGCTGCCGGGCGGCGATGAGCTGCCGCACCTCGGCCAGGGCCTCCTCCGCGCGCTGCCGGGCCGCGCGGTCGGCCTTGGTGGCCGCCCCGCTGCCGCGCATGTCGGCGGGATAAGTCTCGGCCCCCCACGCGTACGCCTCGTGGTCGCGGATGTGGGCGGGGGCGGCGGCGTCGTAGACGCGCCACGATATCCTGCCCGGCCCGGCCGGGGTGACCTGGACGGCCGGCCGGGGGTGCTCGATGACGGGGTGCGCCGCGAAGCGGGCGGGGGTCCTGGTGGTCATGGATGCTGTCCCTTTTCGACTAGTTAGCTGCAGCGGCCGGTCATCTCCCAGGCGGCTCACCCTGGCACCTGTCGCAGGTCCGTCCGCGATCCCTGCCCCGGACGGGTCGCCAAATATGTCCTGACGGTCCCGGCGAGCCAGTACGGCTGCCCGGTCTTGAGGTCGCGGCCGTCCACTCCCGGTGCCTGGCCGCGTGACACGTACGACCGCCACGATGACTCGCTCACCCCGGCCGCCTCCGCGCACTCCGCCACACCCAGCCGCGCCATCAGCGGCAGGGCCGACTCCCGCGTCACGATGTCGAGCGGGACCGCGACGTCGAGCGGGACCGCGACGTGCCCCTGTCCGCGCCTGCGCGCCAGGGCATACCGGGCGTACCCGGTCACGCCGCGCGGCCATCCTCCCGAGGCCAGCGACTCATACATCTGCGTGGCGGTCCGGGCGGCGCGGCCGTTCCAGCGCGGCTGCGGGCCCCCGAGCAGGAGCGAGACCTCGGTACAGGTCGCCGGCGCGTCCCACATCGGCAGCCACGCCTCGCCGGCGGCCGCCTCGCCCGCGGTCTCAGTGCCGGCGCGGGACGTCCACGGCGCCGGCCCGTCGATCTCAGGTGCCCCCGTGGACCCGAACGCGCACAGCCCCTCCGCGAGGAAGACCAGCGCCCACGGGTTCGCCAGCCCGGCCGCTGTCTGGTCCGGCCAGTAGGGACCGGATGACACCTCCTCCATCGGCTGGTACTGGGTGCCCGCCAGGAGGTCGTCAAGCCATCCGCGCCGGCGGGTCACCGCCGGGTCTGCCGTCTCGCCGCGCGGGCCTGGCTCACGGTCCGGATCCAGTGCCAGGATCGCGGCGTGGTAGGTGGTCGAGATGTCCCAGCGAGCGTCGTTGCCGCCGGTGCCTGCGAGGGGCGCGCCGGCGACCGCGGCACGCCCCGGGCCGTCGCAGGACTTCAGCGGCACCGCTGCGGAGAGCCAGGGCAGCGCATCATCGGGCAGCCAGTTCCGCAGCCGCAGCACCAGGGTGCCCTTGTCTTCGCCGGGATGGTCGCGGATGATCTCATCCGCGACGGCGATGGCCTTGCGCATCGCGGCCAGCCTGGGCGAGCGGGACGACGCGAGCGACGCCAGGCGGTCCGCGCTTGCCTTGTCCTTCGGACCCCAGCCGCCGCCGGACTGCCAGGGGGTGATGACCGGGGTGAAGGCGATCCGGTCCGCCAGGTCCCGTTCGGGCGCGGGGAGCGCCGTGGTGATGACCGGGATGTCGCCGTCCCAGCACAGTTGCGCGTCAGCGTCCGCGCGGGACAGCATGCGCAGCGCTCCCACGGCCGCGAGCCAGTTTCCCATCGGCCCGGCCGCAAGGCCGGGCATGTCCAGCGTGGTCATGGCCGGGCACCGGCCTGGCGCTGGGCGATCTCCGCCAGAAGCTCGCGCTCCACCATCGCCGGCTTGCCGCCGTCCTGCGCGGTCGCCAGCGCCCACTGCCACGGACGGTAGGCCGTCAGGCAGGACGCGACGTCCTCGCGGAGGGCCAGCGCGCGGAACGCTGCCAGATCCTGCGCCGCTGACCGCATCTGGAAGCTGTCGTGACCGGCGAGCCATTTCGCGACGCCCAAGTAATCCGGGTCGCCGGCCTCGATCCCGATGCCGGCCATGTACTCGAGGGCCTGGCGGTAGCTCGCGGCAAGGTCATGCCCGCGGGCGAGCCCGCTCCACAGGCGCTCGCTGGCGTGAGGCTCCACGGTCGGGTACAGGTCGTACCGGACGATGTGGCCGCAGAAGCGGGTGCCTTCCCCGCGCCACTGGCCAAGCTGCCAGGCGGCGATCTCGGCTTCAACCTGCATGCGCGCGTTGCCGTGAACGAAGTGCACCCGGAACAGGGAGCACAGCACAGCGCGGACATCGGCGGATGCCACGATCCTGCCGGACTCGTAGCGTGGGCGGGCTGCGTTATCGGTGTCGAGAATGGCGATCAGGCAATTGGTCATTGGTTACTCCGCCTGGGGGGTCGTTGTGGGAGGGTCCACGCGTCGTCGTCGCCGTGGTACATCCTCATGAGAACAACTTTACAGCACATGCTGTAAAGTTGTCAAGTGAGGCGGGCGAGGGTCCACGCGTCGTCTCCGATGATCCCCGTCCGCTCGGGGTCCGGGTCGAGCCCCGTGACCGTCCAGCCGGCCTCGGCGAGCGCCTCACGGTACGGGGCCTCATCCGTAGATGAGGCGACCCTGACGGCTCCCAGCTCCTCGCCGTCGCGGTAGCAGAAGATCGTCATGGAGTCCCAGCAGCCGTCATGCTGCCGGCCTCGGGGGGCGCGGCCGAGGCCGCGCGGGCGATGGCGGCGAGCGCCGCGCGAATCGGCGGCATCCTCAGTCCCTCCCCCTGAGGCCGTACGGCCCGCGATAGCGGCGCAGTATGTCGGCCCGTGACGTGCCGTAGATGCGGGCGAGGTAGTCGATGCCGTCGCCGCCGAAGTCCGGCTGGCCGTTCACGGCGCTGTACCGGACGGGGCGGTCACACAAGCGCTCCGCATCCCATCCTGGAGCTGGCACGCCGTTGCAGCGGTCGTGCGCGGCGTGGGGCTGCCTACTGGCGCAGGCCATGTCGTCGAACTCGATCATCGTGTTTCCGTTTCTCTGGATCCGTACGGCGAGGGGAAGTCGCCGTCCCTGGACATGCCGACCCTCCGGGCGATCTCCGCCCTGCGCAGCACGAGCAGCCGGCAGTCGCCGAGACCGCCCGAGACACTGCCCGCGGCCCAGTGCACGTCACCGGGCCGGATGTCGTCGGCGACGACATCCCAGCCCCACTGCCGGCCGGCGTCGGTCCACAGCGTGACCAGGATGTCGGGGTCGAGGCGGAAGAAGCGAAGGCCGGCGCTGGCCGCGTCCGGCCAGACCCGGATCACGGCCTTGTCCGCCGTCCCGGGCTCACCGTTCGGCTCGAGGATGGTGCGGAGCACGAACGCGGGCCGGGTGAGCCCGGTGCCCATGCACCGCAGGCACCTTTCCTTCCGCGCGTCGCAGGCCAGGCAGGCCGTGACGGTGCCCGGCTCCGCCGTGCAGGAGGTACCTTCCGCGCTGGCGCAGGCCATGTCAGCGCCCTTTCCCAGCCGCGAGGTCGATCTCCCAGCCCTCCAGCGGCTCGGGCTCGCCGGGCAGCGGGCGGCCAGCCGGCGTGCCCGCGCACGCGCGGGCGAACGCCGGGTAGAAATCGCCGGCCGTGCTCACGAGGCCGCTGCGGTGCCGGGGGACCGCGCCCTCATCGAGCAGGCGCAGCGCGACCTCGGCCGCGTGGGCTTCCTCGGGGTGCGGTGACGACGACGCCAGGCCGGCGAGCCTGGCGCGCCCCTCCGCGCCGGACAGGTCGCCGCCGGCGATCGACATCCAGCAGGCGACCCGGTTGACGCGCCACTGCGGGCACTCGCCCGCGACCCGCACCCCGTTGTCGGCCCCGGTGGCCGCGTTGCGGCTCCAGGAGATCGTCAGGTCATAGCCGGCCCCCGTGATGACGTCCTTCGTCCATGGGGCGGTGTACGTGCCGTGGACGAAGGACACGGTCCCGGAGGTGCTCGTGACCTCCGCGCCCAGGGCGCGAAGCGCCTCCAGGAGCGGCTCATGATCCGCGCGGGCGATGAAGCAGTGCTCACGCCGGCCCGTGCCCAGCCCGAGGATCTTGTCAGCGACTGCCCGCGCTGCCTCAGCAGTGCCGGCGGCGGCGCACGCGGCCAGCGCGGCCGGAACGCCGGCCCCGAGGTACGCGATTCCCAGCGACACGACCTGCCCCCACCCGTCGGTGTCGACCTGGTGGGTGACGAACACGCCGATCGCGTCGCCGGCGTTGTCGCGGATCACCCGGCAGCCGGGTGCCTCGCCGTGCGGTCCCGCGGTCCACGGCGTGGTGCCCTGTGCCCCGCGGAAGATCTGGCCGGGGCCGTCAGCGTGCTCGCCGCTGCCCGGCACGGCGTAGACCGTGCCGGAGATTACCTGCGCGCGGTGCTCTGCCTCGACCGCCGCGATCACGGCGGCAGTAGCCTGGTCCATTGTCAGTACTCCCACTTCTCGCTGGTGCTGGAGATGACCGTGCACGCGGCGAGCGCGGCGGGGGTCATCAGCCGCCAGGTGTCATGACGCCGGGCGGCGTCAGTCTCGTCGGCGAAGATGAGGATGTCGGCGCCTGAGCCGTCGCCGTAGTCGCCGGCCGCCTCGTTGGCGTCGTGGTCGTATCCCGCCACCTCGAGGATGACGAGCCCTGCGGCGTCGATGTCGAGGTCGAGCTCGTGGAGCCACCCGTCGCTGGCGATGCCCG
Organism: Streptosporangiaceae bacterium; assembly: GCA_035716545.1. Lineage (GTDB taxonomy): Bacteria > Actinomycetota > Actinomycetes > Streptosporangiales > Streptosporangiaceae > Chersky-822. The sequence continues at coordinate 13,330 of DASTJM010000012.1, forward strand.
GCCGGCCGTAGTCGCGGGCCGCGTCGTCGTCATCGGTGAGGCACAGTCCGGGGTGCAGGACCATCGCGCTCTCGTAGTTGCCGTGGTACATCCTCATGACACTTACTTTACAGCCTGCGCTGTAAAGTAGCAAGCTGTATCGCGTGCCGCGTCACGAACGACACGGTCCTGGCATCATCTGCGGCATGCCCGACACTGGACCGCACACAACCCCGCCCGAGTCACTGCCCGAGGCGTTCCGCAGGGAACCTGCACTGCAGGCCATCACCCACGTCGGAAGCCTCATCACGCAGTCCTTCGAACAGGAACTCCGCAAGGGCGTCATGACGATCCTGGGTGCCAGGATGATCTGCGCCCTGTGCGGCGCCGCCCGCGCCAAGTGGGACCGGGTCAACGCCGAAACAGTGCAGGCAGCCATCGCCGAGCACGCCGCCGCCCAGGCCAGTCTGCACGAAGGCTCGCAGCCCCTCAACGTAATGGACTTCCTGCCCGACGAGATCAAGCCTCACCCCAGCGACCCGGCCGGCGACAACGGGCACATGCCCCAGGTGTTCCCCGGCGTGACCATTCTCAGCGGAACCGTGTACTGCGACTGGCACCTCGCCGACGCCGAAGAAAAAGCCGCCGAAGCCGGCGCGAGGTCGCCGCTGCTCGCCGCCCGCGCCGGCGCCGATCTCGGAGCGCTGGCCAGGGTCGCTGCCACGGGACGCTGATGACCGCACCTGACAGGGAGCGGTCCTGCGGTCGCGGGGCCTGGTGCCTCGAGCGGACCATTGACCCCGAAGCACCCCGCGCTTCACGGCTCAGGGCAGCTGTGACGCCTCGAGCATTCTGCGAGTCAGACCTGGCTGACATCGCTGTCAAGCTCGCTGTCCTCCCGTTTCAGGCAGGCGATCTCGCGGACGCGATCACCGTGCCCGCCAGGCAGCGCCGGGCCATCCGCGTGCCCTTCGGCCCGAGGCTGATCATCGACGCGGACGCGGATGCCCTGCTGCGCCTGCTCGTCGAGGTCGCGGTGTCCTGGCACCAGCGCGTAGCCGAGGCCAGGGACCTGTACCCGGTCGATCTTGACAGCGCCCGGCGGCGTGCGCTCACTGCCCCTGTCGGGGTGGTGAGCCGGTCGGCAACTGTGCTCCGCGAGCACCTGGACGTGCTGCTCGGCCTGCCGCCTGCACGGATGAGCCGCCCGTCACCGCTCATCGATCCCATGCCAGACGGGTACATGCCTGACCGGTACGTCACGACCGGCGCCCGCGAGCTAGCCGACCTGGACGGGGTGTGGGCGGGCAATGAGATTATCCGCGTGCACTACCTGGCCCGTGAGGCAACCGGCATTGCCGACGCGCAGCCGGAACGGCTGAAAGGGGTGCCTTGCAGGAGGCAGACCTGCGAGGCGTTCGCGCTGCGGCGGGCACCCGCACCACAACGGCACGAGAACATCGAGTACTGGTCAAGGTGCGACCGGTGCGGCGACTCGATGACCGAACCGGAGTACCGGCAGTGGGTGCGCAGGTACGCGATCTGGTGCGACACGGGCGAGTTCCCGGTCGAGTGATTTGCCAAAACATTGAAAAGCCACCGCGTTCAGGCAAGTCAGAGAAGCCTGCGGACCACCCGATCCGACGTGGCCGGTCGGCAGATTTGACGAACTGAGGGGGAACTGTCACACTGAACGTGCCTAAGATCATTGCGCCCTCGGACCTCTCAGGTTCGGGGGTTTTTCGCGTTTGCCGGGGGGTGATCTTGCCCCACGACTTGCTCACCCCGGCCGAGGCCGGCCTGCTCGTCGGCCGGAGCGCGGACGTGATACGCCAGTGGAAGAGCCGGAAGCTGCTGAACCCGCGCGGCCTCGACGAGCGTGGCCGGCCTCTTTACCATCCTGATGACGTGATCAATGCCGAGCGCATAACTGTCGAGAACGCGCTGAGGACGAACGGGGTCAATCCCCGGATTCGCCGTCCGTCGTCTCTGGCCGCGTAGCGCCCTTCCTGGCCTGGGCAACCCACGGGCCGAGCGTCGCCGCAGGTATCCCGACCTCGCTGGCAGCCCGCTTGACCGACTTCCCGCCGAGGACAAGGCCGACAGCTGATGCGCGGAACTCGTCGTCGTAGCGGCGCCGGGTTTTCGCGCCGCCTTTCCCGCGTCCGGGCATGGTTGCGCGGGCGACGACAAGGGTCCGCAGTCGCCATGCCGGGCTGCGCCCGAATTTGCCGTCAGGCTCAGGCCACATCCACGCGACGTCATCGCCTTCCCGGCGGTGCCTCACCGCTTGCCGGTGGTACAGCTGGACAGTCGTGTACCCGAGGCCGGTGAACGTGGCCGCGGTTTTCATGTCGACAAGCTCGCCGAGCCACCTGTGGCGTGCCAGGTAACGGTCGCGCTGTCTCGGCGTCATCTCCCGTACGGTGTCGACCAATTCGGTGCAGGTCAGCCTGGTTTCCTCGGCCATGCGGTTAACATCCTTCCCTTGACAGGGAAGACGTTACACTAGTGATACGGAAACAGGCCGCGTCTCAGGACGCGGCCTGCTATCCGGGGAGGTCAGGCGGGGATGCGGAGCAGGTTGAACGCCTGGGACTTCATCTTGTCGGTGTTGTTCGCTCCGAGCAGTGACCTCGCTGCGCGTGCGGACGCCTCGTCGTCGGCGCCGCGGACCGGCAGCGAGTAGTCGACGTACTCGACGATTGCCTGGTAAGCCGCCCAGTTGGTGCCGCGGATCGCGGCCTGGGTGTCGGCCTCAGTGAACAGGCGCATCATGAGGTCCGTGCGGTTGGCGTCCATCGTGGCCGCCATCTTGGAGTCGCCGCCCTTGGGGAACACCTGGGCGATGATGCGCTCGAACTCGCCGTTGGTGATCGGCTGGTTGATCATCCGCTCTGCCTCAGCGGACAGGACGTCGAAGTAGTCGTAGGACATCTCGATGGCGCGGCGCGCTTCCTCAATGCTGGGCACGGCGTTCTTGGTGTGGCGCATCCGCAGCATCCGCGAGAAGTTCCGCAGGGCCATGGCCTGCGTGTTGGCGCACACGATCCGTACCGGCGTGACGAGCACGGTGAACGAACCGTGGCCGTCGTGATAGTTGATGACGGCGATATAGAGGCCGACGGGGTCGACGCCGCCGATGAGCACGCCCGCGGGCAGCTTCATGGTGACGACGACATTGGTGCCGCCGTGCAGTGACATCGCGGCGTCGAATCCGGCTCCTCCGTCGACGAGAGCGTCGAGGAACTCAACGTGAGTCTCGTTCTGGACCGGCTTCCAGATCGCGCCGCACATGCCGAGCCGCTGGGGCATGCCGGTGTCGGGGCTGGTGCGCAGGATCATGTGGTCCTGGTCGGAGACGACGAGCTCGCCGGTCACGTCGTCGAAGACGGTGACGGGGCCGGCCTTGCGGACGTCCCATCCGGCGAGCTTTCCGTCGATGAGCACCTGCTCGGCGGTGAGGCCGTCCTGATCGGCGTAGGTGGTGCCGAGCCGGTGCCAGCCGGGGGCCCTGGCGGAGACGAAGGCCGCGCCGCTGGCGAACTGCTCGATCATGTGGCTCATTCCGGGTCCCTCCGTTGAACGTTCTTCTGCTTACAGATAGAACGTTACGCTAGTTGACGCGAATTGGCAACACGTCTGGACAGGAAAATCCAGAAAAATCCTGATCCGCACGGAAGGGAGACGCGTGGAATCGCTGCTCAGCAAGATCGAGCGAGTCCCCGTCACGTCGCTCGGGTTCTTCCCCGGCAACGCCCGCCGCGGCAACGTCGGCAAGATCGCCGAATCGCTGCGGGAAAACGACCAGTACGCGCCGCTCGTCGTCCAGCAGTCCACCAGGTACGTGCTCGCCGGCAACCACACGCTCAAGGCCGCGCGGAGCCTGGGCTGGACCGAGATCGACGTCGTATTCGTCGACGTCGATGACCAGCGGGCACGGAAGATCCTGCTGTCAGCGAACCGGACAGCTGACCTCGCGACCGATGACACGGACGCGTTGCTTGAGCTTCTGTCCTACCTCGATGAGGACTACGCGGGCACGGGGTGGACGGAGGAAGACGTCGCGGCCCTGATCGAGCCGCCTGCTCCCCGCGATGACGATGACGGCGGCAACGGCAAGCCTGATGACGAGGTCCGTCATTACGCGGTCGTGCTGCTGTGCGAGTCGGAGACGGACCAGCAGGCGACGTGCTCGGAGCTCAAGGAACGCGGCTACCTGCCGGTCCCGGCCCGGCTGGGCGAGACGGTGCTGCGCGACGCTTCCTAGACAGGTCACGAGTATCAGATAGGGCTATCTACCTCTGAGCTTGTGATATATCTAGCGTGCTGGTCGTGGACACCAGCGAACCTCCGGTCACCTACGTGGCCACAAGAGACGTGCCAGTCGGGCAGCTGACCCCGTTCCCCGGCAACGCCAGGCGCGGCAAGACCGACAAGATCCGCGAGTCGATCCGCCGCAACGGCCAGTACCGGTCCCTAGTCGTCCGCCAGTGCGATGACGGCCTGGTCATCCTGGCCGGCAACCACACCTACGAAGCGCTCCGCGCCGAAGGGCACGCCACGGTCAGGTGCGAGGTCATTGAGTGTGACGACCACACTGCCCGGCGCATCAATCTCGCCGACAATCGCCTGTCGGATCTCGCCACCGACGACGCCGACGCCCTGGCCGGGCTCCTGTCTTACCTGGACGAGGACTACGAGGGCACCGGGTGGACCGACCTTGACGTTCACCGGCTGATCGAACCTGGACTGCCTGAAGGATTCCAGGAGTACGACGAGACCGCCGCTGAGCCGGCCGGACCGCGGCTGGTTGTCTGCCCGAACTGCCGCACCGAGTTCGATCCCCGCGAATCTGTCCAGTGACCTACGCGGACGCGCTTGCTGCCGCCTGGCAGGCGCACCTGGAACCCAAGACCGCCAGCGCTCCGACTGTGGTGTCGGCCTTTGCCGGCTGCGGCGGCTCGAGCCTGGGCTACTCGATGGCCGGCTACCGGGAACTCCTCGCCATCGAGTGGGACGACCACGCTGTCGGGGTGTTCCGCGCGAACTTCCCGCACGTGCCCGTCCATCATGGTGACATCGCCGCGGTTGACCCGGCCTGCCTCGGTGTTGCGCCTGGCATGCTTGACGTGCTGGACGGGTCGCCGCCATGCCAGGGATTCAGCACGAGCGGCAGACGGCAGATCGACGACCCGCGTAACCAGCTGTTCCGCGAGTTCGTGCGCCTGCTCAGGGCCTGGCAGCCGCGTGCTTTCGTGATGGAGAACGTGTCCGGCATGGTCCGCGGCCAGATGAAGTCGCTGTTCGCTGAGATCCTCACCGAACTCAAGGCAGCCGGTTACCGCGTGACGGCCCGCCTTGTTGACGCCTCATACCTGGGCGTCCCGCAGATGCGCAAGCGCGTGATCTTTGTCGGCGTGCGGTGCGACCTGGGACCAGATCCTGTGCACCCGGCACCGGCGACGCGGCCCCGGACGGTGCATGAAGCGCTCGCCGACCTGTCGTGCCCCGGCATTTTCGACGTTCCGTCGGGTAAGGGGTCTGTGCTCGCGGCGCTTGTGCCTCCGGGCGCGAACGGGTCAGCGACTTTGATGCGGCGCGGCGGCAAGGGCTCATTCTTCAACTGTGTTCGCTTGCGCTGGGACCGGCCGGCGAACACGATCACCAAGGAATACCGTGCCGCTAACGGCGCCGGCTTGCTGCACCCGGACGAGAACCGGTTCATGGGCGTGCGCGAGCTCGCCCGCCTGCAGTCGTTCCCCGACGAGTTCGACTGGGGCGCCGGCACCTACCGGCAGATCCACGCGAGGATCGGGAACAGCGTCCCGCCGCTGATGATGCGCGCCGTAGCTGAGACCATCCGCAGCGAAGTGCTCGGCAAAGCAGGAGCGGCCCGGCCGTCCTGAGACGACACGAGCCGCTATCCGCCCTGGTCAGTGCTGTTCTGCTGCTGCCTTGCGGCCCCGGCCGGGGAGCCCGCTCCGCCATGCCAGCAGTTCCGGCTCACGCTCGGGATGCCAGCCGGCCTGGGGCCGTGCGACACCGAGGATGATGTCTGGTTCCGGAAAGCTGGGCTGGGCGGCGATCTCAGCTTCCGGCCGGTCGTCGCCGTACCGGCGGCGCAGTCGGTCAACCGCGTGACCGGTGATGCCACCGAACAGGGCGCCGATCTCGCTGACCGTCCAGTACACCTGAGGCTCGCCCACCGCGTTCTCCTTCACAGTCCCCGCGCCGCGAGCTTCGCGGCGTCCATGGCGTCGTCGAGCATGCTTCCCGTAATCCGCGCGGCCGGAGGCCGTCCGGGTTCGGCGTCCCTGGCGGCGATGTCGCCGTCGACGCCGGCGAACCCGCAGGCCTCGCAGTAGTCACGGCCCTGGTCGCGGATGACCGCGCCGCGCCGCTGGCAGGCGAAGCAGGGACGCCGGGCGGCACGGGCGTGGATCGTGACGCGGCGGACAGCCTCGTCACGCGGTGCCGCGAACGTGATGAGGTGGCCGGCGCTGTCCCACCCGTCCCATTCGCCGCGGCCGGCGTCGCCGACGAACCCGGCGAGCGCTCTCGTGCCCTCGGCCAGGACCGCGTGGGTGGCTCCTGCGGGCGCGCGCAGGTCCAGGCGGCTGACACCGGTCAGCGGCTCGGTGAACGTGATCATCGTGATTCCTCTCGGCGGGCTCGTCGGCGTGCGCCTCACGCACGGACACCGGGCAATGGGCCGGTGTTTCGCCCTGCCGCGCCTCACCCGTAGTTGACGATGAGCCCGCTGTCGAGGCTGACGTCGGCGAAGTGGTGGCGCCCGTCGGGAGTGAAGTGGCGGCGCACGATCTCCATCAGCTTGTCCGCCAGTGCCGCGCACTCATCGCTGACGCGGCGTGCCGGGTGCCCGCAGCCGCAGCCGCAGTCTTCGGGCTCGGTCAGCGCCCAGCCCTTCTCGGGGACGCCCTTGAGGGTCACGCTGATCTCGGCCATCAGCGAGGCGTACTTGGTGCGGACCGAGATCTTCATGCCCTCGGGGTGCGGGCCGAGCGTCCCGTCCTTCAGCGCGGTCTTGATGTCGGCGCGGATCTTCGCGGCCTTCTGGGTGGTGGTGGTCGTGGCGGCCACGCCACCATCCAGGTCGACCGAGGTTTCCGCATCCGCGCTGAGGTTCCTGGTGCTGATGTGGGCCATGTGCGCGGCTGCGTTGAAGGTCACGTAGGCGTCCTGGCTGAGGATGTGCTCGCCGTCGGCGGTGCGGATCTGGAGTTCGTACCGGAACTCGGCGCAGGGCCGGTCGTTGATGACGAACTTGCGGTTCGCCGTGGTCCGGGTCCACTGGGCAATGCTGCCGCTCTTGGTCCAGTCGTGTCCGTCTTTGTCGGTGCGGGGCTTGGCGGCCATCTCAGTTCCTCCGGTTACCGTGTTCTTGTTTATAGATAAAACGTTACACGGTTCCGGGCAAGTATGTCAATGCGACAGCACAAAAAAGCCCGGCTTTTCCCGTGCAGGAAGAAGCCGGGCGTCACGCACATGGATCACGAACCGGCAAGGGCAGCCGACACGGCACCGCGGACCACGGCGGCCGGAGCGCTGGAGAACTTGGCGTCCCAGCCGAGGACGCCGGCCCCGGGGTAACGCGTGTCGAACACGTACACCTCCACCTGGTTGTCGTTGAAGACGACACGCACGTGGTCCTTGCGGTACCACGCGGTCCCGTACCGGTTGCCGGCATCGTCCTTGAACCCCTGGCCGATGAGCCAGTGGCAGATGCACGAGCACGCGAACCCGTTCCCGTTGCCGCACTTGCCGTGCCTGCCGGTCAGGGAGCACTCGACGCTGATGAGCTCGCTGGTGGTCGTCTCGCCGGTCTCGGTGTTGGTGATGGTGACGCTGCCGATCGTCATTGCCTTGCTCCGTTCAGTGCTGGTGTTCAGTGCCGCGCCCATGCGGCGCGAAGCGCGGCGTCCTGCTCGGGCGTCGCGTACACGCCGTTGAGGTGGGTCAGGTTCCATTCGCGCTTGGAAGTGATCTCGGCGCGGTTGTTCCTGAAGATCGTGACGGTGTACTCGGTGATGCCGATGTGGACTGCGGCGTAGCCGCCGAGGTTGGTGGTCCTGATGGTGCCTTGCGCGGCCTTGGTGAAGACCTGGTCTGCGATGGTCCCGTCGATCACTTCCGCGCCCCTTAACGTCAACCGGCTTACAGATAGAACGTTACACGGTCCCGCAGATTACGTCAACCCAACGGCACAAAACACTTGGTTCAGTGAACCCACCACAACCAAAAAGGAGGACCCGTGCCACGCGAACGCACCATCCAAGACCGCGAACGCGACATGGAAGCCCTCCAGCTCAAACGACGCGGACTCCCCCTCCACCAGATCGCCACCCAACTCGGATGGGCAGGCCCCCCAGGAGCCCACGCCGCCATCAGACGCGCCCTCAAGGACTGCTACGCCCCAGAGCGCGACGACGCGATCATCATGGAAACCGAGCGGCTCGACGACGTGCTCCGCACCCTCTACCGGGTGATGATGTCCCGCCACGTCATGGTGTCCCACGGCAAGATCATGCGCGACCCCAAGACCCTTGAGCCGCTGTACGACGATGCGGTCAACGTGCAGGCAGCGCAGGCGATCGTGCGCGCGTCGGAATCGCTGAGGAAGCTCCACGGCCTGGATGCGCCGACGAGGTCGCGGGTGCAGGTCATCACTGACGACGACCTTGACCAGGAGTACAAGAAGCTGCTCGACGAGATCGCGGATCTGGAAGCTGAAGAGGCTCAGAGTGCAGACGCTGATACAGGCGTCGCCTGAGCGGATCGACAAGGTCCGGCGGGCGCGGGCACGCAAGGCGGAACTCGAGACCAGGAAGCTCGCCCGCGTTGACGTGTTCGCCAAGCTGGGATATGAGCCGAACTGCAAGGTCAGGCACGCGGCCCGGCAAGCCGGCGTCGATGAGGATGCGCTGCCAGATCCGTGCGGCCTGTGCCCGCAGGAGTTGTTCCATGCGGCCACCGAGTTCGATGTGCTGTTCGGTGGCGCTGCTGGTGGCGGGAAGTCGCGGGCTCTTACGGCTGAGGCGATCCGGGCCTGCGTCAAGTACCCGGGAATCCGCGTGGGCGCGTTCCGCCGCACCTATCCCGAGCTTGAGGAATCGCTGCTTGCTGAGCTAGCGCAAATGTCGTTCGCGACGGCGCTCGGCGGGGTGTGGAACGGCACCCGGCATGAGCTGCGGTTCCCGAACGGGTCGCTGATCATGTTCCGCTACGCGGAGACCCTGCAGGATGCGACCAGGCGGCAGGGCGGCCAGTACCAGCTGCTGGTCTTCGATGAGCGGACCTTGACGCCGCCCAACGTCATCAGCTTCCTCGAGTCGCGGCTGCGGTCGGGTCGCAAGGACATCCCGGTGCTCGGCATCCGGTCCTCATCCAACCCGGGCGGTGCCGGGCACGGCGCGGTGAAGAAACGGTACATCGCCGCCACCAAGTACGGCAAGACGGTGGTCACCGATGAGCGTGGCCGCACGGTCAGGTTCATCCCGTCGAGGCTGTCGGATAACCCGCATGTGAACCCTGAGTATGCCCGTGACCTGGCCGCGCTCGATGAGACGATGCGGGCGGCGTTCCTTGACGGGAACTGGGACATGTTCGCCGGGCAGATGTTCCCGGCGTTGCAGCATGCCCGCCATGTCGTGGAGCCGTTCACGCTGCCGTCGTCGTGGAAGCGGTTCCAGGGCGTCGACTGGGGTTACAGCAAGCCGTGGGGCGTGCTGTGGGCGGCGGTCGATGAGGACGGCCGGGTGTGGGTGTACCGGGAGATCTACAAGACGCAGGTTGGTGAGTCAGAGCAGGCGAAGATGATTCTCGCCGCTGAGGCCGAGGGCGAGCATGTCGCGGTCCGGTATGCCGATGATGCGATGTGGGCTGTGCGGGGTGAGGCGAAGCCGATCGCGGACGTGTACGCCGAGAACGGCGTGCACCTTACTCCCGCGAATAAAGGCGGGCGGGTGAATGGCTGGCAGCGTGTCCGCTCCTACGTGGGAGACGGGCCGGCGTGCCCGCACCACCGCGCCCTGGGCTGGGTCACGTGCCCGATGCTGCACATCTTCTCCACCTGCCCGGAGTTCTACCGGACGCTGTCGGACCTGCCTCACGCCACTAAGGGCGATCCGGAGGACGCTGACTCGACGGGCGAGGACCATCTGCCCGATGCGGCCAGGTATTTCCTGATCAACCTTGGCGGCGGACCCCAGTTCATCATCCTCGACGACGTGACCGAGACGCTGCTGGAGGCGAACGGCATCGAGGTCCTTACTGACGCCGGCACGTATGCGGTGCGGGAGAACACACTCGACATGCTGTTCGGCAAGCCGGAAGAGCACGCCGGCACCACCCAGAAGTCCCCGTTCGCGTGAACAAGGGAGGCGCTGGTGTCGACCACGAGCGACTGTAACGATCCGCGTCTCACACATGGCGCTGACACCGAACCAGTCCCGCAGGCTGAGGTCTACCTGGTGCTCAGTGATGAGGAACGCCGCAAGGGATTCGTCCGCCCGGTGCGCCGTTCCTACCTCCACCAGGCTTGCGGCACGGTGACGAAAATGGCCCAGCCGATCGCCGAGACCTTTGCGCGCCGACCAGGATTCTACGGTGCCACGTATTGCGTGGCCTGCTCGATGCACCTGCCGGTGTCTGAGTTCTCATGGGCCGATGATGGCAGCGTGGTCGGCACCTGACCGCGTCGCAGCCACTTCGCCGGCAGGTACCGTTCCCGGTCATGCTCGCCCGCCTGATCGCCCTCCTCATCCACGAACTCGCCACCCCCATCATCAGCGAGTACAAGCGCCTCGACGCACCACCGCCTCCGTGCCCGCTCCTGCACGTCGACGCTTCCCGGGAGCGCGACATGGCGTCGACCACGTACGCCACCACCGAACGCGCTCCCGCCTGGGACCACGACAAGCGGCCACCGGCCACCGCACTCGGGTGCGACAGGCCGCCAGAGGATGCCCCAAGCGTTTACTGGGGCGGCTACAAGATCACCGCGCCCGGCGCCGACTCGATCAGCCTGAGCCGTCCCTACCGGCTCCGTCTCGGCAGCCTCAGGTTCACCTACCGGTGGCGGTCCTGGGGCTGCCAGCGCGGCCACCTCGGCGCGCACGGTCACCCGAATCCGGTTGCCGCGTACCGGTCTTTGCGCGCAATGGAACGACAGCAGGCCACGCGATGAAAGGCTCCTGGCGCATTGCCGTCTGCCAGAACATCGCGATCGGCGCGTGGATACCAGTCGTGCTCGCCCAGCCGACGACACCCGTCTGGGTGGCGCTCATCTACGCCTCATACGGGATACTCGCCGGGGCCGCCGCCGGGCTCGTGTGGGAACACAGGGCACGCAGCCGGTGAGGGCCGCGTTCTTCGGCGGCCCGCTCGCCGACCAGGTCAAGAACATCACCGCCGGCCACGCAGTGTGGCGTGTCCCCGTGCCGTTGCCGCCGCTTCCGGGCTGGCCGCAGTTCACCTCATCTGACGACATCCCGCCTGCCGGATTCGCGGAGTTCAGCTACATGCTCGTCGGCCGGCTTCCATCGGGTGACCTGGCCTACTGGCCGGCTAACCCGAGACAGGCAGCACAGTGAACATGACCTTCGCTGACCGCTACTACGACCTGGTCAAGGCGGTCAACCGGCCGCAGCCCTGCACGCCCGACGAGGCCAGTCTCGCCCTGCTCCGTGACCGGCCGCCGAACCGCGCCGACGTGAACAAGGTTGCTGCCATCATCGGCCCATGCCTGAACGCGCCCAGCACCTGATCGACGACTACCTGGCCCGCACCGGCCTGCCCCGCGACACCACGCTCGACGCCGCCTACCAACTCCAGTGGCATTACCTGCGGGACATGCTCCACCGCCTCGAAGTCATCATGGACGACGAGCAAATCCCGGCATCAACCGCCGGGCGGATCATCCGCTGCCTGCTGTACGGGTCCCCCCACCCGGCGGACGCCGAACTGCGGATGGAACAGCACAAGCACAAGCAGATGGCCGACCTGCTGACACCCCCAGGCGGCCTCCATCCGCGTCTCGCTAAGGCGCTCGACAGACTCACCTGAAGCGCTGCTCAGGCTAGCCGCCGTTACCCGAAGCCGATTCCAGACCCGACCGTCCCGCTAGCTTCATGGTCTCTTATCAGCGCGAGCACATCCTGCTCGGCTACAGGCCGCAGATCCCACGCGTCCAGGCCGACATGGATCTGCAACCCCCGCCACTCCGGTGTCTCAGAGCCGACTGTCGCGGTCCGCAGCCGGTACGGGCCAAGCCGCGTCGCGTCGTGGGTGTGGCCGTGGAGCAGCCACAAGCCTTCGTCACGGAGCCGGAACTGGGTGTGCCTGTCCTCGGGCGTGTGGTCACCGATGTACGGAAAATGCGACAACAGCACGTTCCTGCCGTCGATCTGACGGCGGCCGAAAGCCTGCACTGACGAGAACATGTCGTTCCACCGCCACTGATGTTTCCACGCATCTTTGTGGCCTGGCCATGGCGCGTCGTGGTTGCCGGTGATCAGGTGCTTGGTGCCGTTCAGCCGCCACGCGATGCGCCGCAGCCCGTCCACCCCGTCTACCTTGCCGCCCATCGCGAAGTCACCGAGGTGCCAGACGACGTCGCCTTTCTCGACGACCTCGTTCCACCGGCGGATGACCGCCTCGTCATGTTCCTCGACCGATGAGAAGCCTCGGAGTGCGGCCACCTTGGCATGCCGGAAATGCGTATCGGACGTATACCACACCTGGGTCATAGCGCCGCAGCGTAACCAAATCGGGGGTGGACACGATGCCGTCCATCACCGCTCGTCTCACCGAAGCCGTCCGAGGCCGCCCCGCCGGGAAGCACCGCAACACCCCGGCACCGGTCAAGGCACTCCCCGGCAGCGCCGCAACCCAACGACAGGGCTACGCCTACGGCATCCCCCAGGGCGGCCTGGACGAGAACCAGATCGGCATCGGCACCGCCACCGGCACCGACCGCCAGACCCTCATGCAGGAACTGTACGAGGCATATCTGACCTGCCCGTGGGCGTGGGCATCCGTTCAGGCCATCGCCCGGACGATCACCGCGGGCGGCCTGATCACCGACTGGGACGGCGACGACGGCGACGGCGACAAGGAAGTCCCCGACAAGCCAGCCGACGTCGTCGCCCTGGAAGCGCTCCTCGATTTCGTCAACCCGTCGCAGAACATCCGCCAGCTGCTGCGGAACTTCATCGCTGACCTGCTCGTCTTCGGCGACGCCTACCTTGAGGTCGTGTGGATCGGCTCCAGGCCGGTCGCCTTGTACAACCAGGACTCGCCGACCACCACCCCGGTCGCTGACGAGCACGGCAACGTCACCGGGTTCGTGCAGGTCAACGACTACGGGCAGAAAGTGCCGTTCGACCCGCGTGACATCATCCACGTCTCCCTGGACTCGGCAAGGCCCGGGGTGCTCGGCGTGTCGCCGATGCAGGCCGCGCGGCTGCCCGTCACCACCTGGCTAATGGCCGCGGCCACCGGCAAAGAGGCGTTCAAGAAAGGGCTGCCGCCGAACATTCACGCGGACTTCCCGGCGGCGACCGCCAAGGAAGAGATCAGCCGGTGGCGTGACCAGTACTTCACGAAGAACATCGGCGCGAAGAACCTCGGCGCCCCGATCACCACCAAGGGCAACGCCACCGTCAAAGAACTCCAGACGGGGAAGATCGCCGACGTCAAGACGGGCAAGGACCAGGCCCGCGACGAGATCCTGTCGATCTTCGGTGTCCCCCCGGCAGAGGCCGGAGTCATCGAATCAGGCAACCTGGGCGGCGGCACCGGTGACTCGCAGCACCGCACTTTCGAAGTAAACACGTGCGGCCCGATCGCCGAGCTCGTCGCCGAGGCCCTGACATTCCATCTCGCCGTGGTCGCCTTCGGGATCTCTGACTGGCTGCTCAAGTTCGGCGAGGTCGACTACAGGGATTCCCAGGTCGTGGAGGAAATCCGCGACATGCGGCTGCGGAACGGCGCGTGGACGCTCAACAAGTACCGCGCCGAAATCGGCGAACCGCCGGTGGAAGGCGGGGATGACGCTGTCCTGGTCGACCGCCAGAACCTGGTGCTGTGGACCGACCTCAAGGCCATGTCCGCTGCCACGGTGGCGTCGAAGGGCCAGACCCCGCCGACACCGAACGAGCCGGGCGACCCTGACTTGCAGGACGACCCCGACGCCCCCGGATCAGCGCAGCAGGTGCAGGCAAAGCTCCCCGCCGGCCAGAAGCCCGCCAAGGGCAAGACACCAGCCAAGACACCAGCCAAGCCGGGGAAGAAAGTACCAGCCGAGCACCTCGCCCGCTACCGGGCACGGCTCGCTGAAGCACTCCGCCTGATGCCGCGCATCACCGAGGACACCACCACACCGGACGTCGCGCAGCAGGTCCACGACCAGTTGTCGGCCAGCTTCCCCGCTGACGCCATCGCCTGGGTGCTCGACGCTGACTGGTCAGGCCCCCACCCGGTCCCCGTTGATGACGTGGACACGTCGGACCAGGACACGTGGGCTGCCAGCCACGACGGCAACCGCATCGCCAAGGCGCGGAAGAAGCTGCGGAAACGCAAGGCTGACGGCGGTCACCTCAAGCCTCTGATCCTGGTCAGGACACCTGGCGCGGACAAGGACATGATCGCTGACGGCCACCACCGCTACCTCGCCGCCGTCGCCGAAGGCGAGCCGACTGTGTGGGCCTACGTCGGCCGTGTTGACGCGGATAAGGGCGACTGGGACCAGATGCATTCCAGCCAGATGAAAGGAAACGCCTGATGGCAAACCTCGACGCACGACCTGGACCTCACCCGCTGGGAGACATTCCCCAAGGCCTCGGTCCGGCTGCCGGCACGCGAGTTCGGCCATGGCGTCATCTGGGACCAGGTGAACTCCGTCAGATCCGCGTCGCCGTGGCGGGTCACCGGGCCCGCCGAAGAGGAATACGCCAGCCGCGGCCACCTGGCGGCGGCGCTGTCCCGGCTAGTCATGTCGGATCGCTCGCTCACCTATTTCGGGCCGATCGACTTTCTTAACGGCCTGGCCAAGCTCGGTGTCAACCCGGACCAGCTGGTCACCGTAGCCGAGCTCAGCCGGCAGCACCTGTAACCGCCGCGGCCCGCAGGTGCCGCCGCGCCGCCTCACCAACCTGAAAGGGGGCGGCGTTGGCCGTTATCCCGCTTGTTGTCTACAAGAACGACGCCACCACGTTCGTCATCAGCGGCGGTGCCACCGCCCCGCCAGCCGGCACCACCGAAACGTGGACCGTCTCGTCCTCAGCACCATTCCCGGACGCCGACACAGCCTCCACACCGCCGACCATGTTCTTCATCGGCGAACCAGACCAGCCAGGCGAGCTGATCGAGGTCACCGGCATGTCCGGCACCGCGTGGCAGGTCACCCGCGGCGCTGAAGGCACCGTCCCCGTGTCCCACTCGGCACCGTTCACGGTCGTCGAAGTCGTCTCCGCAGGCACCATCGCCGCGATGATGCCAGGCGGACCCGATGACTGGCTCAACGTCGTCCTCGACTACGGCGCCGACCCCGCCGGCGCCGTAGACTCCACCCCGGCGTTCACCGCCGCGATCGCCGAGGCGGCAGCGACCGGGGGAACCGTGTGGGTCCCTCCGGGCACCTACGCGATCTCAAGCGGGCCGCTGATTATTTCCTCCGGCGGATGGCGTCTTGCCGGCGCCCCGGGCGCGGTCCTCAAGACCACCGCAAACGGCCTGTTCAGCCTTACCGGCTCTGTCCAGCAGCTTGAGCTGGACCACCTGACAATGGATGTCACCGGCGGCGACGTGTTCAACGCGTCGCATTACTCCCGCTGTCACTTTCACCATCTGACCATCACGCAGCGTTCTGCCGGGTCAGCGGTCTGGAACTCGCCGGCACTCGTCCTCGCCCTGGAGAACAGGTGGGAATACATCTCCTACACGCTCACCAGCACCGCCCGCACTGTTCCCGCGTGGCACTTTGTCATGGGCGGCTCCAATGACCTGTTCAACGAGAACGAATTCCGTCACATAGTCGCCAACAACAACGGGCCTGACGCGGCTCAGCCCCAGTGGCTTGTCGACGTCAACACCGCCGGCAACATGTACCAGGCGAACACGTGGTCCGACATTACGTTCGAGAACCCGCTCGGCGGCGGCATCAAGGTGCTCAGCGGCCAGCAGACCACCTTCGAGCGCATCCGCTCCTGGGACCTGTCCGCAGACCCGTCCGGGTCGCTGATCTCCGTCGGCACGGACCCGACCTCGGGGGTCGGACCGGCCGGCACGTCAATCCGCGACTGCGGCCGGTCCTTCGGCCCGGTCAGCGGCGCCAACGGCGTAGACATCCGACTGGACGCCGGTGCCCTGGACACGCTGATCGAGAACTACTATCAGCAGTTGTCGGGCCCCGAGCAGGTCTACATCGACCTCGGCGGCAGCCAGGGCACAGTGATCATCGGGCCTCCGGCGAACCTTGTGCTGCAGGGCACCTCCGACGCGTCGTGGACTCAGGTCGGCGGCCCGGCGCCGGTAACCTACACCGACGCGGCCGGGCACACGTACACGTTGCAGCAGGGCGCGGCCGGGCCTGAGGCGACGGACCAGAACCTGATCGCCTGGTCATGCGACCCGGAACCGCTCGGCAACGGTTCGTCTCCCGCGGCCGGCCAGCTGCAGCTGATCCGCGTCATCGTCCGCCAGGCGAAGACGATCACGAACATCCTGGCCCACGTGACCGTGGCCGGGTCGGGGCTGACCGCAGCCGAGAACTTCGCCGCCCTGTTCGACTCGGCCGGTCACGAACTTGGGGTGACCGCCGACCAGTCCGCGGCGTGGGCGTCGACGGGGCTGAAGACAATGCCGCTCGCCGGCGGCCCTGTCGCCGTCGCGGCAGGCATTGCTTACTATGTGGTGCTGCTGGCGAACGGCACGACCACGCCGCAGTTCCTGCGCGGCGGCGGGGTGGCCGGCATGGCGAACGTGATCAACGCGGGCCTGACTTCGGCGTTGCCGCGATACGCGACGAACGGGTCAGCTTTGACGGCGGTGCCGTCAAGTATCACCATGTCGGCGAACACGCTGTCGGCTGTCGGGTACTGGGCTGCCGTGTCCTAAGCGGGGTAGCCGGCGGTTTTGCGTGCCTGGCGGATGGCCTGCTCAAACGCGGGTGGTGACATGTGGTCGTGGCCGTTGTCGTACAGGCGAGCTAATACACGCCGGTAACGCATGTAGCGCTTGATCTTCTCGATCACGGTCTGAACTGTACCCTGCCGGCCGCCGAGTTTATCGCGGCTTAGCTAGTCGTCCCGATTGCCTTTGCTGACCGGTTATGACCGGTAGCGGCTCAGTCGGCTGGCTTGTCGTCCATCACAGCCTGACGGACGGGAGATGACCGAATGAGCGCACGCTATTTCATCCCGGTGCCGAACGAGTTGCTTCAGCCGGGCCTGGTCGAAGTTGTCATCGCCGACCTGGCCAAAGCCGGGCTGACCGTGGCCGGTAATTACGGGCCACGCGACAAGACCTCCGTGTGGTTCCAGGTCGACGACCCAGCCGCGGCGGAAGAGCTCGACGGGAAGCACGTAGCGCTGACGTACCGGCCTGTCATCACCGAAGGCCCCTACGGGATCGAGATCACGAGCAGGACGGTGATCGACTCGTGAAGCGGATTGCCTGCTGCGCTCCGGGCCGTGTCGGCACGGCAGCCCTGCACCTGTACCTGATAGGCGAGGAAGTCGACGAGATCCTGCCATCTCATGCGCTGGCTGACTCGGCTGACATCATCGTGTTCACCGAGCCTGACCTTGCGATCGATCTCGAGCCGCTGTTCCGGTACGGCAGCGAGATCCACCTGAACCCGTGGAGCGCCGCCGACAAGATCGCGCACTACCAGGTCTTCGACCAGAACCGCATCATGAGCGATTACCTGCTCTCCACGTGCCTGGCGCCGGCCAGGCTGTCTTCCATCCTGGCCGGGGTCTGACCGTGAGCGAACCCCAGCCGGAAGAACCGTGCGAACTGCCTGGCACTGAACCCGCGCCCGAACCCGGCGACTTCCCCGACTGGCCGTTCACCGCCGCCGACGCGGCGCCCCTGATAGCGAAGGTGATCGGGTGATGGACAACGACCGCGCCGTCGAACTGGCTCTTGCCCCTACAGTCCGCTACCGGGGCACCGGGATCACCCGGCCGTCGTCTGGCAAGGAGTTCAGGCCGTACGTGTACGGCGCCAGCCGCAGCAAGCCGATCCGGGAAGCTCTGGCCAGGTCCGAAGCCCAGCACGGGCGACGGCCAGCTACGACACGCGGACTACCGAAAGGCACCCACGATGGGCGAACTGAGAGAGCAACTGGACAGCCTGCAGGCAACAGCGGCAAGCACCCCGCAGACAGTCCTGACGACACGGCATCCGTCGACCCAGCAGGTCATGAAGTACTTCACGTTCGGTCATCTGCCGAATCACCTGGCGGAAGTCAGCGCCGAGTTCCACGCCCTGGCGCACCGGCTGCTGGAACTGCTGCCTGATGGTCCCGAACTGACGGTGGCGCTGCGGAAGCTGCTTGAGTCGAAGGACGCGGCTGTCCGCACGGCTGTCGACCACCACGAGTCATGATCAAAGTCCTGATCAGCGACCACCTGTCCGTTATCCCGGACAGCGTCGCGATCGCGGTACTGCGGGTGCCATCCGACGGTGACGGGCCGCGGCAGATCCTGCGGCTCGGCGACGACCACCTCGCGGCTAAGTGGGAAGACCTCCCAGACACGCCAACCTCCGATTTCACGCCGACGCTCACCCTCAATGACAGTGTCACCCGCGCCCTGCTCGACGCGCTCACCCGCCACTACCACGGCGCTGACGACACACGGGCACTGCGGCGCGACTACGACGCCGAACGGGTCCGCGTGGACAGGGCGCTTGAGACGATCAGCCAGCTGGCGGTTTCCCTGGCGGCCTCTCAGCCACGCACTCCCGGACCGCGGGTCACTCTGGGCACCGGTCCGGGCGGGAGGCCGTTGTGAAACTCGCCCCGGTCACCGTGGAAATGAGGCCGGGCCTGGCAGCCATGATCGAGTATGTCCGCACCGTGGCCGGCCATCATGCCGAGCTGGCCCGGGTGCATGACTCGCTGGCAGATGACCTTTCAGCTCTCGATGCCGGGGTTAGCCGTGATAGCAGCCGCGATGGTGATGTCAGGGTGGTGTGGGACATGACCGGTGACGAATGGAAGTCGCTGAGCCAGGTTCTCAGGCAGCATCTCGACGTGCCGTACATCGCGGCTCTTCACGAGGCCGGCAAGCTGGACTTCGACGCCATTCCGGCGACCTGATGGGCAAGAACGCGGAACTCACGCTTGCGCTCCGTGAGGCGGGTGTCGAGCCAGAGGACTATGAGCAGATCCAGCAGGCACGCAGGCTCATCGATGCGGTCAACTTCCGGCTGGCCTCACGCAACGCAAGCCTGTTGTTCGCGGTGACAGTGAACCCGGCCAGCCAGACGCCGATGCGCCTGTCAGACCGGGCCACAGTGACGGAGAACTAGCTAGCTGCCTTGGCGGCGTCGTGCCAGCCGTCCAGGTAGGCGTCGGCCATCGCGATCCTGTCGTCGATGTTGGCGTCCGTGGTCGGCCCGGTCTCACCGAGTTCGGTCATCAGGGCCGCGGAGTCGTCGCCTTCGACGTCGAGCGCGGGCTTGCCGGCGAGAGCGTGCACCGACCCGATCCTGTAAGCCGCCTGAGTTCGCTCGGCACGGTTCATCCGCGCCGAGCAGTTCCCGGTGTCACGGCAGGCAAGGTTGCCGGCGCGGTTGAATGACTCAAGGTCGGCCATGGGCTGGGAAGTCTGGCAGTAACAGCATGTCCCTGTGTCGGGGATCTTGCCGTCCGGCCACAGGGCGCCGGCCTTGATGCGCCTGTCGACCTCGTCGGAGACCGCGATGATCCAGTCGTACTCGTGGCCTTCGCCCAGTTCGGGACCGTAAGGAACCTCGGCCTCGATGAGATAGTCGTTGGCGTCGACAAAATCGTGCAGGTTTCTGAACGATGCGACGGTGACGGGTATCTGACCTTCGGCGATGGTCTCGCGGATCGCGGCGATGATGGTGTCAGCGTAGGTGTCGCGGTGCCATTTCAGCAGTGGCTCGGCGGTCATCTCAGGCTCCTAAAACGTTCATCTGTTTATAGATAGAACGTTACAGCATTGGCCCTGATTAGTCAACCTGACGGCACAACAGGTTCAGTTGTCGTGACCCGTGTACTCACGCGATCCGAGGAAAAGTTCCCGCAACTGGGGTGCAGCGTGAACTTCGCCGCCGAATGCCAGCCAGAATTTACGTGCAAGCAATGCGACCTGGGGCAGGGCTTCCCCCATATGGAAAGTTGAGAACGTCACGACGTCGTCCTCGCGCGCTATCTCGACCCAGCCGCTGTGCAACAGCTTCCCGGACGGATCGCTGACCAGCAGCGGGCTCTCGGGCTTGAGCTTCTCGGTCCTGGCGAAGTTATCCCAGGCGTCGTCGGTTATTCCGCTGTTGATGATGTGAATTGCGCTGCTCACAGGAAATCTCTCCTATCGGCTGGGTCTCTACTTGTACAGCATGCAGTCGTTCCCGGCTCAACCGTGCGGCGGTACCTGACGACATCGCCTTTGCGCGGCTGCGCAGCCATGGCCGCTCTCCTTCGCCTAGTCGTCGTCGCGGCTGCGCAGCCGCTCTTCCCGCTCGGGCATCCCGCCGAGGTAGGCGGGCTCGTCGTCGTCGAGCAGCGGGGTCCGCGAGACGCGGTCCGGGGTGAGGCCAAGCTTGGCCAGGTTCTCCAGGAATGTCATATCAGGCCGCCTTTCCGGTGATCTGGACGCGTAGCACCGTCTTGGCCCACTCGATCCGCGCTGCCGCGACGTGGTAGCAGCCGCCGTAACGGCGGGACCGCTGGCCGTTCGGGCAGCCGCAGTGACCGGTCTGCGCGCACACGATGTAGGCGGTCGTCCCGTCGCTGGACTCGGCGCGGTAGAAGCCGGGGCGCCTCATCGGGGTGATGCCGCCCGAGGCGATGAGGGCGTGGGCCTTGTCGATCTGCTCGGGCTTGTAGCCCTCAGTCGCAGCCGCGATGACCTCGGCGCGCTTGCGGGCCAGGCAGTGCCTGCCGTAGCCCCTGGCGATGCTGGCCGCTGACGTGAGGGGGCGCCCGCAGCGGGCGCACTTGCTGGCGGTGGTCATTCCAGGCTCCTAACGTTCATCCGCTTACAGGTATAACGTTATCCGGTCGCGCCATCCCTTGTCAACTTGGCAGCACAAATCAGGGTGGTGTTCAGGTGAACATCGCTGAACACGCCCGCACCGCCTACGCCCAGGGCTGGGCACTCAGCGGGGGACCACTCACCCCCAGAGTCCAGGCCGGATGCGCGGCAGCCACCGACCACGCCACGGCCCACGCCGACGACCCCCGCATCCTCGAGGCCACCCTCCAGATCGGGAAGCTCGAAGGCACCTGGGCCACCTTCTTCCAGCGCCGCGAGCACGCCATCACCACCGGCACCGACGCCGTCAAGAAAGCGTGGGACACCCTCACCAGGGACATCCGCCCCGGCAGCACCGTCAAGACCCTCCGCGCCGAAGCCGGGCTCACGCTCGAAACCGTCTCCTACACGGCCACCATCACCGGAGCAGCCGCATCGGGCCTGCTCGCAGGGATCTACGCCCACGACAAGCACTCCCACCTGAAGGGCACCGTCGAGACGGCGCTCCGCGCGGGGTGGGCCGAAGGCCGGGCCGGGCTCCTCGCCATCAACGCGGAGAAACACGGCTACACGGTCACCGAAACCGCGGCCTACAACTGGCCGGCCGCCTACCAGTCGATCTACGGCCAGCTGGAGAACCTTCCCGACCTGCCGCTCATGGCGGACGCGTGGATACAGCGGATGCTCAACGGCGCGGCCCGCGACATCGGGACCTTGCTGGCCCGGCTCCTCGAGACCGGCGCCTCCCGGACGGACATGGTCGACGCGGTCGAGGAAGCACTGTCCGCGGCGGGGTCAGAGTCGGCGTCGGCGCGTGCGGTGACCTTGTTCATGGACCAGGCCATCGCCCAGGCCATGTCCTCCGCCGCTGTCGCCCTGTACGCGTCCGAGGGCATCGACGACGTCTATTTCGTCACCGCCGGCGACGAAAGGGTGTGTCCGCTTTGCGAGGCTGCGGAAGCAGCCAGCCCGTACACGCCAGATACCGCGCCGTTGCCTGGCCTGCATCCGAGGTGCATGCCAGGGGACGTGCTCGTGTCAGCGACGTCTGCCGTAAACGCCGGGTATGCCCGCTGGTACGAAGGTGACCTCGCCGTCATCTACACAGCCAGCGGCAATGAACTGGCCGTCACCCCAAATCACCCGATAGCGACGCCGGAAGGCTGGATCGCTGCGGGAAGCCTTGAGATAGGCCAGAGCGTCCTCAGCGACCGCAACTGGGCTCAGCGGGTGAGTGGTGAAAGTCCAGGCGATCAGCAGATTCCAGCCCCGATCGGCGAGGTAGTTCACTCGCTCAGGCATTCGAGCAGCGTGCCGTCCGTACGCGTGCCAGCCACCGCCGAACAGTTCCACGGCGACGGGATAGGCGGCGACGTCGAGGTTGTACTTGCCGACCGCTTTCTGCAAGGTGACCGGGATGCCCATCGCGTCGGCGATCGCTCGCTCACCAGCCGTGGCCCCGGACTCAGCCAGTTCGACGCCGATCGCGCGCCGCTCCAACTGCTCGGCACTCTGCCGGACACCGCGCGCAGCATCGTGGGCAGCGGTTGTGAGCCGGGACCGTTCGGCGGGGTCGGTCTGAGCCATTCGCGTGAACATAGCCTCACTGCGGTTCCGAGGCTGGATACCGGCCTTGACGAGGCGGCGACGGATGACACCACGGTCGACGCCGAACGCCACGCCCAGAGCCTTCTCGCTCTCCCCCTCCAGATACCTGCGCACGATCTCAGCATCGTCGACGGAGACGCGCTCGGGCATGATCCGCTGACTGCCCCGACGAGCCTGGACGCCCGCACCGCGAAGCCGCGTGCTGACGGTGTCCACGCTGACGCCGATGGATTCTGCGATCACCTTGCAACTTTCACCGGCGACATAGCGCCTGACGAGATCGTCAACATCGAGCGGCAGCGGTTTCGGGGGCACGTTTACAACCTCGATACAGGTCAGGGCTGGTATTTCGCTAATGCAATCGTATCGCACAACTGTCGCTGTGTCCTGACGTCTGATGACCCGGCCCCGTACAAGGCGCTGGCCGCCCTGCTCATTTCTTAGGAGGTTGCCCTTGCCGAACCGTCTCGGCACCCCGGCCCGGCTCATCTGGTCCCTGGCTCGCTCAGGCCTCGGCACTACCCTCGCCGGCGACGGCAGCAGCGGCGACTGGCCGGACCTCACGTCGCCGTTCCCGCCAACCCAGCTCAACAACGCCACGCCCGTCGACCTGCGTGACGTCGAGGACCTGTGGCTCACCGCGATGGCCGCGGACATCACCGGCACAACGCCGTCCCTGACCGTCACGCTGAACCAGTTCGACGCGAGCGGCAACGTGTGGCCGCTGGCCTCCCTGGCCGCCATCACCGGCAGCGGTGTCAGCGGCGGCAAGCAAATATCGCTGGGCAAGCACGGCGGATCAGCGGGGAACTACTTCGTGTTCTCGGCGTGGGGCCAGGTCGCATGGGCGATCACCGGCGCTGACCCGGTCTTCACCGGCGTCGACATCGAACTGTGGGCACGCTGATGGCGACCCCGATCGCCACCGTAGGCGGCGTCGCGCTCGCCCCCGGCATCTCGCTGAACCGGAGGCTGTACACCAAGCCCCTGATCGCGGCCATGGTGCAGCGCGCCCAGGCCCGGATCGACGCCGGGAACCTGCTCATCACCAACGGGTTCGAAGGCCAGGAGCGCGCCTTCCACGTCATGAGCCAGCTGACCCACCACGACGCCAACGACGACTCGACGCGGATCGTCGGCAGGGTCACCGTCCTGGAACTGGACGAGAACGGCAACGCGAGATTCACCGCCGAACTTGCCCCCACTGACGCCGGCCGCACGATCGCCAGCCTGATCGACACCAGCGACGGCAAAGCACCCTTCCTGCGGGGAGTGTCCATCCGCGCAGGCTGGGTCGGCGGCACCCGAATCGAGCGCGGCCCGGACGGCGGCCAGGTCGAAACCGGTGACCGGCTCGACCTTTACGGCCTCGACTACACCGCCACCCCCGGCGTCCTCAAAGCCGGCGTCGACACCTTCCAGTGGACCGACGGCGGCAAGAAGACCGAGACCAGCGAACGAGTGCTGGTCACTGAGAGCGTCCAGGAGGCGCTAGTGGAAACCATCACCGAGCCTGCCGTCGAAGGCAGCAGCCAGAAGTCGTGCGCCGACCTCGGCCACGCCTGCTGCCACGCCAGCGAAACCACCGCCGCGGCGTTCCGGTCACTGCTGCTGGCCGAGACCGAGCCGGGCGGCCACCGGTTCGCCAACGGCGTGTGCGGCTGCGCCGGGGAGGCGTCCAAGCAGCCGTACGGCAAGGTCACCTACGCAGATCCCGGCTACCAGACCGACAAAAAGGCCCGGTACCCCATCGACACGAAGGCTCACGCCAAGGCGGCCTGGTCATACATCAACCAGGACGACAACGCCAAGCTGTACACCGGCGCCCAGCTGAAGCGGGTCAAGGCCCGCATCATCAAGGCGCTCAAGAGTTTCGGCGTCAAGGTGTCATCCGAAGGCTGGACTCTCGGCACGCCAATGCAAGTGACCGAGGCCGGGGTGACCGAGCTCACCAGCGACGCGCTCGAACGCTGGGTCGATGACTGCGGGTCGGTGTACCTGTCCGCCTCCAACGGGCCGGTCAGCATCTCGATCTCGAGTTACACGGTCGACCCGGCGGACATGGACGTGATCCTCAAGCGCATGGCCGACGCGGCAACCGCCGCACTGGCAGAGCTTGACCCGGACATGGACGGCGACATCGACATCCCCGGCACGTCCGGGGACACAGACGGGGACTCCGGCGAAACCGCCGGAACCCCGGACCCGGCCGACGAGGCCACCGAACCCCCGGCGCTCGAAGCCGGCGAAACCACGGAAACGGAGGACCCCGCCATGGCGGAACCCCAGACCGCGGCCGGACAGGCCCCGGCCGGATTCACCCAGGAGCAGGTCGACGCGGCCTGCAAGATGGCCGCTGAGACCGCCGCGCAGGCAGCCATCGCCGCCTACGAGCAGTCACGGGCGGCGCGCAAGGCCGCCAGGCGCGCAACTGAGACCGCAACCGGTCAGGCACCTGCCGGTCAGGCACCTGCCGCGCAGGCACCGGCTGCCCCTCAGGCACCAGGCGCCACCGAGACCCAGGAGACCGACGAGCAGGCCGTCGAGCGGATCCTGGCCGCACGGCTCGCCGCCGAGAACACCGAGACCCGCGACGAGCGGATCGAGCGGCTCGTCAGCGAGCGGCTCGACGCTCACCACGCAGCCCAGGTCCAGTCCGGTCAGGCCGCGGTCCCGTCCCGCAAGGGCGTCGTGGCGAGCGCCGAAACCAGCGGACCGCAGCTTGGCGCTGACGGCCTGCCAGCCAACTGGCAGCCCCTGCACAAGATGTCGCAGGAGGAATTCGACACCAAGACCGGCCCGTACGTGGTCGCTCACGTCCTCGGCGACCGGGCCAAGCTCCTCGCCTGACCCCTCTTTAGCTGGCCCGGCGTCGTTTCTCGCGAGGCGGCGGCGCCGGGCCTTTCCACGCCTCGCCCCCTTTGATTCATCACCGACCGCCAGCACAAGGGCTGGTGCCTCGTGCCGCAAAGGTCACCCAAATTCCCGCGCCCCCGCCCCGGGGGCTTTTCCATTTGGAGACCCTTTGTCTGAGCTCCGCGAGGCGCTGACCGCAGCTGGCGCGCCAGCCCTCATCGCCAAGGTCATCGACCCGACCCTGCTCGAGTACCAGCGCCGGTACGCCCCCCTCGTCCGCGCTGTCCCCATGCAGCCCTGGTCGTCCGACATCTACTACTTCAACCAGCGGACCGCGGTTGCTGCCGGCGGTTTCGTGCCTGACGGCGGCGCACGCCCGGTCGCCAACTCCACGTACGTGCAGCTGCAGTACAAGATGGCGCACATCGAGTCGGTTGGCGCTGTCACCGGCTACGCGCAGGAAGTCACTGCGGCGGTTATCGGTGACCTGAGGCGCACTGAAATCTCGGGTGCCATCCAGGGCTACTACTGGGACGTCGAGGCAGCCCTTTTGTGGGGCAACGCGGCGTCGACGGCGAACCAGGCACAGCCGCAGTTCGACGGCCTCGACAGCCTGGTGAACGACTTCACCTCGGGTTACAAGAACTCGATCGACAAGAACTCGGCGACCTTCGCCCTGGCGATGCTCGACGAGCTCATCGACATGGTGGAAACCAATGCCGCGATGCCGATCTTCAACGACACGTGGATGTTCGTGATGAGCAACACGGCGGTGTCGAAGATCGCTCAGCTGCTCGTGTCCCAGCAGCGGTATGAGCAGGTTGAGGTCGCGGTCGGCCTCATCGTCCCGTCGTACCGGAACATTCCGCTGGTCAAGACGTCGTTCCTGTCTAGCCGCGGGTTCGGCATGGGCACTGTCACTTCCGCGACGGCGACCACGGGCGGCAGCCTGCCGGCGTCGTCGACGTACAAGTATTTCGTGTCGCCGGTCATCTCCCGGCAGGGTGAGACCCTCCCGTCGAACGAGGTCACGCAGGCCACCGGCGCTGGTACCGCGACGAACACGATCACGCTGTCGTTCGCACCGCCAGCCGGCCTCGACAGCCTGGCGCCGATTCTGTACAAGGTGTACAGGACCGCTGCGGACGGTGCGGCGAACAGCGAGACGTTCCTCGGCTATGTCGACTCCACCGTCGGCCTCGCCGGCGACGGCGTGACCCCGATCATCACCAACCAGATCGTCGACACCGGCACCGCGCTGGTCCCGCAGAACTCGACCGGCCCGATCGTCCCGGCGGTGCTGCCCGGGCAGTACTTCGGCACCAACGCCAACATGTTCCCGGCCGCCGCCGGCGTGGAGAACATGTACCTCATCTCCCGTGACCGGAACAACGTGTGCCGGCCGTACGTGCGTGAGGCACGTCCCCTCGACGTGTACCCGACCACGGCATCGCCGGACTCGCTGCCGTACGCGGTGATCGGCGACTGCACCCTCGCTGTCCGCGCCCAGCGGTACGTGGGCCGGATGTCGCGCGTCGGCGTCTCCGTCTGACCATCCTGCACAGGTCACGCCGGCGCGCTGCTAGCGCCGACGTGACCTGGCCTGCCCCGCGAAAGGCGGACCCTCCATTGCTGATCGTCAAGGAAGAAGGCGGTTGCACCCTCGGCCCCTTCCCCAACGGCAAGACTTACGAGTGGATTCACGATGGCGACGCGGTCGACGTCGACCCTGAGGTGGCGGCCACGCTGCTAGCCATCGACGGCGGCGGCTTCTCGGAACCGGCCCCTGATCCGGAACCGCCGGCCGCCGGGCAGCCCGCACCCGACCCGGTGCCTGTCACCCCGGCCGAACCGGA
Organism: Streptosporangiaceae bacterium; assembly: GCA_035716545.1. Taxonomy (GTDB): domain Bacteria; phylum Actinomycetota; class Actinomycetes; order Streptosporangiales; family Streptosporangiaceae; genus Chersky-822. The sequence continues at coordinate 40,883 of DASTJM010000012.1, forward strand.
AACAGCCAAGTCTGAGCAGCCAGGGGCTGCCTGACATGAGACACGGGGCGGCCCGGCTGTCCCTGCCCGGCCCGGGCCGCCCCTGCCCGGTCATCGCGCCTCGGGAGGTGACTCGTGGCCGCCGACACCCCCATCCCGCTATGCACGAGCGAACAGTTCCTGGCAGGCCCTTTCGCTGACCTCGCCGCCGAGGTCAGCGGTGACATGCTCACCCAGTTCCTCATCGAGGGCACCAGGATCTGCGAAGACGAAGCCGGGCGCCGCCTCGCCCCGTTCACCCTCACGGAAACTCATCGCGCCGAAGGCGTCGACCCGGACGAATACCCCGGTGTGGCGAATATGCCGATGGACATCCGGTCCACGCTCGGCATGTCCTACGCGCAGGCGCTCGGCACGCAGGATCTCGTGCGGCATTGCTGGCTGCACCAGTACGCGTCGAAGTACCCCGAGATGTGGGCCTACTCCGATGTGTCGGTCACGATCATCCGTTCCTACGGCGGAACCATGAGCAGCCCGCTGATCCTTTCAGGCCCTGAGCCGGACACCGGTCATTTGTGGTTCCAGCTTGGTACCTATCTGCCGATCGGCTCACGGATTCAGGTCACCTATTCAGGGGGTTATCAACCCGTTCCTGCCAGCCTTGTCCGCGCCAACAGGTACACGACCGCATACCTGATCGTCCGCGAGCTCAACCCCGGCATCACAGACCACAACCCGGACCAGCTGAAGAAAGACGCCATCGACATCCTCGGAAAGTGGGGGCAGTCCTGATGCCCACCAGCGACGTCGTCGCCCGCGAGACAGCGTGGCTCCAGGCAGCTGGTGACGGCCTTCCCGCGCTGCGGAAAGCAGATGGCGGCCCGTGGGACATCGTCCAGGCCTACTGGCCGGGGAACCGCCTCGCGACGAAGAAGTCAGGGATCTACGTCACCAGGGGCGCCTTCGACTTTGACCACGTCAACGCGCAACGGTACCGGCCTCAGCACACCCTCGTGCTCGTGCTCTGGTGGCCAGTACGGACATCGACGGCGCTGATCGCCGAGCAGGAACAGCAGGCGTTCGACGACGCGATCGAACTGCTCGTGGAGCGGATAGCCGGCCCGGTGGGCGATAAAACCCACGGACGGTTCCTGTCCGTAGGCGAGGTGCCGGGCCAGGTGTCGGTGGCGGTCGTTTTCGATCCGCCGTGGCAGACCATCCAGTCAGCCGACAACAACCTGCGTGCCACCGCTACCTATCACGCCGATGACTTCGAGATCACCGGCTGACTGAGCTTTCAAGCCTCGCGAACCCCCATTCCCTCTTTTTTTCTATTCCTGTTTCGGAGGTTCGCGATGCGTTTCCGCAATCCCTTCGGCTACGAGCGGCACGTCCAGGATGCCGGCGTAGTCGTCCCCGCCGGCGGCGAATTCGACTGGCCCGGATGGGACCTCAAGATCCACGGCCCGCTGGCCGGCTTCGAGGCACTCAACCCCATGCCGGATGACGTCCCTCGCGCCACCCCGCGTGGCGGGACGCCTCCTTCCGCCGCGCCCGGCACAGATCCGCCCGCCCCGAAGACCACCACCACGGCCACCGGCGCCAGCAAGGAGAAATAAGCCGTGACCTTCCTGTCCAGGCTCACCAAGCTCGGGGGCGCCAAGGAAGACGTCGCGAACGAATACCTCGCGCCGACGTTCAGCGTCCCGTTCAACTCCGGCTCCAAGTACTCCGACATGATCGAGGCGCTCCGCGACGAGTCGATCCGCGCCAACGACTCCGTGCTCCAGGGACTTGGCCAGGGACCCGCGCACGCCGAGATCGATCTCGACGTGAACGGTTACCCGGACCTGGCCGGGAACTGGTTCAGGGCCATCATCGGCCCCGACACCGTTACCCCGGCCGTGTCCACGACCCTGGCGTCAGACTCCGCAGTCAACGCGGCCACGATCTCGCTCACCGCCAGCGTCCCGGCGAACTCGGTCCTGTCCATCGCCGACAGCGGGGGACTGAACCAGGAGTACGTCAAGATCGGCGCCATCACCGGGGAAGGCCCCTTCTCGGCAGAAATCGCCCAGGGCGGCGGCGCCGGCGGGAACACGACCAAGTTCGCGCACACCGCTGCGGGCGGCACCGTCGTGTCGCAGACGCTGCACGCGTTCAAGCAGAACCGGTCCTTCGCCACCGTGTGGCCCACCTACTCGTGGACCACCGACGACGGCGCGGACCAGCTGGGCTGGACCGGCTGCGTCATGTCCGAGCTCGGCATCAAGATCGACCCGAAGGGCTGGCTCGGGTTTACCCACAAGTGGACCGGCATGCCGTCCGCCCCCCAGTCGACGTTCTCCTACGCCCCGTCGACTGTCCTGCCGCAGGCCGGGTGGGGATGGACGGTCACCAACGCCGGCGCTTCGAGCACCAGGGGCCTGACGATGGACCTGACGATCAAGCGGGCTGTCGAGGCCATCCAGTCATCCACCGGCATCATGGCTCCCCGCGAGATCTTCCCCGGAGCGATGGAGATCGACGGCACTTACAAGGCGATCTTCGAGTCCGACGCTGACCTGAACCTGTTCAAGCAGGCCATCCAGCTGCCCACGATCCACACGATCACGCAGCCGGTGTCGCTGGGCGGCGCGGTTCTCGTCATCACGATGAGCAGCAGCGGTTACACGACCGGCGAGAAAGACCTCTCCCAGTCCTACACCCAGATTTCCCAGGCGCTCTCAGGCATCGCGAACGCCACCGACGCCGGCGTCGCCTCCGTGACGCTCTCGAATTTCGTCACATCGGCATACTGACAGACCCCTAGCCGCCCGTGGCAGGGCAATCAAAGTGATTGAAAGGACGGCCATTCCCTTGGCTGGATACGCGAACGCAGTAATCACCAAGCATTTCCCCGAACTCGCGGCGGAAGGCGACGATATTTTCGTCACCATCCGGAACCCGATGACAGTTCCGCCCAAGGAACTTACGTCGATCGGCCGCAAAGCCGCCAAGACAGCCAATGAGGACAACGACGACGGGCAGGACGACGACGCGGCGGAAGGAACCTACGGGATTTTCGCGCGGCTGATCATCCGCTGCCATGCATACGACAGCTCCGCAATCGACGAAGACGGGCACATGCGCGTGCTGAAAGCGCCGCTGACAGCCGGCGACGTCGCCGCGCTGCCATGGCCTATTTTCCAGTGGCTCGGTGAGGAACTGGGAAAATTGTCCCCTCAGACGCCGACCGCGAGCCAGGAGGATGGTACTTCGAAGACGTAATCGCGCCGGCGGAGTCCATTTTCGACGGCACCTGGGGGCCGGGCGCCGTGCCGCCAGAGTTGCGTGATTACCTGATGTGCCGTTCGATGCGCCAGTCGTGGCGTGAATGGACTCAGGAAACCCCCTTGTACGTTCAGCGTGCCTGGTGGGATTTCGAGCAGATCCGCATCGAGAACGTAAACAAGGACCGGCAGTGAACAACGTCGGCGCCGAAATCGAGATGAACCTGAAAATCCTGCGCCGCCGCGCGGCCGGCCCTTCCGTAAGGTCGGCTGCGACGGCGGCCGGCAGGGCGGGCGAGACAGCCACCAAGATGGCGCTCCAGTTGTACACGCACACTGAGGGCACCCCGACCCCGTCCCCGCCAGGGTCACCGCCGGCGAAGATCAGCGGCGCTCTCGCACGGTCCATGCAGCGCACTCCCACCGTGCTGCCTCGCCCCGGCGTCGCCGAGTCGACATACGGGCCCACCGCGGTCTACGGAATCGTCCACGAGTTCGGGATGACAATCCACTCCACCGGTCCGTGGCCGCTGCGTAACACCGCCACAGGCCAGGTGTTCGGCCGGCAAGTCACTATCCCCCAGCGGGCGTTCATGCGGCCGACAGTGGCGAAGCTCGCCGAATCCGGGTTCCTCGCCGAAGTCATAGCCGCCGCGTTCGCGAAGTCCCTGCTCGCCTGAACGAGGGGGTGGGACGTGCCGGTCCTGCCGCCATTGACCCAGACGATCGGGATCAACGCCGAAGAGTTCCTCGCCGGCATCGACCAGATGGTCGCCGCTGCCAGGGAAGCAGCGACAGCGATCAACGAGGCTGCCGAGGCCACGGCCCGGATGAGCGAGGCAGCCGGGTACACCTCCGATGTCGAGACCCGGCTGTTCGACATCGAGAACGCGGTCGCTGACGGCGCCGACAGGATCGTCGGAGCGATGGAAGCCGCGACCACCGCGATCGGCGAAGTCACCACCGCAGTCGAGGCGAACACGACGGCGGTCGAAGAGAACGCCGCCGCTATGGACGCCAACGCGGCCAGCAGCGACAAGGCCGCGGCCGCATCAGCCGGGTTCGCGGCCAGGAGCAAGCTCGCGTTCGTCGCTGTCGCAGCCGCACTGGCTTACGCGGTCGTCAAGGGCGCCGAGTTCCAGGATCAGGTCGTCCGCCTCTACGCCGCGGCGGGGCTGGCGCACGCCGCCTACAGCAAGGTAACCGCCGAGATTCTCCGCATCGGCGACGCCACCGGGCAGACCGGCACGGCGATCGCCCAGGCTCTCTACCACCCCATCTCGGCGGGCCTGTCACTCGCGTCGTCACTCAAGGTCGTCTCTTACGCGGCGCAGCTGGCCGCTATCCACGGCGCTGACCTTGAGGACACCACTTACGCCCTGTCGTCGGTGATGAAGGCGTACAACATCAGCACCGGGCAGGCCGGCCGCGCCGCGGCACTGCTGAACGCGATCGTCGGCGAAGGCGACATGCGGTTCCAGGACTTCAACGAGTCCATCAAGAACTGGACGCCGACGATGTCGCAGCTGGGCATCTCGATCCAGTCCGCCGGCGCCGCGATCGCCTACCTGACCGACCGGGGAAACACCGCCGAAGTCGCCGCCACCCGCGTGTCCATGGGCTTGACCATGCTCACCTCGGGCAGCAAAGAGGCCAACACGATCCTCGGCGCCCTGGGCCTGACCACCGGCAACCTGGCGCTGAAGAACGAGACTCTCGCCCAGGTGATGAAGAAGTACGGCATCACGAGCACGACCCTGGCGAAGGATCTGCAGCAGCCGGACGGCATCTACGTCGCCCTGACCAAACTCCGGAGCGCGCTCGAGAAAGCGGGCGTGAGCGGCTCTCAGGCGTCGGCCCTGATGGCGAAACTGTTCGGCGGCGGACGCAGCGACAAGGCAATCGTCTCGCTGATGGAGAACCTCGACGGTCTCCGCAGCAAGTACAACAAGATCACCGGCGACGTGAAGAACTACGGCGCGGCGTGGGCCAAGACCCAGCAGACCGTCGCCTTCGAATGGCATCGGGTGACCGCCGAGGTGCGGAACCTCGCCATCTCATTCGGCGAAGTTCTCCTGCCTGCCGTCCAGCGTGTCCTGACCGCACTGGGCAGCGCCCTCGCGTTCCTGCAGAAAAACCCGGTTATTGCCGCATTCGCAGGCGCCCTGATCGCCGTGGGCGTCGCATTCAAGATCGCGGCCAGCGCCGCAGCGCTATTCTCCGCGGCTGTCGACGCGAACCCGGTCATGCTCGCGATCATGGCGGTCATCGCCCTCGGCGTCGCCCTGTACGAGCTCTGGCAGCATTGTAAGACCGTCCGCGACGCTGTAGCCGACGTCGGTAAGTTCTTCGTCACCGGCTGGCGTGACGCCTTGAAAGGCGCCGGCGAAATCATCAAGTGGTTCGACAGCGGCCCGATGGTCTGGATTCACCAGCAAATCGCCGTCTTCCAGAAGTTCTGGGCCAAGAACCACAAGGAAATCGAGCAGATAGCCTCAAATGCATGGGCGCTGATTAAAGACATAATCATCCCGACGTGGGAAACGATATGGGCGATCGTCAAGTCAGTATTCGACGTCGCGGTCGGCGTTTTCAAGGCCACCTGGGCGGTCATAATCGGCGTCCTGAAAATAACGTGGACGGTAATAGAGACCGTCGTGTCTACCGCCATCAAGGTAGTTCTCGACGTCATCTCGGCGACCCTTGACATAATCCAGGGACACTGGTCAGCCGCCGGGAAAGATCTCCAGGACGCGACCGGGGCGATCTGGCACGGAGTCGTCCGCATCATCAAGTCGGTCACCTCCGACTTCGGCTCCATGCTCGTCAGTGCCGGGAAAGACCTGGTCAGCGGCCTGATGAACGGCATCCGGTCCATGATCGGGTCGCTTCAGTCCGAGGCAGCCAACATGGCCGGCTCGGTGCTTCACAGCGTGCTGCATGTTTTCGACAGCCACTCACCGTCGCGGAAGATGTACCAGATCGGCGTGTGGGTCACCCAGGGGCTGGCACTGGGCATCGGGGAAACGGCCAGGCAGGTCACCGCCGTGGCACGCAAGCTCGCTGCGGACGTCACGCGTGCCCTGGCTGCGGGCGAGATAACCGGCAGCCAGGCAGCCGGCCTTGACACGCGAATTAGGGACGGCCTGGACCGTGACCTGCGGGACATCAAGCGCAGGCGCGCCGAGTACGTGAAAGAACTCCACGACATCGGCCTGGAAATGAAAGCGGGACTGCTGCGCGGCCTCACCTCACGGAGCACCGGCACGATTAACTCGTCGGTCAGTAAGCTCGTGACCATCGTCAAGGAAGCCTTCAACGCCGGCGCGATCGGAGACGAGAAAGCCAACTGGCTGACCAGCTGGCTTGAAGGCGACAATCGCAAGCTTGACCGGCTTGCGAATCAGCGGAACGCGATTCTCAAGAAAATCTCGGAGGCACGCAAGTACGCGTCGGCGACAAAATCGAACATCATCTCCTATGCCAGCCTGTCGAACATCGCGTCAGCGATCCCCGATGGCGGGGCAGTCACCGGCGGCGCCCTGCTGGCCGGGTTGCGGCAGGACTTGTCGCAGATCCGCAAGTTCAATGACGCGATCCGGAAACTCGCGAAACTCGGCCTCAACAAGAACCTGCTCAACCAGATCATCCAGGCCGGCCCCGCCGACGGCCTGGCAATGGCCGAAGCCCTCCTCGACGGCCCTGTCTCCCAGATCCGGCAGCTGAACAAAACCGAGACGCAGATCACCACCGCGGCCGGGCAGCTTGGCAAGACCGCCGCGGAGGCGATGTACGACACCGGCAAATACGCCGGGAAGGGGTTCCTGGCCGGGCTCGAGGCGCAGCGCAAGGCCATCGAGCAACTGATGGACAAGATCGCCAAGAGCATGATCGCCGTGCTCCGCAAGGAACTCGGCATCGGGTCCAAGTCGTCCGGCGGTCACAAGCACGGGCGCAAGTTCGCGCAAGACATCGCCGACGGAATAAAGGACGGCGCTTCCCTGGTCGACGACGCCGTCCGGAATCTGGCACGGGGTGCCATTTTCCGGCCACGCGGCCTCGGCGCACTCGCCGCCGGTGGCAGCGTGAACGTCTACTACCAAGTCGATGTCCACATTCCGTTCGGCTACGTCGGGAATATCGAGGAACTCGCTCACGCGCTCGGGCCGGTCGTGCAGAAAGCGCTCCTGCAACTGCAGGAGAAGAACCCGATCAACGTGCTGGGCAAGCGCCACTGAACCGGGGGGTGACTGTTGGTCGCCGTCGTCTCCCAGTGGGCAGGGTCGTTCTCGGCCACGCTCGGCCACGCGTCACCGCCTCCGCTGGCGTCCAGCCTCGCAGTCCCGGTCTCCAATTCCGGCACCGCGGGACACTGGATGTTCGCTTTCGTGGCGTGGCGGAACCCGGGCCTGGACACGACCATCACAGTCGGGGATGACACCCACTCCAACGTGTGGCATCCGCTGGGTGCCCCGGTTGCCGCGTCGCCGGTGTCCGGGTTCGAACGCGTGTCCGTCTGGTACACGCGGAACCCGGGCACGGCTGCCACCGTATATTTCTCGCCGGACGGATACTGCCCGGCGATGGCCGCCTGCGTCGTCGAGTATTCGGGGCTGAGCCCGTGGGCCACGGTTTCGGCCCTGTCACCTGACCTGGTCAACAACGGCACCACGCTGACGATGGCCGCTCCGGCGCCGGCCGGCATGGCGCTTGCCTTCGCCGTCGCCGGATACGACAACATCCCGCTGGCCCCGGCCCTGACCGCCACAGGTGACGTCACGTGGACCGCGCTGCCCGCGGTCACCGTGTCGAACGGCGGCAGCGACCACAGTAACGACTGCGGGCTCACGGTCGCCTGGACCGCATCCTCGTCCAGCCCGGACGCCACGTTCACCGCCGGCGGCAACCTCAACATGGCCGGCCTGGTCGCCGGGGTGCTGGTCACCGGGGACACCCCTGCCGCCGAGTCCCAGACGTGGCCGTACGTCCAGATGCAGGCCGCGGTGAACGGCGGCGCGGCAACGCCTTGGGACGCGCTGTCCTGGTCAGACCTCTCCGCCCGCTATCAGAGCCTGACAGCGTCAAGGGGCCAGCAGTACGAGCTTGACACCATCCAGTCGGGCACCGCCGCATGGAAACTGACCAATAACGACGGCGCTCTCACGCCCGGCCGCCAGTCCAGCCCCTACTACCTCGGCACGTCCGGGTGGGCCGTCCCGGGCAGCGCCCGGTTCACCCCGTCAGCCGCATACGCATTCCAGGGGCGGCCCACAGCGGTGTTCAGCCCCGACGGGGTCACCCCGGCGCCCGTGATCATGACTGCGCAGGGTGCCGCGTCGCCTGGCTGGCGGTGCTTCGCGTCCGCTGTCCTGTTCTGCCCGTCCGGATGGGCAGAAGGCGCCAATGTCACCATCGGGTTTAACGATTCGTCAGGCACGCAGATCTCTTCCGCATCTGGCGCGCGCGTGTCCCTTCCGCGAGGCAGGTGGACGCAGGTCACGGTCAGCGGCACCGCGCCAGCCGGGACCGCGGCGGCGGTACTGATCATCGGCATCGCAGGAACACCGCTGGTATCCACGCGGATATGGGTTGCGGCTGCGCCGCTGATCGCACCCACCGGCGCGATCATCAACCCGAACCCGTGGTTCACCGCCGGCGTCCAGGCGTACACGCCAGTCAGGCTGCTGTACACGTGGCCGCCGCCCCCCGCTCTCAACGCCCGCACCTACTCACTGCACCGGGCATTCATGCAGAAGTGGCCGCAGGAACTCACCACCTCACGATTCCAGGTGACCAGCGCACAGTCGGTGGACGTGTGGACGCTCACCACCCAGCAGATGAAATCTCTTGCCCGCGCAGAGATCCTGGCTGACAACCCGGTGCTGTACTGCCCCTGCGATGACGATGCGGGGGCAACCGCCGCGGCGAACCAGGCTCCCACGCCGGCAGCTGCCTTGCAGGTGGTCACGAGCAAATACGGGCCCGGATCGTCAGTGCAGGAGTTCGGCGCTGATGCGTCCGCACTGCAGGGCGATCCGGACACGTCGTCCTGGCAGGTGCAGGGCCAGACCGTCATCAACGCCGGATACTGCCTCTACACCGGCGACCCGCTGCTGCCGTCGCTCGCCGAGCCTGACAACCCGGTAACGATCGAAGCATGGTTCAGCATCGCCTCCGCGCAGCCGGCAGGACAGTTGTCGCTGCTCGCAGCCACGGCGGGAGCGACCACGGGAGCGGGCAACACGATCGCGCAGGTAACCTGCGACTCGGCCACCGGACACCTGAAGCTGGTGACCGGGCCATGGCCGCACGGCGCCGGCACCGCAGTCACCTTCTCCACGCGGAACTGGCTTGGCGCGGGATGGTTTCACCTCGCCATCGTCCTCGACACGGGCACCCCGGTCGTCTACGTCAACGGCGTACCCCAGACGGCGGTGTTCGGCAGCACCCCCGGCCCCGCGACGTGGGGGTTGTCCGTCGCCGGCGTCGCCACGCCTTTCGAGGTCGGCGGCATGGTCAACACGTCGGTTGCCCACATCGCCGTGTACCCGCGGGGTCTCGATGCCTCGCGGATCATGACTCACTACCTTGCGGCACTCACTGGCATGGCCGGCCTCGACACCAGCGGGCAGCGGATCGAACGACTGCTCGCCACGGGATCGGCGGCGTTCCCGCGCGTGATCCCGGCCGGGGCGGACATCGTTGTCGGCGCCACCGACGTCGCCGACCAGGCCGCGGGGCAGAATGTCGTCAACATCACCCAGTCAGACTCAGGCTTGTTCTTCGTCGACGCGTGCGGTTACCTGTCGATGCTGGCCAGGCGAGACGGCTACAACCTGCCGGTGTTGCGGGTGTTCGGCGAGCAGCCCGCCCAGCCGCTGAACAAGAACCCGGCGTTCCCCGGCACCATCAGCCCATGGACCGCGGCCAACGGCGGCGCCATCGCCTACTCGACCGCGTTCTCCCGCGCCCCCGGCACCGGCGCGGCGCAACTGACACCCGATGGAGTCACCGCGGCCCCTCTCATCCAGACAGAGGCCATCCCGGTCACGGCAGGAGTCTCGTACACCGGCACCGCATGGGTCATGTCACCTCAAGGCTGGACATCGGTCACCGGGGTCCTGGCGTGGCTTGACGGCGGCGGGTCACCGCTGCCCGGCACGGTCACGGGGGTTGCGCTTCCCGCGTACGCCGGGGTCCCCGCCCGGATCACCGTGTCCGGGCGTGCCCCGGCAGGCGCCGTCACGGCGGTCCTTCAGATCGTCATGCAGGGCACCCCGCCAGGTACCGCCGTGCTTCTCGCCGCAGCCGCACCGTTCACCACGACGGCGACTGAGTACCCGTACCAGGTGAACTTCGCGACGGGGTTCGACCCTGCGCAGGTCGTCAACGACGTCGAGCTGGACCAGGTCACGTCGCCAGTCATGGTGTCCTACCCGTTCAAGGCCCACACCACCGCGAACCTGTTCTACTCCGCGGGCACGTCGCTGGCGCTCGGTGATCAGGTCACTCTCACCGGGTCGTCGCTGCCTTCCCCGTTCACCACCGGCGTCACCTACTTCGTGGTCTCGCCGGTCGGGCCCACGTTCCAGTTGGCCGCCACGCAAGGCGGATCGCCGATCATGCTGACCAGCAACGGATCGGGAACCTTGACTGTCACGTCGGCGCCGAACGGCGTCACGGTCACAACCGGGAGCCAGTCGTCGCAAGGCAGCTTCGGCGATAACACATTCCAGGAATCCACCTACCTGGCTGACCCGGCGGTGATCACCGATCAGGGCTGGTGGATCGCCTGGACCTCAGCGGCCCCCCAGACCCGCATCGTCGTCATGTTCCTTGACCCGTCAGTCAACGAAGACCTGTGGCCCGTGGTGCTGGGACTCGAGTGCGGTCAGGTCGTGTACGTGCACCGCAGGTTGCAGGCAACTGAACCTCAGATCGAGGGCCTGTTCCAGATCGCGACCATCAGCAACGCGAGCCAGCCCCGCAAATTTGGGTGCACGGTGACCCTGATCCCTTACCCAGGGCAAGTGCTGACCTGTGACGACCTGGTGGCTGGCGTGCTCGACGGCGAGAACGCCCTTCCCTGGTAGGAGGTTGCATTGGCGCTGCCTCCGTACCCGGTTCCCCCTGCGCCGCGCACATGGTCGCCCGGGGACCAGGTCCTCACGTCCCGGCTCCGCGCCGACCTCGGGAACGCGGCGCTGCTGTTCGCGAACCGGCCCCTGTTCGCCGGATCGCAGACGACCACCGGGCAGGCGGTGTCCGGCGACGGCGTTCCCGTCGTGATCGACACGGAACTGGTCGATGGCTGGCAGGCCCACACCATCCCGTCCGCGATCGTGGCCGCCAGGTTCCCGGGCTGGTACCTCGTCGACGGCTACATCGAGACGACACCGATCTCATCGGCGGACACCTTCAGGGCATTCCTGGAGACCACGCAAAGCGGCGTTGCCGCTGACCCGGCCGGCGGCCGCGGGCCCGGCAACGGCGTCAACGACCAGGGATACACCGTCAGCGACCTCGTCCAGATGGATCCTGCAACCGGCGACCACCTGGCACTGTTTGCCCTCTGCGACGCCGCGTGCGATATCGTCACGGCAACACTCAAGTCCGAATGGGTGGCGCTTCCGACGTCGCTCGGATACGCCACGGGCACCGTCGTGCCGGCACCGGCACCCGCAGCGCCCTGGCCGCCAGGCCGGGGAACCGTGATCGCCAGCATCGGCGGGATCCCCGCCGGGGCGACATCGGTCACCGTCCAGTCCGCTGCCGGCATCGTCCCCGGCGGCACGCTGGGCCTCGACTATCTCGCCGGCGTCGCCGTGTCACCGATGGCCGAGACCGTGACGGTCACGTCGGTGGCCGGGAATACGATCGGGATCACTGCCGCCTTGTACCCGCACGGCGGGACGGCCAGCCCCGGCGCGGTAGCGGTACCGGTCAGCGCCGTGTTCCTGAATCAGCAGGTCCGCGACCTCATCAACTTCTCTGCCTATCCGCCGGTTTTCCGTGCCTATAACAGCGGAAGCCTGCTGCTGCCCACGTCAGCGTTCTCTGTCGGGTCACCGATCGGGGTGGACACCGTAACCGTCGATAACTTCGGCGGATTCGCGGGATCGTCGTACGAGTTCCCCGTAAGCGGCGTCTACTACGTGGCCGGCGTCATCGCCGGAACAGGTTTCCTGCCGACCAGCGGCACGCTCGTGGCCGGGCTATCCATTTCGGGCGGCCAGGTGCTATGGGGAGACGGAGTCACGACCTCAAGCACCCAGGTGGCGGCCACGGTACGCCGCCACGTGCGCGTCACCGCCGGCCAGACAGTCCAGTTGTACGGATCCCAGAACTCAGGCGAGACACAGTCCCTGCTGTTCGGCTCTGACGCGGGGGCACGTCTCATCGCCGTGTTCCGTTCCTTCTAGGGAGGGTCATGGGCAACGCGATACCCGGGCGGGCCGTTCCCGGCGCGGCCACGCCAGGATCGCCTGGCCCGGTCACGGTGCTGACCCCGTTCGCGGCGCCGCCGGCGCTGCCGGCGCCCTCGGTGCCGTTCTTCCCCGCCGGCTATCAGCCCACTGAGGCGGATTTTTTCGAATGGTGGTACCTGAACGCCCGGTTCGAGCAGTGCAGGGTCGTGTTCCGGGCAAGGCAGACAGCGACCGAGAACATGGTGCCCGTGACGGGCACCCCGGCTCAGATCGAATACGACACGGTTGACGAAGATTCGTGGGGCGGCTGGTCGCCATCTACCTTCTCGTACCTGCCGCCGGTGTCGGGCATGTACCAGGTCACGGTGACTTCGTGGACGACCGCGCTGCCGGCGAATGCGATGCTCGTGCCCTATCTGCTCGGCACGTACAGCCTGAGAGGCGCCGTGATCCCCGGGTCTCCCGCGCACAACGCGGGAGCCGCTGCCCAGTTCACCGTGTACCTGGTCGCCGGCCAGTCCGCGGTCGCCGGCGGTGTCGCCATCCTCAACGCCGTTACTGCGGTCACCACGTCAGTTGTCTCCGGGCAGCGGTCGTCCATCGAGATCGAATGGCTGAGCCTCTAATCCCAGGGGGGAGGCGACGTGTCCGGTGAGCCGAATGCCAGCGAAGTGCAGCGTGACCTGGACCGGTTCCGGGCAGACGTCCGCGACGACCTGCGCGACCTGCGGCTCGAGTTCCGCACCGACCTCGCTGCCCACAAGGGCCGCGTCGTGTACAGAGACGTGTACGCCGCGAACGAGCGGCGCCGGGATGACGAGATCACGGCGCTCAGGAAGGAAATCGGGGAAGTCTCCGACGACCTCGATAAGGAGAAGCAGGCAGCGGATGCCCGCGAAGAAAGACGCAGGGCAAACCGGAAATGGGTCATAGCCGCGATCATCCTGCCGATCGGCGGCATCATCGCCGAACTGTGGACCGCGATAAGGAGCATGCACTGATGAAGCTCACTCCCGCAGAAGTCATGCTAAGCAGTTTGTCCGTAGTGACATCGGCTGGCCTCGGCGTCGCCATCTACCTGCTCCAGGCAGGCGCAGCCGCCGTGCCCGCTGCCACCGCGCCTGCACCTGCCCGGACGGTGACGGTGACGCCGACCGTGAGGCACATCGTCCGGGCGCACCACCCGGCGCTGGTGGTGGTCGATCAGCCTTCCGCCCCGCCGGAGGCCACCCGGGTGCCGGGCAGTCCGTCACCGCCGCCGACGGCGCGGCCAGAACCCGGACCGGCGCCGCACCCGACCAAGTCTTCTCCGGGGCCGCAGCCGTCGCCGACTTCGACCACGCTGCCGTCTACCCAGCCCGCCCCGGCCCCGACGCAGCCGAAGGCAACGCCGGCGCCATGCATCACCGTCCTGGTTGTCCGCGCGTGCGCCGGCTTGTAGCAGCCATCCTGTCAAGGCTGTGGCGCCCGACATGCGCCGACCCCTACTGCCGTGCGGCAGGGAAGTGCAGCGACGGGAACCTGATCAGGGGAAGTCGACGGTGATCGGCCACGAGCTCTGGCGATACTGGCAATGGGTCGGCGGGAACATCGGCGCGCTGCCGCTCGAGGCAGCTATCACCGCCGTGACAGGTGCCGTGTCCGCGGTCGTGTTCCGCAGGCCCGTGGCCCGGCTGATCAGGTGGTGCCGGTCACTGGCGTCAGTCCGCGCCGACATCGACCGGCTCAACGACCTGCACCAGCGGACGCATCAGATCATGGCCGACCTATGGCAGCATCACACCCGCTCAGAGCACCCGCTGGCGGTACGCCCCGACCAAAGAGAGGACCATCATGGCTCGACTGCGAGGCGTTGACGTCTCCGCCTACCAGGGCGCGCCGGGCGCGTGGAAGAACGACGCCCGGTTCGACTTTGCCGCTGTCAAGATCACCGAACTTCAGCGTGGCGGCGTGAAGTACGTCAACCCGGACGCCGCCGCTGACTGGGCTTACCTTGCACAGGCGGGTAAGGGCCGGATTGCCTACCTTTTCGCCCACCCTTCCGTGGCCGCCGACGAAACGGTGGACTTCTTCGTGAGTGTCCTCAATCCGATGGGGGTCGCCGCCGGCGATGCGATCGCCGTTGACCTGGAGCAGACTGACGGGCTCAGCCCGTCAGTTGTCAGCGCATGGGCACAGGAAGTCACGCACAAGCTGTCGGTTCGTTACGGGCGGCCCGTCATCTTGTACACGTACATCGACTTCGCACGCGAGGGCAACTGCTCTGGCCTTGGCGGCTGGCCGCTGTGGCTGTCCGACCCGTCCAGCCCGGCCGGTCACCCCGACGTCCCCGCACCGTGGAAGCACGCGGTCATCCACCAGTTCAAGACTGCGGGGGCGATCGACCTTGACGTGGCCTGGTTCCCGAGCCTCGCGGAAATGCAAAGGCATCTGGGCCGGCAGAAGTGGGTGGTGCACACCACCACGGGCCGGGAGTCACTCAAGCAGGTTGCCAGGGCTTACGGGGTGCTGCCGTCGACGATCATCCGGATGACGCTCGATCACTTCGAGACCTTCAAGTCACCCCTGGTTGCCTACGTCAACAAAGGCGATTTCTCCAGGCCGCTGCCACCAGGATCGCAGCTGATGGTTCCGCCGGCGAACCTGATCCGTCCCCGCCGCCATGTCGCCAAGACGGCCGTAACCGCCGCGAAGGCAGCCGCGGGCACGTCGGTGACCACGTCGGCCGCGTTTGTCCGCGCCGAGCCGGTCATGACCGCTGGCGGCACGCTCGGGGTCCTGGCCGCGCTGATCACTCTCGTGCTCCCGCATCTCGGGCTGCATTTGCAGCCTGGGTGGACCGGCGCGGTGCTGACCATGCTCACGGCCCTGTCCGGCCTGTTCGCAGCACTCAAGACAACGAAACCGAGCGTCACCGCCGTCGCCGCCGCGCTCGGAACCCTGGCCACCGCGGGGGCGGTGTTCGGCCTGCACCTTTCACCGCAGGCGCTGGGATATGAGATGCCCGTCGCGTCGCTGCTCGTCGCGTTGCTGGTATCGGCCAGGGTGTCGCCGAAGAGCCTGCCCGGTGTCGTCTACCTTGACGTGGACAAGCTCGTCCGAGAGGTCACCAGCGCGGTGGACATGCGCGTCGCCGCGCTGGCCGCCAGCGCCGTTCACGGTACGTCTGCGTTGCCACGGCCCCTGCTCGAGCCCGGCCGTCAGGTGCCGCCGCCAGCCGCGACGTAAGTACCGGGAGTCCTGTTACATTCCCCGGGTCAGGCATGCTGACTGCCTGCTGCCGCTACAAGAAGACCGCCCGCCAGATCCCTCGCTGAGGGGCCTGGCGGGCGGTTTTTCCTTCGTTTCCTAGTTAAGATCGGCCCGGCACGCCGGGCAGGCCGCGATCAGGTACAGGAGCGCTCCTGCTACCGCATACCGGGCCGACACGGGCACGTGGCGAGCAGGTCCGACAGGACGACTGCCTCCTGCGCCGGGTCGCTTATCTCGCCGACGAGGCGTCGAAGGCGGACACGACTGTGGCCGGGATGCGCCCGCGGTTGTTCACCTGGTGGCC
Source organism: Streptosporangiaceae bacterium (assembly GCA_035716545.1). Taxonomy (GTDB): domain Bacteria; phylum Actinomycetota; class Actinomycetes; order Streptosporangiales; family Streptosporangiaceae; genus Chersky-822. The sequence goes on from DASTJM010000012.1 coordinate 57,118, forward strand.
GTTCCCGCGCGCCCACCGCCGGATCTCGGCCGCGCGCTTGCGATCCCGCGGCTTGCCGGGCTTGCCGTTGCCGGGCTTGCGGCTGGCCTGGAGGTAGTCCGCCAGCGCGAGCAGCAGCGCCTGCTCGTGCAGTGCGCACAGGTCGATCTCGTGGCCGATCCCGTCGACTGCGAACGTGACGGCGCGGCCGGTGGCCTCGCCGTCGTGCCGCATGTCGCAGGTGGTTGTCGTCTCAATCTTCTTTGCCATGGTTCCCCTCTTCGTGGCAGCCGCACCTGCGGCACCGGATGGCGTCCGTGATCTTGGTGGTCACGGCGATGATGGTGACCGCGCCGAGAAGCGCGATCAGGACCAGGACAATGGACGTGCCGCCGCTCACGGCATCTCCGGCGCGGGTTCGCCGAGCGTCTCGTAGTAGGCCGCGAGGTCGGATTTCCTGATCCGCAGCAGCGACCCGATCTTGAGGTGCCCGAGTTCGCCTGAGTAGCACTTGCGGCGGACGGTCTGCTCAGAGCACCGCATGATCTTCGCGGCGTCGGCGGCCCTGAGCAGATCGAGTGCCTCGATACCCGCTTCGATCATTGGTCCTCCGATTGCTGTCTTGCGTTCAACACAAAACTATATCACTCTGGAGTCTAGTGTAGCCCAGTATCGACTAACCGTGTCTAATGATGACTAGCTGTGTCTAGGCCAGGGATCGGAGCAATGGTGGCCAGGAGCAAGGCAACCCCCCGGCGTCCCAACCGGGAAGGCAAGCCCTACCAGCGGAAAAGCGACGGCCGGTGGGTGCAGAAGGTGTATCCGCCGAAAGGATCACTCGATACCAAACCCCACTACGAGTACGGCGCGACCAAGGAAGAGGTCGTCAACAACGTCGCGGAATACATCAAGCGACGTGACGCGGGCAAGCTAACCGCCGGCCGGGAGATCACCGTAGGCGAGTACATGCGGCACTGGACCACGGTGACCTTGGAGCAGTACCTGACGTCCGGGGACCTCGACCAGGACACCGTCGACTCCTATCGCGACAACACCAGGCTGCACATCACCCCGCACCTCAGCCACCTGAAGCTCGTCACCGAGCTCAACCCCGTCGCCGTCCGCGAATGGCAAGACCTGCTGCTCAAGAAACCGTCCTCGCGGACGCCGAAGAAACAGCTCCCCGGCGAACCCGCGCCCAAGGTGCGGACGCTGTCGGTGCGCACCGTCACCTACCAGCGGGCCATCCTGCACAAGGCGCTCGAAGACGCTATCCGCGACGAGGTAGCGGGACTCGAGCGGAACGTGGTCGACAAGGTACAGCCGCCGAAGAACCGCGACGAGGACGACCCTGAGCCGGTCACGCCGGAAGAGGCAGCGCTGCTGCTGCTGGCGATGTCGCAGGACGAGCTGTGGGCGTACTGGCTGATCGCGTTCGCGACCGGGTTCCGGCGCGGTGAGGGCCTGGGGATGCGGTGGCAGGATCTAGACCGCGTCAACTTGATCTGGCGTCCCCGCTACCAGGTGCGCCGGCAGCCCGGGCCGGCCGACCCCGAGACCGGGAAACGCGGGGCGGGGAAGCTCGTGCTCAAGACGCTGAAGACGAAGGCGTCGAGGCAGCCGATCGCTCTGCCCCGCTATGTGGGGTACGCGCTGGATATCTGGGAGGCGCAGCAGAACGGCCTCCGCGCCCAGTCGGATACGTGGGCTGATCTGGGCCTGGTGTTCACCACGAAGTTCGGGACGGCGCTCGAGCCCCGCAACGTGAACCGGGCGTGGGCGGCGCTGTGCAAGCGGGCCGGCGTCCGGTATATCCGGCTGCATGATCTCCGTCACGCGTGCGCGACGTACCTTCTGGCTCATGGTGTAGATCTCAAGTCGGTTCAGGGGCAGTTGCGGCATGCCCGGCTGGCGACGACGGAGATTTACGTGCATGCGCTGGCGGAGGTTCCGCGTAAGGCTGCTGAGGCAATGGACCTGATCCTCGCCGATCTTGGCGCGGGGGCGTCGCCGGATGACCTTCGCAGGATGCTCGCCCCCGGCACGTACGGAAACCACGAGACAGAGAGGGACAACTACTGATGATGGGAAGCAAGCTGGCGGTGACCATCACCGCCGAGTGCGAGATACCAGAGGACTGCTACGACGAGACGCTGGACATCATCAGGAAGCGCCTTGAGGAAGAAGTGGCCGAGTCGGGCGGACGCGGGCCGGTCATCAGCTACCGGCGCGGAATCAGCGCGGAAGCGGCCTTCATGCTGTGAGCGGCAAGGTCATATCGCGACCTGATCCGGTCCACTCGTGCTCGCCGGGCTGGACAACGGGAGAAGTGGTCACGCCTGACGGCGGCCGGCTCGCATATTTGCCGGACTCGCGGCTCTACCCGCCCGGTACCGCATGGCAGTGCGACGGCTGCGGCGCGGTGTGGATCGTCCTGCCGCGCCAGCCCGGATCGCCTGGCATCGTGGACTTCCGCCGCGAGCGGTGGCTCGAGCGCCGTCGCAGGAACAAGCGCACCGAGGAAAAGTAAGCATCGACAAAACGCGCGTGCCGTCGCACTGCACAAAGACGCAGCGCGACGGCACGCGGTGCCGCACCTGTTAGACGCTCTCGGCCATTGTACCGTACCGGCGAAGCCGGTAATCTCCTCGTTGGTGTCAGCGTTGGTGTCAGGTGTCAAAAAAGAGGCCCCTTCCGGGTATGGAAGGGGCCTCTGACCTGGGCGCGCTCGGAGGGACTCGAACCCCCAACCTTCTGATCCGTAGTCTGGGGCAAGTCTGGCCACCTCTTGCCTGTGCTGGACCAGGCTAGACAAAGCGCAGGTCATGACCTGTCCTGACCAGCCATGTCCAGCGATGTTGCGCGCGCCGCTGGTGTCGGCGCCGGTGTCACCGCAACCCGAGCGCCAGCATGATCCTCAGCAGGCACGCGACGCCGTAACAGAGCACCGCGAGCTCGGCGACAACCGCGAAAGTTAAGATGACTAGCCATAGCTCGATCCTGCTGAGCGCATGCACGGCCGTGCCCGGCTCGGCATGCCTGGCCAGCCTCGCGTACCGGGGCAGCATCATCGGATCTGCCCGTCCTGGTCCAGTGCCGCCGTTCTCCGGTCATGGCATGCCCCGTCCAGGCCGTCCGGGCACCGCTCGCCGGCGGCCACCTTGTGCCTCGGGCACGCGACCGCGATCGCTGCCGCTGTCTTCTGTAGCGTGGAGAGCCCCATGCCAGCCAGCGTACGCCGGGTGATATCACGCGGGCTAGGACTATCAGTAGTATCAGATGGGTCTATCTATTAGTGATGCTGGTGATGCACCTAGCGTGCTCCGGGTGGACATCGTGATCGACAGGCTGTCGCCCGTGCCGGCGAAGCGGCAGCTGGCCAACGCGCTGCGGAAGATGATCGCTGACGGGGAACTTCCCGTCGACGAGGAAACTCAGAAGATGCGCCTGCCGTCGATCCATGCCCTGATCACAGAGACCGGGCTCGCCCTGAACACGGTGCGGGGAGCGTTCGACCTGCTGAGGCAGGACGGCCTGATCGTGACCGTACCCGGGCGGGGCACATTCGTGCTGTGACCTACAGGTACTGGCCGACGGCGGCCGTGACGTCGCCGACGGCTTGCACCACCGGCGTGTTCTCGCGTTCGGCGAACAGCAACGCGAGCGTCCAGTCGCCCGGCATCGGCGTGGGGGACCCGAGCCATGCCGCGGCCTCGTCGCCGCTGAACGGCGGCATCTCGATGTTCGCCAGCGCCCGGCCCGGGCGGCTGACGGCCTGGTGGAGGGTGCCGACCGGCTCGTTGGTTGTCAGCGCGAACAGCAGGTTGGCGCCCTGGCCGAGAATGCCGTCGGTGAGGTTGAGCAGCCGGGAGAGGGCCTGGCCGGCCTCGTGCCTGGCGTCGGCGGTGAACATCTCGCCGCAGTCTTCCATGATGATCAGCCGCCACCGTGACGGGGCGTTGTCGTCGAGGAGTGCCTGCATCAGGTAGGTGCCTGAGTTGAGCGCCTGCTCGGGGTCGAGGATGTAGGCGGTGTCGCACCAGTCCCGCCACTCCGATCCGAGTGCGCGCAGGAAGGTGGTCTTGCCGGTGCCTGGAGCGCCGTGGAGCAGGATGATCCTGCCGTGGATGTCCTGCGGCCTGAGGCTCGCGAGCGCGCCGAGCGAGCCGCGCACCCGCTGCGGGTAGTTGGCCGCGATGTCTGCCCACTGGCGGACGCTGATCTGCCGGTCGCTCCGCGTCGGCCCGGTCGGGGCGAGCCACCAGAACCGCATGCGGAGCACCGACCGGTCATCCGTTGGCGGCTCGGCGATGCCGTCGGTGAGCTTCGCCAGGAGGCTGTCGACGAGTTCGGGGGTGACCGCGGCGACAGTGAAGAACGCGGTGGAGTCCTGGCGGCGGACGACGAGCATCCACGTCCCGTCGGCGGCTGCCTGCCGGATCTCGGTGTTCACGCCGTGGCCGAAGTCACTCACCGACGTGGCGGCTGATGCCGTGTCGTCGTCGATAATGAGGGGCACGCCTTCGCGCACGTACTCGACGATCTTGCGCCGCATATGCGGCAGGGAGCCGCCGAGCCACAGGCGGTTCATGTGCTGGAGGCTCAGGTTGGCGGCCCCGGCGACGTTGTCGGACCACGGGGCGATTCCGGTGAGGTCTGCTGGGTTCACGGGACCGGACGGTAGCGGACTCGGGCGACGCCGTGACGCGCGTCAAAAAAAGTCAATCTGACGGCACAAATTCTTGCCGGAAACTATTGAAGATCACTCGGATTACCGGATACGATCGTATTAACGGTTGATGGACGTCAAGAGAAACGGTATCGTGGACATGTGCAGGCCAGGCAGCGAACTACCGAAGGACTACCGCAAGATCGCCGCCGACCTCGTCGCCAACCAAGGCTGGGGCTACAAGCACGGCGGCAAGCACGCCACCCTCTACCCCGCAGACAAGACCAAGTCCCCCGTGATCGTCCCCACCACCCCCGGCGACCACCGGGCGCTGAAGAACTTCATCGCCGCCGTCCGCCAGCGCGGCGGACGGTGCTGAGAGGAACGACAGGATGAGCCGGATGATGGGCAACGCCCGAAGCGCCCACGACGACACTGCCTGCTGCCCTGGCCACGACCCCGGCAGGGGCAGGCGCGGCAGCCGTCCCCGGCGCGCGGTACGCGCCCAGCGGGCCAGGGAGAAGGCAGCCATCCGCCGTGCGATGGCAGAACCTTGCAGGGAGGAACCACGATGATGCTCGCCAGGGCGGCCCTCAGGAACCGGCCGCCGTTCTGCCACGAGCAGTGCACGCCGATGTTCGGCCCCGGCATGAAGCGGCGGCTGCGCAAATCCCAGCGAGCCCGCGAGAAGACCGCGACACGCCAGGCAATCCTGCGCCAGGAGTCGTGACCTGATGGCCGATTGCCCGGACTGCGGAGAGCCGGTCCGGCCGGCCATGGCAGAATGCCCCGCCTGCGGCATAGAGCTAACCGAGGGGGAGCACGAAACGGAGGACAATCCGCAGTGACCTGCTACAGCGTTGCCGTCGAGGCACGCTCCCCTGACGGCTCGGAAGTCACCAGCGAGGCGCTCGAAGCGTTCGCCGAGCAGCTTGCCGAGCATCACGGCGTCGTCGGCGGTAACGGCAGCCGGTGGGACGCGCGGATCAGCGTCGACGTCCCCGCATTCGATCTCGCGTTCCCCCGGGCAGAAATCATCCTCGCCGGGAGCGGCTACCGTGCCTCGATGCCGCACGGCTGGCCGATCGTCGCCATCGAAGTCGTCCGCGAGGACATCTTCGAGGAACGCCTCGCCCAGCCGTCACTGCCTGACCTGGTGTCCGGCCCGGAAGCCGCTGACATCCTCGGCGTATCGAATCAGCGGCTGCACCAGCTGGCTGCCACGCACCCCGAGTTCCCGCAGCCGGCTCTCAGGCTCCGCGCTGCCAGCATCTGGTACGAGGCAGCGATCAGGAAATTCGGCTCGGAATGGGCGCGCAAGCCCGGACGGCCACGCAACCCGACCCCGGAAGGCAACTAGATGACGTCAACACCCCGCGCTATTACGTCGGAGGAACTCCGCGACGAGTTCATGGCCGCGTGCAGGAATCTTCCCAAGTACTGGGCCACCGTCGAGCTTGACGGCGACCTCGGCACGGTCGAAGCCCGGATCTCCGGGGCCTTGCACTCGCTTCTCGTCGTCATCGACGGGCTGGCCGGGGGCCTTCCCGCGTTCGACCTCGTCGCGGCGCCGCACCCGGATGACAAGGCCTACTGCATCGCCGAGGGCGAGAACTGGATCGAGCCGGGGACAGTCCTCAATCACGACGACATGCTCCACGAGCTGCTCTACAGCGAGACCTGACCCGGTTAGGCTCAGCTGACGAGGTCGGCTACCACCAACTGGCGCAACAGCAAGAGGCCACCCTCAACCGGTTGAGGGTGGCCTCTTGCTATGCCGTTCTAGGAGTCGCGCTGTGCGGCGATCGCGTCCTTGCCGTTGCGGCGTTCTCGTTTCGACGACCGCCGCTTGACCTTGCGCAACTGACCGGGATGCCAGGGCATGACGCGCCGCCAGCCGGTGAACGCGTCCTGCTCGTCAGTGCCCTTAACCTGGCGCACTTATGCCGCCAGCTGGCGGTCCAGCCACGGCCAGCGCGCGTCGCGGCCGGCTTCCAGGCGAGGGATCATCGCGAACGCCTGGTCGGTCAGGCCGCCGAAGGTGTGCCGGTACATCGACCCTGACGGGGCGTGGCCGAACTGCTCGCCGGCCAGGAATCAAAGCTTGCATCGGACTATATCACCTTAGAGTCCAGTGTCACACAAGGTTGACAGAGGGAATCGTCTCGCTGGCTGGGCGGGACTCGAACCCGCGATCGCCCACTTAGGAGGTGGGTGCTGTATCCACTGAGCCACCAGCCATTGGAAGCCCCGACCGGATTCGAACCGGCATGACCCGCTTTGCAGGCAGGCACCTGACCTCTCGGACACAGGGCTACGAGCGTCCTCGGAAGGATTCGAACCTTCGGCCTCCAGGTCCGGAACCTGGCGCTCTGATCCACTGGGCTACGAGGACATGGGAGCGGTCAGCGGGTGGCACGCTGACCGCCGTACCGGGTGCTGGGATCGAACCAACGATGCACAAGGCGACTGCTTTACAGGCAGCTGCATTACCGCTCTGCCAACCCGGCGTGGGGTGCCTTACCGGAGTCGAACCGGCCTTGCAGGGACCACAACCCTGCGCCTTCCCTCGACGGCAAAAGGCACCAGTAGCCGTTGCAGGTACCGATCCTGCGTGCCTCTCCGGTGTGAGCGGAGCGCTCTTCCACTGAGCTAAACGGCCATGTGGCAGGTCACCCAGGCTCAGCCACTGTCCCCCTGGGCTTTTTCCGCTGGCAGCGCGTGGCAGCCGGTCAGCGTCGCATCCTGCCGATGCGTCGTACCCCGAGCAAGATTCGAACTTGCAACCGTCTGGTTCGTAACCAGGTGCGCTATCCGTTGCGCCATCGGGGCATAGCAGGCTGGCGTATTTGTTCCGGGGCTTCCCTCGCGGTGACCCGGTACCGCCAGCCGTGCGTGGTCACTGAAGGAGTCGAACCTTCGGCCTTCCGCGTGTCGAGCGGGTGCTCTCGCCAACTGAGCTAAGCGACCATAGGTTCAGCCAACCCGGTGCTCCGGGTCCGTACAGGCGGCTATCGCGACGAGCCGTGTCCCTGCCTCGGTTATGCCCCATCCCTTTGTACCGCCGGCCTCGTACGCTGGCTGGCTCGGGGCATTTGGACGGTCTCTATCCCGTCACGGGACGATCCGCCCCGCATGCTGGGCTTCACGTCCGGCCGAGCGAGACTGAGGGGACTTGAACCCCCGACCTCCGGGTTGACGGCCCGGTGCTCTAACCAACTGAGCTACAGCCCCATGAAGCCAAGAGAGTCCTGCATTCGAAACAGTTCCCGTGGTGAGCGGGTCCGCCTTCCTGGCGACTACTTCCGGCGACCACGCCGGACGGTGACTCCAGGCGGCTACTCTCTTGGCTAGCTCCGACGACTGGCCTTGAACCAGTACCTTGCCGATTAACAGTCGGCAGCTCTGCCTGCTTAAGCTACGTCGGAATGGCCACAGCCGGGAGGCCGCGGCATCGTCGCGACCGGGAAGGCCGCGAACGTGGTGGCGGGTGCCGACTCGAACGGCATCTCAAGATCATGACTCTTGCGTGGTTCCACTTCCACTAACCCGCAGTAGCCCCACCGGGACTCGAACCCGGTCTACCGGCTTGAAAGACCAGCTGCCTACCCATAACAGATGGGGCCATGTGCCCGGCTACGCCGGCCGGGCCCGGCTGCCCCGAGGGGCACGAGGTAGTAGCGCGTACGGGACTTGAACCCGTCATCTCCGCCTTGAGAGGGCGGCATCCTTACCATCTAGACCAACGCGCCATGATCGGGTGTTGAGACCAGTGCCAGAGGTCTCGTTGCCTGCCTAGACCACGCAGTCAGGAATCTGGCTTACCTTCCTGCCGGTGTGCGTGGCCACCCGGTGCGCCGCGAGGGACTCGAACCCCCGACCAGCCGGGTAGAAACCGGCCGTTCTATCCGCTGAACTAGCGGCGCAGATGGTGTTCCCGGTCAGGTTCACGCTGACCGGGAACGACCGGAACCTATTCGCTGTCTACAGGTTCATCCTCAACCCTGACGGGCCTCTGACGAGTGACGGCGTTGCCGTTGTCGGCGTCCTCGATTGCCTTGTCGACGATGGCGCTGGCCTCAGGCGAGAGAGTCTCGACGAGTTCGTCCAACAGGAACCTCCCCAGATAACGTTTCATCGGTATACGTCTAAATGTTATCTGCTGTGTGGACTGGTTGGCAAACCAGCGTGCCGACCGGGGGACTTGAACCCAGCCTCAGTCCGGATTAAAAGTCCGGTGCCCGTCCAGTCGGGCGCGATCGGCATTGGTAGCGACGGTTCGACTTGAACGAACGACCTTCCGGTTATGAGCCGGGTGCTCTGGACCTGCTGAGCTACGCCGCCATGAGTAGGCACCCTGAGAATTGAACTCAGCACGACCGATGTATCAGATCGGTTCCAACAACCAGATGGACTGATGCCCTTGAGCGGCAGGGGTGGGATTCGAACCCACGGGCCGGTGAAAGCCGGCCGCTTTCAGGGCGGCTGCTCTAGACCACTGAGCGACCCTGCCAGGTGGAGTGGCGAGTTGTTCCGGCCCAGGCGCTGGGATTCGCGCTGGGTGAAGCCGGTTACCGGAACCAGGCGGGGTCGCGCTCCCCTGTTGGCTCGGATGCCGTGCCACGGCTCGCCACGCGGAAGCCGGAGAACCCGAGTCCCAGCGCCTTCCGGCGCCCACCCCGTTTCCAGCGGGGGCCGGCACGCCTGTCCGGTGTTGCCCGGCCACGGGAACCCCGACAGCATCGCGCTGCCAATCGGGGCTGGCGGCAGCCTTACCGCCGGTGTTTCCCTGCCGGGCTCTCAGGCGGCAAACCCCTGAGCACGCTCTGGGTGCAGGAATCGAACCTGCGAAATCGTGATCCAAAGTCACGCCGCCCATGCCAGCAGAGCAACCCAGATCGAACTATTATTCGATACGTGCCAACAACAAGTATCTTGAGGAACGATGACGCAGTACGCTCGGCTGCTACCGAATCAAGGACCATCCGCCAAGCGCTTGAACGTCTCGGTCTGCGAGCGGCGGGAGGCAACTACCTGGCATTCCGCAAAGCCTGTGATCGCGTCGGTGTCGCCGTCCCAATAAGCCCTCAGATCCGGCCGCAGCTAGTTCATCCCCAGTTTGTCGAGACACCGGATGCCCAGGTGTTCTGCGCGAACAGCAGGTTTCTCAACGGCGGCGCTATCAAGGCCCGGCTCAAGAGAATGGGCGTTCCGCAGGTCTGCGCCACGTGCGGCCAGGGCGAAGTGTGGAATGGGTTGCCGCTGGTGCTTCACCTTGACCACATCAACGGAACCCACAACGACAACCGGTTGGCGAACCTTCGACTGCTCTGCCCCAACTGCCACTCGCAAACTGAGACCTACGCGGGTCGAGCTAAGCCGGTTGCCAGTCAAGTCAAGTGCCAGTTCTGCCTGCACATGAACCGGGCGCTAGCGCGTCGATGCGGCAACTGTAGCCGCTGGTTCATCAAACCAACTCGCTCCGACAAGATCGCTTGGCCTGAGCCAGACGAACTTCAGCGAATGATTGCCATGTCAACGCTCGTGGCAGTCGGCAAGGAACTCGGCGTGTCTGATACCGCAGTTCGCAAGCGCCTCCAACGAGCTGCCTGACTCAGAGCCCATCCCCGGTGTCGAACCGAGCAGACCAGCCATACAAAGGGCGGTCGCGCCCACGCGCGACGGGCAAACTCCGGGCGGCGGGAAGCCTCGAACCTTCCCAGGGTGTCCGACCACACCTGCTGTGGCTGCGCGAACCGCCCTTCCGTGTCCCCGGCGCGATTCGAACGCGCACTGCCCACCTCCTCAAGGTGGTGCCTCCTGCCGTTGGGCTACGAGGACGTGCGAGCCCTCGGGCGGTCTCGAACCGCCTGCCTGTGCCTTACGAGGACACCGCTCTGCCAGGTGAGCTACAAGGGCTTGAGCTGGCCATCCTGGGCTCGAACCAGGAACATCTCCGGGTTCAGAGCCCGGCGGGTCTGCCAAATTCCCCCAATGGCCATCGGGTACAGGAGGCGGGACTCGAACCCGCAAGCGGCCAGTTTTGAGCTGGCCAGGTCTTCCGGTTGCCTTCACTCCTGCGTGCGCCGCCAAGGAATCGAACCTTGAACCTTCAGATTAAGAGTCTGCTGCACTAGCCGGTTGTGCTAGCGGCGCTTGAGAGCCGTACCGGGGAATCGAACCCCGATGGCCGGTTTGGAAGACCGGCACTCTGCCGTTGAGTTAGTACGGCGTGGCGTCCAGGCGCTAGCGGATTTCAGCCATCTCCACGCCCTTGCTCACCACTGTGTTGGATGGCCGTCATCCCGCCTAACAGTGGATAGCGACGCGCAAGGATTCGAACCTTGACCTGGGATTACCTCCCTGTGCTGCCTGTTACACCACCGCGTCTGACACCGGTAGCGATCCGATGCCCAGAACACCGGCTAGCTTGGCCGGTGCTCGTGGCTCCCGCAGGTAGCGATCCTGCCTCTGCCGGTTTTCAACCGGCCGCTAATCCATCTCAGCTAGAGAGCCATTAGGTGCGGCACCGCGGGTCGCGCCCCGGCAGGTGAAAGCCGCCATCATGATTCCTGCGTTTACCGCTGGCGCGTCCCCATGGTGACAGTACGCGGGCGGAATCTGATGCTGGCGGCTGTTTCATGAAGGTTACACGGACCCGTCCTGGCATCTCGCCAGGCACCATGGCCGCCAGCAAGTCGGGATACAAGGACTCGAACCTTGTCTACCTGCTCCCAAAGCAGGCGCGCTCACCCTTACACCACATCCCGGTCGGGTTGGCCCGATTCGAACGGGCGGCCTCCGCGATCCGAACGCGGCACGCTGACCAAACTGCGCTACAACCCGGTAGTGCGGTGCTCTGTCCGATTGAGCTACCGGCCCATGGGTGGACCGGACGGGACTTGAACCCGCAGCCTTCCGCCGTGGACCGCCTCGGATTTGAACCGAGAACCTTCTCCTTGCAAGGGAGTTGCTCTGCCAATTGGAGCTAGCAGCCCATTAATCCCGGCAGTCCTCCTGACTGCGGCGCTGTCAACGACAGCAGCAGCCAGGAGGCCACCGGGAATTGTGCGCGGCTTGGCGGGCCGCGCTAAAACGTTTCCCTCTGTGCAATTTTTAAGTTGCAATCACATTCCCCGCCGTAGCGGTGGTGATCCGCATGGGTGCAAGGAGTCGAACCTTGCTTCCGCTGGTTTGGACCAGCCGCCTAGCCGTTGGCTCACCCATATGAAATTGGAAACCGCCCGCCAGGTGGTGTCCTGGGGGCGGTGCCGTCCGCTCAACGCTGTCGCGTTCTTACATTGGCACCGCTAGCCCGTTCCCAGGCAGCATCGGGCACGACCAGGCGAAGATTCGCTGGTCACGTTCGATGTGCGCTGTGTGCAACGGGGTCCTTGCTTGGTAGTGCGGACTTGCTTCACCACATACCGTAAGCGGTCGGGTCACCCGGTGCAAGTGATTTTAGACGAAACTTGACACCGGTCTGGTCTAAGGTCGCGGGGCTGGCACCGGCCCGCGCTCTCAGCACCAGCCCCCCTACTCATCGGCGGCGGGGGCGGCAGGGTCCGCTTCCGGTATGCGGCACCGCACCGGGGTTCGACGTGCTCGCGGGTTCCGGTTCCCATCCCTGTGCGCCGCCCCCTTATATGGGGTTCTATCTACGTCTTCCTGGGTCCGGCCTGAGAGGGGAGTCAGGCCGGACCCAGGTTGTGCCGGGAGGCGCCACGTCGGCGGAGCATCCGCGGGCTTCCACCCCCGGCAGGTCACACCGTAACCGGCAGCCTCAGTTTCGCGGCGCGGTTACTTGCCGCTGGCGACGATACCGACCGACGACGGCCCCGAGCAGCTGAAACCAGCTGGCAGGGCGTAGTTAGCGGTGATCGCCTCGTTCAGCAGGTCAAGACACCGCGACTCGAGCACCCCAGGATCGTTCGACACCGACTGCGCCAGTGCCCGGTTCGCTGCGGCCTGAGCCTCAGCAGTCTTGACGGCCTGCAACGCGATGTCAGTCTGGGCGGCCTGGCCGAGGACCTTGTTGATCCGGGCCTGGACAGATGCCTCGTAGGCCGGTGTCGGAATCAGGACGTCCTTGACCTCGATCGTGCCGTCCACCGCTGCCTGAAGATCGCTCGCGACGGTCCTGGCCAGTTGCACCGAGGTCGGGTTCTGGGGTGTTCCCTCGGCGTACTTGGAGGTGAGGCTGGCGATCGGGTCGAAGGTGGCGAAAGCCTCGTTGAGGGCGACGTCCAGCTGGCGGGTAACGAGGCCGTCCTGGATCCGGGCGAAGGTGCCGTAGTTCTTGAACAGTGCCCTGGCTGCCTTGGGGTTGATCCGCCACTGCACGGAGACGTCGAGGCAGGCGTTCTGCTGGTGCGCGATCCTGACAGTGATGCAGTTGTCACCCTTGTAGGTGTCGGTCTGCACGCGTCCGTCGATCTCGACAAGACCGGCCCATGGCGGGGTGAGGTGCCAGCCGTTGGACAGGTAGCCGACCGGCTTGCCGAATTCGGTGACGATGCCGATGTTCTGCGTGGACACGGTGGTGATCATCGACAAGAACGTGAATACGCCGGCGAGAACTGCAAGGACCGTAGTGGCGGCGGCGGCGACTTCCTTGACCGGCACGGGGTCGTAACTGCCGGATTTCAGAGTCGTGTTGGCGTAAGATTTGCAGAAAAGCGCGAATGGGGCCGCTATCAGCGTGAACACCCCGAATACAATCGCGATGACGAATAGGAACGGCATAGGTTTATCCCTTTTCTGATGCTCGGTACTCTCGATGAGAGCGCGGCGGCATCGTAGGGACAAACCCTCGTTTCAGGTCGCGGTGCAGACCGGCGGCTCAAGGTACACAGTCGTGACCTTGACGTCGAGGCATGCGGTGCAGGTCACCGTCTGGTGACCAAGCCGGCCGGCCTTGATGGCTTCGGTGCAGCCGCAGGGACGCCAGCCGGCCAGTATCCGGCCAGGGCCGAGCCGGTGACCGTAGTCGCATCTGGGCGGGGCGAACGCGGCGAGGTTGATCCGCTCATCCACGCCAGTGATATTGCCCAGGCTGGGGTCAGTCGAACACTCGTTCGGGTTCCGGGGCAAACCGCTTCAGCGCAGCATGCTCGCCATGCCGTGCCGCTTCTCCCCCTGGGCATCTCCGACCGCTGATCAGGGTGAGGGGAGGTGACCCGCCATGCCGCATTCGGGCGGCAAAGAAGCCAAGCACGCCCGCGAACGCGAGCGCGCCTGGCCCGAGAGGACGACCAAGATACTGGAACTTGTCATTGCGGTGTTACAGCTGTTGCTTGTTATGGCTGCTGTGTCACAGCACTGGTAGTTCTTGGCATCGTCCGCACGGCGGGCTGCTCGTAGGTGGCGGGCAGCTCGCCGTGTTCACTTCTAGCGCGTCAAGTGACTTGACGTTACTCCTTCTAGCCGGTCACGGTCAATACCTTCGTTGCCGAGGCCGGCCTCGAGCACATTGGTTGCCAGCCCGATCGCGACTGGCGGGGTTGAGATCATCGGGTTTCCTCATCTCTTGCCGACCGGATAACACACGCCTGGCACCGCTGGCCGGGTCAACAGCAGCGTGCATGGCCCGCGCCTCAGCCAGCTGCACGTCCGACAGGCGCATCCGCGTGCCGCCGTGCTGTGGTTCAGGCTTCCCGTGTTCGCTCATCCACTGCTGGACGTCAGGCCACCACCACAGTGCCTGCGCGCGGGGACCTCGCAAGGTGCCTGTCTCGCCGTAACTGCCGGGCATGATGGGTTCGGGGTAGTCGTCGTGCTGCTGCGACCATGTGTGGACAGTCGACACCGCTACGTCTGCCCGCTCGGCGATATCGGGCACCCGGACCAGGTTGGCTTGCAGGAATGCCCGGAACTCGGCGTCGATCATCGGGGCTCCAGTTCGATCCACGACTCGTATTCGGTGTAGTCGAAGCCCCTGTACGTCTCGGCGTAAGAGTGCGGGAACACGGGGATGACCAGCGTGCCGGGGCCTGGCCAGTTGTGCTCGCTGTCATCGACCTCGATCCTGAACCCTCGGTGGCTGAACCTGGCGCGCAGGGTCTCGCCGCCGTACGGAATGACGAAGTCAGCGGTCGCGGGGCACAGAATGCAGTGAAGCTTGGCGTACTCACCCGGCGGGCATTCGAGCACCCAGCGGTGGCCGCTGGTGGCTTCCTCGCACACCTCGGTGCGCCACATATCCCACGCCCACGCGAGTTCGGCGGCCTCGTAGTCGTACTCGTCTTCGTCGATCATGCGGCCAACTGGGTGCGCACCTGAGCTACGGCTTCGGGGTCGGTGACCTTCCACAACCGCTGCCGTCCGTTCGCCGGCACCGGACGGGCGAACGGACGCGGGTTGGCGAACTCCCAGTGGTACTGGTCACGCACTGACCAGGGCGTGCAGAAGGCCACCTTGGATTCGTCGTTGACGTGCCAGCATTCGGCGTCGAGATGGCAGCCGACAACATCGACGACGCCGAGGATGACGCCGAGCGAGCCTGTGTTTCTCGGCCAGAAGCGGGCAAGGTCCATTGTCGCGGCGGGAGTTTTGCGTGTGTCCAGCCATCCGAGCGCGATGCCGCTAATGCGGCGAATGATCAGATAGTCAGCCCATTTTGGATGTTTCCTGGCCGCGTGGATAAGGAGCGGTCCCCGGTACTTAGTAGGCCAGGTACGGTTTTCGACGTTCTTCCCGGCCCACATGATCGCCGCAGCCCACGGCTGGTGAACCGTCAAGGCCCACAGGGTGCCAGCGTCCTGACGCCAGTTGTCTACGTAGACAGTCATGGCGTCGCGTCCATGGCCTCGGCGTCGTTGAGGCGCTGCATTGCCTTCGCGAACGCGGCCGACACCACGGCCCAGGTCTTCCCGATGTCCTTGGTGCGGTGCTGGATGGCGCACATCGCAGAGGCCACGCAGTCCGCGAGTTCGCCCAGCAACTTCTCCTCGGTGCCGCAGATGCCTTTGCGGTAATTCTCTCCCGTGAGCCCGGAGAGTTCTTTCCACACCTCGCCGCTTTCTTCGCAGACCTTGGTGATGCGTGCCCAGTCGTTCGCAAGCGGCTGCTCAAGAAACTCGGGGTTGCGGTGTGAATCCAGGTACGCGTCGATAACTTCGACGGCGTTGAGCAGTTCGTTCAGAAGCATGTGTATTCCCATCCGCCTGCATAGTCGTCCCAGGATGTGTGATTCATGTAGGTGCCGTAATAGTCGTTCCACTTCAGGAACCGCCCGCAGCCATCACAGCGGCGGTGCGGTTTCTTGGGTTCCTCCGGGTACCAGGGAGCGTGCTTGACGGGCGGCGCGGCGGCCAGGACGTCAGCCATCGGAACTGCTCGTCAATCCGGGCACCCTGATGAACCTGATTCGCTTGCCTGCCACGTAGTCAACGCGTTCGTCCAAGGTCCACCCGGCGGCGGTCATCTGCTCGATGATGTCGTCAGCGGACCCGTCTACGACGATCGCAGCTTTGGCGTCGGTGCACTCGGCGAGGTGCTCGGCGATGATCTCGGCGCCGTTCCTGGGCTCATCAGCCATTTGGATCTCTTTTCGCAGGCTCGGAAGCCGGGCAGCCTCAGGCATCGGGTACTCCGTGCTCGTGAAGCCTCTCGTGCAGAGGAATCCCAATCCGCCCGATGACGGCGTCGTAACGCAATAGCACCTTGATCACGCTGACAGGCAGCCGGTCAGTGATCCTGTCGTTCAAGGACTCGCCGCGATCTGAGCACCAGGGGCAGACACGCGGGCCGGCGAGCAGCCTGATCAGATCCCACATCAGGCGTCCCCAGTCTTGGCTGGCCAGCGGTTACCTGCGTCGTCCTCGTGGAAATCGCCGCCGTGACCGCGTTCCAGGTAACACCAGCCATATTCCTTGTGCTCGTTGTCGCACCTGATGATGGTGCCGTTCTGCCGGAACGCCTCAACGATCGCCGGATCGTCCTGGAAGGTATCCAGCGAGTCGTATTCGGTGTCCCAGTCCTCATCCGTAAGCTGACGGATAAGGACGCTGAGAGTTTTGGTTTTCAGTTCGTCTGACGCTTCAGCGTCGATCAGTGCCTGTGCTACAGGGTCGAAAATGTTACCTGCGCTAGCCCACCCCATCCGATATTCCCCCTTGCCTAACTACTCGTTACCGTTAGAACAGTGCTTGCACGGTGATGGTCATGGTCAGGTGCCGAGTCCGTGGGCGGCGATGCAGCCAACACACCACTCGCCATCGGTGTAATCGGCAACGGGCTTGCGATCCGTCGCGCGGCAGGTAAAGCCGTAACCAGGGACGTACCTGCGGCATTCGGCGCCGATCCACAAAAGCGCCTCTTTCATGCGCTCCGCATCGGTCGGCCGCGCCGGCCCATGAACCGGGCCGGTGTTCTCACAGACCGTTGTGACCGTCGTGCCATAGCACTCCTCGGCCTTGAGGCGGCCAAGTGCCTCGTCCACGGATTCGCTGAGCTTGAGCACGCCGGCAAGACCCGTGATCCGGAAAACCTTGACAATCCTCGGCACGGTGCAAACGACCGCCACACCGCCCTCATGCACGCGGGCGCGTTTGAGAGCGCCGACGATGACACCAAGACCGGTGGCGTCAAGGTAGTCGCATTTGTCGAGGTCGAAAACCAGGTGGCTGATTCGTTCGTCCTCGATGGTGCTGATGACGTGTTTCCGCAGGGTGTCGACGGTGTAGACAACGAGATCGCCTTTGACGCCAATGATCCGGACGCTGTTGCGGGTGGTTTCCGTCAGCTTGAGGTTCAACGCAACCCCCGAGAACAGCGCGGGCACTCAGCGCGGACGTCGGGCAGGGCGCCGCCGTTCATCGCCGCGGTTATCTCGTAGCCGGTGATGTCTCCGATCAGCTCGCCGCATCCGTTGCATGCACGTTTCACGCGAACTGTCCTGCGGCTGTGCCCGTCAGCGAGGTCCGGAGTCCACGCCCGGAATCCTGCTGCCCACCGGAGCAGGGCATCTGCGTGGCAGGGCTCGCCGTCCACCGGGCAGTAGCAGGCCAGGTCAAAGCCGTCGAGGTCACGGCGGACCTGCTCACGGAAGCTCAGCGCGCTGCCGTCGAAGAACACGAAGTCGGCCCAGGCGATGAACAGCGCGGTCGCGTGAGCACGGTCACGGACCCGGCAGGCCGTGTAGACCCATTTCACGTCGCTGATCTCGCGTATGACGCCGATGCCTTCGGCCGCGTCTGCGGCATCTGGCAGAGGCGGTACGCGCATTGGCTGATCGGGCTTCAGGTACAAGGAGCCGATCTTGAACGGGTTGCCCCACCGTGACGGCCTGGCGCACAACTTGGCGCCTTCGGGAAGTTTCTGACCCCGTTTGTACTGGATACGTTCGGGCATCAGCCTTCTCCCTTTTCGTTCCACCGGGGCGTGACCACCGCGTGGATGGTGTTGTCGCCGTCCATCAGCGGGAAGATGAAGAACCCCAGATGCGCTTCGCAGGACTCGGCCGGCGGCCCGTAGGACTCGTCTTTGTCGGACCGCTCGACAGTGAAGCGCGACCGGTCACCACAGCGGATTTCCTGTCCTTCGCCAGATGAGTAACCGACGATGAAGTCGCAGCCGGGTACCTGACGGGACACGGCGGCGGTGGCCGTGTAGATATCGGTGAGCAGGATCTTGTCGCCGGGCTTGAGTTCCGACCTGGGGATGACGATGGTGATGGCTGGCATCAGCGGTCCCATTTTTTCTTGACTGCCGCAGCCTGTTCGGCGGTGATCGGCACGAGCTTTTCGGCGGGGTTGAGGAACGAGCCGGCTGACTCGTCGAACTTGGCCTCGTGGGTGTGCTCCCAATACGGCAGGCCGCACCGGTCGCAGTGATTGAGAAGCTGGCCGATCCACTGGAACCCCGGGCATGGCTTCGCGGTCAGGGACTTGAGCGCGCAGATCCGTTTCTCAGCGGCGCGAACGGATTCGAGCCATTCAGCGAGCGCCACCTTGGCGTCGACGATCGCTTCCAGGGCCTCGTCGATCCAGACCGGGTCATCCGCGGAGTGTGTAAGCGGCTCGTTGGTGAGGGCACCTCCAGCAACCATGAGCTTGAGTTCGGCGGTCGTGAGTGCGCCGGTAACCCTGGCTATGTAGTTGCGACGCTGACGTACAGCGTCGAGCACCCTTGTGGTGATCGAGGTGCGGATCTCCTCCCGCGGCACTTCTCTTGTGCGGCCTTCAGCGGCCTGGTGACATGCGGTGCAATGCTGCTCGCCACCGACCACTTCGATCGCGGCGTCACAGCACACCGACGCGAACCTGATGATCATCCGGTTCATGCGGCCTTCCTGGCGAAAGCGATGTCGAGCAGCCGGGCGTACTCACCGGGGTCAAGTGCCTTGATGTCGGCGCTCATTGATGCGGCGTGCCTGCTGGCTTCGTCCCGGTCCATGCGGGCCAGCACGGGGTTGCCTGCGTAGGCAGGCGGGTAGTAGCGGACCGCGGTCTCGGTACCTTCCCACTCGGCTTTGTCGAGGTGAGCGAGCGCCGCTGCCTTGTCCGCGTCGGTCATCTCAGCCCACGTCGGCAACCTTGGCTCGAGTACCGCGTCAGGTGACGCGATGTCCCAGTGGTAGGTGCCGTTCTCGCGTGCCTCGGCGATCGCGGCGTCGATCTCGGCTTCTGCGGTTGCTCTGGCTGCGCGGAGTTTCGCTGCTTCGATTGCGCAAGTCGTGTTGTAGGCCTCGCGCGCGCTGTCCGGGATGCGGGCCACGCGCTCGCCGTCGCCGTCGTACTCGGCGGCGTCGAGTCGTTTACGGGCAGCAGCGGTTGCGGTGTCGTGGGCGGCGTTGACGACGAGGGTGACCGCGATGTAGTCGCGGCGGCCAATCGCCAGGCGGTCAGCTTTCATCGGGGGCGCCCTGTGATGCTTTCGCGGGTGAGCACTGATTCCGGGTAGACCCAGAGTTCGTGATGACGTGTCTTGACGATCCAGCCTTTGGCCTCGATCGCCCTGGCGTACTTGGCGAGCATTTCGACGCCGGTCATGAGGTGCTGGCCGCCGTCGGCGGCTGGCCACCATGTGACGATCACGTCCTTTGAGAAGGTGACCGGATTCGGGTGCGAGCGGACGCGGAAGCCGGGAACCCGCTCAAGTTCGACGCCGGACCTGCTGTACCGTTCGATTGCTCGGGTGAACCCGGCAGACCGGAGCAGCCGTGAGATGACGTGTGGCTGGGGGACGCGATCAGCCATCGCGGTCCTTGACGGCCTTGAAGTTGTAATGACTGCCGAAATACTCTGCGACGAGATCGTGTCCGAGCCACGGCAGGCACCAGCCGAAGTCATCCGCGTTAACAATGATCATGATGGCTTCCTCCAGTGGCCGGTCACCGATGTCCTTTCCATCCCGGTAGGCGTGGACAGTGGGACGCGGCGCCGGCAATGACTCATCGAGGATCTGAGTGACCGAATCAGCGCCAACCCGGCTACCGCGGTGGTTGTCGAGGTACCGGCGCAGACGGCCGACGGCGGTCTTGTAGTCCTCGATGCCGGGTTCGCGGACAACGGCCTGGGCGGTGAGCGCGGCGACTGCCTGGTCTTTGGGGATGCGCTTGACAGAGTCAGCCAGCATCGGGCACCGTCCCCGTCTCAGACCCGGCGGTCAGCGCCGCGACCACGTCGGCTGCGTCATCGCCGGGGAACGCGTAGGCACCGAGAGCACGACTCCAGTAACCACCGCGCTCGTTGATGAGCCTGGTCAGGCGCATGCGGACGCCGCGCGGAGTGTCCTCGGGGATGCAGAGGATGCCGCCGCCGCCCATCACCTCAGCGGATGCGACGACGGACTGAACATCGGCGGGGGTGGAGTCAGCGAGCATCGCTCACCGCCGTGACCAGCGCTGCTATCTCAAGCGGCGTCTCCCACGTGGTGACCGTCTTGGTGCCTGTGGGAGTGCACGCCTCTTCGACGCGAGCGCAGATGTTGACACTGGTACCGGGCGCTTTCCCCAGCAATTCCAGAAGCTTCCCGTCGTCGCTGATCCGCGTCGCCCATTCCGGGCACGGGATCGCAGCGGCGACGGCAGCGATCGCCTGCGGGACGCCTGCGGGGTGCTTGTGGGCCCACGCCCAGTAGGTCACGTCAACACGAGGCACAGGCAGATCGGGTCTTGACTCAAGGAGGTCTGCTACCGCCCGGAGGACAGCAGCAGCCACGGCACGGTCACTGGTTTCAGGCATCGTTGCTCTCCTTGTCTGCCTGGTCGATCAGGTCAGTGATCTCGTAGACCGCTGACCTCAGCGCCGGCGACGATCCGGCAGTTATGTTGTGCGAGAGAACCCGTCGGAGTGCCGCGCGCACCGGGGCCGACCAGCTGTTCACCTTTGCCTGGTCTATGGGCGTCGCGGTGTCGGACGCTGCGAGATGCCGTTCGACGGCTGACGGCTCGTGGATAGGAACCTGCTGCGTCATCTACGCCCCCGGCTTTTTCTCGTGATCTTCTGAGCCGGTGATCACGTAGCCGTGGCCCATGCACGCAGAGCACGCCGCAACCGACGCGCCGGCGATCGCCTCGCGGATCTCGGTTTCGCGCCGGTCCCACTCGGCTGCCGCTGCCGCCCGGTTCGCGGCCTTGATCACATACGGGACGGTGAATTCCAGCCTCCGCGTTACCTTCACCGGAACCATGCGGCCCCTGCGTGACCGCGACTCCGATCCGTCGCGGTTGAGTGCGGGCCGGTACTCGGACTGTGGTTTGTCGAACGGGATTTCGAGGGTCACTTCAAAGCCGTACTGCTGCTCAAGCCTCTTAGCCGGGAAGCAGTACCGGACATGGGGCAGCGACTTGATCATCTGCCCCATGGCGTCGCGGAACCCGGGCATGTAACCGGGGAAAAGGTGCCGGTACTCGTGCCGGTACTGCAGTTCGTACGGCAGTTCCGCTACCCACGAGTGACCGTCGTCAGGCGGTGGCTCGCCGTCGAGCCGCAGCCACGGCCCTTCGACGACTCTTCCGATCACCGTGCCGGCGCGGCGGACAGCGGAGTACAACATCCGGTCGTCGTCGTCGTAGTCGAAACGACTGCTGTACTCGTCCGGGGTCAGGGTGCGCGGGTACCGCACCGACTCTCGGTCGGGGTCGTCGAGCGTGTATCCGGTGACATCTCCGAGAGCCTGGCTCACCATGGAGATGACTTCGGCTTCGTGATCGGTCGAGAACCAGCCTGTTTCCCACACCTGGGTCATGGTCTCGCCGTCAGCGTGCGGTCGGCTGAACTTGAAGTCATACTGGCGTCCGAGGTAGTAGAACCACGTCCCGTCGTGGTGCAGGACATACTTGGTGTCGGTCATCACGCGGCCTCGGGGTACTCGATGCCGAGGATTACGGACACCAGCTCGTCCTTGCCCCATGACTCCAGCGGATGAGCACTGCCCGCGTAACTAGCGAAACCGCCAGACGGGGTGCGGATACCGGCCTGGTACATCGCGGCCAGCTGCGCCTTCGGCAGTTTCCTCAACTGGGCCAGCCGCTGCTCACGGTAAAACGCCCGCGCAATGTTCTCCCGGGTGTACTGACGCAGCGCGCACAGCATCTGGTTGGCGGCCGTGACTGCCGACTCCAGAACCGTGAACGCGTGTCCCGCACCAGCGAGAACAGGGTTGCCGGCGTACTCAAGGGCACTCGCCGGCGAGGCGAGAACAAGGTCGCCGTGTGGCCTGGCGATGGTGACCAGATACCTGTATTCGTCGTTCTCAAGAGACTCGAACGCGATGCTGGTATCGGCCGGCCCCTCGATCACGCCGGCTGCCTTGATGATCAGGTCAGCGATGTCCTCGCCGTAACCATCGCAGCCGGCGGTCCACGCCGCGGTGATCGATCCGGCTGACTCTCCGGTTTCGCAGGCGTTAACAAAGTCACGCAGCCAGGCGGCGGCCTTGTGCTTGACGAGCTCGAATTCGGTCATTCTGCCTCCAGGCGGGTCTTGTAGGCGCGGAGCCGGCGGTGGGACACGAACAAAGGCACGGCGGCGTCTGGCTGCCACAGCCAGGCCGCCATGTGAGTGCCCAGATAGAAGTGCATGGTCAGCTGCCCAGCGTGACAATCCGGATGACGCTGCGCAGCGACCGGGCGGCGGTCTCAAGCGCGGCGAGCAAGTCAGCATGACCGAGAGCGGACAGCGGGGTATCGCGGTCGCCGGCGGTGAGATCCTGCGTGGTCTTGAGCGCGTGGATGATGTTGTCGAGCGCGTCGCTGGCCGAGTTGCTGAGGGTCTTGAGAGCGCGTGCCGCTTCTTCCGCCTGCGCTTCCTCCTCGACCGCGTAGTCACCTATCGCGCATGCCTCGCTCCACAGGCGGCTGGCCTCGGCGAAGCCGTAGACCATGTGCAGCCGGGACCACAGGTCGGGGAACCTGTCAGCCGTGTCGATGTCCGCAGGAGCGGCGGCGATTGCCTCGGCGATGAAAACCGGGTCGGCTGGAAGGGTCTCGTAAATGTCGGGATGAGTGCACGTGTCGGCATGCGGTACCACGTCAATGCGGGTGCCTGCCGGGGAGGCGGTCCCGATCTTCTGGTTCTGCAGATCGCAGGCCCATGCTTCGGCGTTGTCTGATGTCGTGGGCCCGAGCATCACCGGGTCCATGCCGGGCTTGCGGACGGCGACGTCGAACAGTTCATCGGTCAAGGGAAATCTCCTAGCGTTCGTCTTCGGGGTTAGCGAGAGTGATGGTCATGTCCGGTGCGGTCTCAGCGCTGGCGCGGACGGCGTCGAGCATGGCCCGCTTCTCGGCCTCGATCTTGCTCAGGTCGATCTCGAAGAACTCGGCGAGCAGCGCTGTTGTGGTGCGACCGTCCTCAACCCACGACCTGATGCCGGTCACCGTGTAGTGCCTGCCGTTGCCACAGCGACAGCAGTCCTTGTCCTCGCCGGTCCAGTGCGTGCAATGCTGCCTCTGGTACCAGACGCCGTTTACGTACAGATCAGCCGCCGTCACTGGGTCTTCCACGGGCCTGACCGGAGCGCACTCGGGCTTGTGGTCCGGTACGTCGCGGCCGAGCGGACCGGTGCCGCGCGGGTTGCATTCTGGATCGGTCAGCCGCTCGTCGGTGAGGTCTTCCCGCCACTTCATCTGGCGGATGCCCTGCGAGCCCAGCCAGTCAAGGAACTCGCCTATCGCCTGCGACTGGCCGGCGATCGCGGCCATCTTGTCGTGCTCGGGAAAGTCGCTCACGACACCCACCGCCCCTCACGGCACTCAGGGCAGCCCCACCAGTCCTGCCAGTCACCCTCAGCGCCGTCAGGATGGTCACGCGGGATGAACTCATGGAAGTGAACCGGGCAGTTGTCGCCGGGGACGTGCTCGGTCTTGTGAGCGCCGAGGCACCGGGAACAGCGACCGGCCTCAGGCTCATCCGAGGTTCCCGGCCGCGTCGCCGTTTCCCCGGCGCGTCCGAATGCGGTGTCGGTGGTGAACTCAGCCATCATGCCGCCTCCATCCTGGTTACCCGGCGCTGATAACAATCATACGCTAATCGATAGGACGTTAACAACTCTGTCATGCTGCCTTCTGCGGAGCACGCGCCAGCGCGTCAAGCGCAGCCCGAATCCGCGCCACCTCAGCCACCGCCGCAGCCAATTCAGCGGCACGCGGGAAGACCGCGCCCACCTCTGCCCTGGCCTTCGCCGCCTCGGTCTCGCACCGCTCCGCGCGTGCCAGCGCGTCAGCCGCGAAATCAGCAAGCTTGGACAGCCGGTACTCGAGCCGCTTGATCACCGTCGCGCCCTGACGTCCATCGGCGCGGCCCATGTCCAGCCGCGTTCCCGGCACGTCGCCCAGCCACATCGAGACGACCTGCCCTGATCCCCTGTAGACGCGAAGGAAGAGCGGGAACCCGGCAAGTTCGCCGGCCTGCTGGGTTTCCGGCTCGGCCCAGTGCTTCAGCAGCCGCGAGTACTCGGCGGCGACAACATCCGACAGCGCGGTCCCGGCCTCAGCCCGCTTCAGGTACACGCGCCCGCCGACAACCATCCGGAACAGGTCACCAGACACGTCCACGCGCCTGGCCTCGGCTGCTGCCGCGAGAGCGGCTTCCTCCCGCAACCGGACGGCGATGTGGGCCTGCTGCGCCGCTGTGGACGTGAGCAGGGACTGGTTGCGGTTATGGGCGCGCGCAGCACGTTCCAGCTTCGCCAGCACCGCGGCTGCGGCGGCTTCCTCCATGAGCAGGGGGTTGCCGGTCGCGATCGCCTTCACCTGTGCGTACGACAGGGCGGTGTCGCCGATGTCGTCGACCTCCCGCACATCAAGACGGCCCCGGAGCACCTGGGCTATGAACCGGGCCTTGCGGGCGAGGATCTGCCATGAGTACCCGTCGAACGACCCCGACACCACATAGCGGTAGATCCTGACCTCGGGGTTGCAGTTGCCGTCACGGAGGATCCGGCCGTCCCGCTGGCGGATGTCGGCAGGCCGCCACGGGGCGTCCAGGTGGTGCAGGGCAATGGCGCGGTCCTGGACATTGGTGCCGATGCCCATCTTCTCCGTCGACCCGATCAGCACCGCCACGTTCCCTGACCTGCACGCAGCGAACAGCGCGGCCTTGGCCTGGTCCGTCTTGGCGTCGTGGATGTAGCGGATCATCCGGGGCGGCATGCCGAGCATGACCAGCTGGTCGCGGAGCTCGTCGTAGGCGTTCCACCCGTCCCTGGGGGTGCCGAGGTCGGCCATCACCAGCTGCAGGGCGCCGGTGACCGGGGACGGGACACCGCCGGGACCGGGGTATACGCGGTCCCGGTTGTCATGCCAGATCTGGTAGATGACGGGGGCGGCGGCAGCGATCTTGCCTGGCTCGTCCTGCGCGCAGCCGACCAGCCTGAGGTCGAGGGCGGCTTTGCGGCCGTCGCCGGTGACGGTCAGCATGTTGTCCTCTTCCGGCCGCACCTGCCGGTTGCGGATCTTCTCGGCCCGGTCACTCAGGTCCGCGACATAACCCGCGAGGACATCAGTCATGGGGACCTCGACGGTGATAACTTCCCGCCTGCCATCGACCTCGGCAAGATCGGGGACGGGAAGGCTGAGGTCGTCGCCGGTCTTGACGTCGGCGAACAAGTGGAACATGCGCAGCAGCTCGGGCACGTTCCGGAACTTGGAGAACCGGGTCTTGAGGCGGAACGACCCGCCGCCCTCCGGGGCAAGCTCAACCTCGGTGACCAGCTCCCCGAACGTGGCCGCCCACGAGTCGAAGACGTCGAGGCCGCGGATGTCAAGCAGATCCGGGCGCAGGTAACGCTGGACAACGTGAAGCTCGGTGATCGAGTTAGCGATCGGGGTGGCGGTGGCGAACGTGGCGATCCGGTCGCCGTTCCGCTCGCGGAGCCAGCACAGCTTCGCGTCAAGGTCAGTGGCCCGCAGCGACCCGTCGATCCCGGCGTCGGCGATGGCGGAGGGGGTGCGGAGGTTCTTGTACCGGTGAGCCTCGTCGACGAACAGGTAATCGATCCCGGTTTCCTCGAAGGTGAGGCCGGGGTCCTTCCGGGAATCGAGTTTCGCGCGGGACCGCTGACGGGCGCGGAGCATCGCCGCCTCGATGCGCTTGACGGTGCGGCTGCGGCTGTCCCTGGCGACGTCAAGCCACGCGGCGAACTGGGCTTCCTCACGATCGAGGTACGCCTTCAGCGCCTTCGCTGACAAGGGGATGCGCTCGAACACCGACGACGACATGATCACGGCGTCCCAGTCACCGGTCGCCACCCTTGCGACGAACCGGCGCCGCTTCTCGGCCTGCAGGTCTTCCTTGCGGACGACGAGAATCCTGGCGAGCGGGTAGAGCCGCATCCACTCGCCGGCGAACTGATCGAGAATGTGACCCGGCACGACGACCGCGGGCTTGCGGACCATGCCCAGGCGCCGCAACTCCATGGCGCCGACGACCATCTCAGCGGTTTTCCCTGCCCCGACCTCGTGAGCGAGCAGAACCGTCGGCTCCGCGATGATCCTCGCCACGGCGGCTATCTGGTGGGGGCGCAGGGCGAACGCCGCCGAGAAGCCGGGGAGGGTGAGTTTCGCGTCGTCGTAGGAACGCAGGACGATGCCGTTGAACCGGTCGTTGTAGATCCGGGCCAGCTTCACCGCCCGGTCGGGGTCTTCCCACAGCCATTCAGAGAACCGCTCGGCCATCTCGGCGGCTTTCTCGTTCGCTGCCGCGGTGTCCTCGACGTTGACCACGTAATGGTTCTTGTCGACGCGGTCACGGATCTCGATGCGCCGCTGCTCCAGCAGATGCTGGGCGATTTCAGCAGCGGCGATACGTGTCGTTCCCCAGGTGACATGGGAACGGACCCCGTATGTCTTGCCGGCGGTGACAGCCCAGATCTGGCCGCCCGGATGCTCGACTGTGAGCCACTGGTCGTCAAGGATCTCGCGGAGGAACTGCTGCACGTAATCAGCGGAGATCCACACCGCGCCCAGCCGCCCGTCGATCTCGCCGGGCGTCAGGTCAGAGGGAATGACCTCACGCAACGCGGCGACGTTGACCTCGAACCTCGGGTCGTCCCGGGACGCTCTCCACGCCTGCGCGTACTTGAGGCGCACATCACCGGACAGGTACTCGGCGGCCGGGACCAGGCCGGATTCGGGATCGTCGAACACCAGCTCCGCCATCTGTTCCCGCGCGTCGTCCGGAGCAGTGCCGAGCAGCTTGCTGATGATGTCGATGTCGGCGCGGCCGTGGCCGTCGAGGCAGATCGCCAGCGCGTCAGCCGGGGTCTCGGCGGTTGCGGGGAGCTCGCGGCGGACGATGACCCGGCGGGACAGTATCGGCGCCGGCGCTGACACCGCGGATTCAGGGTCGTAATCCTCCAGCGCGAACACCAGGGGCGCATGCGGGTCGGCGCGGAATCCGCCCATCGGCGGCCGGACCCGCGCGAGCAGTTCTTCTCCGGTGGCAGGGTCGGTGCGGCCGGTGCGCCGCTGGCTGGTGCGGTTCAGCGCCCCGTACCTGGCGTGGTAGGCGTCATAGGCGTCACGGAGCTTGCCGCGCAGCACGCCGAGTTCGCGGGTGTCGTCAAGAGTGGCGACCTCGGCGCGGAGCACGGCGAGCGCGGCGTCCCGCAGGCCCAGCAGCGCGGTGAGTTCCCGTGCCTGGGTGCTGGGCACCGGATGCGGGACCACCACGCCGTTCTCGGCCCGGGCGAACCCGCGGCCGGCGACGAGGATGTGGCCTTCCTCAAGACCTTCGGCGGAGATCCCGGGATCGGGATCTGGTGTCTGGCCGGGGGTCATGTGGTGCAGCGACCATGCTGTGGCCGTGTTGACGGCGGTGCGCAACTGCTCGTCGAGGTTCCCGGTGGGTTCGACGATGAGGTCGGGGCCGTACATGCTGTGACCGGCTGTGAACCGTCCCAGGACGGCCCAGTCCGCGCCGGACCGCGGGTGCATGCGGGCGTTGACCGGGAAGTCGCGGCCGCCGGCGGCGAGGGGTTCGGTGGCGAGCCAGTCGGGGTGCTCGGGTTCGGTGCCGGGGTCGTGGCGGCGGAAGATCAGCAGGTCCGTGACAACCTTCGTCCCGGCTTCCTGGTGGGCGGCGGAGGGGAGGCGGATCGCGGCGGCCAGGTCTGCCAGGGCGTGGATCTCGCGGCGGGCGGTGTCGTGCTCGGCGTCGAGGGTGTACCGGGAGGTGAGAACGGCGACGAGCCCGCCGGGCCGGGTGAGGTGCAGGGACTTGATGATGAAGTGGTTGTGGATCGAATGACCGCCCGCGTTGTGGACGGGGTCGTGCAACGCGAACTTCCCGAATGGCACGTTGCCGATGACGAGATCGAACAAGCCGGGAATGGTGACGTCGGCGAACGACCCGGTGACGATCCGCGCGGACGGGCAGCGTGCCTGAGCGATCGCCGCGGTGACGGGATCGATCTCCACGCCTGTGATCCGCGCTCCTGGCGGGGCGGTGGCGATGAAGTTCCCGTGACCGCAGCCAGGCTCGAGTACCCGTCCGCCGGTGAAGCCGAGCATCTTGACGGCCCGCCACATCTCGGCGGCGATCCAGGGAGCGGTGTAGTGGGCGTTCAGCGTCGATGCGCGAGCGGACTTGTACTCATCAGCGGTGAGCAGGGATCGCAGTTCGCTGCGCGCCCAGTCCCATGCGGGCCTGGCAGGGTCGAACACGCCTGGGACGGCTCCCCACCCGGACCATGCGGCGAGCACGGCTGTCTCTTCCGGGGTGGCCGCCCTGCCGTCGAGGACGCGGACGAGGGTGAGCGCGGCGAGGTTCGCCTTGACCCTGGCTACGTCTTTGCGGGGAGGCGGGGCGAGGTCTTCGGTGTCGAAGAGGGTTCCCTGCAGCGGGCTGGCTGTCAGCAACGGTTCTCCCGGCCTTGTCCACGCACATAACAATCTATTGATGTCCGTATAGATGTTATATGGCGGGGCTGACAGTTAGCGCTGACTACACGGGGCTTCGGATAAGGAAGCGACGGCAACGCGACCACAACGGATGCGCGCTGCCGTCGTGTCTCGCCGATAGTGAAGACGTAACGGTGGTTGCCGGGGTGACGGAAGCTGCGGCCGACCTCGGCAAGCGCCTCGCTGAGCCACGCCGCGGGCCGCTGGCCTGTGCGCGGAGGTGTCGCACCAGCCTTGATAAGCAGTTGCTCGGCGTAGACATGGCCGGTTTCCTGGGCACGTACCTTCTGCTTGGCCCGCTCGGAGAACACGGTGCCGTCCGGCAGCAACGTCAGCGTCCGGCCGCCGCTGCGCCCCGTGTAGGCACCGTTGCTGGCCTGGTAGATCACGCCGATATGGCCCGGCATCACCGTGACCCCGGCAGCGGTTTCACGCGGCACGGGATCGGAAAACGACACGATGCCCCGCACCCCGGCCGTCGCGGCCAGCCTGCGGACTTCGGCAAAGAACCACGACTCGCCGTTCGCCGGGACCTCATCGTCGAGGACGAACCTGCCGAGCTCGACAGACTCCACATAGGGCTCGAGCCCGGGGAATGCCTTCGTCAGCACGGCGCGGGACGGGGGCACCGACAGCACCGTCACCCCGACCAGCGACTGCGTTGCGAGGTCGAACAGCCCATACCTGTGGACGGCGGACGGATAACTGCGTGAGTAGTGGCGGCTGGTGACAAAACCGCGAGCAGCGGATTCGCTGACCAGGTCCACGCCGTACCGGCACGGGTCGAAGCCTCCCTCGGAAGTGCGGCGCCACGACGGCATGGCCCCGGGGTTCCACCGCTGGCAGGCGGTCACCGGATGGGCTCCATCCGCAGCAGCGTGGCCGGGGCCTCGCAGTCCTTGCACAGCCACCGGGTACCGCCCCTGATGAGCTCGTCGCGGTGCCCGGCGCAGTACAGGTAGGTGTCAGTGCCGTGCTTGCAGGTGCGGCGCCACCAGGTGCGGACGACAGCCTCCAGGCCGCACGGCACAGGCAGGCCATGACAGCCGTCGTCACCGCTGCCGGCGCTGTAGATGACCCAGTCCAGGGACAGATCCTCGACGACGGCGGTCATGCCGCGAGCTCCAGGTCTTCGCCGCTGATCGCCTCAACCAGCGCTGAGAACAAGATCTCCGCTACTGGCGGCGTGACCGCGTTGCCGTACTGGCGTACCTTTTCCCGCTTGGACCCGAGGACGATGTAGTCCGGGTAGAACGCCATCGCACCGCCGATCTCGGCGGGCTCGAGCATCCGGAACAGAACATCGTCGATGTCGATTTCCGCTGACACGAGCGCGTACCTGTCGCGGGCGCTCATCGTCCCCGCCGGGTCGGTGACCGGCCGGGCAACACCGGTGCTGTAGTAAGGGACCAGCAGGTGGCTGGCCATCTGCTGCCAGGTCAGCAGCGACTGGTGGCCGTGCGTGGTCATAGTCCGCAGCGGCTCGTCCGCGAGGGTGCACATCTCGCCGCCGCCGCTGTTGTTCCGCATGATGAGAGCGAGCGGCGGCACCGCGAGACCAGTTTCGGCACGTCCGGTCTGGGTGCGGTGCGGTGCCGTGACCGGGATCGGTTCCTTGCCGTCCCGTCCTTCGACGGGGACAGCGAACGGCATCGGCGTGGCCAGGCCGAGATGGTTACCTGAGGCTGTCAGCGTCGGAATGGCGTCGGTCACGTCACTGGTGCGCAGCCGGCCGCTACGGTGCACGGTCAGGAATGGCGGCACGACGAGTCCGTGGTGCGCCCCCATCGCGGTCACCGAACCCAGCGGCCCGGAGACCCCCTGAGTGACCGACCGGCCGCGCAGGATCGCCAGGAACGGCGGGCATGCCAGGCCGTCGCTCTCGGTGGCGGTCCGCGTCGGCAGCGGCTGTGATACGAGCGACGGGTCATCACGCCACGTGCCGCCGGCGGGGACGACCATCGGCGGGCACGCCACCCCCTTGGTCGGAGAGGTTGTCTGCGTGGTTACCGGCGCGAACACCGGCCATGTCCGGACACCGGGACGCCGCTCGAACGTGTTGCCATGCACCTCGAGCGTGATCGGCATCGAGTACCGCTTGAGGCCGGCGTCGATCCGTGCCAGCGTCTTCGCCGCGAGGGGCCGGTTCCGGTCCCCGATCCGCGTTCCGAGGTTGCTCCAGTCGATGACCGCCATCGCGGGCAGCACGGGCGGCTCGACGACCTGGCCGCGGCAGGAGATGCGCGGGCACCGGTACACGTACTGGGTGCGGTACTTGCCCATATCGCGGCCGGGCTGCTTCCATACCTGCATCGCAGCGACCCATTTGCCGCAACCCGGGCACCAGGACATGGGCCTCAGCCACTTGTGCCAGTCCGGGGCAGCGATTGTGGCGAGCAAGTACGCGAAGTACAGGCGATCCCTGGACTGCGGCGCCAGCGGAGACCGGGCCGGGCGGGCGTGCATCGAGTTCAGCGCGATCAGCCAGGTGTTGTAGCCCAGGTTCCGGATCGACCGCACCCACTCGTCCCAGTGCAGCCCCTCGCGTGCCTCGACGACATTCTCGACAACGCCGCCGAGCACCGGCTCGCCTCGCAGTTTCATCGCATCGAGGTAGCGGGGAACGTCCCACATCAGCGCCCTGGAACGGTCTGCGGCCTCGTCGGGCAATGTCTCGCCGAAAAGGTCTGGCTGCTTGTTCCAGTCACGGGGCCGGCCCTTCGCGCTGGTCCACTCCGTGCACTCCGGGCTCGCCCAGAACAAGTCCGTGCGGCCGAACTTCGCCACGTCGTAGTCATGCAGATCGCCACGGAAATGCTCGGTGCCGGGGAAGTTCTCGGAGTGCGAGTCGATTGCGCGCTGCCAGTGATTGGCGGCGAGCTTGACTTCGACGCCGGGCACAGCTGCGGCTCCCTGGCTCGAGCCGCCGGCACCGCAGAAGAAGTCTGTTGTGGTGTATGTCACCTGGCGGACCGCCTGTCTGCGGGCAGGCGGGTGGCACGGCAGTATGCGGGCATGCGAACCTCGTCAGTGATACGGCGTCGTCAGATGGGGTCGTGTCTGTGTGGTGGTGTGCGGCCCGACTGGTCCTCGGGCCGCACACCGTTCTAGGGCCTGGGCTTCTGGTCCTTTAAGTCCAGGCAAACGGGGGGTTAATCGCTGGACGTGCCGCGCATGATCACGGAACCGGTCACGTCCTCGACCTTGCCCACGACGTGGCTGAACGCGTCCCGCTTGACCTGCCCCGGGTCGAGCAGGAAGTAGCCGATGTTCATCCCGACCTCACGGCTGGTGCGGGTGCGGAGACGGGCGACGATCCTGGTGGTGTCATCGCAGTCCTCGTACGGCTTGATCGCCAGGAGGAACACGGTCGGCACCTCAAGTTCGCCCTTGGAACCGCCCCTGACCTCGACGTCTTCCTTGTACGCGAACTTAAGGGCGCCATTACTGATCTTCTCGCCCCTCTCGAACACGGCCTTGGTGGACGCGGTCAGGTGCTGGGCGATCTCCAAGAACGTGGCTGCGCTGACGTTCTTCACGGTGCCGTAAGGCATGTTGATGACCTCGCTTGACCCCGCAAGGTCGGCGTAGTGGTCCTCGAGGAACTCGGCGAAGTCCTGCTGACCGCGGATCTTGCCGTCGTACTGGGTCCACGCGTCCCACGAAGGCGTGGTGACGAGCTCCAGCACGAGCCGGTGCTGCTGGTAGCGGGCGCCGGCAGCGTTGTGGGCGTCGAGCACCGCGGTGATGGTGCTGTCGTCGGCGCTGGCGTAGATCTCCGAGTTGTGATCGTGATGCTTGTCCCAGTAGACGGCGAAGCTGGCCACGTCCGTCACCGTGACGGTGCCGGTCTTGCGGGCCGGCATCTGGCCGGTCAGGTCCCTGTCGACGAGGTCGCCGTCAACGCCCCGGAAGACGTAGTGCTTGCCCGCGTCAAGAGCGACGGGGCGGAGTGCGTCAAAGGCGAGCTCGGATACGACCTCGGCCTCAGTCAGGTCTGCCAAAGTAATTGTTTCCTTGTCTGCGTGAATTGGGTGCTCGCGCCGGTTACGGCCTGTCGTAGGGCGCAGCCGGCATAAGCGGCTTCTCGTAGCTGGGGTCGTCACGGGACAGGCCGTACTCCTGGGTGACGAAGAACACCCCGGCCTGCTGCCGCTTCGGCGGGGTAATGGCGACAGTGCCGGCAACGTCGACCCTGGAGCCTTCCTCGCCCTTGACGGGCTTGACCTCGAACTTGATCGTCATCGTGCCCTTGGCCTCACACTCGACGACGGCCTCGACGAGCTCGCGGAGCTTCGCGGATGCCTCGTCGAGAAGACGACCGTTCCTGAGTGACTCGAGGAAGTCCGTGATCGGCGGTGCGTTCACCGTCCGTGCTGTGGTGCTCAACCGGTTCTCCTGTCAGCAGTTCATCGGTCATGTAGTCGGCGCGGGTGATGGCGGTGCTCTCGGCATCGGGTTCCTTCGGGTTGCAGGTGACTTCGTGCTGGCGGAACCTCACCTCGGTTCCCGGGTCGGCTTCCTCGCCGAACCTCAGGTACCTGGCTGTCCACTCGCAGGTGCCGGGGTCGATGCGGGCCGCTACGGCGCCTTTCGGCGCGAGCGCGTAGTCGAGGGGGATGACCCGGCCGGCGGCGCGCGCCTCGATGACCTGCTCGCCGCAGGCGGCGCAGGCGACTGGCCCCATCACGCTCCCCCTCTTCTCTTCCGTCAGGCCGCGCGTGCAGCGGGCATGCTGGTAACCGACTCGGCCAGGACTATCGCCAGAGCCGCATACGACTCCCACGACGACGCCCGGAGCCGGATGACCACGCCGGCACGCGCATGATCACCGCCGGCGACAGCCGGTATCAGCTCGCACGCGGTTCGCGCCGCACGGCGGATGCGGACCTCTGGCGCGGTGCGGGCGATCATCGCGGCAAGCACCGGGCTCGCGGTCACGGCCAGGCTGACCGGCAGCGACCAGTGCAGATCCGCATACCGGTACAGCAGCCGCCGCACCCCCTCGGCGTCCCTGACCGCAACGCACCTGACCAGGTGCGCCGCGACCGGGACGGCCCGGTGCATGCGGCGCCGCGGCTCAAGTTCAGCCGCCCACAGCCGGTCGTAAGGGTCGGGACGCAGGCCCTGCGCGATCCTCGTTCCGCGTTCCTGGCTGCTCATCGGCGCGGGCGGTCCGCTGTCCGGCCAGCCGGCGCGTTCCCAGCGGCGGACGCAGTCACGGCAGTAGTCCGCTGCGACGGATTTCGGCTTGCCGCACGGGCAGGTGCTACGCAGCACTGGGCACCGTCCTCGTCCGCTGCCATGCCGCCTCAGCGATCTCGCAGGGCTCACAGGGCGAGTCGCCGTGCTTGCGGTGGGATTCCCAGCCGGTGTGCGTGCCGCACTCAGCGTCATGCCGGCGCGGGCGCGGCGCAGAGACAAGGACCGACGGCGGGGCTACCGCGGTGACACGGCGCAGCGGGTTAGGCGGCGTGTAATCCAGCCAGCCGAGCAGCTCACCAGGGGTCTTGTCGACGTCAACCATCGCCGCGAGGACGAACGGCAGCATCAGCAGCTCGTCGAGCGTGAGCTGGTTGACGAGATCGCCGGCTTCCTGCGGGTCCTCGCAGTGGATGATGCCGGCGAGGCGGAGCGCGACGCCGACGCACTTGTCGACGGCGCCGCGCATCCGCCCGGCGGCCAGGCACGGCGGCATGACCTGGAGTACGCGGTCGGCTGCCTGCGTGGTCAAGACTGTTCTCCCCTCGATGTCGGCGTGCTAGAAGGGCGGCGGCGCGGCCCACGGGTCATCAGCGGGCTGCTGCTGCTGCTGGCGGCCGTTGTGGCTGCCGCCGTTCCCGTTGCCGTAGGACCGCTCGGTCTTGCGGACCGAGGCAGAAGCGAAAGTCAGCGACGGCCCGACTTCGTCGACCTCGACTTCGTAGACGGTGCGCTTCTCGCCTTCCTTGGTCTCGTATGACCGCTGCTTGAGCCGTCCCTGCACGATCACCCTCGTGCCCTTGACCAGGGACTCGGCGACGTTCTCGGCGGCCTGCCGCCAGACGTTGCAGCGAAGGAACAGCGGGTCGCCGTTTTTCCACTCGTTGCTGTTCTTGTCGAAGTACCGGGGGGTGGACGCGACAGTGAAGTTCGCGACTGCCTGTCCGCCCGGGGTGTACTTGAGCTGGGGATCATCGGTCAGGTTCCCGACCAGCGTGATCGGGGTTTCGCCAGATGCCATTACGGAAATGTCCTTTCGTCAGGTGTTATCTCTTTGGGCGGGCCATATCCACGGCGCGTGAATAGTGGCCTTGGAACGCCAGGGCCACGGTGCCGGTGGGGCCGTTGCGCTGCTTGGCGATGATCACGTCGACCTCCCCAAGCCGCGGCGACGTCTTGTCGTACAGGTCTTCGCGGTGCAGCAGCAGCACGTTGTCCGCGTCAGCCTCGATCGCCCCCGACTCGCGCAGGTCAGCGAGGAGGGGACGCTTGTCAGCTCGCTGCTCAGGTCCCCGGTTGACCTGCACCATGGCGACCACAGCGGTCTTGAACTCGCGGCCGATCAGCTTGCAGCCCCGCGAGTTCGCCGCCACCTCAACCTGCCGGTTCTCGCTCCGGCCGGCTGTGCGCATCAGCTGCAGGTAGTCCAGGACCACGAGAGCGGGAGCGGCGCGGCGCATCGACCGGAGACATGACCGGATCGACGCCAGCGACGTGCCGGCGTCGTCGATGATGGTCAGCGGCGCGTCCTGTATCCATCCCTTGGTCCTGGCGATCCGCTGCCAGTCGTCGTCGGTCAGCTGCCGGTGGGTGAGCCTGTCCAGCGGGACGCGGGCCTCGGACGACAGCACCCGCAGCATCAGGTCTTCTTCGGACATCTCCAGCGAGAAGATCACCGCCGGCTGCCCAAGCCGGATTGCCGCGTGAGCGGCCATCTGCGCGCCGAGAACCGACTTCCCGACTCCCGGCCTGGCTCCGATGACGGTGAATGAGTCCGGCGCGATGCGGAGTTCCTGGTCAAGGTCGCGCCATGGCGTTTCGATCCGGCCCGGTGGCTCTTTCTCGAGGCCGCAGATGACGTCAGAGAGCAGGGTCTGGAAGTTCCTGTGCTTGCCGTCACGGGCGGCGGAAAGCCCGTCAACCTCGGCCTGGGCCCGCCCGATCAGCTCGTCCGCGTCAGCGTCGCCGGCGTAACCAGACTGGGTGATCCTGGTGCCGACCTCGATCAGCTTCCTGCAGGTGGCTTTCTCCCGCACGATCCGCGCGTAGTAGCCGGCGTTCGCGGCGAGAGGTACCGACGCGATCAGCGTGTGCAGGTAGTCCGCACCACCGATCTTGCCGAGGTCGCCGTGCTTGCTGATGAGCGCGGCTACTGCGACAGGGTCGGTGGTGGGGTGCCCGGTGGTGTAGAGCTCGAGTATCGCTTCGTGGATGATCTGGTGGGCCGGCCGGTAGTAGTCACCGCCGCTGATTTCCCTGGTGACGTCGTCGATGACGTCGGCGGACAGCATCATGCCGCCCAGGACGCACTGCTCGGCTGCGACGTCGCCCGGCAGCGTGCGAGCGAATTCCTCGCGTGCGTGACTCACCGGGCACCGCCTTCGATCGCGGCCTGCGGGGACGCGGCGCGGAAAGTGGCCTGGCGGAGTGCCTGGACGTATGCGGTTCCGTCGTCGGTCAGTTCCGGCGGGGGCGGCTGGATGCGGGCGCGCTCGATGCGCTGCGCCTGGATGGCCCTGACGCCGGCGATGACATCGCTGGGCATGATCCACCTGCCGCCGGCGGTGTAGTGGTCAAGGACCGCCTGCTCGCAGTCCGCGTAGTCCAGGTGCCCGAGCGCCTTGGTCCATGCCAAGGTCACCGAGTCGCCTTCGTTGCGGCCGTCGAACGCCGCGCATGTCCCCAACAGTTCGCCGACCTCAACGGCGTTCATGATGCACCCCGCTGCTGGTCGAGTATGGCCTGTACCCGGCGCCCGGACTCGATGTGGCCGCGGACCCTGTCGTCAGGTGACCTTCGTGCGGTTGCGTTCGGGGCGCGGCCGTGGCCGTACCGGTCGCGGGCGTTGAGCATCCAGTTCTGCCACGTACGGACCCAGTCGCGCCTGGTGGCGTCCTGGCCGGTCTTGGAGACGTAGTGGTTGATGAACTTGGTCGTCTCGGTTCTGCCGTCAACACCGGGACAGTTCTCGTAAGCCCAGGCGACCATGGCGGGGGTGACCGCGAAGTCGTCAGGGATGCGAGTGCCTCGTGACGTCTTCGTCTGGGGCGCTTCGCCAGAAGCGCCACCTATAGAAGGTTCGTCAGAACCTTCTATATCGGGTATGGGTATGGGTATGGCCATAGCCCTGCCATCGG
This sequence comes from Streptosporangiaceae bacterium, assembly GCA_035716545.1. Taxonomy (GTDB): domain Bacteria; phylum Actinomycetota; class Actinomycetes; order Streptosporangiales; family Streptosporangiaceae; genus Chersky-822. Next base: position 94,454 of record DASTJM010000012.1, read on the forward strand.
GTGCCATGCCGTTTGCCATCTGGTCGTGGCAAACGGATGGCAAGGTGCCATCCGGATATGGCAGGGTGCCATCGCCCTGACCGCCTGTACGGTCGTTCAGCGTGTTGTTACGCTCAGTTACGGGCTTGCCATGGTTTGCCATCGGCGTGCCATTGGCACTGCCATCCTGTTTGCCATCGGTCGATGGCACCGTGCCATCCGTTCCTGCGGAAACACGGTTTCCCCACCGTACGGCGGCACCTCTGGCACCGGCCGCTGACTTCTTGGCGCGCACTTCCTCAGACGGGAGATACTGGGAGAAATCGTGTATCTGCCAGCCGTCTTCGGCGGGTTCCCACAGGCCGGCGGTGAATCCGGGCGGCACGGCGACCAGAAGCGCGGCCAGTTCGCGTGCGATCGGGCCTGCGTAACGGCGGGGAAGGTGCGAGGGGATGCGACCGGGGATCTTGCCGGGCTTGCGGGTGTTGCGGTTCGCCCACGTGAGCGTAAGCGCCCACAGGCCCACCGCAGCGACGCCGTGCTCGTGGTCGAGCAGGGCGAGCACCTTGGGGTGGTCGTCGAAGGCGTCGTCGACTCGTGCCCAGGCCATCAGGCGGCTCCGCAAACCCGGAAGGTCACGCATCCTCGATTCTTCCTCGTAACGTTCTATCGTATACACGATGAACGTTACAGGGTTGCGTGTGGCTGGCGCAACCCAGTGCCCGGTTTCGTTACGACTTCCACGCAGCCGTCGGGCGCCGCATCTTACGACCGTGATGCCAGCGGCCGGCGCGGCACTGATAGACGTTGAGAATCCGCCTCCGGTGCCTGGGCATGCGCCTGAGCGCAGCCAGGGCGATGGCGCGGTTCTCGTAGACGGCTTTGCCGCAGTAGTCGCAGGCACGATTCATGCCGCCACAGGGAACTGCTTCAGCGACCAGTAGTCGTCAGGTATCCGGCCTTGCTGGCCTTCGCGCAGCGCTGAATCCTGTTTCACGAACACGGGCACGTCGGCGGCCACTGCCTGGTCAGCGACTGTCCTGAGCCAGGACACGTCCATCTCGCGCCGCTTTGGCCCGGACTCGCCGCCGACGATTACCCAGTTGACTGCGGCACGGACGAGCATGCAGCTGTCCTCGTGGTGGCCGAGGAAGCTAGCCGGGACTCCGCAGTCGCAGCCGAGCGGCACGTACGGGTTCAGATCTACCGGGCTGATCAGCGGCTCGACGGACAGGAAGAGGATCTTGGCGAGGATCTTGAGCAACTCGGGGATGCGCAGGTCAGCGGAGCGCTGGTTCTCAACGCTCGCGCCGAGCCACACGTTGGTCGGCCAGTCGTCGCCCCACGGGACGAGGCTGGGGATCAAGCCAGGATGGTCGGTGTCGGTGCGCTTGGTGAGGAACAGCCAGTCAAGCCACGGCGTCGCGGGGATGACTTCCTCGAACAGCCGGGCTCGTGGCTCGTCGAGGTCGCGGCGGTCCTCGAACACATCAGCAAGCGACGACGCGAAGACCCGTCGGCGCTCGCCTGCTGCCTCGGCGTCCCGGTTCCACTTGTACGGCTTCCGCCACGTCGCCTCAGACGTGACCCTCCTGGTGCCGTTGCGTCGCCATTCGTCATTGCCTGGACGCCACCGCTGCGACTGGATGTTGGCGTAGCAGAAACGGCACCCTGCCGAGATTGGCGCGCAGCCTATCCAGCCGTTGAACGTGTGGTGACACCAGCCGATCTTGGTCACGTCACCCATCGGCGGCCTCGCGTTCCCGCCGGGCGCGTTCTTCAGCGATGCCGATGGCGATGGTCGCAACCGCGATGGCCAGGACGGCGACCAGGCCGAGAATGTCACCCACCAGGCACCTCCGAGATCGTGACAAACAACTGACCGCGGGGATGGATCTCAGGCCTGATCCGGGGAGCCGTCGGCACGACATGCTCCACGGTGTCGTCGGCCAGGACACCAGCAGTCACGAACGCATCGACGATGGCCTTGGCGACCGGGGCCAGCGCGTCGTGGTCCTCGACACGAGGCGATGACTTGTAGCCCCGCTCTCTGATGGACCTCGGCGGGCACTCGTATTCGACGAGCACGCTTGCCCGTTCGAGGGGCGGGATCTTGTGCTGCTTGACGCGGGTGTCGATGTCCTTGTCGATCTGCTTGGTCATCGAGTTCCGGGGCCCCCAGTGGCCGCGGTGGTTGGCGGTCACGAACTGGGTGCCCGGCGCCAGCGTGAACGTCCACGACCTGCTCATGATTCGTTCACCCATTTGCCGTCGCGCCATTCGCGTACAGCCTTAGCTGACGGCTGACGCGGAGGATCAAGCAGCAGCGGCATCTCATGATCTCGTGTCCTGACGGTCAGGACACCACACGCGATCAGTGCCCACGGAATCGCTGCGAGGATGATGAAACCGGCGACGGCTGTCTCGATGATCACTCGTCACCGCCCGTAGTGGCCCACCACTCGGGCAGTTTCGCCTGCCCCTTGATAGCGGGACGCCGGTTGATGAGCTTCACGGCGGCAGCGGCGGTGCACTGCGCGGCCGGCTGGCCGGTCGCGTTCCGCAGCGTCGCGGCGGCGTTCGTAAGCCCGTTGACACCGCCGAGCGCGCTCGACAGTTTCGCGACAACTGCCTTGTCGACCAAGGCCCCCCCATAGCGGTTGGCCATCATGCCGAGAGCGTTGATGATGTCGGCCTCAAGCCCCGCGTCGCCGTACGCCTCCGCCGCGATCTGAAGCGCGCGGCGAAGGTTCTCCGCGCCGTCACGGCGGTAGACGCGGCGAAGGGTGCCGACCGCGCACGTCGCCCGGTTACCGCGTGTCTTGGAGACGTGGAGCCCGCAACTGCGGACGATCGTGTCGATCGCGACTTCTTCGGTCCTGCCGGCGACGACGGCGACCTTGAACGCCGCGTAGGCGGTGACAGTGAGCTTGTTGTTACGCCGCAGGAACATCTCGGCCTCGTCGGCCTCAGTCAGCCCCTCGTAGACCTCGCATTCGAGGTGCTGGTCGCCGTATCCGATGATCTTCAGCGCGCCGACGCGATGCTGGCCGTCGATGATCCAGAAGAAGCCGGCGCGCCGGGAAACGACGGGGATGCCCAGCTGCTCAATGTCGAAGTCGCCGGCGAGTTCCCTGGCCCAGACGGGCCGGTACTCGCGCTGGGCGATGGGGCTGACCTTCATCAGCGTGATAGGCACCCACTGGCGCTTCGACACGCGGTCAATCCGCTGCGGGTGATTTGTGGTCTTAGTGGTCACTGAGCCTTCTTCCTGAGGTTGCAGGCGAAGCCGTTGAGGATGCGAAGCGATTCGGCGAGCGACGCCCCCCAGGCCGCGGCCTCCCCGGCGTCGATAGCGGCCAGGTCGATGAAATCGGTGCTGCTGGCGAGAGCCTCGAGCGCGGTGACCGTCTCAAGGCCCACGCGGGACGCGTCGAGTTTCCGGCCGCCGCGTACGCTGTCCGCGCGGATAATGATGTGGTTGCGGCGGGCGATCGTCCTGGTCGCGCTCGCGCCGATGCCGAGGTGCCGGGAGATCTGCTCTGTGCTGTGTCCGTCCCCGGCCATCTGCTCGATGATCTCGGCCCGGCGGCGCCTGGCAGCCGGGGTCTTCGCGGCCGCGGACGGGGGCACGGGCAACGCCGGCGGGGGTTCCAGTGCGGTGACCCGCTCGGCCTGCAGCACTCTGATGTGCCGGACGACGTTCGCCCGGTTTGCTGAGCCGTCTTCCGTCGCGGCGCGGACCGCCCGCCGGAACACCCCCAACGGCACGTCGTCAGCGAGGTCGTACAGCCGGGCAAGGGTGCCCCTGTTCGCGAACCGGGCCACCTCAGCGGGAGACGGCAGATCCGCGTGCACCGCGTGCTGGCGGCGGATCTCGCCGGCTTCCTGACCGGCGCGGATCGCGAGCACCGTGATCCGTTCCGCGTACCTGACCATCGCCGCGGCCTCGACCTGCACTGCAGGGGCCATGTGATGGCGGACTGTCAGGGCTGCGGTTTCCTCGGCAGCGGTGCGGTACACGTAGATCGCGTCGTGGTCCCGGTTTCTCAGCGCGTGATCGAGCAGCTTGCGGGTCGAACGGCATGTCGACCTGATCCAGGCGCGCTCGTCGTCGGTGACAGCGGCGACGGTGGTCATGCTGCTGCTCCAGGAGGAGCCCAGATGCGGCGGCGGTCGGCGAGGTACTGGTAGCCCTGGCTGCGGCACCAGTCGCCGTATTCGGCGCGCGTTGTCGAGTCGCCCCAGAAGTCAAGTTCGCCGACCGGGGCGTGGTCCCGGTCGAGGACGGCTGATCTCCATTCGGGGTGCTCGTCGAGGAGGGGCTCGATGACGTTGGCGAACGGGTTCTTCCTGGCCGGCCTGGCGGGTTCCGTGGTCACGGATGCTCCTTTTCCCGGCGGGGATGGACGAGACGCAACTGACGGCCCGCTGGGTGGAGGGCCATCGCCTTGCGTCGCTCCCTGCGGCGGTCGTAGGCGAACAAGCCGATGAAGGCCGCGGCGACGGTGAGGGTGAGGACGCCGATCGTGCTGGAGACGTCGGCGAGGATGCGGAGGATCATGCGGCGATCTCCGGTGCCGGGCACAGGGTCCTGGTGCCGTCCGCGGACAGCAGGTACCAGGAATCGTCGAGGTAGTAGAAGACGGGGATCAGCGCGGGGTCCAGCGGGGGCTTGGTGTTGGCGCGAATCCAGTAGCCGAGCCGTTCAGCCTCTGGCGTCCGGTCTTCGGCGTTGCGGTGGCAGCCCGGAGAGGTAGCCGAGCCGCACAGCAGGATCAGGTTCGATGGCAGGTTGCCGCCGGCGGCGCGGCGCATCCGGTGCTGCATGCTCCACCACACGCCGTCACCCAGGATCAGGCCGCAGGCGACGCATCGGCCCCCGTCGCGTTCCCAGACGAGCTTGCGCACCGCAGCGGTCGGCTGGCTCATGGTTTCTTCACCGGCCTGACGTACAGCTTCGGCTCAGAGCCGGGCACCGTAATCTCGGGCACGCGCTCGCCGCGCAACTGGTATTCCAGGCGAACCCAGTCCTCGTCGAGGACTTTCTTCGGCTCACCTGGCTTGCTGTGAGACACGCGCCACGCGTCGGTGACGCCGCGCAGCCCCCGGATCTCGGGGGCAAGCTTCTTCACGATCTTGTCGGCGGCTGCCTTCGCAGCGTTGGCGGTTCCGTAGGCGTCGATCAGCGCGGCAAGTTCGGGGTTGGTGATCTTCTCGTCAGCGAGCGGGTCGTCACCGCCCCGGCACAGCGAAAAGAACTCGCACCACCGTTCGCACCACTGGTAGTTCTCGTCCTTCGGCAGACGGCGGCCCTGTGCCATCTGCTGCTTGACGTATTCGAGCCGGTCAGCCCCGGCGTCAGCAAGCTCCCGGTTGAACGGTTCCTCGAACAGCCACCAGTCGTCGTAGGTGCCGTCTGCGGGAATGACGATCAGCCCGACTGTGCAGTCGGCGGGAAGGCGGCCGGCGTCGACCTCGCTGGCCGCGTACCCGTGGCTCTGGATGCGCTTGGCCAGCAACGCGGCCTCGCTGCGCTGCCAGGCCATCAGGTTGACCAGCTTCGTGGTCTTGATGTCCCAGAGGCCGGTCGCGGTTCGGATCATGTCCGCGTGGCCGGGGATGCCCCGGTACGTGGTGGTGACCTCAGTCAGCTCGCCGTCCCGGTCGAACAGCGACTCCATGAAAAGGTGGATGATCGTGCCTCTGAGCGCCCCCCACCCGTCTGGCGTGTTGGTCGGCCATTCGCCGGCGAGCCGGTACCCGAGGTAGGCACGGCATCCTCCTACCTCGGACCATCCGACTTCGGCCTGGCTTGACCTCGGGCGTGCGGCATCCCATTCACGGCACCGCTGCTTGAGATCGTCCAGGATGGTCATGACCCGGCGACCCCGGCGTTGGCCTCAGCAAACGTCTGCTCAGACTTGACGGTTTCGGCTTCGAGAATGGTCCTGCGCTGATACAGGACCATCGCGAGAGACTGAGTGCCCCCGCTGGCCACCGGCACCATCGACGTGAGCTTGCCTTCGCGCTCAGCGTCGTCGCGGACCTTTTTGAGCGCCGGAATCGTCTTGGCCTCAGCGGCGGCGAGAAGCAGCCGCGCCAGTTCAGGGTCCTCGGCGGATACCGTGTCCGGCTTCCGGCCGGCCTCGTCCGGCGCCCTGGCGGCAGCTTCCTGGTCGCCGATCGCCTTGGCGGCTTCAGCGATCTCCCGTGCCTTTTCCAGCCACGCCAGCCTGATGTTCCCGGCCTTCTCCGGCTGGCCGTAAAGCTCGCCGCCTTCCCCGAACGCTGCTTTCCGCAGGTCGGCCTCGAACTTCTGGCAGTCCTCGATCGTCTTGAGCGCGTCGAGGCGGTCACGCCACCCGTACCAGTCGCCGTCGTCGGGCACTGTCTTGGAGAGCTCGTAGGACTGGGAGTCGGGGTCGGGGTCGCTGGTGGGCAGGTTGAGGCACTGCAGCAGCGCGATCCGGTACGCCACGGACATGGCCTTGGGCGTCGACTTGTCCCCGGAGTCCATGGCCTCGCCGGGCACGATTGCGGAGAAAAAGTCCCCGGCCGGCCCGTAGAAGGTGTACTGGACCTTGACGTGCGTGTGAACCATCCGGCTCTTGTTCGCGCCGATTTCGACGTAGGCATGCTGCTCGTCGACCAGTCCGGGGACTGTGATGATGCTGAGGTCGTCGAAATGCGCGGCGGTGGCGTTGACGACGGCGTCGATGCCCCGGAAGTTGTACTTCTGGTGCGTGTTGTAGCCGTCCTTGCCGACGGGGCCGACGCGGCGCTTGGCCTCGGCGAACAACTCGAAGATCGTTGGCGAACTCATAACTTCATCTGTCATTCGGGGTGCTCCAATTCAAAGGAAGGTCAGGCGCCGATCCACATGCCGCGTGCCTTGGCGTCAGCCGTGTACTTGATCGCGGCGAGCATGTCGGTGAACTCGGCTGTGAGCATCCGCGCGACGTGCATGCCTGCCGGGCCCGTCGCGGAGAGCGCCAGCAACTGGGCGAGCACGTCGGCGACGGCAAGCTCGGCGCGAATGGCCTGGAACACGGACAGTGTCTTGTCGTCGCGCCGGTCCGGGACGCGATGAGCGGTGAGCATGGTGCGCCACCAGGGTGCTTTGCGGTGACGGCCGCGCCTGAGCACGGACCGGGCGAACCTGATCACGCCACGGCCCTCCGCATCGTCTTGAGCTGCGCCCACTCGGCGGTCTGCGCCCTGATGGCGTCCTTGATCTGGCAGAGGTCAGGGGCGCTGACTGTCGTGCCCCTGGCCGGCCCGGTGACGGTGACGGCGTGCGGAGTCCCGGCGTCGGACAGGAAGACATGCCAGGCGGGGAACTCCAGTTCGATGGCCCTGATCCGCGCCGGGACGGTGTTGCCGCGGGCCAGCTCGCGGATTTCGCCGGCGCGGTACCTGCGCTGGCTGCCGGGGGTCCGGGCCGTTGTGAGCCAGCCGCGGTCCGCGTACCTGGTGAGGGTCGTGATGCTGACGCGCAGGGTGCGAGCAGCCTCGCGGGGCGTCATGTAGGTTGTGCCGCTGTCCATGCCGGGGTTCTCCTGTCCGGTATGCTGTGTCGCGGTTCTCCTTCGCTGTCTCGCCTGCTGTCATCAGGCGGGGCAGCGTTTTTTGTCTGCTCAGACGGCAGTGTTCAGAGCAGGTCGTCGATGGTGCAGCCGAGCGCCTGGGCGATAACCGTGAGGGTGCCGACGGTGCCGCGCCGGCGGCGGTTCTCCAACTGGCTGATCGTCGACTGCCTGCATCCCGCCTTCTTGGCGAGCGCCACCTGGTTGAGGCCCGCCGCTTTGCGGCAGGCGCGCAGGCCGTGGGCGAAGTGACTCGTGGTACTGGCTTCGGGCATGCGACAACCCTATATCACTTGGTGATACAAGGCAATCTAGTTGCGTCTAGTTCTGATCAACGCCGCGCCGGGACACGGATCAATCCGGTATGGACTCGTCTAGTCAGGAGCCCTACAGTGGGCAGTGATATATCACTGTCGTGACAGGGAACCGGAGCACCTCAATGACAGACGGCACCAAGCCTGCCCCCACGCCCTGGGGCCAGCTGATCCGAGACGCAAGGGAGGCAGCAGATGATCCGCTATCAATACGCGACGCCGCCCAGGAGGCCGGTATTAGCTACGGGACCTGGGGAAACATCGAGAGAGGCTATGCCTCCACTA
>DASTJM010000013.1:0-122690 GCA_035716545.1 Streptosporangiaceae bacterium
GTGCAGGTGGCAGTTCGCCGCGACGCTGAGATCAGAAATCCCGGACCCGATCCTGGCAAGCGCTTCCCGCAGCCCTGTCCGGCGCGGCCGGTAGCGGGCATCGACCTCGGGACGGGAGCCCATGCCCGTGTCAAACAGGAGCCTTCCCCGCGGGTGGTCGACAACGTAACCGAGGCACGGCTCTACCCTCGCGCGTCCCGTCCCGGTCTCCTGCGCCGGCCGTACGAAGTATCCGAAGTCAACGCGCCGCACGGCAGCCTCAGCCATGTCATCATTCTCGCCGGCCTCGGATGCTGATGATCAGGTCGAGTTCGCGGAGGATCGCGGCAGCGTGGCAGACGGTGATGCCGAGCCGGGCGCATCCGAGGCTGGGCTTGGTCATCGCCGCTATTACTGCGATCTTGGTCGCCTGCTTTGGACCGTCGTTCCTGCACGGCATTGAATCGTGCCGTCAAGACGTATATGTAGTAGCCGTCGAGCAGAGCATCGGTAGATGCCGTAGTATCTTCGGCATCCTGCCGCGATGCTGACGAGGTACTCGTGAAATGAGGAGCCGCGTTTCGGACGGTCCGCAGATAACGGGCTATACCAGTCTTGCGGTGGACAGCTTGCGGCCAGAAGTGACGTATTCATGACTCTCTTTTAGCCCAGCTGGGCCAGCTAGTATCTGTCCGTAACGAAGTTATTGCGAGGATGGATAAGTGGCCGCACCTTTTGAGCACGCAAACGAAGTCCGCGACGCCCTGAGCTTCATCATGACCGATCCGGCGCTCGGGCCGGGATCGCTGACTAACGCGCGGGCCGCGGCTAACCTGCTCCAGGATCTGCTGCCGGACGCGCCGCGTGAAATGAGCCTGCTGCTTGCAGCGATAGCCGCCAAGGTGCCGGGGACGCTGCAGGAGCACGTTGCGAACGGAATGGCAGGCGACATTGCAGTCAGCCTGGTCGCCGCTTCCCTGGCCAGCAAGACGGCTTTCACGCCGGAGGCGTGCCAGTGGGTGACCGCCGAGCTGGCTGTCGCACTGAGCCTGGTCCCTGCCATGCCAGCCGCGCAAGCCGCCGAGATCGCGCTGCACCCGTCCACGGAAGCTCATACGGAAATGCCGGACTCTGGCGTGCCAGGGCAGGAGCCAACGATCGGGGCCTCCGCCAGCTCCGGCGGCCCTGCTGTCCGCACGACCGTCCCAGAACCCGTCCGGCCAGAACCTGCGCGGCCGCGTCGCGGACCGGGCCGCGCGAAGGTCGCGGCGCTCGCACTGAGTATCCTCGCAGTAGCCGCCGCAGGGGGCGCAGCCTTGTACGCAGCCGTGCCCGGAAGGGCAGCACATCATCATCGCACCGCACCCGGTTCACGGCTGAGCGGGACCGCGACCGTCCCGGCTACCCCGGTGACCCCGGTGACTTCGGGAACGCCGGACAACGCCTGGATTGCCCAGCTGGCCTCCGTTAGCCACAGCGCCGGCGAGGCAGCACTGAATTCAGACCTGGCCCACGTCCGCCTGGACGTGCCGCACGCCCGCGTCCTCAACACCAACGCGTACGCGTCCTTGCGGCCCGGATACTGGGTCATCTACTACGGACATTTCGCCACCGGGACCCAGGCCCTGGCCTACTGCGCCGCCCGCAACCGCACCACCCGCGACCTGTGCATCGGCCGGTACCTGAGCAACAACCCGGCCGACTTCGGGTACCAGTGCTATCCCCCCGCCGCCAGTCCATCTGGCAACTGCACCCACCGGCCAGTACTCTCACCGGCCCGCGTCGTCGAGGCCTACATCGCCGCGATCAACCAGCGGAACTGGGCCAGGGTCTGGGCGCTCGGCGGCAAGAATCTCGGGCCGACGTATCACCAGATGATCGCTGGCTACGCTCATACCAGCTACGTGCAGGTCACTAGCATCACCGCTGACGGCCCAGACGTCACCGTCTTCACCACAGCAACTGAGACCAACGGCACCACTCAGCGGTACAAGCTCAGCTACCTCGTCAACGGCGGGACCATCACCGCCGGCCAGTCCACCCTCCTGAACCCGTGACCAGGTAAGTGACCAAGAGCTGGCGGATAAAGTCATCGCGGACTACCAGAGCGAAGACCTCAGCTCGCACCGATCGCCAGAATGCAGCTTCCACCGCAGCGCCACGCTCGCGCTCAAGGAGAGAGGTACCCCGGGGACTCGGTTCCCCGGGACTCGGTTCCCCCCGGGACTCGGTTCCCCCCGGACTCGGTTCCCCCGGACTCGGTTCCCCGGGGGAGGTTTTCGGATTCCGGGGGCTCGGTCTCCCCCGGGGGGTTTCGGATTCCCGGGGGGAAGGTTTTCGGGTTCCTGGCGGAGGGTTTTTTTGTTGTGGAGCGTTACCGTGTTATCCGACGACAAATCTCCACAACACGAAAAGGCTCCCGCAGGGACCCGAAACGGCTCCGCGATCATGACGAAAGTGCTCCCGTAAACGAAAACTCTGCACTCAGAAGGCGAAGACTCTCCCCGCCAGCGCAATACCAGTGACTGAAACTGTGGTCGCCAGGGCCACCGGGGTCGTTCTGGGTGTCCGGGATCTGGCAATGACGTCTCAGCCAGCGCCGTTCTGGGTCCTATCACGGGCGCCGGGCGCGGCACAGGAAACCGAGTTGAGGCCGCCGGACCCCGGGTACCTTGGTCCTTTGCTGCGGTCCTTTGCTGCGCTCGCAGCCCCGCGACTACGCCTCAGCGAACCTGTCACGGACCCAGGAGACGCGCCGACAACGAAGTCCCGCCTCAACGAAAATTCCGGTCAACGAAAATTCCGGTCAACGAAAACCCCGGTCAACGAAACCCCCGCCAACGAAGACCCGCCTCAACGAAAACCCCGGTCAACGAAAACCCCGCCAACGAAAACCCCGGTCACCGAAACCCCGGTCAACCAAGATCCCCCACCGACAAAGACCCGCTGTCAACGTGCCCTGATTTGCCCCCCAGCTCATCCGGGCACGTTGACCGCGCGTCTGGAACTGCCCGGCATCTGCGCGGCTGCCTGATGGCGCCTGCGCCCCCGTTTCGCTGCGCGGGCCGTTCCCTTCATCCCCCATGTCCCGCCGGGCGTTGAACGCTCGCCGGTCAACTCATGTAACCCAGGGACGGTGGATGGCCGGTGTTCCCGGCATGGAATCCCTGTGAAGGTGGCCGGCCACGTGACCCGGGCTCGCGCCGAAAGCCGGCTCCCTGGTCAGAGGTAGTTTCCCCGGTCACGTAACTGGCTAGCCTGGCCAAGCGGATCTTCAGGCAGTCAGGGAAGCGAGAAGGACCGGCCTGGTCGCGTGCACGCTCGCGGCAGCGCGCAATGTGCTGGGGCTGCTGCGCGCCGCCGAGTTGCTGGCTGCCGCGGGTGCGAGACCGCGCGCGTGCGCACTGGCGGCCTTCGCGGTCGAAGAGTGCGGCAAGACGTCCTGCCTGACGGCTCTGGCGGTGCTGCCGCGGAGCCTGCGAACCCAGGTGCCCGTGGCCAGGATGCTGCAATAGCACCAGCTCAAGCAGGTCGGCAGGCTGCTGGTCGCCGCGGTGCCTATCGAACCACCGGGGCTGGCGGCCAAGCTCGCGGCCATGCCCGAGGCGCAAACGGCGCAGATCCTCAGCACGCTGAGCGGCGCCCGCCGGACGAGCCGACCGCCTCAAGCCACGCGGCGTCTACGTGAACATGGACCGCAGCGGCCGGGTCAGCGCACCGTCGGAGGTTACCGCGGCCGAGCTCGCCAGCCAGCTGCCCCGAGCCCGGCACGCAGCCGTCACAGCCGCCCTGGTCCTGAGCCCCCTAGCGCGGGCCCGGCTGACGATTCCGCCCGCCGAGGTGACCGACCCGGCAGCTGGGCTGGTCGATGCTCTTGCTCACGCGGGCAATGGCCGGAGTCCGGAGTCGGCCGCCGAGATCGTTCACCAGCCAGTCAGCAGCCTGCGTCACAGCGCTGCGGCCAAGCCCGGACCGCAAACAATCCCGGCCTTGACGAAGCCTGCGGTGCGAGATTACCCGGATGGTTTATTTCACCTATCTTAAAGCAAAGACATTAAGCTGAAAAATGCGCCCGGCCGTGCCCTTAGCGCCTCGGCCGGCGTTTTCCGGGAACCAGGGAAATCGCTTCACCGTGTCTGCGTCTCGGCGAATACGGCGGTCGCTTACGGTGGATGCCATGAGATCGCCAGGCAGCAGCAGGGCGCGCGCTGCCCCCGACGGAGGCACGAGCGTGCTCGTGGTCGAAGATGATCGCAACATCGCGACGCAACTCGTGCGGGGGCTTACCAGGGGCGGCTACCTCGTCGACCACGTCGAGACGGGCGGTGCAGCCCTTGCCAGGGGCATCGCGGATGTCGTGCTGCTCGACCTTGAGCTCCCCGACGCGGACGGCGTGCAGGTATGCCGCAGGCTCCGCGAGCGCTCGGACGCGGCCATCATCGTGATCACCGCCCACGGCGAGGAATCCGATCGCGTCATGGCCCTTGACGCCGGCGCTGATGACTACCTCGTCAAGCCGTTCGGCCTGGCCGAACTCCAGGCTCGCATCCGCGCCGTGCTCAGGCGCGTGCGCCCCGGCAGCGAGATCGTGAAGCACGGCCCGCTTGTCCTGGATCTCCGCACGCACCGGGTCACCGTGCACAGCCAGGAGATCCAGCTGACTCCCAAGGAGTTTGACATCCTTGAGTGCCTGGCCGCCGATCCTGGCCGGGTGGTGACGAGGCAGGAGATCGTGGAAACGGCCTGGGACGCGCACTGGTACGGCCCGACGAAGGTGCTTGACGTCCACATCGCGGCTCTCAGGAAGAAGCTGGGCGAGCCTGGCCTGATCGATACCGTCTACGGTCGCGGTTTCAGGCTCGGAGAGGGCTAGCGTGACCCGCCGGATCGTGCTCGCGATCCTTAGCCTGCTCGCGGCGGTGCTTGGCGCTGTCGCGATCCCCCTCGGCTTGCTGACCGCCGCGCAGGATCGCCGCGACTACACCGATGAGACGAAGTCGACCGCGAGCACTCTGGTCAACATGGCCGAGGAACGGCTCGGCGATCGCTCCAGCGCGAAGGTCCTGGACGATCTGGTCGCCGGGCTCCGCAGGCACGGAGACCGCATCGGCGTGTTCGACCAAGCCGGGTCCAAGATTGCCGGGACGGCTAAGCCTCCGCTGGTCACCGCGGGCCAGCTGAGCCGGGCACGTACGGGAGCGGAGACCGCGGTCTATGACCCGGCCGGTTATGTCGTGGTCGTGGCGCCGATCAGGGCGGACACCGGCCGGGTGAACATCGGAGCGGTAGCCCTGGCCAGGCCTGCTTCCCCCGTCGAGCACCGGGTGGCCATGCTGTGGCTGCTGATCGGGGGTGTCTCGGCCGTTGGCCTGCTGGCCGGGGCGCTGGTGGCGATCGGACTGGCCAGGTGGGCACGCCGGCCGCTCGGTGTCCTGGGCCAGGCCGCGCAGCAGTTCGGCGGGGGCCAGCTCAGCACCCGGTCACCGGCTGACAGCGGCCCCGTCGAGGTGCGCAGGCTGGCAGCGAACTTCAACTTGATGGCCGCGAGGCTCGAAGCGCTCGTCCATGGTCACCAGGCAGCGATGGCCGATGTGTCACACCAGCTAAGAACTCCGCTCGCGGCGCTGCGGCTGCGGCTCGAACTGCTCGCGCAAGACAGTGACGACGACAGCGTCGCCGCCGAGCTAGCCGGCGCCCAGGAAGAAATCGCCAGGCTGTCCCGCCTCGTGAACGGCCTGCTCGCGGTCGCCAGGGCCGAGAACCTGACGGCGGCGCCAGCTGAGGTGCCCGTCGACTCGGTCGTCGCGAGCAGGGTCGCGGCCTGGCTGCCCGCGGCCGAAGAGCACGGCATCGCCCTGACGGCGGACTCGCCGGGGCCGGTGCGGGCCCGGATCACCGACGGCCTGCTCGAGCAGATCCTGGACAACCTGATCGCCAACGCGATCGAGGCCCTCAGCCGCGGCGGGGACATCACCATCTCAGCCGCGCAGGCCGGCGGATACGTCCGTATCACGGTCGCTGACAACGGCCCGGGGATGACCGCTGAGCACAAGCGCAGCGCGTTCCGCCGCTTCGCGGTCAGCGGTTCCGGCGGCACCGGCCTGGGCCTGGCAATCGTTTACAGGCTCGTCACTTCAAGCGGCGGCTCGGCGGCACTGTCTGACACCGAAGGCGGCGGCCTCACCGTCACCATCGACCTGCCCGCGGTGCGGCCCGAGCGGGTTTCGCGGCGACTGGCGGGCGCTGGCCGGCCGGGCACGCACGGGCGGCGCGCCCGCGCTAACTGACGCCCGATATTTACCACTTCTGAAACTTTCCTGAACTGGACGCACGGTAGCCGCCGGGCATGCTGGATGACGTGCGGCTAGCCGAGCCGCACGAATACCCCTCAATCGACCGTCCGCCAGTCGCCAGTCCCTCAATCGACCGTCCGCCAGTCCTCAATCGACCGCAGGGGAGACGATGATGCCACATCCGGTCCGCGGCGCAGCGGCGCAGCGGGACAGCAAGCTCTCCAGGATCAGGAAGTTGTCCGCCTGGATCGCCGGTGCCGCCGCCGCCGTGTCTCTCGGCCTCGGTACCGCGTTCGCGCACGAACTGCCTGGCCATGCAAGACCCGCCACCTCATCCCAGGGAACCGGCTCAGCGTCCCGCTCTCCGGCAGCGGGTTCGGCCTCACGTTCCCCGTCCGGTCGGCATGACGAGCATCGGCACGGCCTGACGGCCCCGCGCCACGGGCCTTCGCGGGCGCCGGCACACAGCAAGCCGGCCGCGTCCTCGGGCGGGTCGTGACCCGGTGTTCCTCTGGTATGCGACCCGGGCAACCGGGGTCGTGGCCCTGGTGCTGCTCACAATCACGGTCGTGCTCGGGATAGTCGGCGTTTCCCGGCTGGAGTCCAGGTACTGGTCCCGGGTAGTGACCGCGGGGCTGCACAGGAACCTCGCGCTCCTTGTCGTCGCGTTCGTGGCGGCGCATGTGCTGACCACGGTGCTTGACAGCTTTGTCTCGATCAGCCTGGCGGCCGCGTTCATCCCGTTCGCGTCGAGCTACCGTCCGCTCTGGCTGAGCCTCGGAGCGGTCGCGTTTGACCTGTTCCTCGCGCTGGTGGTGACGAGCCTGCTCCGGAGCCGGCTGTCGTATCGCGCCTGGCGGGCGGTGCACGCGCTGGCTTATCTGTCCTGGCCGCTCGCCTTGTGGCACGGACTGGGGACCGGCACTGACACCAGGCTGCCGTGGCTGCTGGCGATCGACGCGCTGTGCCTGGCGGCAGTCGCCGGAGCGGTGCTCTGGCGACTGCGGCTCGCGGCGGACGGAGCCTTGCGAACGGCGGCGCTCGCAGGCATGGTCGCTTTGCCCATCGCAACGATCGTGTTCCTGGTCATAGGCCCGCTGCGCCCGGGATGGGCGGCGTGACCAGGCAAGCCTGCGCTGTGGCCAGGCTCACCGCCGGGTGGGACGATGCCGGCCACGGGATCAGCCTGCATGACCACCATCGCCGCTACGGCGAGTTGCCTTCTTCCCGTGGCCGCGCGATCGGGGGACGGGACCTCATCGACCAGGTAGCCGCGGCCGGGCTGACCGGACGCGGCGGGGCCGGGTTCCCGACGGGCGCCAAGATGCAAGCTGTCGCGGGCCGGCGCGGGCCGGCCGCGCTCATAGCTAACGGAATGGAAAGCGAGCCGGCCAGCGAGAAGGACAAGGCGCTGCTGACCCGGGCACCGCATCTGGTACTTGACGGCATCGAACTGGCCGCGCGAGCCATAGGAGCGACCACGGTCTGTCTCTGCCTTCCCCAGCGCAGGAGAAAGCTGATCGCCATCGTGACCGAGGCTGTCAGGCAACGGCAGCAAGCCAGGACCGGCGCCGTACCTGTCGAGATACGCGAACTGACCGGCGGCTACGTCGCCAGCGAAGAGACCGCGCTCGTCCACTGGCTCAACGGCGGCATGGCGAAACCCACCGCCACTCCCCCGCGCCCGTTCGAGCGCGGGGTGGGCAAGCGCCCGACAATGGTGGCCAACGTCGAGACGCTGGCCCACGTCGCGCTGATCGCCCGCCACGGCGCCGCCTGGTTCAGGCAGACCGGGGTCGCTGAGGCCCCGGGCACGATGCTCACGACGGTCACGGGAGCGGTCGCCCGCCCCGGGATCTACGAGATCGCAGGGGGCACCCGCACCGGCGACCTGCTAGCTGCCGCTCAGGCCCAAAGCGGCGTCGAGGCGGTGCTCGTGGGCGGGTACTTCGGCACCTGGCATCCGGTCGGCCAGGTCACCGGACTGCCCTTCACCAAGCCCGGCCTCTCGCGCGCGGGCGCCGCGCCAGGCGCTGGCGTGCTGTTCGCGCTCCAGCCGGGCACCTGCGGGCTGGCCGAAGCCGCGCGGATCCTCCGTTACCTGGCCGATGAGAGCGCACGGCAGTGCGGGCCATGCATGTTCGGCCTGCCAGCCATCGCCAGCGATCTAAGCCAGCTGGCCGCCAGGCACCCACAAGGTGACCCGCTCGACCGGCTCCAGCGGCGATTCCGGCAGATCGCCGGCCGCGGCGCCTGCCGCCACCCGGACGGCGCCGTCCGGATGGCCGAATCGGCTCTCACGGCATTCGCCGCGGACGCCCGCGCGCACTCGCGCGGCGGGCTCTGTCTCGCGGCTGACTCTGTCTCCCGGGATGGGCTCTGTCTCCCGGGGCGGGCTCTGTCTCCCGGGGCGGGCTCTGTCCCTCGGGGGCGGGCTCTGTCTCCCGGGCTGGCTCTGTCTCCCGGCCACCATCCCTGAGCCGCAGACCATGAGGCGGGAGCGGTGATGCACAGGCTCGAGGTCAATCCCATCGCCTGCGACGGCCGCGGACTGTGCGCTGAGCTGCTCCCCGAAGTCATCGAAATAGACGAATGGGGCTACCCGATCCTGACCGGCAACATCCCCGGTCACCTTGCATCGCTCGCGCGCCGCGCTGTCCGCGCCTGTCCCGCACTGGCACTGCGCCTCACCGATATCCCAGCGGAACCGCCCCCCGGGCGGCGAGCGGGCGACCGCGATCGGCCTACCGGATCCTGACCGTGGCTGACCTGGCGAGCATGCTGCCGCTGGCGTCGTGTGCCTGGACGGCGAAATACGGACCGCTGCTGCGTACTTCGATTGCGGTCTCGAAACCTCGTTTGCGCGCCGAGTCCGTTTTGACGAGTGATGACGGTGATTTGCCTGTCAGGACGGCCCAGGAGGCCAGCTCGGTCGCGCCGTTCCAGCTGGCGTAGACGGTGGCGCCGCCTGCCCGGTGCCTTGCCGCGACGTCGGGCGGGCCGGCCGGATGGCCTGTCCATGGGCTGGCGAAAGTTCGGTAGGAGGGGTTGCCGTTCGTCATCTGCCCGGCGGTGATCAGCGTGCCGTCGGGGGTGAACTCCGAGAAGTACGGGTTGGTGCCCCAGCCGGCGAGCATGTTGCCGTTAGGCAGGAGCTGAGCGCTACCCATGGCGTCGGCCAGCAACGGCTGTCCCGGACGGACGTACTGATGACCCAGCGTGACGTGCATCGCGTCCTCGTCCACGTGCAGCACCAGCGCCCGCGACCGCGGCTCTTTCGGCGGCGCGGCGCCGTTGTCGAAGACGGTGACGATGCCGCCGGGATGCGGCCGCACGTGATGCTGCCAGAAATACGACGTTCCCGGTCCCATCGTGAAATCCGAATTTTTCCCGTTCATCCGCCACACGATTTTGCTGTCATGGGTGCCTAGCTTGCGCACCTTGTAGACGCTCCAGGTGTTGCGGGAGGAGATCAGCAGGTCGCCGTCCGGAGTCGGGGCGATAGAGTTGATATGGAAATAATCGTAGGGGTTACTGGCGATTCCGAACTGCTGCCCCTTGTAGTGAAACGGCTGCCGTGTCTCGTCGAGCGGCACACCGTCCTGCAGGCTGTCCCACTCGAAGATCAGTTTTCCTGTGGCGATGTCGATCTCCTGGCAGACGCCCGCGACCAGGACGCCTTTGGATGGCCCCCCGACCGGGCGCAGGTCGACGTCATAGTAGGTGCGGAAGGCCGACACCAGCGCGTGCCCGTCTGCCGTGATGTTGAACTCGTGGTGATCTACGTTGAGCTTGGACCGGTCGTGCGGGCCGCTATGCGCCCGGATAACGTGCCTGCGGTGGTAGGCAGAGTCCGCGATCACTGCCACGCCCTGGCCCCAGCCGTGGGTCTCCACGCCCTCGAACCAGGTCAGCACCGGCTCGCCGCGGTAGGACTGGACGTTGAACTCGATCCGGTGCGCTCCCGGCGCATCGGGTCCCATCCACACCAGATCCCCCCTGGCATCAGCGATGATGGCGCCGCCCCGGCCGGGCCCCGAGTACGGCGCATTCATGAAGTAATACCTGGCCTGGGACCCTGCCTGCCTGCTAGCCACGCGCAGCACGGGCGGATTAAGGTCCGGCCTGGTGACGAACCGCCGGTAGCCATCGACCACCGTCCCGCCCCCGGTCGCGGTACTGCCCGCCATGCCTGACCCCGGCGAGTGAGACCAGCAGCCCGCCACGCCAACCCCCGCCAGCCCAGCAGCCGCCGTCCCGGCCGCCGCCGTCCCGGCCCGTCCAAGCAGGTGCCGCCGGGTCACCTCACGACCCATTCGTCTCATCCCCTCGCCTTTGTTGAATAAGGACGCGTCCCGCATGAATAGCTGTATCAGCCCGCTGCCGCGCTTGAGTACCTTGCGCTGCCGTACCCTACCGGCCGTCCTCAAGTGCGACGGACCGGCAGGCGGCAAGGATTATGCATAAACTACAAGGCGTTGGATCCGCGATGAGCCGTCAGGTCGTCGACGGGGCCGGGTCGCCCGAATCTCCCGCTCGCCCCGAATCTCCCGCTCGCCCGAATCTCCCGCTCGCCCGAATCTCCCGCTCGCCCGAATCTCCCGCTCGCCCGAATCTCCCCGCTCGCCCGAATCTCCCGCTCGCCCTTGAAGCACACTTCGGTCTCCCGGGGGACGGTTTTCGGGTTCCCGGTGGAGAGTTTTCATGTTGTGGAGCCTTGCCGTGTTATCCGACGAAAAAGCTCCACAAAATGAAAAAGCTCCCTCCGGCACGCGAAACACCTCCACGATCATGACGAAAGCGCTCCCGCAAACGAAAACTCTTCACCACCCTCGTCGAGCAGTTCCACAAAGGTCAGGCGCACGTTCCTTGACCTCGCCGCTGCCGACCCAGGCCGCTACCTGGTGCTCGAACCGAAACTACCGCCAAGAGCCCGGCACCCCGGCACCCCGGCACCCGCCAACCCAGATAACCCAGCTGGCCTGCCCGCCCCGGACACCCCCCGCCTCAACGTCCTGGCCATTGCGCTGGAGCGCAATGCGGTCGTGTAAAAGACCGGGTCGCAAGATGCGGGACCCGTAAATGACACAAGACGTAACTAGGACAAAAGGTCTCTTATGCTCACTGCCCCACCATTATTCAGGGAGCGTATGCCTGGCTGAAGGACTGCATGACCTCGTGCGAGAAGCGCCCGGAGGCTGTGCGTGCCATCGTCCCGGAAACGAGTTACTGACCAGGTAACTGTGTAGTCAGAATTACTGCCGCATCCAGGCGGCGAATCCGTCCCCGGATATCTCCTGTGCTGAGTGTATGACGTCCCGCCGGCTGCGTCGATGGCAGCGTCGAGTTCGCTCTTAGATCTGCCTATCACATCAGCAGCCACCATCCCGTCGCAATCAGGGAACAAAAGCGAACCGATGGCAGCGAACTCAAGGACGTTAACCCAGGACGTGTCGTCGAAACTGGCACCATCAGGAAGGCTGGGATCGTCGGGTATTTCCGCGTCAGGATCTTGCGACGGACCGCCTTCAACGATCTGCTCGGTATAAAGGTCGATAACCTTGCCGGCCTCGTCATCGAGACTTATCTCCAGGTTTCTGGTATCTCCGTTGTATATGAAGTAACTGAATACGGCTAGCTTCCCGTCAGCTGGCACATACAATGCTGGCGAGGCAACGCCCACATTGTGGTCGCCATTGTTCACGTCCCCGACCAGTTTTGATTGCACGAATGTTTGTCCTGCACCGGCCCGCACGGCGAAGGCAACCGTGTCAGTATCCTCGTGCCGAGAACGCGTGTTATCGATATGGAATCGTTCTAGCATGAACTGGTAAAGAGCCATAGGCTGTGCCTTCCGCTCGCAGGCGATCCCGGCAGTTGTGTACCCGGTACGGCCAGGACCAGCGTAGCCGGTCAGAGTTTCATGATCGCGTCGTCACCAGCGAGCGTCAAGATCTTCGGCCTCATCTCGCCAAATACAGCGGGCCGCAGGATTGCCGCGAGGCACTGCGCTGGAGCCTTCCCTGACCATTTACCCTTGCTGAATGTCTTCTTGACGGTCCAGTCTCGCCATGGTTTCATCTCCATCACTTAGCTTCTGATCTCTGCGGCATACCTAGTTCTCGACGGCACGGGACGTGAGACATGAACGCACCTTATGAGGGTGACTCAAACCAGAATGCTGTGCCTGGCCTGACTGGCAGGAACACAGCCGGCGGCCGCGGGGTCGCGGGCTTCAGCGACACCTGGCAGGGGGTGTACGGCCACAGCGGATCACAGGCCGGCGTGGTGGGCGAGAGCGACGGGTTCGACGGGGTGTGGGGGGTAAGCCACTCACCCCCCAACGCAGGAGTCTCCGGGCATCACGATCAGAACGGGTACGGAGTCTGGGGAGGCAGCAACGGCGGCCGCGGCGTAGCCGGCTTCAGCGACACCTGGCAGGGAGTGTACGGCCACAGCGGATCACAAGCAGGCGTGGTCGGCGAGAGCGACGGGTTCGACGGGGTGTGGGGGGTAAGCCACAATCCCCAGGCCGCGGGGGTTTCCGGGCACAACCCCGGCGGTTTGGCAGGCTTTTTCGACGGGAACGTGACGGTCACCGGCGATATTTCCTTGCCAGGGGCCGATTGCGCTGAAGAATTCGCCGTCGTCGGCACTGAGCCCTGCGAGCCCGGAACGGTCATGGTCATAAGCGCGGATGGTGAGGCACTCCAGGCGAGCCAGGATCCATATGACCGGAAAGTCGTCGGCGTCATCTCAGGAGCCGGGAATAACAAACCCGGAATCACGCTTGACAAGCGACCGAGCGCCGGGCAGCAGGCCAGAATGGCGATAGGCCTTATCGGAAAAGTCTACTGCAAGGTAGACGCTGACATCTCACCGATCTCCGTCGGCGATCTGCTTACGACATCCGCAACACCAGGTCACGCCATGAAGGCAACGGATCAGACCCGTGCGTTTGGTGCAGTAATAGGCAAAGCACTGCAACCCCAAACGAGTGGACGGGGGCTAATCCCCATCGTTGTGGCCCTGCAATGAATCCCCGATACCCGTTCCCGCCGTGACGCGGGCGGGCTGTCAGAGGCGCGGGGCAGGATAGTCCGCATGACTGTAACAGGACGCTTGGAACTCGTCGCTCTGGACGCGACGGACATCGCAGGGCTCGCTTCGTTCTACGCCCAGCTGACCGGCTGGCAGCAGGCCCGTGATGTGGACGGCTGGATCACGTTGCGTGCCGATGACGGGCAGGAGGTTGCCTTTCAGCAGGTTACCGAGCACATACCGCCGCTGTGGCCCGGACAGGAGCGACCCCAGCAGGTCCACCTGGATCTGCAAGTCGACGGGCATGAGGAGGCGGCTCAGCATGCGGTGGCGCTCGGTGCTACCCGGCTCGCCGACGGCGCTACCTGGATCACGCTGGCCGACCCGGCCGGTCATCCTTTCGACCTGTGCCAGCGGGACGGAGCCGGCCCGCAGATGCAGCTGTTCGCGGCGACCTTCGACGCGCCCGATGCGTCCGCGCTGGCCCGCTTCTACGCCGACCTGCTCGGGATGGAGGTGGCCTACGAGGGCCCGGAGGGCGCGCTCGTCGCTGGCGGCGGCAAGAATCTTATGTTCCAGCAGGTCAGTGACTACACGCCACCGCAGTGGCCGGACCCGGCGCATCCCCAGCAAGGGCATCTCGACATCATCGTCGACGACACTGGTCACCTCCAGGCGGCGGGGGCCCGGGCGCAGGAGCTTGGTGCCACCCGGCTCGCCGGCGGCGCTAGCTGGATCACGCTGGCTGACCCGGCAGGGCACCCACTCGATCTGTCGGTTCCTGGCCCACAGTAAGAACGCCATCTCAGCGCTCGTGTCAGGGACGTGACCGGCCGCGCCAAGAGCGTGACCGGTCGGTGACAGGCCGGTCACACTCTTGGTCACAGACAGCTGTCAGGCCGGTGTCAGGCCGGGCGCCGACGGTGGTCGCATGACAACTTCGGCGATTGCGGTCTCAGGGTTGCGGAAAGCATTCGGGGAAAAGACCGTGCTTGGCCACGACAATTCGCATGCGATCAAAAATAACCTGCTCCGCAATTAAACACAAAGGTCAGAACAACACGAACGCGCGCATCAATGTTGCTTCCCGCCCCGCCTCGCCCGCCTCGCTTCGCCAAATCCTCGCCGCAGAACCGGTCACCCACCACCGCATCCAGCAGCATGCGCCGGTGGGCCAGTGGCGGGCCAGTGGCGGGCCAGACAAAGAGCAGAGCACGACGCGTCGATTCTCCTGGTCCAACCCGGTGGCGTCAGGCCTACCTTGGCGACATCCATCGAGTTTGGCGCAATGGCGGGAATCTAAGAGACGATGGAGGGCGCCTGTCATCCGAAAGGTTCGGGCGACCGGGCGGAGGTCTTGGAGGAAGAATTTCTTAGCTGAGGAGGTTACCGACGTATCGGACAGGATTATCGGCGCGGCGGCGAGAATCATCTGCACAGCAGGAGAATCATCTGCACAGCAGGAGAATCGTCAGCACAGCAGGGAGGATTGTCGCCTTCCTGGCGGAGTGTTTTCAGGGGCGGGAGATATTTCGTCGTGGAGCACGAAAATCCTCCCGGACCCGCGAACCCTCCCCCAGGAGCACCGTCAACCTTCCCGAACCCGAAAACCCTCCCGCCACGAACCCTGCACCCCGCACCCCTGCACCCCGCACCCCTGCACCCCGCACCCCCGCAGCCGCACCCCGCAGCGGAGCGCCGGGCTAGCCCGGCGAGGACAGCAGCGAGGAGGACCACGATGCTGAAACTAACCTGGCACCAACCGCAACGTGGCCCTACGTACTGTCATCCTGACAGCATCAACTTGTGCCCACGTTGCTCACCCGCACCGGCCGACAACAGCAGCAAGGAGGACGACCATGCTGTCGGGCCAGATCGCCGACGGCCTGACCCCCGCCCGGCCTCCCGTTGAGTCGCCCCATTTCCCGCCGGCCGCACCCACTCCCGGCCGACCGCCCTATCACCGCCGAGGTGCTCCCATGCCGGTCGGCGTGCAAGCCAGATCGCAATGGACTGCAGGCGAAAGTCCTATACCCGCACCTATCAGTGGCAGGCGCTAGCCAGGGTCGCCGAGAATTGTTATCATGCCGGTATTTCGATGAACTCTGAAATTTATTATTCTCTGATATCCTAAGTTAAACATAAAAGCTGTCGCCGGTATTGTCAATGCATGACCTCGGCAGATACAGCCCCAGTTGATCCGGCACTGAACATCACCCTTACCGACCTGCCGTACAATGACGGCGGCACTGCGCTTACCGGCGTGCTTTGCCGCAACGAATCTTTCCCCGGCACCCGGCCAGGCATCTTGCTCGTGCACGGCGGCGCCGGCCTTGATAACCACGCTCGGGCGCAAGCCCGGCGATACGCGGCACTCGGCTACGTCGTCCTCGCCTGTGACATGTTCGGCGAGGGCATCGCCGGCGACCGGGACCGGGTCCTCGGCTGCATCACCGCCCTACGGGACGATCCGCCGGCAATGGTCCGCCGGGCACAGGCCGGCCTGGCCGCACTGTCGCGCTGCCGAGGCACCCTCGCCAGCCCAGGCACCGCCAGCCCAGGCACCGCCAGCCCAGGCATGGGCGCACAAATTGCCGTGATTGGCTTTTGCTTCGGCGGCATGGTCGCACTCGCGCTGGCCAGGTCTGGCGAAAACCTGTCCGGAGTGGTCAGCATTCATGGCAGCCTCGCCACCACCCAGCGAGCCGCACCCGGTGCAACCCGCGCACGGATCCTGGTCTGCCATGGCGCCCGGGACCCGCACGTACCTCCAAGAGACGTCGCAGCGTTCGCCGAGGAAATGAACGCCGCCGGCGCGGACTGGGAACTGATCATGTACGGCGGCGCGCTCCATGGCTTCACCCACGCCGACACCCACGCCGCCCACACCCACGCCCACGCCGACACCCACGCCGCCCACACCGACACCCACACCACCCACACCCAGCAGGGCGCGATCCCGGGAGTTGCCTACGACCCGGTCGCTGACAGCCGGTCGTTCGCCGCGGTAAGTGGCTTCCTAGCCGACGTCCTGGGCTGGCACAGGACCTAAGGCTCAAGCCCCCGGGGACCTCTAGTCCTGACGGCCGTGCACCGGGCTGCTTGAATGAAGCCGTAATTCCGTTGCTGCGACACGCCCGGAAGGGTGGTAATGATGGCCGCGAAGCCGGAACGGCCTGGGATCGTTTCCGAGCGCGACGAGGCTCTGGTTCGAGCCGGCCGCTATGTGCGCCGCGGGACTATCTCGCCTAACCTGCTGACGGTGCAGCGCGCTGTCAAGGACGGGATCATCACCTGGGGGGCACAGCCATCCGACTACCCGTTCACTGACCCCGGCCGTCCTGCCTGCGAGCCGCGCGGCTGCCCGCGCGGTGCGGCGTTCTCGCTGTTCGCCGGCGTCGTGCTGGCGGCCGGGACCTGGCACGGGAAACATGACCTGTCCAGCGCGGACATGCTCCCGTTCGTGCACGCATCTAACCCGGCGATCGCGCCGCCCCGGCAGGCCTCGCCCTTCAACCACCGCCTGACCAGGCGCGGCTGGGAAACCTCGCGGTGAGCACCGTGACGAGCGGGCGCGGCACCCCGTCGTCGCGACTGGCAGCCGATGCGGTGAAGGGGCTGCACCCGGCTGCCTTCGCGTTCGTCATGGCCACAGGCATCGTCTCGGCAGCTGCGTTCCTCCTCGGGCCGTCATGGCTTTCTGGCCTGCTGCTGGCGCTGGCTTGCGCGGGACTGATCCTGCTGGCAGCGATGCTGGTCGCCAGGCTCATCGCCTACCGCCGGTCCCTGGCGGCTGATCTTCAGGCACCTGACCGGGTGTTCGGCTTCTTTACCATCGTGGCCGGCCTCGACGTGCTCGCCGCTCGCCTTGACATGGCCGGGCACCCGCTGCTCACGGTCGTACTCGGCGGCCTGGCCGGCGCGGTGTGGCTGGTGCTGACCTACGGCGTGCCGGCCACTTTGATGCTGGCCCGCAAGGACGCGTCCGTGCTGGCGGGAGTCAACGGCGGGTGGCTGCTCTGGGTGGTTGGCACCCAGTCGCTCGCGATCACGGCATCGATGATGATCGCGGCCTACCCAGCGGCCGCGGCCACGCTCGCCACGCTCGCGATCGCGCTGTGGAGCATAGGCCTGATCCTCTACCTGATCCTGGTAGCGCTGATCATGCTGCGGTGGCTCACCGTGCCGATGACTCCCGAGGTCCTTGGCCCGCCCTACTGGATCCTGATGGGCGCTACCGCCATTACGGTGCTGGCGGGCGCCAAGATCCTGGGCTTGCCTCCGGTGGTGCCCATCATCAGGGACACAGCCCATTTCGTCGAGGGCTTCTCCTTCGCCTTGTGGGCATTCGGCACCTGGTGGATACCGCTGCTGATCCTGCTCGGCCTCTGGCGGCACGTCCGCCAGCGCTGGCCCCTCAGCTACGAGCCCACCCTGTGGAGCGTGGTCTTCCCGCTGGGAATGTACAGCGCCGCCACGTTCTCATTCGGCAAGGTTGCCGGGCTGGGCTTCATGGAGCCGCTCAGCCGATTCATGTTCTGGGTCGCTGTCGCCGCCTGGACCGCCGTCGCCGCCGCGTTCGTAGCGCAGTTGGCCAGAAGGCCGGCCAAGCCGACGCCCTCATGACAAGGCCCACGCTGTCACGGTCGTCCGCGCTACTTCTGCCTTAGCGCCAACTTGGGTACCAGCGCGGACGACTTGTCAGACCGGAGGCGGCACCGCGACCGGTACCGCGACCGGTACCGCGACCGGTACCGCACATCCTTCCAAGATCAACTTAAGCTGATGATGACAGGTAGCGGCGTCAACCGGGAATGGCACATAGGTCCCGTTGGTGCTTCCGGGATCGGTGACCACCAACTGGCTGTCGATCATCTCAAGCCGTGCGTGGCGCCGCGAAACGTCCGGGTCGTCAAGCACCACGGCCGCTGAGCCGCTGTCCCGGCCAAGAGTTGCCGGCAGCGCGCACGCCCGGTGGCTGCTCTCCCGCGTGTGCCGATCGGTGAGGGTCAGCCGGAGTTCAGGAATGGTAAATCACCGCTCGGCACAGATCGGCCCGGGACAAGCTGCCCACCAGAGCCCCGTCGTCGACCACGGGCAGCCTGCGGATACCGCGGTCGATCATCACGATCGCCGCCCTGGCGAGTTCACCGGCCGGTCGCACAGTCGCGGTGTCGCGCGCGACGAGGGGGTCGATAGGACGATCGGCGAGTTCCCGGCCGCGCTCAAGGAAGATGCGGAACGCGTCGGCGAGCGTGCCGCCAGCAGCGGTCACGTCATCGAAGCCGGGCAGCATGGCCCGCACCAGGTCCTCCTCCGAAAGCGACCCGACGAACTGGCCGTCGTGATCCACGACATCAGCTGGCCGACCTCCGACACGCTGACCACCTCGGCCGCCCGCCGGATGGTCGCGCCAAGTCGTATGTAAGCCGGGAACGCCGTCATGACGTCGCTGACCAGCACGCCACCTCCCCAAATCCGGCACCCGAGTCGTCCCGTTCGGAGCCCTTATGCTAGTTGAGTCCTTCTCTGGTCAGCTAGATGTCCGAAGCCGATCAGAGCCCCTGCCGCGCCGTCAGGACCCTTAGTGCAGGAGGCTGGCGAAAATGTTGATCGCCGTCGCGAGGATGACGGCGCCGAACAGAAACGACAGCAGCGCGTGATGCAGCGTCAGGCGCCGGATTCCCTTGCTGGTGATGGTCGTGTCTGAGACCTGAAAGGTCATGCCGATCGTAAACGAGAAATACGCGAACTCCAGGTAGGCGGGGCGATCCTCTTCGTTGAAGTCGATGCCGCCCGGCGGCTCGCTGTAATAGCTGCGCGCGTATCGCAGCATGTAAACCGTGTGGACCACGAGCCACGACGCGACAACGCTGACCGCGCCGAGGCCGATAAGCAACGCCTTCGTGCTGCCTGTGGACTCGCCCGCTCTGGCGAGCGCGAAGCCGATGGCCACGAGGGCGGCGATGCTTGCGGCAACCACGACCACTTCAGCCACGGGATTGCTGGGATCCTCCCTGCCCGCCATGCGCGCGGTGACCTCCGCGTTCATCGGGGACACCGCGACCCAGACCATCGCCAGGTAGGTCGCCGCCGCGATGTCCCAGCCGGTTAGCAGGGCGGGCGCTGGCAGGGTGTACTGCCACATCACGACCGCGAGCGCCGTGCCAATGATCATGCATCCGGCTACCTGGCCGCCCGCGGGCGGCCGATGCAGGAAGGCGATCCGTCCTATGGGCACCCCAGATTCTTACCGCACCCGGGACGGGCCGGGGCGGTCGCTGTACGCCTAGTCTATGTAAATGTCAGCTACGTAGATGAGAGCTGCAAGCTTCACGGGTTTGTGGGCAGGGCTACGGAGCTGGCCTTGCTGGAGCGGAGCCTCCTCCGGCGCCTCGCACGGCCGTAAGGTCACCGTCCACGGCCCCGCGTCCTGCCTGCCCCCGGCCGGCGTCCGGTAATCTGGCCTCCAGCTTGCGCCGGAGGCCCGCCGATGGCCCATAGGTGGCGCCCCAGCGCCATGGATGTCCCAAAGGCGGGCCTGCCGCCATCGGATCGAGTCCTACTTGAGCGCGCAAGCTGCTCTTCCTCCGGAACTGGCCGTACGTGTACGGGCAGGCGGCCGCTCCCGGCAGCGCCGTCGCACGCAAGCTCGGCATCACAGCGCTGCCGGGGCCAGACGGCCCTGGCTCTGCCGTGCTCGGCGGCGCCCGCCAGACCCCTTAGCTTCCCGGCATTGCGTTCCAGCGCCATCTTCGGGCCATCGAGGGCGCTGGGCGCGAGCACTTCCGCGCGCCTGATGTGACTCAAGAGAATTTTGAGATTGTTGTTTACGTGAGTTCAAAGGGGTAGCCACCGAGCTTGGCCGCAGGGCGTCCAGGCGAAAGCGGAGAGCCCGGTGAGCGTCGTGGCGATCCGCCCGAGGCTTCGGGGGGCCGGGCGTTTCCTGGAGAGCCAGACGCCCTGTGGTCAAGCGACATCAAGGACAAGCGACATCAAGGACAAGTGGCATCAAGGACAAGTGGCATCAAGAGAGTGGCAAGACGGGAGAAGAGGTGATCGACGATGACCGCAGTGCAGTCGTCGGGCGCGCCGATGCTCGATCGCCCCGCGCCCACCGGCCTGGCCGACGTCATTGACACCATCCTGGACAAGGGCCTGGTGATCGACGCCTATGTCCGCGTGTCCCTGGTCGGCATCGAGGTGCTCACCATCGACGCGCGGATCGTCGTGGCCAGCGTCGATACCTACCTGCGCTTTGCCGAGGCAGTGAACCGCCTGGACATCTCGCAAGACAAGGAGGGGCTGCCCGAACTGGTCGGTGACATGCAGCAGTCGGGCGCCCGGCAGAAGGCCAAGGGAGCGCTGGACGCCGCCGGCGACAAGCTCGATGAGGTCACGAGCGGCAGGCCGGGACGCTCTCGCTCAGCTACCCGCCGCGGCGGCAATGACGCGGAGGACTGACATGTCGGAATCGACCAAGGGCCGGGCCAAGGACCCGGCGGCAGAGCCGGCGACGGAACCAGCACGAACCGAGCTGGGGACGGGCTGGTACGTCTATGGCATCGTGCGTTCGGGGGTCAAAGCGCCGCCCAGGAAGCGAACGGTCGGCACCGAGCACCGCCCGGCGGGGCTAGTCCGATCGGGCGATATCGCCGCGCTTGTCAGCCCGGTCCGCATCGGGGCGCCGCTAGGGACGCCAGACGACCTCATGGCCCATCAGAGGCTGCTTGACGCCGTCGCGGCCAGGGCCGCGGTCTTGCCGATGCGGTTCGGTGCCGTCCTCGATGCGAAAGGCGCGGTGCGGGAAACCCTGCTGGCGCCCTACCATGACGAGTTCGCCGAAGCTCTCGGCAAGTTCGCCGGCACTGTCCAGTACGTGATAACGGGCCGGTACGTGGAAGACGCCGTTCTCACCGAGGTGCTGGCCGAGCACAGCGAGGCGGCTGCTCTGGCGGCCGCCATCCGGGGCAAAAGCGAGCTGGCGACCAGGGAACTCAGGATCAGGCTAGGCGAGCTGGTCAACGAGGCGATCGCGGCCAAGCGTCAGGCTGACTCGGCGGCTCTCATGGACACGGTCGGGCCGTACTGCGAAGCCGTAGCCGCTCGTCAGCCGAGCCACGAGGAAGACGCGGCCTGCCTCGCGCTGCTGGTCCGCCGGGACAAGGCGGACCAGCAGCGCCTGCGCCAGAGCCTGAACGATGTGGCGGCACGATGGCGCGGACGAGTGGATTTCCGGCTGCTCGGCCCCATGGCGCCGTATGACTTCGTGGTCGCGGCGCCAGCCAGCTGAGGAAGCCGGCCAGAGCCCGGCCAGAGAGGACTTCGGGCTTACGGGGGTGATTCGAAGATGTTCAGCGCGCTAGTACGGCTACCTTTCCTGCCCGTAGTCGCGGTGGTCAGGCTCGCCGAGATAATCGCGGACGAAGCTGAGCGGGAAGTCTCCGACCCGGCGATCGTGCGCCGGCGACTCGAGGAGGCGGAGCAGGCCAGGGCGGCGGGCCTGATCACCGACGATGAGTTCGCCCGCGCCGAGCGACAAGCCGCAGGCGCCGCCCTGCGCGGCGCCCGCTCACTCTGAGGAAGGGGTGATCTGATGTCGACCACGCGAGGGGCCCGCGAAGAGGACCGAACCAGGAACACCGACGAACCCTACGACGACGCAGAACCCTACGACGACGCAGAACCTTATGACGACGCAGAACCCTACGAAGAGAACGATGCGTACGACGAAGATGCGTCCGTGCCCGGTGAGGGCGAGGTTACGACCGCCAGGGCAGCCGCGAAAGCGGCCGTCACAGCCGTCGGCCAGCTCACTGCCAGGCAGCCTGAGGGTGTGACGGCCATCGAGCCGGCCGACGAGGGCTGGCGCGTCAGCGTCGAGGTGGTCGAGGACCGCAGGATTCCGTCGTCGGCGGACATCCTGGCGATCTACGAAGCCGTGATCGACACCTCAGGGGCGCTGTTGTCGTACCGGCGCACCAGGCGATACGGGCGCGGCCACGGCGACGGGGGGTGAGAA
This sequence comes from Streptosporangiaceae bacterium, assembly GCA_035716545.1. Classification (GTDB taxonomy): domain Bacteria; phylum Actinomycetota; class Actinomycetes; order Streptosporangiales; family Streptosporangiaceae; genus Chersky-822. The sequence continues at coordinate 22,336 of DASTJM010000013.1, forward strand.
CGATGACTTCTGGCAGTGTTGTCGGCTACGACAGCGGCTCGCCGCAGCAGTATCGTCGCGCGTCCGGCCCCCGGGAGCCGGCCAACCTAGGTGACATCCTGGAGCGGGTGCTCGACAAAGGCCTGGTCATCGCCGGGGACATCCAGGTCAACCTGCTGGACATCGAGTTGCTGACCATCAAGCTCCGCCTGGTGATCGCGTCGCTGGATACCGCCAGGGAAGTCGGGATCAACTGGTGGGAGCACGACCCGTGGCTGTCGGGCAACAGCCAGCAGCTCGTCAACGAAAATCGTGAACTGCGGCGCCGGGTGTCCGCCCTGGAAGCAGGCGAGCCCGGCCATGAGTGACCAAGAAGCCGTCTGGGCCTATGCCGTCGTCAGGGCCGGCGCCGTCAAGGAGAGCGATGGCCGGCTCGTCGGCGTCGCCGGCCGGCCTGTGCGCCTGGTGAACGCGGCTGACCTTGCAGCCGTGGTGAGCCCGGTGGACCTGGCCGAGTTCGGCGAAGAACCGCTGCGGCGCAACCTGGACCAGCTGCCCTGGCTCGAAGCGGTGGCAAGGATGCACCACCGCGTCGTGGCGGCGGTCGCCCGGTCAGCAGCGGTCGTCCCGATGCGTCTCGCGACGGTCTATAGGTCGGAAATAGGGCTCACGCGCATGCTCGAGCAGCGTCATGACGACTTCCAGGCCGTACTCAGCCAGCTCGCCGGCCGGAGCGAATGGGGCGTCAAGGTTTACGCTGCGCAAGCAGTCGAGACCGCCACGCCAGCCGATGAAGGGAGCACCGGCGGATCGGTCGAGGCGGGGTCGGGGGCCGCTTACCTCATGAAGCGGCGCCGGCAGCTGACCGCCGCGGAGGAAGTGCGCCGGTCCGCTGTCGAACGCGCCGAGCATCTGCACGCGGAGCTGGCCGGGCACGCCGTCGCTTCGGCAGTGCACAGGCCGCAGGACCCGCAGCTCTCGGGGACTACAGCGCGCATGATCCTGAACGCCAGCTACCTGGTCGACGACCGGGAACGGGCCGCGTTCGCCGCGATGGCCGAGCAGACGGCGGCGATGAACCCGGCCGTGCGGCTGGAGCTCACCGGCCCGTGGCCGCCGTACTCGTTCGCGGCGGCAGGACCCAGCCACGTCACCAGTGCCGGTGCGCCGCGATGAGCGCTGGTCAGCAAGCCGGCCTGATGACCGACAGCACCTGGTCCGACGCTGGCGTCGATCAGCAGCCGATCGCGCTGGTCGACTTGCTCGACCGCGTGCTGGCAGGCGGAGTCGTGCTGGCAGGCGAGGTCACCCTGGCTCTCGCCGACGTCGACATGGTGACGATCTCGGTCCGCGCCCTAGTGGCCTCGGTCGGAACCCTGGCGAGCCAGGATCAGAGTCATTCGCCGTGACCAGTGCCAGCAGGGGCTCCGCGCCGATGCTGCTGCGCGCGCCGACGGCGATGCCGGCAGGCACTGAGCGGCCAGTCAGGCCCGGCCGGCGGATCGATGCTGATCCCGAGTCGGTGGAGCGGGGACTAGTCAGCCTGGTGCTCACGGTCGTGGAGCTGCTCCACCAGCTCATGGAGCGGCAGGCGCTGCGGCGGGTCGAGGTCGGGGACCTCACGCCCGAGCAGGTGGACAAGATCGGCCTGACGCTGATGGCGCTTGAGGCCAGGATGGCCGAGCTGCGCGACCACTTTGGCCTCGAACCCGAGGATCTCAACATTGACCTCGGGCCGCTTGGCCCGCTGCTCGCGACGGGCTAGAAGGCCGGTGCCTGGGTCTAGGCGTCTTCCGCTGCGCGCTCGACAGCCGGGTCGTAGATGCCGGCGCCGAGGCCTGCACGACTCGTGCGGCGATCAGCACGCTCGGGCTCCAGGCCAGCCCGCAGCCCAGGCTGGCCAGCGTGAAGATGATCAGGCCGACCAGGAACAGCGGCCGGTAGCCGAACTTGTCGCCGAGCCGCCCGGCCGGGACGAGGGTAAGCCCGAAGGCCAGTGCGTACCCGGAGACAACCCACTCGATCGCCGCTGATGAGCCCCAGTGCCGACCGCGATGCTCGGGAGCGCCACGTTGACGCTAGTGGTGTCGAGCACCGCCATAAAGGAGCCGACCAGGACAACGCCGAGCAGCATCCAGCTGCCGCGGGACCCAGTCATGACGACCCGCTGTCCGAAAGGCCAGCCAGTCAGGCACGGCACCGCCCACCGCTGAAGCCCCGCATCAAGGATCTTGGTCCGTAAGCAGCGCAGCCTTACACGCGGCACAGCGTCCGCAAGGCCACCTAAGGCTGTTGGTCTATTGGTCGGGTGCCTGGCCGGGCCAGGTCGGCCCGCCCGGCCGGGTGGTGGGGGCCTGTTGTTGTGGCTGGGCTGGCTGCTGCTGGGCTGGCTGCTGCTGGGCCGGCTGCTGCTGGGCTGGCTGCTGCTGGGCCGGGGTGCTGCTGGGCTGGCTGCTGCTGGGCTGGCTGCTGCTGGGCCGGGGTGCTGGCGGTGGCCCGGCGGCGCGGCGCGGGAGCATCGGGGCGCTATCGTTGCTGTGCGGGGCGGGGCCGGGACAGCAACAAAGGCGCGATGTTGCCGCCAGGACAGCAAGATCGCGGCGACGTTGCTGACCGGCGCGGCGTCCGGTCAGCAACACAGGAGCGACGTTGCTGATCAGCGGTCGGCCAGGCCCGGGCCGGGTCGGCCGCGAGCCGTGCCGCCAGGCCGCCCGCCGCCACCAGCGAACCTCAGAAATGAGCCAACGGGATCACCAACTCGCGCATCCACGCGGACGCCGCGTCCAACTGCCACCCGTGTCGCTGGTGAGGGCGAAAGTGAACGATATGGCGAAGGGTGCCCTGACACCGGAGCATGGATGCTGCGGGAATTGATGCGGGGCTCGTGGGCGGGCGGGGAAACTGGCGTGTCAATCCGCATTGATGTTGTCAGGCGTCAGCGCCGCTGCGCCCGAGCAGCCCGGTCCAGGCGGGAACGCCAGCGCCGATCATGATCGAGACAAGCTAAAGCGGCGCAGGTAATTAACACGCCGGTTTGCCTCGCGCTGAGGCCCACCTTTGGGCCATACATGGCACTCCAGCGCCACCTTTGGGTCATCGGTGGGCCAGCCGCTAGATAGTTTGCTGGGGCGCTATCACACTCGGGCAGGCTTAGCTCGCCAATCTACGGGTTATTCGGCGGGTCGTACCTGACCGTGCTGATCGAGCCGCGGATCCCCCGTGCCAGGAGAGCGGCCATCATCGAGGCGGCCCGGCCTGGGCCGGCCAGGACCTGAACCGGGCCAGGCCAAGTACGCCCGGGCTGATCGAGTACGACGTCCCCGATCGCGAGGGCGACGGCACGGACGCGCTGACGCCCTGGTCACCAGCATCACCAGCTGGCAGGCGGCCCCGGCGCCGGCCCTGGCCGCCGCCTGCCATGAGCGGTGGGCGCACGAGGCCGGGAACGCCCAGCTCAAGACCCACCTGCGCGGCCCCGGGCCGGATCCTGCGCCCGGGCAACCGGCCCTGGTCGAGCAGGAACTATGGGGCTACCTGCTCGCCCATTTAGCGATCAGCGCCCTGATCTGCACCGCCGCCACGAACGCAGGCATCGACCCGGACCGCGTCAAGTTCAGGCGCACCCTGCGCATCGTCCGCCGGGCCATCGGCCCGGCCATTCACCTGGGCCAGGCTGTGCCGGTGGGGCACCCTGCTGTCACTCTCGCAGCAGCAGGGTGCCCTACCGGCACCGGACAGCGGACCGAGATCCATGTTGATCTTGAAGGCGGCATGCGGCGCCGTTGCGTGCAGGGAGACCGGCCCGGCCAGTTGTCCTGCTGGTACCTATATGGCTGGCGAGGCGAAAGCGGGCTAGGTGACGACTGGCTGCCCGGACGGCGGCGCATGGGTGCGGGAATTGGGCTGTAAAGAGAGCTCAGGTCATCGGGCTGGCCGGCGGGACAGCAGCAAGGCAGACCACGACGGGCAAGCCTGCCCGCGCCCGCCAGCAACGTGTCCGTTCCTGATGTCGTCCCCGCAGCAGCAACCAGTACCTTATTGCTCACGCCAGCCGGCCGCGGACAGCAGCACGCAGGACCACCACGCCGTCCCCCGCCCCGAACGGCCCGCACCCCGGCATAGGCCCGGCAAGTGGCCCGAGGCAATCGGCCGGCGGCTAGCCTCCTGGTCAAGGCTTGTCTGCAACTCTCCGTGCGGCGCTCCGCACCAGCAGGTTTGCGGGGAGATGCGCGGGTAGGCGAACGCTGTGGACGCCGACGTTCGCATGGCACGACCAGTCGTGGACCCCGCACTTGCGCCGCTTACCCAGTGGTGGATCAGGTGCCTCATTGCGAGGAGATCTGTCCGCGCAGGAAGCTGGCTATCGAACGCATCAGTCCGTACATGATCGGGATTGTCGTGCTAGGCACGCTCGTCACAGGCCTATCGGAACCGTGGCTGTGGGCAACCGCCATCTGCGTGATCCTCGCTGTGACTGTGCGCTATGAGATCAGGTCCTGGGGTCTGTGTCGCTTTCGCGGAAGCTTTGTCGACCCTTCGGACTTCGACCCGGCCAGCCTGGGGCACCTGGCTGCGGTGCAGGGCGCCATCGCGACCGTCCTTGGGTCCCTCGTCTACCGGGAGGGACGGCTAGGACGCTGCTCGGCGCGGCGTGGACAGGCACGGCCTTGATCCACCAGATCGAGCAGGCCGAGCGCGAAGCGGGCATCAGACGGCAACTCTGAACGGAGGGCAGGTCATGAAGCTGTCGGAACTCGTTGAGCTGGTCCATCTCGGACGACCGCAGGCCCCGTACGGGGTGCCCGCACTGGCACGCTGCTACGACATCGACGACCTGGCCCAGCTGGCGCGCAAGCGGCTGCCTGCCGGGGCGGCGGCCTACCTGGACGGCGGTGGCGAGGACGAGTGGACACTGCGCCGCAACCGTGCCGTATTCGCCGAGGTGGAGTTGCTCCCCCGGATCCTGCGCGACGTCAGCGACGTGGAGACGGCCGTGACCGTCCTGGCCACCACCATGCCGCTGCCGATCGTCTTGTCACCGGTCGGTGCTCCGAGGATGTTTCATCACGAAGGCGAGCTGGCCGTGGCGAGAGCCGCGAGGCATGCGGGCCTGACCTACGGGGTCTCGGCACTGGCGACGCAAACGCTCGAAGCTATCGCCGAGGCCGCCGGCGGCAGCCCGCTGTGGTTCCAGCTGTACCTATGGGGCGACCGGTCGGTCGCCAAGGACCTGCTGGCGCGCGCCAAGGCGGCAGGGTACCGGGCGCTGCTGGTCAGCGCGGACACGACCGTGCGGTCCGAGCGGGACCGCGAGCTTCACCGGGGTATCGAGTTGCCCGCTCCCCGGCTCAACCTCCGCACGGTACTTGACGGCGTGCGTCATCCGGCCTGGTCCTGGCACTTCGTGACCTCGCCTGCGCCCAGCTTTCCCAACCTGTCGATGCACGGGCCGACCTCACGGGCGCAGATGCGGGAGATGTTCGACGGGACTATCACCTGGGATGACCTGGAGTGGATTCGCCAGGAGTGGGACGGGCCTATCGCCGTCAAGGGCGTCCTGCGCGCCGACGAGGCCGTCCGGGCCGCCGATCATGGCGCCGACGCTGTCATCGTCTCCAATCACGGCGGCAGGCAGATGGACCATGTCCCCGCCACCCTTGAGGTACTTCCCGCTGTGGCCGACGCGGTGGGCGACCGGGCGGACGTGCTATTCGACTCGGGCATCCGCCGGGGCGCGGACATTGTGAGGGCGCTCGCACTCGGCGCCCGCGCGGTTCTGGTCGGCCGCGCTCACCTGTACGGCCTGGCGGCCGCCGGGGAGGCGGGCGTCCGGCACGCGATCGACATCCTGGCCGGGGAGCTGCGCATGTCCATGGCCTTGTGCGGGGCGGCGAAGGTCTCCGACCTCGATCGCGGGCTCGTGCGAGTGCGGCGCGGCGTTTAAGGGACCGGCACCGGGTAGCGCAAAGGTGAGCGACGCAGACAGTAACGTGGCGACCGGGAGCCAGCCATGCCGGGACAGGACTATCAGGGCGCTGAGCGGTTCCTGCCTGCAAGCGAGGCCGATCTGGGAGCCGTCGCCAGCGCGGCCGGGTCCTGCCGCGGCTGTGACCTGTTCGAGCGGGCGACGCAGACGGTGTTCGGCAGCGGGCCGGCGCCGGCCAGCATGATGCTGATCGGGGAGCAGCCAGGCGACGCCGAAGATCGCCAGGGCAAGCCGTTCGTCGGTCCGGCCGGCCGCGTCCTCAGCCAGGCCCTCGCCGACGTCGGGGTGCCCGCCGAGGGCACCTACATCACCAACGCGGTCAAGCACTTTCGCTGGCGCGAGGACCCCCGAGGCGGCAAGCGGCGGATTCACGAGCGACCCAGCCCCTGGCAGGTGCGGGCCTGCATGCCGTGGCTCGGTGCCGAGATCGAGCGGGTCAGTCCGAGGTTGCTGGTCACGCTCGGCGCCACCGCCGGGCAGGCACTCTTCGGCAGCTCGTTCCGCGTCGGGGCCCAGCGCGGCGGGCGGCTGACATGGCGGCCCCCGGCCGAGACGACGGCGAGCGACCTGCCATCCGAGCTGGTCGTGGTGCCGACCATTCATCCCTCAGCGGTGCTGCGCGCTGATGACCGGGACGCGGTGTATGCCGGGCTTGCGGCCGATCTGCGGGCCGCGGCGCTTGTGCTCGGCGACACCGGCTGACAGGTCCTGGCGGAGGGTTTCCGGGTCCGGGAGGGTTGTCGTGCTCCACGACGGAAAACCTCTCGTACCCGACTGCGCTCCGCCAGGAACCCGGCAACCCTCCCCCGCGCCGTCCTCGGGCCATCGTTGGCGCTATCGCGGGTCCCTCGGCCTCCGCGACTGGAGACCTAGCGATCGTCCTCCGCATGGTGTTCGTCTGGCACCCTCGCGAGTTGCCGGGCGTCTTCTGGCTGGCTGACCTGGCCATCGGCATCGCCGGTGCCTTTTGTTTCAAGCCGGTAGCTGACGTAGAGGCGATTCAGCCGGGACCGTACCTGGGCGGCGGCGCGGCGGGGGGTCGGCAGCGGAATGACATGCCTGGGCAGCGGCGCTATCAGGCCGACCGGCCGGCTGGCTCGCAATTCGGCGACGTCAGGCGGCTGCCGCTGGTCACGCTGCTGCAAGGCGAGACAAACGTAGCGGGTAATGACGAAGGCGACGAGCGGGGCCACGAAGAACCCGATGCGCAATGCCCATACCAGGAACTCGATCGGAATATTCAGGTGAAGGGAGATCACGTCGTCGCCGCCTGCGAGAAGCAGATCAATGGCCATGGCGATCGCGGCGGCGCCTAGCGCGGTGCGGATCGGGTCGTTGCGCGGCCGGTCGAGTATGCGGTGATACCTCCGGTCGCCGGTCACGAGTCGCTCGGCGAACGGGTACGCGCCGAGCAAAAGGAAGAAACCCACCGGGATCACCACCCCTGGGATGAAGACGTTCCACGCGACGGTATGGCCAAGTCCCTGGGTCTGGACCGCCGGCATCAGCCGCAGGGCGCCTTCCATGAAGCCGACATACCAGTCAGGCTGCGAGGTCGCGGACACGACGGCGGGCGAGTAGGGTCCGGGCAGCCAGACAGGGTTGATCTGGAAGATGCCGCTGGCGAGCGCAAGCGCACCGAAAGTGAAGCAGAACAGGGCCGACGTCTTCGCGAGGAAGACCGGCCACATCGGCTCGCCTACCTCGTTCCTTTCACGCTCGTGCCGCCCCGGCCATTGGGTATGCCCTTGATGCCAGACGCTGAACAAATGCGCCCCGATCAGCGCTATGAGCAGGCCAGGCACCAGCAGCACATGCAAGATAAACAGTCTGGGAATCACCAACTCGCTCGGGTACTGACCGCCAAAGAAAAAGAATGAAAGATAGGTGCCTACGATAGGGATCGACATCACGATGCCCTGCGCGATCCGCAGGCCAGTGCCCGAAAGCAGATCATCAGGCAGTGAGTAGCCGGCGAAGCCCTCGAAGGTAGCGAGCGCGAACATGGCGACTCCGATCAGCCAGTTCAGTTCGCGCGGCTTCCTGAACGCGCCCGTAAAGAATATGCGCATCACATGGATCGAGATCGCCGCCAGGAATAGCAGGGCCGCCCAGTGGTGTATTTGGCGCATGAGCAGGCCGCCGCGGACATCGAAGCTGATATCCAGCGTACTCCTGAACGCTTCACTCATGTGGACGCCGTCGAGCTTGAGATACGATCCGCGATAAACCACGTCGGTCATGCTCGGCTTGAAAAAGAAGGTCAGGAACGTACCTGTCAGCACCAGGACAACGAAGCTATATAGCGCCATTTCGCCCAAGAGGAATGACCAGTGATCGGGGAAGATTTTACGCAGGCTGCTCCGCAGCGGCGCCGCCGCGCCGAATCTGTTATCGATCGCCGACGCGACGTTGCGACCGGTATTTCCTTTCAATTCATTACCCCCGGTCCGACAGCGCTCAGCTGGACAAAGAGCCTGTCTATGCGGCACTACTGCCCGCTCGTCAGCTCAGCTAACGCACGTGTTATCGGCCGGCAGACGGGAAAGATCCGCACAGTCCAAGCATGGTGCTAGCGGCACGGGGAACTCGCCCGTTTTATAACAGGTGCTGACGGTAGCGGTCATTCAGCTAGACCCGCCGGGCCGTGCCATGGCGAGATACGGAGACCACAGTGAGCTATCAGCCGGCGGTGCCAGCGAGCGAACTCAGGGCGACGGAACTAATCGGCCGGCTGCGGGATCAGCTGACCGATCTGGCACGAGCGGAGGCCGCTCTGGCCAGGACCGAACTTGCGGCGACAGGCAGGCAGGCCGGGGCGGGAGCGACTTGGCTGGGCGCGGCCGCGGCGCTGGGCGCGGCCGCGGCGCTGGGCGCGGCGCTGGGCGCGGCCGCGGCGCTGGGAGCGCTTGGCGGGCTGGCGCTGCTGATCGCCGTCGTCACCGCGATCGCGCTGGCCTTGCCGCTATGGGCGGCAGCCCTGATCATTGGCGGCTCGCTGAGCCTGGCGGGCGCGTTCGTCACCTGGCGCGCGGTCCGCCGGCTGAAAGCCCGGCTAGCGGGCATGCCGCGGACGGCCGAAAGCCTTCGGGCCGACGTGACGCAAGCCGCCACGGGGTTGCGGCGGTGAAGGATCCCCGGTTCCGGCTCAGCGCGGTCGAGGCGGCCGAACTCGACGAACTGAGCGACAAGGCCGCGCGGACCCGCGCCGAGCTCGCCGAAACCATGGCCGCCATTTCCGCCAGGCTGCGCCCCCTGCGGGCCGGTGACCGGCGACGCAATCCTGCCGCGCTGGCGCCGCGTGGCCGGCCGGCTGGCCGGTGGCTGCTTGCGGGTGCGGTCGCCGCCGGCATCGCGGTGGTCGCGCTCAGGTTCGGTCCCCGGCTCCTCCAGTCGGTCCTGGGCTAACTGGAGGGCGGGCATGGAATTCCGGAACGCGTTCGGCCGTGTCTTCGCTATCGAAGCGACAGCCGCTGGGGCAATTTTCCTGCTGGTGTGTCTTACCGTCGCGGCGGCCATGGTGGTGAGCCGGCGCCGGAGGCGAAAGGACACCGGCCCGTCGGGCAGGTCGGAGCACAATCCGCTGGAAGCCGGCTACCTGGCGGCAGTCACGGTTGCCGCCGCCGCGCTGATCGCACTCAGCCTCGGCTCGAACTCGGCCGAGACCAGCGACCCTCCGGCCCGCCCGGCGGTGACCGTGCGGGTGACGGCCTTCCAGTGGTGCTGGCGGTTCAGCTACGCGGGTCATCCGGTGACCGTGACGGCACAGTGCGCTGGCAAGGCCGTACCGACGCTTGTCCTGCCGGCTCGCGAGCCGGTCAGGATCGAAGTGACCGCGCGCGACGTCATCCATTCGTTCTGGGTGCCTTACCTGCGGTTCAAGGTTGACGCTTTTCCAGGGCACGTCAATAGCTTCATGGTGAAGGTGCCCCGCCCAGGGCGGTGGGCTGGCCGGTGCGCTCAGTTCTGCGGGGTGTTTCACTTTCAGATGGAGTTCTACGTCAGGGCCGTGCCGAAGGCGGCCTTCGGCCGCTGGCTGCGTAAGCAGGCGCGCGCATGACCACAGACGAAAAGCTGCTGAGCCAGCCACCGCCGGCCGCCCGCCGGGCCGGGGCGGTGGACTGGCTGGTCTCGACTGACCACAAGAAGGTCGGCCTGCTTTTGATCGGCACGTCGCTGATCTTGTTCTTCGTGTTCGGCGCGCTAGCGCTGACGATGCGGGCCCAGCTCGCCCAGCCCGGCCAGCACATCTTGACGCCGCAGGTATACAACGAGTTCTTCACGATGCACGGCACGGGGATGATCTCGCTGGTCATCACGCCGTTCGCCATCGGGCTCGGGGTCTACCTCATCCCCTTGCAGGTCGGAGCGCCGATGATCGCGGCGCCCCGTACGGCGCTGCTCGGCTACTGGCTGTACGTGGCAGGCGCGGTCGCGCTGATCTACGGGTTCGTGAGCCCGAACGGGGCCGCCGTGGGCTGGTGGGCCTACATTCCGCTGTCGGACACCATTTACTCCCCGGGCACCGGGATGGACCTGTGGATCGCCGGTGTCTTCCTCGCGGCCGCCGGCATGATCCTGGTGTCGGCAGCCGTGCTGTGGACGGTACTGCGGATGCGGGCGCCGGGCATGACCATGATGCGGATCCCGGTCTTCGCCTGGACCATGGTCGTGACGACGCTGATGGTGCTGGCCGCGTTCCCCTCGCTGCTCGTGGCGATGGGCATGCTCGTGCTCACCCGCGCCGATCCGGTTACGTTCGGCGGCAGCAACTGGAACATCACCTACGCTCACCTCTTCTGGTTCTACGGCCATCCGGTCGTCTACATCATGTTCTTTCCTTTCGTCGGCTGCGTGGCCGAAGTACTTTCCGTTTTTTCCGGCCGGAAGTTCTTCGGGTACAAGGGCACCGTGCTGTCGCTGCTGGCCTTCGCGGCGCTCTCGATGTCGGTGTGGGGCCACCACCTGTTTACCAGCGGGCAGGTGACCAACGATTATTATTCGCTGACCTCGATCATGCTGTCGGTACCGGCCGGTATCGAATATTTCAGCATGCTGGGCACCGTCGTCGGCGGCCGCCTCCGGTATCCGACTCCGATGCTGTTCGCGATCGCGTTCATGCCGCAGTTCCTGATCGGCGGGCTGACCGGGATCATGGTAGCGACGCCGACCATCGACTACCACGTCAACAACAGCTACTTCGTCGTCGCGCATTTCCACTACACGCTCGCGGCCGGCAGTCTTTTCGGGTTCTTCGCCGGCTTTTACTTCTGGTTCCCGAAGGCGACCGGCGTGATGTTCGACGAGCGGCTCGGCAAGCTGCACTTCATCCTGATGGTGATCGGGACGAACGTTGCCTTCCTGCCGATGTTCGGGCTCGGCTACCTGGGAATGTCGCGGCGGGTGGCCAGCTATCAGGCGAGCGCGGGCTTCACCACGCTGAGCGTCATCTCCAGCATCGGCGCGTTCATACTCGGGCTGGCGATGCTCGTTTTCGCGTACAACCTGTACGTCTCGCGGCTCAGGAGGGTGCCCGCTCCCGCTGACCCGTGGGAGGGCAACACCCTCGAATGGGCGACTTCGTCGCCCCCGCCGCTGTTTAATTTCGGACCCTCTCACCCGATTCCGCCGATCAGGAGCTACGCGCCGTTGCTCGATCTGCGTGAGCGCGCGTCGCGCACGAAGGCGCCCCGGTGACCGGACCGGGCGAGGATGACCTGCGGCAGCGCGGACCAGTGGCCATGGCGGGCGAGGCTGACGAGGCGGACGTACGGCAGCGCGGACCAGTGGCGGCCGGCGTGGTGGCCGGCTGGGGCGCCATCAACGCAGTGCTCGTCGCCATGCTGGCCGGATTCGCCGGCCTGTCGGTCCCGCTGCTCATCTACGGGTGCGCCACCGCACTGGTCGGCCTCGTGGCGCTCGGGGTGTTCCTGGCCGGGCGGTTCAGCGCGGAACCTCGGCGGCCGCGGCCGCATGCCTGTGCCGTGCCGCTGCTCGGCACCGCTGCCTTGCTTGGCGGTCTGGGCCTGGCTTTCGGCTGGTGGCTCGCGCCGATCGCGGCCGTCGTCCTCGTACTAGCCGCCGTCTCCGCCGGCGCGGCCCGGCGCTCATCGTCATGACCAGCGCCAGCGGGCCCGCTATGGCGGCAACGGGGCTGATCACCGCGGTGCTCGCGCCTGGCGTGGTGCTGCTTACCAGGGACCGCTCCTGGCCACGGGCGGTCAGGCTGCCTCCATTCGCGGTTCTCGGGGGCTTCCTTCTCCTGCATGGCGCGATCACGGTGACGATGACCCTGCCGGTCCCGCCCGCGGTGATGGGACTGGCCAGGCCGGTGCTGCTCGCCGGCGCGGTGCTGTTCTGGCTGCCGGTGCTCGGCCCGGCAGCGGTACGCCTGGACGGGGCCGGGTGCTCGGTGTACCTGTTCATCGCCGGGCCGGCCCTCGACTTGGCCGGCGTTTACCTCGTGGCGCGCGGCAACGAGGCTGGCGGGCTGGCGATGATCGTCTCGATGCTGCCCGTCGGGCTGGCGGCCGTTGGACTTACCTGGCAGTGGATAACCGGCGAGGAGCGTGACGCCCGGGCGGGCCAGGAGGATGCCGCCGGGCTGGACTGGGCGCCGCCGGCAGCCAGCGCGGGCGCCGGGGCCAGCGCGGGGGCGGGAGGCAGCACGGGCGCGGGGGTCAGCACGGGCGCGGGAGGCAGCACGGGCGTGGGGGTCAGTGCGGCGGGCGAACGGCCGCTCTTGCGGCCGGCCGGGCTACGGGTGTGCCTCGGCGTCTTGTGGCTGACTGCCGCCGGCCTGCAGGCCCAGCCCCAGATGTTCACGGCCGGCTTCGCGCGGCAGGTGCTGATGCCAGCGGCAGCGGGCCAGCCAGCCTGGCTCGCCGCTGGCGTCAGGCTCGCGGCCACGATCGTGGCCGCCCGCCCGGTGGCGGCCAACGTCGTCTTCGTTTCCGTGGAAGCCGGGCTCGGGCTGGCTCTGCTGTGGCGGAGAACGGCCAGGCCGGCCCTGGTCGCAAGCATTTTCTGGGCGGCGGCGATCTGGGTGCTCGGCGAGGGTCTCGGTGGCCTGCTCGGCGGGACAGCGAGCGTGCTGACCGGCTCTCCGGGTGCTGCCATGCTCTACGCGCTGCTCGCGGTCGCCGCGCTCCCGCCGCCCGGAAGGCGCGAAGCGCTCCTGCCGTCCCGACCGCCGCCGCGACTGCCGTCGCGACCGCCGCCGTGGCTGCCGTCGTGGCTGCCAGCGGCCTGGGCCGTGGTGTGGCTGGGAATGCTGGCCTTCAGCACCTGGCCAGGGATCTCCGGCCGGATGCTCGGCCGTCAGCTCACCCCCCGGCCAGGTGCTGTCCCGGCACCGGTTGCCGCCTTCTCGCGCGGTCTGGCCGGCGCGGCGACTGCGCATCCGCTGATCGTCGTCAGCGCTCTGCTCGCCGGCCAGGCGCTGGCCGCGGTCATGATGGTCGCACCGGGCGATCTCAGGAAGGCGGCGGCCTGGCTCGGCAGCGGCCTGGCCCTGGCAGGCTGGGTCACGGGCCAGTCGCTCGGCGGAGTCGGCACCGGCCAGGCCACGGATCTCGGCACCGGCCCGCTGCTGGTCCTGCTAGCGATTGCGGCGTGCTCAGCGCGGAGTCGCGCTGACGCGACCGCCCTGCCATCATCCCGTACTGAGCACCTCGACCATGGCGGCGGCCCGGCCTGTGACCTGGCTGTCGAGCTTGCTCAGGACGAGCCTGCGATGCAGGTCAGCGAGGGCCGCGCCGGCCTGATCGCGCGCCCTGGTGCCGGCCGGATAGCAAGGCGCGGTGAGCATCGTGGTCTTGCCTGCCGCTGTTGCGGGCCAGCCGACGACAGCAAGGGGACCCTGCCTGCTGTCGTCGGGACAGCAGCAGGCAGGGTCCTGTTGCCGTTCAACCGCGGTCGGGCACAGCGGCGTGGTGCCAGTTCCGTCGCGCGCGCCGTTGACGCCCGCCGTAGCGGTACCGGTAGCGGTTGACGCTGGCGGGCACGGGTAGCGGTCCAAAGGCAGTGAAGTGGCGGCACCAGGGAGGACATGATGGACGGCGACCGCGGACCAGCACCTGGACCCGGCGCTGAGGATGCCCTCGCGACGGTACCAAGGCCGAGCCGTCGTGGTCGTGAGCCATGACGCCGTCGCCAGGGAAGTGCTGGTCGCGATCGAACCCCGGCTCGGACTGCCCGGGGAACTGCCGCGGGACAACGCCGCTGCAACCTGCTGCGGGCGCGAGGGAGCGGGTGGAAGATCGAGGCGGCCAACGTCATGCCATTGCCATCAGCCCACGTATCGCCGGGCTTGCGAGCCTTGCTGCGGACGTTCTACCAGCCGGAGCGCCGCCTCCGTCCGAGGGGAGATGACCTTCCTCTCGCGTATCACCCAGGGCAAGCCGGCCACGGCGCGCCCGACGGCGGCGACACTGGCGAAGTCATGAGGCATCGTCCGAAGCACGAAGATGGTGTGCCTGAGCGCGCCGTCTATCGGACGGCGCATCCAGGCGGTCCACAGCGTGTTGCGGATCCCAGGATCCGCCGACGCAGCGGGTCCCTTACCGCGGAGGCGAGGTGATGGACGACGACGTTGTCCGCGTAGCACATCCACCATCCGGCCGAGGCGAGGTCGAGGCCGAGCAGTTCTTCTTCACCGCCGAGGCGCAACCGCGGGCTGAAACCTCCGACCTGCCGGAAGGCTTGGGACCTGAACATGGATGCTCCTGCCAGCATGCTGACCAACGCCGGTCCAGGCAGCCACGCTGGCCGGTGCAGGGGTGAATCCCGTAGCTCGGGCACGATCGGATCCTCAGTCGCGCCAGGTTCGACCAGGATCTTCGCGGTCACGCAGGCTAGCGGCGGGCAGCTGTCCAGCAAATCCGCCGCCTGGCGGAGCGCGCCAGGGTCCCACCAGGTGTCGTCGTCGCAGAACGCGACATACCGGGTGACGACCCGGCCGCCGGCAACGTTGCGGCCGACCGCGCCGAGGTTCCGCTCAGACCGGATGACTTCTACGCCGGCGAAGGACGCCGCCGCGGCCGATCCATCGGCCGAGGCGTTGTCGACCACGAAGATGGCCGGCCGCTCCGGCAGCGCTGTCATCAGCCGCAAGGTCCTCGTCAGTTCTGGCTGGCGGTTGCGGGTAATGATGACCACCGACACGCGAGGATCGGGCCGCGGGCCGGACCGGGCAGGCGGGCTCACAGCCTTGGGCGACCGGGCGCGCGGTAGTCCCAGCCGGCCGAGCGCCACTGTCCGGGGTCGAGCACGTGCCGGGCGTCGACTACCTGGCGCCGCGCGACGACCTTGCCAAGTACCTGGGGATCGACGTCGGCGAGTGGGATCGCCTGCTCGGCGAGCTGATCAGCTGACGTTCTAGCCGGCCTTGCGCAGCCGCCGGGTTCGCAACTGCCCGCGCTCTTCCTCGGTGAGCCCGCCCCAGATGCCGTTGGCCTCGGCCGTGGCCATCGCATAGTCAAGGCACTGCTTGCGTACCAGGCAGGAATCGCACACAGCGCGCGCCCGCGCCACATCGCGCTCCGCTTTGCCCTTTTCCGAGACAGGAAAGAAAAGCTCAGGGTCGGCCGCCTTGCAGGCGGCCGCGTTCTGCCAGTCCAGACGCGGCATCACCATAATCCTTTTCCATCGCCGGGGTCGGGAGCGCTCCGCGCCGCAGCCTGACGCTCAGCCTCTGCGTTGACCTCGGCGCCGAGCAGAATGGCAGCTCCGGCGAGGTAGAGCCACAAGATGAGAATGGCCACCCCGGCGAAGGTGCCGTACGTCTTGCCGTAGCTGCCGAACTTGGCGACATAGAACGAGAAGCCCAGCGACGCGGCCAGGAAGATCACCGTGCCGAGGATGCCGCCCGGGCTGATCCACCGCCAGCGCGGGGCCGGCCGGTTCGGGCCGAAGTAGTAAAAGCACGCGAACAGCAGGGAGATCACGATGATCGTTGCCAGCCACCGCACTACCGTCCAGATAACGACGAACGCCGTTCCGGCGACGGGCACGTGGTGAGCGATCGCCAGCCCTAGCGGCTGCCCGAACACGATCAGCGCCGAAGCGGCGCCCCCGAGGATGAGGGTGGCCGCCATCAGCGGGATCGCGTACAGCCGCTTCGCCACGAACTTGCGGTCAGTCTCCACGTCGTAGGCCACATCCAGACCCGTCTGCAGTGAAGTCATTCCGGCCGACGCGCTCCAGATCGCCAGCACGATGCCGATGATCACAGCGGCGAGCGAACCTCCAGCCGAGTGAGCGCCAGCCGAGGTGACGGCCCGGCTGAACACGGCAGAAGCTCCCGGCGGCAGGGCTTCGTCGAGTCCGTTCACCAGGTGCCTGACCGTTCCTGAGCCCAGCTGGATCAGGCTGACCAGGCCGAGCAGCGCGATCAGCGCCGGGAACAGCGACAGGAACCACTGGTAGGCCAGGCTGCCGGCGATCATCGTGCAACGGTCAGCGCTGAACTCCTTGACTGCCCGTTTGACCGTCGCCAGCCAGCCCGCCCTGCCCAGCTCAAGTGGTGTTTTGGGTCCAGGTGAGGCTCTGGTCCGCGATGGGATGGCCGCATCCTTCATCGTGCCTGCCTTTCGTCCGGGTAACCTGCCGGCTACCCAGCTGACCGCGAGTTAACGCGCGAAAGCAGCGAGGAAGATGCTGGTGATCCGGTCAGTGATCCGCGCGGAGGAGATCGGGACGCCAACGCTCAGCAGGTAGTTCACCCGCCCGAGGATCGTCACGCAGGCGAAAGCGGTGAGTTCGGCGTTCGCGGCGAGCCTGAGCCCGCTGTCCCCGGACCCGGTGCCTTCGGCTGCGCAGCGGTCATGCCCAGGACCATGCGAAGAAGTGTGGCGACAAGGTCCTCTTTGCTCTCGAAGCGCAGATAGAAGGTGCCATGTGAAGTTTTGGTGCGCAAGACGACGTCCTCGCCCCTGACCGCCGAAAACCTCTTGTCACAGAATTCCGCGAACCCGGCATCGAGCAGTTCCCGCAGCGTCTGCTGGCCACGCTGGCCGAGATCACGGTCCCTTGCCCGTAGCGCCGGGGGCCGCCATTCATCGGAATCGGTAAAAAGGCGCATGCGACCCGCCTGCCCGGCCGCATGCGGATCATGTCTGCGAAATCCGTTTCGTTTAAGAGGGCGCAGCGGCGGTAGAGCGTCACAGCGGCCGGTTTCTTCGCCGGAAACCTGACGACGCTGCGAGTCGGAGGCTGGGCCCGGCAGTCAGCCGGGTCCCGTCGCAGGTCACGGGTCGAGTCGAGCACGTTGTCGACGGTCTTGCGCCCATGACCGAATGCGCGCCGCAGGAGTCATTGCCGATCATTCCGCCGAGCGTGCAGCGGTCGCGGGTCGCCGGGTCGACGCAGGAGGTCAGCCCGTGGCCGGCGGCGGCGCTCCTGAGATCGTCGCAGACGCCGCCGGGACCTGGCGGTAGATAAAGGCGTCGTTGGCATAAAACGCCTGAGAACCTCGGTCGAACCTGACTCTCCCCTGACCGCCTTGACCAGGTCCGCGGCCAGCCGTCCGCGATCGGTGACCTCGACCGGAACCTGCCAGCGACCTGCCAGCGAGGTCATGAGAATCCTCCCGCGTCGTCGCGCTGCCGGACCATGTCTGAGCTGCGCCAAGGCGCCTACGGCGCCGTCGCCTAAACACGGTGGCATGATCAGTGATGACGCGCCGGCCTTGCGCAATTAGCGCGCTGGACGCGGGTACAGCCATCGCCGCGCGGCTTCAACGCTGTCGGCTCCGCTCGCGTTGAAAGCGATCGCCGCCTGCGGCGCGTGTTGCATGACCAGATTCACTATCTGTTCGAAAAGCAGCACCACAGACTCCGATTTCCTGATTCCGGCGCCGATCACCACAACGTCCCAGTCGCGCCCGGACAGGGCTTTGACCATCGCCGGCTCGTCCGAGTCATCAAATCTGACGAGCACCATGGACGCGGCGATGCCGTGATCGCCAAAGCGAGCGAGGACCTGCTCAAAACAGGCACGGAGGGTGGCTCCGTCCATCTCAGGCACGACCTGCGGATCGATTCCGATCACCAGAACGGATGGCATTATTCACACCTCCCCCGGCTATGTAGGCGCCCCGAGATGTCATAACCCGAGCTACCCGGGAGCCGGCGGCTAAACGCCGCACCAGACCCGGCGCCGGCCAGCGCGTTTGCCCGGCGACCGGCGGGTAGCGGCGCATTGACCGTGGCCTACGCGCACCCGAGCGGCGAGGGGGATCTGAGATGACCGAGTTCGGATATACCGCACTGTGCGAGCAGACGCCGGTCAGGCAGCTTGTCGGCGACATCGCGGCGGCCGAGCAAGCCGGCTTCGATTTCGCGGTGATGTCGGACCATTACTTTCCGTGGCTCGAAGAGCAAGGCCACTCGGGCTATACCTGGTCGGTGCTGGGCGCGGCAGCGCAGGCGACGACCCGCATTCCGCTGATGTCCTTCGTCACCTGCCCGAGTTTCCGCTATCACCCCGCCGTGGTCGCGCAGAAAGCAGCGACCATGGGTCTTTTGTCCAACGGCCGCTTCACGCTCGGCCTGGGTGCGGGAGAAAACCTGAACGAGCACGTCGTGGGTGCGGGCTGGCCTATGACCCGCGCCCGCCACGAGCGACTGCGCGAAAGCGTCCAGATCATCAGGAAACTATTCAGCGGCGACTACGTGAACTTCAGCGGCCGTCACTTCACGGTCGAACGGGCGAAGCTCTTCGACCTGCCTGAGAAGCAAGTGCCGATCGGCATCGCAGCGTCCGGCGGGGATTCGGTGGCGCTCGCGGCCGATCTCGGAGACTGCCTGATCGCCGCCGAGCCCGACGCGAGCCTCGTCAGGGGCTTCGCCAGCGCCGGCGGCAAAGACAAGCGGACGTACACCCAGATCCCGCTCTGCTACGACGCCGACACCTCGGCCGCCCGTGACCGGGCAGTTCACCTCTGGCGGTGGTCCGCAACCGGCTGGCATGTGATGTCGGAACTGCCCGAGCCCCGGTCCTTCGACGCCGCCTCGGCGAACGTGACCGCCGACGACATCGCGGAAACCGTAGCCTGCGGCCCGGACGTCAAGAACCACGTCGCTGCTGTGCATAAGGCGATCGAGGCCGGCTACACCCACATCGCGCTCGTTCAGATCGGTGCCGACCGGCAAGGCAAGTTCACCGCCTGGGCCAGCAGCGAACTCCTGCCGGCGCTGCGAGAACTAGCCACGTCCCGGATGGAGATTTCCCGCGAAAACCATTGAAAACCCCGCACGATCATGGTCGCGACCACTGACGTATCTCAGCGAAATAGATTGCCAGGGAATCGGGTTTGGGCTGGGCCCGGTCCGGTGGGGCACACCGCTGCTGCCAGAGCGACAGCAGGGTGCCCCACCTGCCCAGCCAAGCCAGGGAAAACCGCCCACCCCTCACTGAAAACCCACACGATCACGGTCGCGAGCGCTGAAAGCTCTCCGCAATCAGGCGCAATCATGACTCAGCCAGGGCCACGGGCTAGCCGCGGCACCGCAATTCGGCCTGATCTCCCTGCGAGCGGGCACCGGTGCCAAGCACTAGGGCTACAGCAGCGCGGGCTTCCCGCTGCTATCTCGAGAGCACCGTGGCCGACTTGCTGCTGTCGCGATCGGCGCGCCAAGCCGATCGCCTTTCGGCAAGACCTCGAAGGTGGCTTAGCGTGGCCGCGGTGAGCCACAGCGCGGCGAGCAGGAGGCCGCCTGCGATGTCTGTGGGGTGGTGTTCGCCCCTGTACAGGCGGGACGCCGCGACCAGGACGGGGAAGGTGATCGCGGGGACGAGCGACAGCCATCGCCACCAGCCGTGGGCATAAACGATGACCACGATGGCGATGGCGGCATACAGGCAGATGGTTGCCGCGGTGTGGCCGGAGGGATACGACGAGGTCGGCGGTGCCTGGGAGTCCAGGCGGGCCACTGACGGTCGCGGCCGCTTGATCACCTCGGCGGCAAGCACGAACGCGGCTAGCTCACCCGCCATCACGAGGGCGACGTACCTCACTGGCCGCCAGTCCCTGGTAGCCGCTATGGAGACCAGGCAGGCCGCCAGCGCGACGATCAGGATGGGCCAGGTCGAACCCAGGTCCGTGAAGAAAAGGCTGACCCGGGTCAGCGTGGGGGTGCGGTGCGCGGAGAGCCAGTGAGGGACCGTCGTGTCACCGAGCAGGTTGCCGTTTCCGTGCGTGGTGACTATCTCGCCGAAGCCGACGACTAGGCCGAGCGTCAGCACCCACGCCGCGAGCAGGGCGGCGGCGGTGCGCACCCTGACCGGCCGGCGCGGGCCTGCCGCGCCCGGGCTCAGCTCAGCGCTCTCTTCCGGAGCCAGGCCTTCCATCACCGGGTCGGTGATCTGCTGGCCCGACGCGAGCCTGGTGAGCTCGAACGCGGTCGCTGTGACTGCGAGCCAGGTGATGCCGATAGCCCAGCCCGCCAGGACGTCAGAGGCGAAATGCACGCCAAGGGTGATCCGGCTGAGACCTATTAGCGCAACGACAGCGGCGACCAGGCAAATTATCGCCGGGCGGAGCCGGCCGCGTGCCGCGGGGAGAAAGACGAGCAGCACCGCCCCGTAGCACACGATCGAGTGGAGAGCATGCCCGCTCGGGAAGCTCTTGCCTAAGGCATGCGCGACAGGGTGCGCCACGACCGGGCGCAGGCGGCCGACCGCGGCCTTGGCGACCAGGTCGAGCACGAACGCACCGGCGGCGGTGACGGCGAGGTATGCGAGCAGTCGCCAGCGACGCCGGATCGCCAGGAACACCGCAGCCGCCGCCACGACGCCGGCGAGAACGGCCGAGCTGCCAAGCGTCGTCACCGCCTTGACCACAGCGATTGCCCCAGCCTGGCCAGCCAGCAGGCCGGTGAGATACGCCGCCACAGCCTGGTCTGCTGAGTCGAGCGGCCGCCAGCGCGCCAGCACGAGCACGAGCAGCACCGCGAACACCATCGCGGCGGTCGTCACCGTGAGCAGCGGGCCGAGGTCACGCAGCGCGCGTGGCATGGTTCGCTGGGTCATGGCAGGAAGCTGCCCCGCATATCGCTGGCAAACCGGGGCAGCGGAGCTACCCGTACCTGCGTAATCACGTGGAGGCTCCGGTGCCAGTTGTCGCGGTGGTGGCGCATGCGGGCAAGACATTCGGCGGCGGGCTGGCCGAGCTCAGGCGCGTGCTCGCGGACTCCGGATATCGTGACCCTATCTGGCGTGAAGTGGCCAAGAGCCGCAAGGCGCCCGAGCAGATCCGCCGCGTGCTGGCTGACGGCGCCGAACTGGTCTTCGCCTGGGGCGGCGACGGCATGGTGCAACGGTGCGTTCACGCACTGGCCGAGTCGGACGCGGCCCTCGCCATCTTGCCGGCGGGCACGGCGAACCTGCTGGCACGCAACCTGAAGATTCCGCGCGACGTCGCCGAGGCGGTGCGCGTGGGGCTGCACGGAGCGCGCCTCCGGCTGGACACCGGCGCCGTGAACGGCGAGCGCTTCGCCGTCATGGCCGGCGCGGGCCTGGATGCCAGCATGATCGACGATGCTGACGGCAGGCTCAAGCACCGGTTCGGCCGCGCCGCCTATGTCTACGCCGCGGCCAGGAACCTGAACGGGCGCCGCGTCAGTGCGACGGTCAAGGTCGATGGCCAGCCTTTCTTCAAGGGCAAGATCTCGTGCGTCCTCATCGGCAACGTCGGCAAGATCCTTGGCGGGGTCGAGGTCTTCCCGGCGGCGCGACCGGACGACGGGCTGCTCGAAGTGGGCGTGGCGACAGCCCGCGGCCCGGTGCAATGGGCGAGGACCTTAGGCTGCCTCGCCACAGGCAATGTCGCGCGGTCGCCTTTCGTGCACCTCACGCGGGGAAAGCGGGTCAAGCTCAGCTTCGACAAGCCAGTCCGCTACGAGCTCGATGGCGGGGCCAGGTCGCGGGCCGCCAGGCTGGACATCAAGGTTCATCCGTCGTCGGTGACCGTGTGCGTGCCAGAGCCGCGTCAGGTCTTGCGCCAGCGGGCCTCAAGCCAGGAGTAGCAGCCGAACACCACGAGCCCGGCGGCCACCAGGACGAGCAGCCAGGGGCCGGCCGGAGTGTGCGCGAACGAGCGGAGCGTCGAGTCGAGGCCTTTGGCCTCGCCCGGGTTGTGCCGCACTCCAGCGACGACGAGAAAGACTCCGGCCGCACCGAACACGATGCCCCGCGCGATCCCGCCGACTTCTCCCAGCCAGGTCACGAGCAAGAGCTGCCTGGCGCCCAGCTGGCCCGTCAGCAGGTCGTTGAGGAAAGCTCTGCGCAATGCCTGCCAGATCAGGTAACCGCCGGCGCCGATCAGCACCAGGCCAGCGATCACGACGACGATCTGGCCTCCCGGGTGCTGCATCAGCTTCGCGGTCATGTCAGACGATTGCCTGTTAGTCGATTGAGGCGCTCCCCCGCCAGCCGCGAATCGCAGCGTGCTGTAGGCGAGAAACCCGTAAAGCACAGCCTTGATGGCCGACAGGCCGCGCGCGCTCAGCTTGCGCCCGCCCGGACTTGGCGTCCCGTAGCAGACCTGGACCAGGCGCCACAGCGCGAGCCCCGCGAGCCCGGCCCCCAGCAGCCACAGCAAGATCAGGCCGACTGACGTCGAACGGACTGACAGCAACGCGCCGTGGCTGTCCGCGGTCGTACCCGGATGACCGAACGCGACCTCAAGCGCTATCCAGCCAACGAGCACGTACATCGTGCCCTTGGCGGCTATTCCGGCTCTGCCCAGTACCCGGACCGGACGTGACCGTGCGGCCGATCTGGCTTTCGTACGGCCTTGCGCCGCGTCGCGCCGCACCGATCCGCTGAGCATGACGCCTCCCCGCATTCACGCCTGCCTAAGGCCAGCCCGGGCTGCCCGCGGCGCGGCTAGTCAAACCGCTGGTCAGAAGCTGCCTGCCAGCCGCATCGGCAGTGGCCGTCCGTCCGGGTCGTAGATCAGGTGGTATGGCACGCAAGCCCAGGCCCGCGTCCAGGTCCCAAGCTCGGGATCCGGATACGCGCGCAGTTGCCCGGGCGGCCGCGGGCCCGCACGCCCGCCGTCATGCCACTCATCGAGCAGCGCGGCGGCGCGGCGGAACGCCTCGAACATGCCCGCGCCGCTGGCGAGCGCCAGGTCGGACGGCCCGCAGCCGAGGTGCTCGCGGCCGAGCGCCTGTCGCAACGCCGCCCCGAACCCGGTCCCCAACCCGGCGCAGGCGCCCTGGCCCGCGCCGAAGCCGAGCACTGCGCACGTCAGCTCGGAGTCGTGCGTCCACGACCTCCGGTTGAAATTGTCCGACCCGACAGTCGCCCAGGCGTCGTCCACGATGCAGACCTTGGCGTGGACGTAGATGGGGGTGCCGTGGCTGTTCTCCAGGCTATAAACGCCGACGCGATCGCCGCCGGCGGCCCGCAGCAGCTTCAGCGCCTGGACACGGCCGATCAGGTTCGGCGGCTCCGACAGCTTGCCGTCCTGATCAGGAAACCTGGGGAGCACGGCGATGAGCCGCAAGCCCGGGTTGTCGCGCAGCGCCGCTGCCAGTACCGCCGCAACCGGCTTTGACCACAGGTACTGGTCTTCCAGGTAGATCAGTGACCGGGCGCGGGCCAGCGCCTTCAGGTAGCCTCGGGCCACGCTCCGCTCGCCATCGGGGGCAAAGCGGTAACCCGGCCTGCGCGACGGGTAGGTGCGGAGCAGTTGCACCGACATCGGACCGCAAGGCAATGGATCGGGCCCCTGCGGCGGCAAGGGCCCCGCCTGGGTGTCGTTGCCGCTCAGCCGGTCTCGCAGCCAGTGCACCGGGTTGCGGCTCAGCGGAGCCGGATCGTCCCAGCGCTCGCGGAACACCGCTTCGACATCGCCGACCGCGGGCCCCTGAATCATCGCCTGGAGGTCATGCCAGGGCGGACGGCTGCCATACACCGCGGCCATCGGCTGCTTCTGCGGGTCGCCCTCGTGCGACTCGTCGTCACGACGGCTGTGACACAAGTCGATGCCGCCCACGAAGGCGACGTCCAGCTCTGGCCGGCGCCGGTGCCGCAGCACGGCCAGTTTCATGTGATGCGACCCGCCTGCCCGCACCCGCATGTCCAGCAGGCACTGCCCGCCGACCCCGTCGATGTCCTCGTCGAGGTGCCTGTTCTCCTCCGCGCTGAACGCCAGCTTGTCCAGGTGCGAGCGCCAGATCAGTCCTCGTACCAGCACTCCGCGCCCGGCCGCTGAGCACAAGGCTTCCGCGACGGCCGGCCCGCCAGCGCGCAGCCGCTGGTCAGGATCCCCGCGCCAGTCCGTGAACAGCAAGAGGTCTCCGGCTTCCAGCGCATCGATCCTCGCCGCGAGTTCCCCGAAGTACGTCGCCCCGTGGATCAGCGCCGTCACCTGGTTGCCCGATGACCAGGCCAGGCCGTCGCCGCGGCGGGCGTCAAGTAAGGTCGCCGGGTTGCCACGTTCAGCCGAAGTCAGGAACCATTCGCCTGTTCTCATGACCTTTCGTACTTTCCGCCTTCAGCAGGACTATGCGCGCGTCAGGCAGAGATCCATGAGCGCCGGGTCAGGAGCACCGCGAGGGTCACTCACCCGCGGTTCGCTGACAGGCTGGCCATCGTTCCCGCAGAGCTGATCCCGCAGGAACGCCGCCTGGACCCCGGCCGCGGCGGCGCTGCGCGGGCGGTGACCCGGGTCCTTGGCGGTAAGAGCGCCGAGCAATGCTGCTATCCCCGCAGGAATGGCGGCCGGCAATGCCGGCAGCTCCTGAAGCTGGTGTGCCAGGGCGACTTCCACGGTCGTCCCGCTGAAGGGGCGCGTCGCGGTCAGGCACTCGAACAACACGATGCCTACGGAGTAAAGGTCAGCGGCAACGGTGGCAGGCTGCCCGGTCATCCGCTCGGGAGCCACGTACGCGGCGGTACCGACGACGACTTCGACACAGCCGGCCGGGTCATCGGCTGGGCAGGCCACGCCGAAATCAGTGAGCTTCACGTCGCCGTCACGACCAATCAGCAGGTTGCCGGGCTTGATGTCCCCGTGCACGATGCCCGCGCTGTGAGCCGCGTCGAGCGCCCAGCACACCTGCGCGACTAGGTCGAGTGCCCTGTGCGGCTCAAGCGGACCGCCGGGGAGTACCTGCGCCAGCGACAAGCCTTCCACGAGCTCCATCACCAGGAACGGCCGGCGGTCTTCGCCGTAGTCGTAAACCCGGACGACGCCGCGATGGGTCAGCCTGCCCGCACAACGTGCCTCCGCCCGCAATCGCGCCGCGGACCGCGGATCCTGGGAGTAGCAGTCCCGCATCAGCTTGACCGCCACCGGCCTGGCTAGCGTCTGGTCCCAGCCGCGCCACACCTCGCCCATGCCCCCGATCGCGAGGCAGTTCTCGAGCTGGTAGCGTCCGGCGAGCAGCGTCGAAGACATGGTCAGCCGCTACCCGCGGATTTGGCCTTCATGCCCGGCCGCGCAATGGTCAGGCGCTCAGCCAGGCGCAGTGCTTGCGCCGGCTGGCCCTGGCGGCGCACCGCCGGAAGCTCCGTCAGCGACGGAACCGACGGAATGGCGGTCCTGCCAGGCAGGTCGTACTTGATCTCGGTCTCGTGAGCGCTGGCCATCATGCCCGGCGCGCTACCCCGTCCCGCCTGGCCAATCCGCCGCCGGGAGAAGCCGGCGCCGGTACAACCCATGCCTGGCTGGAATAGATCGGCAGGCTCAGGGCATCTAGGGAAACGCCCGTGACCAAGGAGGAATAGCCACGATGAGAAACGCGACGGGCCTGACGCTCATAGCACTCGGGGCGGTCCTTGCTTTCGCCGTCAATGGCCATCCGCCCGGCCTTAATATCCAAGTCGTCGGCTGGGTGATCATGATCACTGGCGGAGCGGGAATGCTGGTGCCTGACAGCCGCTACGCCGCGGTCAGGCGGCGGATCGTCCGCAAGCGCACCGGGCCGGCCGGCCCGGTCACCGAGGTCTACGAACGGCGCTACCCGCCTTTCATCAAGTTGAATACGGCGCGGCTGGCTACCGACGAAGACCCTGCCAACCTGGTCGCCAGCGACGCGGAAGAAGGCGCGACCGGGCGGGCCGAGGTCATAGAGGAATACCTCGATACCTGACCCCTGGCCCGCCGGGACGGGCCGGCGGGCGGGCACGCTCCAGTCACAAAGGCACGGTCATCGTTCGCTATCTCTGCGCCCAGGCAGGTTTGGCGGCCGCCGCTGGCGGTAGGGCAGTTGTGCCCGGATCTTGAAGGGCGCCGTCCCGGAGGCCGGAAGGAGGCCAGCCTGGTGAGCGTTCGCACGTGGATCGGCCAGTGGCCCGTGTACCGGCAGGTCACCGGCGGCGACCCGACCGGTCGCGGCGCCGCGGCGAAGAGCGCCCGCAGCGACCGCCTCCAGCCGAGGACCGCCACCGCCGACAAGGTCGTGAAGTCCATCTGCCCGTACTGCGCGGTCGGCTGCGGCCAGAATGTGTTCGTCAAAGACGAGGCCGTGACCCAGATCGAGGGCGACCCCGACTCCCCGATCAGCCGGGGACGGCTCTGCCCCAAAGGGTCAGCGAGCCTGCAGCTGACCACGAGCGGTGCCCGACAGTACCAGGTACTTTACCGCAGGCCGTACGGCACGGACTGGGAGCGGCTCGACCTCGATACCGCGATGGACATGATCGCGGACCGGGTCATCGCCGCCCGCCGAGACGGCTGGCAATGGGAGGTCGACGGCACGGCGACCAGGCGCACGATGGGGTTCGCGAGCCTGGGCGGCGCGACGCTGGACAACGAAGAGAACTACCTGATCAAGAAGCTGTTCACGGCGCTCGGCGCGATCCAGATCGAGAACCAGGCCCGGATATGACACTCCGCCACAGTTCCCGGTCTGGGAACTAGCTTCGGCCGCGGCGGCGCCACGACCTTCCAGCAGGACCTGCAGAACTCCGATTGCATCGTGATCGAGGGTTCCAACATGGCCGAGTGCCACCCGGTCGGTTTCCAGTGGGTGATGGAGGCCAAGGCGCGCGGTGCCACGGTCATCCACGTGGACCCGAGGTTCACCAGGACCAGCGCGCTCGCCGACCTGCATGTGCCGCTGCGAGCCGGCAGCGACATCGCCTTCCTCGGCGGGATCATCAACTACGTCCTGGCCAGCGACAAGTACTTCAGGGACTACGTCGTCGCCTACACCAACGCCGCCACGATCTTGACCGAGCGGTTCGCGGACACCGAAGACCTGGACGGCGTGTTTTCCGGCCTTGACCCCGGGCAGCGCAGTTACGACTTCCGCACCTGGCAGTACGAAGGCCTTGAAGTACAGTCGGCGGCCGGTGAACGGGATAGGGAGTACGAGGATCGCACCGGCGCGTCAGTGCGGCAGGCGGGCCGCGGCGAAGCGGCCGGCTCGGGCGGTCCCGCACTTCCGGCCGGCGAGCCAGAACGGGACGAGACGCTCCAGCATCCGAGGTGCGTCTTCCAGGTGCTGAAGCGGCACTTCGCCCGGTACACGCCCGAGATGGTCGAACAGGCCTGCGGCATACCGCCGGACAAGTTCGCGAAGGTATGCGAGCTGCTGACCGAGAACTCAGGACGGGACCGCACCAGCGCCTTCGTGTACAGCGTGGGCTGGACCCAGCACACCGTCGGCGTGCAGTACATCCGCACCGCGTCGATCCTGCAGCTGCTGCTCGGCAACATCGGCCGGCCAGGCGGCGGCATCATGGCGCTGCGCGGGCACGCGTCGATCCAGGGCTCGACCGACATCCCGACGCTGTTCAACATCCTGCCCGGCTATATCCCGATGCCGCACGCGCACGCCAACGAAGACCTGGACGCCTTCGTCCAGGCCGAATCCGCCGACAAGGGATTCTGGGCCGAGACCCGCTCGTACCTGGTGAGCCTGCTCAAGGCCTGGTGGGGGGATAATGCCACCGCCGCCAGCGACTTCTGCTTCGGGTACCTGCCCAGACTGACCGGCAGCCACAGCACCTACGAGACGGTGATGGCTCAGCTGGCGGGCGACTGTAAGGGCTATTTTATCTACGGTGAAAATCCCGCGGTGGGATCTGCCAACGGCAGGCTGCAGCGCCTCGGGCTGGCCGCGCTTGACTGGCTCGTGGTCAGGGACTTCTCGCTGATCGAGAGCGCCACGTGGTGGAAAGACGGCCCGGAGATCGAGACCGGCGAGCTGACGACCACCGACATCGGCACCGAGGTCTTCTTCTTGCCGGCCGCCGCCCATACCGAGAAGGACGGCAGCTTCACCAACACCCAGCGGCTGCTGCAGTGGCACCACCAGGCGGTCGAGCCGGGAGGCGACGCTCGCAGCGACCTGTGGTTCACCTACCACCTTGGCCGGCTGATCAGGGCCAAGCTGGCGGGCTCCGCCGACGAGATGGACCTGCCGATCCTGCAGCTGACCTGGGACTACCCGGTCAAGGGCAGCATCGCCGAACCGGACGCCCAGGCGGTGCTCGCCGAGATCAACGGCTGGGACGCCGAAGGCGATCCGCTTGGGTCCTACCTCCAGCTCAAGCCCGACGGCTCGACCAAGTGCGGCTGCTGGATCTACTGCGGCGTCAACGCCGGAGGAGTGAACCAGGCCGCGCGCCGCAAGCCAGGCCGCGAGCAGGACTGGGTCGCCGCCGAATGGGGCTGGGCCTGGCCGGCCAACCGCCGCATCCTGTACAACCGGGCATCGGCCGATCCCGGCGGCCGGCCGTGGAGCGACCGCAAGGCGTACCTCAGGTGGGACGAGGAGCAGGGCAAGTGGACCGGTCCTGACGTCGCCGACTTCACACCGGACAAGGCGCCGTCTTACCGGCCGCCCGCGGGGGCCACTGGCGGCGAGGCGATCGCCGGTGACGAGCCATTCATCATGCAGGCTGACGGCAGGGGGTGGCTGTTCGCCCCGGCTGGCGTCGTCGATGGCCCGCTGCCCGCGCACTACGAGCCGCAGGACTCGCCCTTCCCCAATGTGCTGTACAGCCAGCAGCGCAACCCGGTACGCCAGGTAGTGGCCTTCAGGCACCCGGCCAACAGGATGCAGCCGAGCGGCGATGACCAGGGCGCGCAAATTTTCCCCTATGTCACTACGACCTACCGGCTGACCGAGCACCACACCGCGGGCGGGATGAGCCGGTGGCTGCCTTACCTGGCCGAGCTTCAGCCGGAATTTTTCTGCGAGGTGTCCCCCGAGCTGGCGGCCGAGCGCGGCCTTGAGCACCTTGGCTGGGCGACCATCGTCACCGCTCGCAACGCCGTGGAGGCCCGGGTTCTCGTGACCGAGAGGATGCGGCCGCTGACCGTGCATGGCCGCGTCGTGCACCAGGTGGGCCTGCCTTATCACTGGGGGAACGCGGGCTACAGCACCGGCGACTCGGCCAACGACCTGGCGGCCGTGAGCCTTGACCCGAACGTCCACATCCAGGAGGTCAAGGCGTTCGCCTGCGACATCAGGCCGGGACGCCGCCCGCGCGGCGCGGCTAAGACCGAATTTGTCGCTGGTTACCAGCGCCGGGCTGGCATCACGGAGGACACCGGGATGGAGGTTTGAGCATGGACGGTATCAGCACCGGCGGCGGCTACGCCGATCCGCGGCCTCGCGTGGGGTTCTTCACCGACACCTCCGTCTGCATCGGCTGCAAGGCCTGCGAGGTCGCCTGCAAGGAGTGGAACCACGTCCCGGAGGACGGCCTGTCGCTGTCTGGCATGTCCTACGACAACAGCGTCGGCCTCGGGGCCGACACCTGGCGGCACGTCGCGTTCATCGAGCAGCGCAAGCCCGCGGCCGGCAGTGACCCGCAGGGCGCCGATGGCGACTTCCGCTGGCTGATGTCCTCCGACGTGTGCAAGCACTGCACGCACGCGGCGTGCCTGGATGTCTGCCCGACCGGGGCGCTGTTCCGCACCGAGTTCGGCACGGTCGTGGTGCAGGAGGACATCTGCAACGGCTGCGGTTACTGCGTCCCGGCGTGCCCGTACGGCGTGATCGACCAGCGCAAGGAAGACGGCCGGGCGTGGAAGTGCACGCTGTGCTACGACCGGCTCGGGGACGGCCTGGAGCCCGCGTGCGCCAAGGCCTGCCCGACCGAGTCGATCCAGTTCGGGCCGCTCGACGAGCTGCGGGCTATTGCCGCCGGCCGGGTGGAGGACCTGCATCAGGCCGGCGTGACCGACGCCCGGCTGTACGGCGAGGATCCACAGGACGGCGTGGGCGGGGACGGCGCGTTTTTCCTGCTGCTCGATGAGCCCGAGGTGTACGGGCTGCCGCCCGACCCGGTCGTGACTACCCGCGACCTGCCGTCCATGTGGCGGCACGCCGGGGTCGCCGCCGCGGCGCTGGCCGGCGGGGCGGCGGTCGCGTTTCTCGGCGCCGCGACGGGCCGGTCGCGATGAGCGGCAACCGTCAGCACATCGCCCCGGGTCAGCACCGGCGCCGTGGGTCACCAAGGGCGGCCGGCGAGCAGCCGATGGTGCCCAGGGCGGAGTTCAGCTCGTATTACGGCAAGCCCGTGATCAAACGCCCGGTGTGGGAAGCTCCCGACATCGCGGGCTACCTGTTCCTCGGCGGGCTCGCAGGCACTTCGTCGTTGCTGGCCGCCGGTGCCCAGCTCACCGGCCGTGACGGCCTCGCCAGGGCCGCGAAGTCGGGAGCCCTGGCCGGCGCTGGCCTGTCGATCGTCGCGCTCGTGCACGATCTGGGCCGGCCCGCCAGGTTCGTGAACATGCTGCGCACCTTCAAGGTCACCTCGCCCATGAGCGTAGGCTCCTGGCTGCTGTCCGGGTACGTGCCGGCGGCCGCGGTTGCCTGCGGCACCGCCCTGGCCGGGCGGCTACCCAGGGTCGGTGCCTGGGCGACGGCGGCATCGGCGCTGCTCGGCCCGGCCGTGGCCAGCTACACGGCGGCGCTGATCTCCGACACGGCCGTGCCCGCCTGGCATGACGGCTACCGCGAGATGCCCTTCGTCTTCGTCGGCTCGGCCGCGACGGCTGCCGGCGGCCTTGGCATGCTCGCCGCGCCCGACGCCGAGACGACGCCCGCACGCAACCTTGCGTTGCTCGGCGTCGGCACCGAACTGGTCGCCGCCAAGCTCATGGAAGACCGCCTCGGCATGGTGGCCGAGCCGTACCAGGCTGGCGTCAGCGGCAGGTTCATGAAGGCCGGGCAGGTGCTCGCCGCGCTCGGCGTCGCAGGCACGGTGGCCGGCATCTGCATCGCAGGGCCGCGCGGCAAGGTCGCCCGCCGGCTCGCCGGAGCCGCCTTCGTGGCCGCCTCGGCCGCGACCAGGTGGGGCATCTTCCACGCCGGCAAAGCCTCGGCGGACGACCCTAAGTACACGGTGATACCTCAGCGCCAGCGCCTCGACGCCTCCTGACCAGGCCAGGGCCTTGCTACCGACGATCGCGTCGGCCATGACCGGCGCCCGATTCGGTGACCATGAAGGTACCGGTTTTCGCTACCAGCCCGCCCAGTTCGGCCAGTGCCCGCTCGGCGTGGTGCTGCCGCAGGTAAACGGTAAGATCTGCGACCCGGCGAGCGTGCGCTTCGTCGTGACACAACGGCCCGGCTCCCAGCGCGCGCCCGACGCGTTCCATGACCTGGGTCGCCGTGGCCTCGACGAGCGCGCGAACGCGCAGGCTCAGCGCACGCCCGGCCGCCTTGCGGTCGAGCGGGTCGTCGTCAATCTCCGCCGCGGCATCGTCGAGCGCCGATGTCGCAGCGCGCAGCGCGATATCGACCGCGCCGAGGTGGGCCAGCGCGTGCGGCCCGATGTCCCGCGCCGCCGCGGCCCGCGCCAGGGTCTGCCCGATCGCCCGCGCACCGCCGTGCCAGCACGCGGCGACGCCGATCCCGCCATGGCTGAATCCCGGCCTGCTCACGTAGTCGCCCGGCTCTCCGAGCGGCACGGCGGGGATGTCGCTGAACTCCACGTCGAGGGTGTCGCTGGCGGCCATGCCAACCGCTGGCCAGGTCCCGGGGACCGGGGACAGGGTGCGCGTGCTGACGACGAACAGCCGGTCTCCGTCCGGCGCTGTCGCCGTGACGAGGGCGTCCGTGCAGGACCTTGCGCCGGAACAGTACTGCTTGACGCCGTTCACCAGCCAGCGTCCCAGGACCCGGCGTGCCGTCAGTCCCTGACCAGGCGGCTGAGCCGCCCACACTCCCCAGAGACTGCCGCGAGCCGGATCAGGGCCATCGAGCTCGGCCAGGATCGCCAGCGCATCCGCGTGGCCCTCGGCGAGCCGGGCCAGCGACAGATCGTTGGCGCCGAGCATTTCGAAGGCGCGCCAGCGCTGGCGAGTCGCGCCGCTGGCAGGCAGCGGCAGATCGAGCTGACCTTGGCTGACCAGTTCCGCGAAAGCCGCGGCGACCGCCTCGGTTGAGTACCTTGCGGCCTGATCCATGCTCCATCACCCCCTGCGAGCCCCGTCTATCCCGCCCGCCTGCCCAGGTCCGCTGGCCGCAAACACCGGCTTAAACGCTGGGCCGGCGGCACTCGCGGGACGACCTGCCCGGGTTCGCCCGTGCTGGCAAGCTCGCCCGGAACGGGCCAGCGATCAGCTCCCGGGTAGCGGATAGCGCAGAAGCGCAGAGGCCATCGCGTACCCGCACCTGGCCTGCGGCATCGCCGGCCGCGGTGACCTCACCTGGCAACAGCCACGACTGTGCCTTGGTGCCGGCGAGCCCGCGCGCGGAGTGCTGCCATCGTGGCGTCGACGCCGGCCGCCTGTTACCGCACCGCTACCTCCGTGACCCCGGCGTAAGCCTGGCTGGCTCCGCGCTGGTCGTCAGCAACGACACGGGCATCGCGCACCTGGCCGTTGCGTTCGGCATTCCGTCAGTAACGCTCTTCGGGCCCGTGTCCCCCGCACTGTGGGGACCGCCCGCCGATGATCCTCGTCACTTTGCGTTGTGGAAGGGCGAGGGCATCAGACCGGGCGATGCGCACGGGGATCACCCCGGATCAGCGGCTGCTCGCGATCACCGTGGCCGAGGTGATCGCCGCCGCGGAGTCGGTGCTGGCGATGACGGCTGCCGAGCCAGGCAGTACGCGATCCGGCGTTTCATTCCCGTGAGCGGGGTAGCCGAATGGCAACCGGACAGAAAGAGGAATCTCATGTTGTTCGTGATCGCAGCACTAATAATCGTGGCCATACTCTTCGGCCTCGGATTCGCGGTGCACGTACTCTGGTGGATCGCCATCGTGGCTTTGGTCATATGGCTCCTCGGCTTCCTTTTCAGGGCCGGTGAGGGTGTCGGATCCACCAGGGGTCGCTGGTATCGCTGGTAGCAACGCCAGCACTGATCATCGGGCCAGGTCCCCAGAAAGGTGAAGGCGACTTCCAAGCGCGGAGGCGGTTTAGGGTGCGCGGCAGCAACGCTCCGGTCGAGACACAGACCACGTCGGGTCTGGAGTACATCAGGTTCGCGGTCACGGGGCGGAACCGCTTCGTCACCCTGATCGCCCTCCTGGCCGCCCTTGGCGACTTCCTGCTCGGTTACGACACCGGCATCATCGGGCAAGCCCTGCCATTCGTGGTCAAGCAGTTCCGCGCCGGGACCGTCACCGCCTCCTGGATCGTGGCCTCCGTGCTGATCGGCGCCATCGTCGGAGCGGCGGGCTCTGGTTACCTGGCCGACCGGATCAGCCGGAAGTGGACCAAATTCTGCTCGGGCTGCGGATGCTCGGCCTCGGGGCGATTCCTGGCGCGATCCTGGCGATGAGCATGATCTTCGTGCCGCACACGCCCCGCTGGCTGGTGAGCGCCGGCCGCGACGACGTGGCCCTGGCCGTGCTGCGGCGTACCCGCGGCCGTGACGACGTCCAGTCCGAACTGTCGTCGATCCGCGACGCGGTCGGCAGGCAGCGCAGATCCTCCTGGCAGGCGCTGGTGCGCGGCGGCGTCCGCCCGATGCTGGTTATCGGCATCATGCTGGCAATCTTCCAGCAATTCGCGGGCATCAACACCGTGATTTATTTCACCTCGACGATTTTGAAATTCACTGGGTCGAGCACCAGCCTTTCCGTGCAACAGGCCGTATATGTCGGACTGACCAATTTCGTTTTCACCATTGCCGCGATCTTGTGCATGGACTGGCTCGGCAGGCGGTCATGCTCATCGGAGGCACCGTGCTCGCCACGGCCGCGCTGATCGCGCTTGGTTTTTACTTCCGCTCGCCCGCGGTCACGCGACTTCAGCGGCGAGATCACGAAGAACATGCGATGACTGAGCTGAGCGGACTGACTTAGGGGGCAAATCGAATCATGTCGCTGTCTTTGCTTTGGTCAGGCGTCATGGCCGCCGGGATCGTGCTGGGCCTGGCCGTGTTCATCTTCCTAGTGCTGAGGGCGGACCGGCGTCCTGCGCGACAGGCCGCGCAGGATCCCAGTCCGCGGCGCGAGGTCATCGGCGGCCGCTTCGATGCGGCTGGCGGACGGCAGGTGATGCCGCGCCGTGACGTCGCGCCGGCCGAGAATCCCGACGACCGGACGAAGTAATACCGGACTCTCACTCTGGGTTTGCGCAGCCCGCCTCACGGGCAGCGAGCGACAACAGGGAGAGAGGTCGATGAACGCACGAGGGCGCCACAGACGAGGCCGGGGCCGGGGCCAGGGCAACGGCCGGGGCAGCTACGGCCGGCCGGAAAAGCATGACTCGCCCGAAGAGCGTGACTCGACACCCGACCCGGCCGACGAAGAGCAACTGCGCGACATCGGCTACCGGCCGAGCACGAATCAGCTCAAGAACGAGCCGATACCGGCCAGCACCTACGCGGAGCGAAACAAGCGCAGCCAGGAAGCGATCCAGCGCAACGAGGACGCCGCGGCCGCGAGCGCCCGGGCAAAGCCTGACCGGGGATCGCGGCACATGCCGCTGGACGAGGACTCGGCCGACCACCGCCAGCCCGGCGAAACGAAATCTGATGGCCAATAGCCAGGGAGGCGAAGATGCCTAGAGGATCAAGCCCCAAGCGGGAACGACAATACGAGCACATCAAGGAAAGCCAGCGCGAGCGGGGGGCGAGCCTTCGGCGGGCGACCGAGATAGCGGCCCGGACGGTGAACAAGGAACGGGCTCGATCCGGCGAGTCCAAGACGGCAAGCCGCAGTTCGACAAAGGACATCTCCTCAAGCCGCCGCGGTGGCCTCAGATCTCACTCGGGCTCAGGCGGCCCGACTAAGGCTCAGCTTTACAACGAGGCAAGGCAGCGCGGGGTCAAGGGCAGATCGTCCATGAGCAAGTCCCAGCTAGCGCGCGCTCTCGGTCGCTGACCCCCCGACCGACCGCGGCGGCACCCCCGGCAGGCCCGGCAGGTGCAGCCCGGGCGAGCCCGGCAGGTGCAGCCCCCCGGCAGGAGGCAGCCCCCGCAGGAGGCAGCCCCCGCAGGAGGCAGCCCGGCAGGCCCGGCAGGGGCAGGCCCCGCAGGAGACAGTCCAGGCCTGTCGACGGCTGTCCAGGTGCCCGTAACAGCCTATATGTGCCTAAAACACGCTGCGGGTTGCAGCGTATCCGGCCCAGCCGTTAGCCTGCACCGCCCGGGGCCGGGTTCGTGGGAGATTTGTCCGTTCTTACTGGATTCACGGTGGAGAGTTCTCATGTTGTGGAGCGTTGCCGTGTTATTCGACGAAATAGCTCCACAACACGAAAAGGCTCCCCCGGGAACCCGAAACAACTCCACGATCATGGCGAGTGCTCCCGTCAACGAACACTCGTCACCCAGAAGCGAGGCCGCCTAGCTTGAGTCGATCATGATCTGACCTGCATCTTCGCGCCATGGCCGGCGGCCTGTCCCGAGCGGCCCTTGAGCCCGGACAACATGGGTGCGCGAATCGACACCTGATTTCCAACAACGATTCCCGCACCCATGCGCCCCCCTGCCGGGCGCTGGCCCGCGTCCGCGTGATCAAGACAGCACCAGCCGCGGCCCGCACGCGGGAGGGCGCCCCCGCCTCCCCTGCTCCCCCTGCTCCCCCTGCTCCCCCCGCTCCCCCCGCTCCCCCCGCTCCCCCCGCTGCCCTTGTTACTCCTGCCGGGTCGGTCCCCTGATTGCTGGCGGCATGTGCGATAGCCATCGCACCCGGCTACCCCCGTGACACCTAAGACACCTCCCTGGTGCCGCCCAGCCTCAGGGCGTGCCGGGCCAGCCACTGTCAGGCAACCGCGTCGCCGGAAGTTTGCGCAGGGTTATTTGGGTAGCGGTCGCGTAACAAGCGGATCATGAAGGGGGGCCAGTCATGGCAGACGAGCTTCAGGGGAAGCCCATTGCGATCTTGGCGGCTGACGGCGTCGAGGAAGCAGAGCTGACCGAACCGCGCAAGGCGGTTGAGCAAGCGGGGGCACTGACGGTACTGGTATCGATCACCGACGGCGAAATCCAGGCCATGCAGCATGATCTCGAGCCGGCCGGGACGTTCCCTGTGGACCGCGTGGTCACCGACACCTCGCCCAGCGAGTACGACGCGCTGATCCTGCCCGGCGGGGTGGCGAATCCCGACAAGCTGCGGCAGAACGACGCTGCCGTGCGATTCGTCAGGGATTTCGTCACCAGCGGCAAGCCCGTGGGCGTGATCTGCCACGGACCGTGGACGCTGGTCGAGGCCGATGTGGTGCGCGGCCGCACTCTCACCTCGTGGCCGAGCATCAGGACGGACATCAAGAACGCCGGCGGCATTGTCGTCGACGAAGAGGTGGTGACCGATCAGAACATCACCTCAAGCCGCAAGCCTGACGACCTCCCGGCTTTCTGCGGCCGGATTGTGAAGCAATTCGCGGCGGCCTGACGGCGGTGCCGTCAGCCAGGGCAACGGAGCCGGCCAGTCCTGCGTGGCTGGCCGGCCCACCCTGCAGGGGCGGGTTGTGCTCTGGCCATGGCGGGTACGCGGCACTGATCAGCTGACTGGCGCCCGGATAGAAGGAGCACGTCATGACAACGAACGGTCCGCAGGACCACCGGACAGAGGTCGAGTACGGAGGCAACCGCTTCGAACGCGGCTCGGGCGGCGAGACGCATCAGACCGCGGGCGACGGCCGCCCCAACCTGACCACGCAGCAAGGCGTGGTGGTCTCTGACGACCAGAACACGCTGCGGGCAGGCGAACGCGGCCCGGGCATGCTGGAAGACTTTCACTTCAGGGAGAAGATCTTCCACTTCGACCACGAGCGGATCCCTGAACGAGTCGTGCACGCCCGCGGTTACGGCGCGCACGGATTCTTCGAGAATTACGCGCCGCTCTCCGATCTGACCAAGGCCGACCTGTTCCAGCGGACAGGCGAGCGAACCCCGGTCTTCGTACGGTTCTCCACTGTTGCCGGCAGCAAGGGCTCGGGAGACCTGGCCAGGGACGTGCGCGGATTCGCCGTCAAGCTCTACACCAAAGAGGGCAACTGGGATCTCGTTGGAAACAACATCCCCGTGTTCTTCATCCAGGACGCGATCAAGTTCCCGGACGTGATCCACGCCGCCAAGCCGGAGCCTGACCGGGAGTTCCCGCAGGCGCAGACGGCTCACGACACTTTCTGGGACATCGCATCCTTGATGCCCGAATCGACCCACATGCTGATGTGGATCATGTCCGACCGGGCGATCCCGAGGTCGTTCCGGTTCATGGAGGGCTTCGGCGTCCACACCTTCCGGCTGGTCAACGCCGAAGGCAAGGCCACGTTCGTGAAGTTCCACTGGAAGCCCAAGCTGGGCTTGCAATCGGTCGTCTGGAACGAGGCACTCAAGCTTAACGGCGCCGATCCTGACTTCCACAGGCGGGATCTGTGGAATGCGATCAACTCGGGCGACTACCCGCAGTGGGAACTCGGGATGCAGTTGTTCGACGATGAGTTCGCCGACCGGTTCGCGTTCGACGTACTGGACCCAACCAAGATCATTCCGGAGGAAGAGGTGCCGGTACGCAGGGTCGGGCGCCTCGTGCTGGATCGGGTCGTGGACAATTTCTTTGCCGAGACCGAGCAAGTAGCGTTCTGC
The DNA here is from genome assembly GCA_035716545.1 of Streptosporangiaceae bacterium. Taxonomy (GTDB): domain Bacteria; phylum Actinomycetota; class Actinomycetes; order Streptosporangiales; family Streptosporangiaceae; genus Chersky-822. The sequence continues at coordinate 60,265 of DASTJM010000013.1, forward strand.
ACGCAGAACATCGTGCCTGGCATCGATTTCACCAACGATCCCCTGCTCCAGGGACGCAACTTTTCCTACCTCGACACCCAGCTCAAGCGGCTCGGGAGCCCGAACTTCACCCAGCTGCCGGTCAACGCGCCGAAGTGCCCGTTCGCGCACTTCCAGCAGGACGGCCACATGGCCATGCTCAACCCGGTCACCCGGGCGAACTACGAGCCGAACTCGTGGGGACCGGACGAAGGCGGTCCGCGCGAGAACCCCGCGACCGGCTTTACCAGCTATCCGGCTCAGGAAGCGGGAGCCAAGCGAAGGCTCCGGCCAGAAAGCTTCGCCGACCATTACAGCCAGGCACGGCAGTTCTACCTCAGCCAGTCCGAGATCGAGCGCCGCCACATCGCCGAAGCGTTCACCTTCGAGCTCAGCAAGTGCGAGCGGCCGGATATCAGGGAACGCATGGTCGCCGGGCTGCGCAACGTCGACGAGGACCTCGCCGGCGGTGTCGCTGATGCCCTCGGCCTGCCGCAGCTGCCAGAGAAGGCACCGGCTGCCCGCGAGGTGAGGACCGACCTGTCCGCCTCACCCGCGCTCAGCATCCTGGCCAACGGCCCGGAGAACTTCGCTGGCCGCAAGATCGGCGTGCTGGTCACTCCCGGTACCGACGCCACCGTGATCGCGGGGTTGCGCGCGGCGGCGCATGCCGAGCAGGCGATGATCGAGTTCGTCGGGCCAGTGATCTCGGGAGTCACGGCCAGCGACGGCAGCCTCATCAGCATCGACCAGCAGGTGTCCGGCGGACCTTCTGTGCTCTACGACGCGATCGTCGTCGCGCCGTCCAGGCTTGAAGTAGCCACGCTGACCAGCGATCCGGCCGCACGCGACTTCGTGACCGACGCCTACGCGCACTGCAAGTTCATCGGCTACGCCGAAGGCGCAGAGCCGCTGTTCGAGGCGACAGGCCTCGACAAGCTCAAGGACAACGGGTTCATCGAGGTCGGCAACGGCAAGGACCCTTCCGCATTCATCGCCGCCTGCCGTGAGCTGCGGTTCTGGCAACGGCAGATGATCGCCGTGTCATAAGTTGATCGGGAGGTCATGTAATGCGTGCCCTGACGTGGCAGGCGACGGAAAAGGTCGAGGTCACCGACGTTCCCGACCCGCGGATCGAGCAGCCGAATGACGTGATCATCAAAGTCAGCTCGACCGCCATCTGCGGTTCTGACCTGCATCTTTACAGCATCCTCGGGCCTTACCTGCGACCAGGGGACGTGCTCGGGCACGAGTCCATGGGGATCGTGGAGGAGACCGGCGCGGACATCACCAACCTCAGGGTTGGCGACCGGGTCGTGATCCCTTTCAACATCTCCTGCGGGCAGTGCTGGATGTGTGAGCGCGGCCTGCAAGCACAGTGCGAGACAACACAGGTCCGTCATCATGGCAAGGGAGCGGCGCTCTTCGGCTACACGTCGCTGTACGGCTCGGTGCCCGGCGCCCAGGCCCAGTACCTGCGGGTGCCGCAGGCTCACTACGGCCCGATCAAGGTTCCCGCCGGCGCGCCCGACGAGCAGTACCTTTACTTGTCGGACATTTTGCCCACCGCCTTTCAGGCAGTCGCTTACGCTGACGCGCCGGCGGACGGCACGCTGGCAGTGCTCGGGCTCGGGCCGATCGGGCAAATGGCCGTCCGCATCGCCAGGCAGGTCGGTGTCCAGCGGGTGATCGGCGTCGATCCGGTGCGCGAGCGACGCCAGGCCGCCGAGAACTTCGGGATCCAGACGCTGAATCCAAAGGACGTCGACGACACCGCGGCCGCGCTCATCGACCTGGTCGACGGGCGTGGCCCTGACGCTGTGATCGATGCCGTGGGAATGGAAGCCCATGGCACGGACGAACCGTGGATGACCAGACTGGCCACCATCGCGCAAAAGGCGACCGGCCTGCTTCCGGACGCCGCGGCGCGCATGGTCACGGACAAGATGGCGGTAGACCGGCTCGACGCGCTGCACACGGCGGTCAAGTCGGTGCGGCGCGGCGGGACCGTCTCGATCAGCGGCGTCTACGGCGGCGAGGTCGATCCGATGCCCATGATGGAAATGTTCGACCGGGGTATCGGTGTGCGGATGGGGCAGGCGAACGTCAAGCACTGGATACCGATGCTGATGCCAATGGTCAACGACGAAAGCGACCCGCTTGGCGTGAGGAGCCTGGCCACTCATCACCTGCCGCTTGAAGAGGCGGCGCACGGCTATGAAATGTTCCGCGACAAGGCAGACGGCTGCCTGAAGGTAGTGCTGACGCCCTAAAGAGGACCGGACCCAGCAGCTACGCCATCGATGGCCCTCGATGGCGTAGCTGCGCGTCGGATGTAGTCCCCAAGCCCGCGCCTCGGATGTCCGGAAGCCTGCGCCCTCGGATGTCCCGAAGCTGGGCCTGCCTGCGTGCCGCTGTTTGCCGAGTGCTGGCCTACGAGCGCCCGCCTGCGCGTGCTGCGTGCTCTTCGTCGTCCTCGTCGGCGTACTCGGCTTCGTCGTCCTCGTCGGCGTAGTCGGCTTCGTCGTCCCCGTCGTCTTCTTCGTCGGCTTCGTCGGCTTCGTCGGCATACTCGCCCTCGTCGGCCTCGTCGGCCTCGTCGGCGTACTCGCCCTCGTCGTTTTCCTCGTCCGCGCTCCCGCGGCCGCGCTTTTCCTCCTCCAGCGCGGTCTCGTGATCCTTCACCACTTCGCCGTCCTCGATCACGCCGCGCCAGCCCTCGATCTCATCGCCATGAAGCACTGCCTGCGTCATCACATGCCGGCGGAAGTGCTTGAGTTCAAGCCGCGTCCGGCGGCCTTGCGCCCGCCACAGGTTGCCGATGTGCTCGAACCCGCCCTGCGGGTAGTACTCGAGCACCACAAGGACCTTGGTGAGGTTAGGGCCGAGCTCGTGGAAGCTGACCGTGCCGTCTACGTGCCCGCGCTGTCCCTTGGATGTCCAGACGATCCGGTCGTCAGGGATCTGGCGCTTGGTGGTCGATTCCCAGCCCCGGTGTGACCAGAGGATCTGCACTTTCCACTTGGTCGTCTCGTCCGCTTCTTGCTCGACGCTCTCGACCTTCTTCATGAAGCTCGGGAACTCTGTGAACTGAGTCCACTGGTTGTAAGCGAGGCGAACCGGAACCCCGACGTCGATTTCCTCCACGATGTTCGTGACCTTGAGATTGCGACCCTGGCCACCGCCACTGCCGCCACTGCCGCCCCCACGGCTCATCAGGCCCGTGACCGCCTTGCCGGCTGTCCCCAGGACGGCGCCTCCTACGGACGACCCGCCATCCGAATTGCCACCGCCCGTGACGGCCGAGAGCAGCCCGGACCCGCCGCCTCCGTCAGCGTAGTCGATCAGCCTGCCGACCGACCCTGTCACCTTGTCACGGACAGACGCCAGCGCACGCTCAGCGAGCGCTTGCATCAGGCTTCTCGCCTCACCTTTGAGCTTGTCCAGCGGCTCGGCCAAGGTAGCGCTCCGTTGCTCTGCCTGAGTCATCAGTAGTCCTCCTCCGCTCCGGAGTCCCGCTGCCGACGTTCACTGGGAACAGGCCGCTCCCTGGCTGGGCGCTCCCTGGCTGGGCGCTCCCTGGCTGGTCGCTCCCTGGCTGGTCCTTCGCTGGCCGGTCGCTGTCTGCCTGGGTGCTCCCGGCTGGGTGGCCGTTCCCCGCGACCTGGCCGTTCCCGGTGGCCGGACCGCTCCCGGGCTGGCCGATCCCCATCGTCTGGCCCTTCCTGGCTCTCATCCCGCTGACCGCCCTCATCCTCAGCGCCCTCCGGCCCGACTCGCTGCGCCAGCGCCTGAGTGCGCTCATGCATCGAGTTGGCGAGCGCATCGATCCTGTTGGTCAGGGCTGCCTTCGCCGCCGTCTTGCCGGCGTGGGCGAGATCTCCTTTAACCGACTCGGCGACCTTCCCCAGTTCTGGCGAGAGCTTGCTCATGACATCTGACGAGGCCAGTTGCTTGCCCCCGAATTTCAGGGCACGGCCTGCGATGCCACCGACACTGCCGGTCGCGGCCCCGGCGGCAACCGCGAGCGCCAGCCCCATCTTCCGTTTCCTGCCGAGCAAGTAGCCCGCGCCTACCGCGAGCGGAATCTTCAGCGTATTTCGCATGACCTGTCGCCCCCTCGACTAGCCATCGATGACTGCGCCTCATGCAGAAGACCTGGGGAGGAATCGTTCCGCAATTCCCCCGAGCGCGTCCGAACCGGTACCGCGCTACCCCCTGGACCGCAAACAAACAGCTACCCCAACGATCTCATAGGTCACACAGAGGACTCAGCGAAGGGGAGGCGAGCGATGTCACCGGTTTCGCGCGTGACCGCGTCGCAGCGGGTAGCAGGACAGATATGACCGCTACTATGACGACCGCCTTGTTCGACGTCGATGGAACGCTGGTCGACACGAATTACCTGCACGCCGTGACCTGGTGGGAGGCGTTCTCGCAAGCTGGTTACGACGTGCCGATGGCGTCGCTCCACCGTGCCATCGGCATGGGGTCTGACCAGCTGTTGGACGCGTTGCTCCCCGCGGCGAGGGAACGGGCCGGCGATCGGGACATCTCGGCGTCGCACCGCGCCTTGTACGGCACCTACAGGCACCGGATCAGGCCGTTCGCGAAAGCCGGCGAGTTGCTGCGCTCGTGCAGGGAAGCCGGCCATGACATCGTGCTGGCCACCTCGGCCGAGCCGCATGACCTGGCGATGTTCCGCGCTGCGCTGCGAGCAGATGACGTCATCAGGGAGACGGTATCCGGGTCGGACGTGGAGAGCACCAAGCCAGCGCCAGACCTGGTGCAGGTTGCCATGGACAAGGTAAGCGTGCCGCCGGAACGAGCGATTTTCATCGGCGACTCGGTCTGGGACGTACGGGCCTGCGAGCGCGCCAGTGTCCCCTGCATCGGATTGGCGTGCGGGGGCACGAGCAGGGCAGAGTTGCTCGACGCCGGGGCTGTCGCCGCCTTCGGCGATCCCGCCGACGTGCTCGCGTCGACAAAGGGCGCCTTGAGTTCCGTACTGAAAGCAGGGTCAAGCACCGGGCCGGGCTAGGCGCGTCCGAGACCGCGGGCACCGGCACCGGCACCCGGCGACATGGAACGATAACGAACGGCACCGGGCGGCACCGGCGTTTAGCCCGCCGTCGGCGGGTACGTAATGCGATTCGACCACTGCCGTCAGATCGCGGGGGAGGGATCATGCCGGACGTATTCGAGGTACTCCGCACGGACCATGAGCAGGTGAAGGCGATGCTCGAGGCGCTCGAGAGCAGCCCTGGCAGCGCCCAAGGCGCGAGCGATCCGGTGCTGCAAGCTCGCGGCGAACTGGCCACGCGGCTGGTAATGGAGTCTTCCAAGCACGAGGCTGCTGAAGAGCAGTATTTCTGGCCGGTCGTGCGCGAGCAGGTGAGCGACGGTGACGAGCTCGCCAGTGAGGCGATCCGCCAGGAAGAGGAGGCAAAGGAAATCCTCGACAAGATCGAGAAACTAGACGCCAGCCAGGCCGAGTTCGATGAATTGCTCGCCGTGCTGACTCCCGCGACTCGCAAGCACATCGAATTCGAGGAAACCAAGGTCTGGCCGCTGCTGCGGCAGGCTCTCGACGCGCGGCAAGTGAACGAGCTGGGCGGACAGGTCGCCAGGGCGGAGGAACTCGGGCCAACCAGGCCGCACCCTGGCACTCCAGCGGACCCGACAGTTCTGAAGACGGCAGGCACCGCGGCCGCCATGATCGACAAGCTGCGCGACGCGGCTACGGGACGCGGATCGGCCAATTAGGCCAGACCATAGCAAACCACGCAACTGAACGGCCAGCCTGGTCCGCGCGACCTGGCTGGCCTATCGGTAACCAGAGCGGGGGTGGTGGTTACCATGCGCCCAGACAGCGAAGGCCGGACGCAGACCAGGCATACCGGAAATGGTGCGCTAGGTGCTCGTGGCGAGCAGGCGGTGCGGCATGCCCGGGAAGGACCGGGGACGCAGGGCCGCACGCCAAGCGACAAGCCGGATGTCTACCTGCACGTGCCCGAAGTGCACGTCGGTGAGATCTACCTTGATGTCGAAAACCTGGACGCGCATCTGTCGCTGCAGGCCAAGCTGGCGAATCTCGTGCAGCTGACGGCCGGGGTACATGTGCACGTGGGCAAAGTCGAACTGGATATCAAGGACGTCGATGCCAAGGCCGTGCTGAAGGTCAGGCTAGAGAACCTCTACGACATCCTGGACCGGGCACTGACCACGGTCGACCGGAACCCGGAAATCCTCCAGGGGCTGCTAAATACGGTCGGCTCGGCGGTCGACAACGTCGGCCAGACGGCCCAGCAGGCCGTTCAGCCTGGCGGCGCCGTCAGCCAGGTTGCCGACGAGGTAGGCGAAGTCGGCAAGAAGACTCTCGGACCCGGCGGCGCGGCCGCCGAAGCGGTAGAGACTGTCGGGGACACGGCGCAGGAGGCGGTCGGACCCGGCGGCGCGGCCGCCGAAGCGGTAGAGACTGTCGGGGACACGGCGCAGGAGGCGGTCGGTCCTGGCGGCGCGGTCAGCGAGACGGCGGAAGCGGCTGGCCAAGCTGCCGAAGGGGCTGGCGGCGCCGCCTCGAAGGCGGCGCGCAGCGCCAGCGAGGGGGTGAAGCAGACCGCCACGGGCGGGGTGAAGCAGACCGTTGCGGAAGGGGCAGAGCAGACCGCCAGCGACAACGGGCAAGCCGATGACGAGGGGTAGGGCGCGACTGCCGGCGCTCGAAGTGAAGGCATCGGCCCGAGCCGGGGAACTGCGCTTTCGACGTGAGCCCGCCGACCTGGACGCGCGAGTCGAAGTCCGGACCAATTCGGGGCGCGAAGCACGGCGAGGTCATCTGCGCGAGGTACGGCGAGGTCATCTGCGCGAGGTACGGCGAGGCCATCTGCCCCGTCCGGTGCGGGCGTCGGTGACGTATGCCGATGTCACCGTCTCGTTCCGGCTTGCCGCCTGGCCCGACGATCCCGGCTGGCCGGGGCGATTATGATCCGGCGGCCGCGTCCACGCTCGGATACAGCCGCAGCACGTTGCGCAGCCCGCTCAGTTCCAGGACGCGCAACACCGACGGGGAGCTGACAACGAAGCGGAGTTCAATGCCTGCGCCCGCCGCGAACTGATGCGCGCGTACTAGGGCGCGCACCGCGGACGAGTCGCAGAACTTCGTGCTGCTGAGGTCGGCTATCACCATGGTGACTCCGCAGACGCACATAGCGATGAGGTCAGAATGAACGAGGTCTGAGTTGGTGGCGTCAATCTCCCGAGGGAGCGTCACGACAGATGGCGCTGCCGTAGTAGCCGCGCTGCGCCCTTCTTCCATGGCCGTCCTCCTCCATCGGTACTGCCGCGCTCACTGCGGGATCAGCCGACGGAAAACGTCAGCCCGCGTGAGGCGGCTGGCGTGACAACCGTATTTCCACGTTACCGCGTCAAGGCAATGCAACGATACGACGCCCAGCTACGAATTTGCCTGCCTGCCCGCCGTCCCGGCTGACGGTCCCCTGGCGGATCATCGGCGGGCTCATCCCCTCGCAAGCGATGCCGCCTGCCTGCCGGCCCGACAGCGGCGCTCGCGTGGTGCGGAAAACGATTGGCTAACGTCACATTCCCCTGTCAGTTGGAGGAGTAACCGCGCTCACGGCGTTCCCCGGCTCGGCCCTGGTGGCGGTACCCGGCCGACGTGCGCTAGATCACCGCGCTCGGTGGGCACCAGGGGCCGCGCGCTCCACAGCGGCTGTCGCTGCTGGCAGTCAGGGCAGACCAGGCGGCCGAAGGCATCGTGACACCAGCCGGCGGCCACGGCCAGGGCGACAAGATCGACCTCGCCTAACGCGTTACCGTCGGTGTAGCGGGCGATGCAGCTGCCAATCTGGCACCATGCCGTCAGCTTGCGGAGCTGGTCACCGATGACCGCCTGGGCCGGACCAGCGCGATTGCCCGTCATCTGTGATCACCATCCCGCTTCCCGCCGTGATTCCGGTGGAAGGTGACGGCAGGCGGCATCGAACCAGCTCGGAATCACGGCTAGTCCGATAACCGTCCGCACAAAATCTGCCCAGAAATAGGCCCGATCATGCGTAAGACGATGTGCGCGTGGTAACTCGTGTCTCAGCGGTTGCCTGTCTAGCAGGGGCAGCGTGTCCCGCCCGGTCCCGGATCAGTCCGGCCGCAGCACGGGCCGATCGGTGACGAGCCCGGCATCTCCCAGATGCACGTATCCCGGCTGCTGAACTACGCGCTCACCTTCCTGCGCGATCGGATAGCCGGAACCGAGGAACTCCCGGCAGGCGACCAGCCCCCGGCGATCCGGCAGGCCAGCCGAGGTTTACCCCTCCGGTCAGGGGAAGGGCGACTACAGGGATTACAAGGCGCCGGCCCGACGGGTCATCAGAAGGCCGGCCGGAGGGAGAGTGGGCTAGATGACGAATACGGCAGAGACGGGCCACGTCACGGGGACTCCTGACAAGGACTACAACCTGATCTGGTTCACCGAGCACTGCCTCAACAACGCGCTACGGCTGGAGAACTTCATCGCCGACGCCGAGCGCGGCAGCGACACCCAGCTGGCCGACCTTTTCCGCAAGGCACAGTCAGACAGCCGGAAGGGAGCCGAGCTAGGCAAGCAGTTGCTGCGGTCCAGGCTCGCCGGCTAGTCACCCATGAAGATCATCTCGCGCCTTGAGCACATGTCGGTGCTTGACCGGCTGGTGGGGCCAGGTCAGAAGCTGGCCAGTCGCATCCCGCCTGGCCGGTTCCGCGATCTGCTGCACGGAGTGCGGCTGGGACACCCTGTCCATCCGCCGCTGGTACAGGTGCCGATCGGAGCCTGGCTGTGCGCCACCCTGATCGGGCTCCGCACCGACGGGGAACGCACTGCCAGGGCGCTGACCGTGCTCGGCTTGGCCGGGGCCGCGCCCGCGGCTCTGGCCGGGCTCGAGGACTGGTCTAAGCAGCATGAGCAGCAGATGCGGGTCGGGGTGGTTCATGCGCTGGCTAACATGCTGGCCATCGGCAGCTTCGGTGCCTCGCTTGCGATGGCCAGGCCGGGTGCGAGCAGGGCAGCCCGAGGGGCTGGCCTGGCAGCGCTGGCGGCAAGCGGACTGCTCGGCGGGCACCTGTCGTTCCGGCTTGCTGGAGGCGTCAACCATGCGGAGGCCGTGCCGCACCTGATCGAGCCAGGCTGGCACCGCCTGATGCCGGCATCAGAGCTTGACGAAGGCGCCTGCGTGCGTGCGATGCTCGGCGAGGTCCCGCTCGTCGCGGTACGGCGCGGCGACCAGGTAAATGTCCTTGCCGACCGGTGCAGTCACATGTCCGGCTCGCTCGCCGAAGGGGAACTCGCCGGAGCCGAACTGACCTGCCCGTGGCACGGCAGCACCTTCTGCCTGAGCGACGGGTCGGTCGTGCGCGGCCCGGCCACGGCGCCCCAGCCATCATTCGACAGCCGCATCGTCGGCGGGACAGTTGAGGTCAGGCTGCCGGGCGCTGGCTAAGCGCCGCATTCGCATTCCCTCACGGAGGTGTTATTCCGGTGGGCTCCGCCGTCAGCCTGAGCGCCGGCTACTTCGACAAGATGTACGCGGCGGCTGATGACCCGTGGCGGTTCCAGGCCCGGTGGTACGAGCAGCGCAAGTACGCGCTGACCGCGGCGATGCTGCCAGTCCAGAACTACCGCGATGGCTTCGAGCCCGGCTGTTCCATCGGCGTGCTGACCGTGATGCTCGCCGGCCGGTGCGATCGCCTGCTCTCGTGCGACTTGGCCCGCGCGGCCGTGCGCGCGGCCCGGGAGCGGACGCGCGGGATCCCGAATGTGCGGGTGGAGCACAGGGAGCTGCCGGCCCAGTGGCCGTCAGGTTCCTTCGACCTGATCGTCTTCTCGGAGTTCCTGTACTACTTCGGCGACGGAGACCTGACCAAGGTCACCGAGCTCGGGGAGGCGGCGCTGCGGCCCGGCGGGACCATGCTGGCGGTGCACTGGCGGCATCCGGTAGCCGACTACCCGCAGGACGGCGATACAGTCCACCAGGTGCTGCGAGACCGTCCCGGCCTGGCCCCCCTTGCCGGTTACCGGGACCCCGACTTCCTCGCCGAAGTCTTGATCAGGACCGACTCCGCTCCGGTTTCGGTAGCCCAGGCGACTGGCCTGGCATGACAGGAACGACTGGCCCGATCAGAGCTGTCGGCGTAGTCGTGCCGGCCCACAACGAGGAAGACCTGCTTCCCGCCTGCCTCTCCGCCCTGCGCGACGCGGCGGAGACCGCCCGGGCGGCCGGCGGCGGCCTGCCGGTCCGCACGGTCGTGGTCGCCGATGGCTGTACCGACCGCACCGCCCTGATCGCCAGCTCGCATGGTGCCGGCGTGGTGCGGGTCAGCGCCCGGGCGGTCGGTGCCGCCAGGGCCGCCGGGGTGACGGAGCTGCTGCGCCGCTCATCCGGCGTCAAGCCGCGGGAGCTATGGCTGGCGACCACTGACGCCGACACCGCGGTGCCGCCGAACTGGCTCGCCCGCCAGCTCGGCTACGCCGAGCAGGGCTGGGACGCGGTGGTCGGCACCGTGACCGTCAGCGACTGGGCCGGCCGGCCAGCCCGCCTGCCGGCCGCCTTCGCCGCGCACTACGCCTCCGGCGATGGCACCCACCCGCACGTGCACGGCGCCAACCTGGGAATCAGAGCCTCGGCTTACCTCGGCGCCGGCGGCTTCAGGGAACTGGCCACAGCCGAAGACCACGCGATCGTCAGCGCACTGACCAGGGCCGGTTTCTCGGCGGCCCGGGCCACCGACGTCACCGTGCGCACCTCGGGCCGGCCTGTCGCCAGGGCACCGTACGGCTTCAGCTGCCTGCTCGGGAAGCTGGCCGCCGCACGGCAATCCGCCTGACCAACGTCGCAGCGGCCCGGTCGCGGTCGGAAGCTGCCGGGAGCTAATCCACCACGAAGCGAAGAGTGACAGTCACCCCGCGTTCGTCGTGACGGACGGTGACGTCGTCGGCGACCTTGCTCACGAGCCACAGGCCGTGACCGGGCTTGACCGGCCACGGCAGCTCGCCGTCGCTCGCCGCCGTGATCCGCGGGCGACACCAGGCCTGCCCGGGGACCCCGCCATCGGCAACCTCGCAGATCAGTTCCCGCTGAGATCTCCACATCCGCAGCCGGCCTCGGCCCGGACCGTGCCGCACCGCATTGGTGGCCAGTTCGTGCACGGCGAAGACAATGTCGTCCGCGCGGCCCGGGGACACGCCGAGATCGGCCGAGTAGGCGCCGACGGCAGCCCGAAGCTGGAAGAGACGGGATACGTCGAACGGCTGCTCGAGGACGCGAGTTAGCTGCGCTCCCGGCAACTCTTCGTTACAGGAGGGGTCAGGAGCGGCGGGCGGCTCAATGGTCACGGACCGTCACCACACTGGCGCTCGGCACGCTGAGGGCGTCAAATCGGAGGAACAGGTCAGCGATGACGGGCGTGCACCACAAGATCATCCTCCGTTCGCCGCCCAGGCTTCTGGCCGCGTCCAGGATCATCCGGGCGCAACTGGCGTCGATGAAGCTCAGGTCCCTCAGGTTCATCGTGATGTCGGTGTCGATCCGCAGCGCTTCGGCGAGCGCCAGCGCCAGAGGTTCCGCGGCACGGTAGTCGATCTCCCCGGCCAGCCGGACCCCGGGCGGCGCGTACTGCCGGCAGATCCGCAGCACAGCATCCGCATGGTAAGTGGCGGCTGCCACGGGCCGCGTGTGCGCGGGAACGACCGAAGCCAGGGTCACCGGATCGAACCTCGCGCGGTCGTACTGGCACAGCATGATCACCTTGTTGTCAGCGACCACCCCGGCGGCCTTTTCCTCGAAGTCGGTCAGCTGCGCGACCCCGTTCACCGGACGCAGTGCCCAGCCCATGTCGAGCGCCACCCGCAGGCCGGTGAAACCCTCCGCCTCGCAGACGGCGACCTGGCTGGTCAGCCACTCGATCGCCCGATCGGATCTGAACTCCTGATGCGCCAGCACCTGTCCTTCAGTGCCCAGCGTGCGCATCTGGCCAGACGCAACCGCCGAGATCACGGGCAGGCCGCGGTCAGCGAGCACAGACTCAGCTCCAGCCGCCGACTCGCCAACCCAGAGCACCTTGAAGCCGCTCTCCAGGCCATCGCTGATGAACGCCGCGGTGAGGTCAATAAGCTCCTCCGCATCCCCGAAGGTCAGGCAGGCATGATCATTCACCGCCAGGTCAGTGATCTGCGGATCGGCGCCGACCTCCACCACGCTACCTCCGATTCAGCTGAGCGACCTGGCAACTCGCCTCTACTGCCCTTAGTCGCGCCAGCCATGCACACCTATCTGATGGCGAAGGCGAGCGCGCCGCCGAGGCAGGCGATCCCGAGCACGATCCAGGTGATGTAGTCGTTCACGACACCGCTCTGGAAGCGCCTGATCGGCGTCACGAGGCCCGTGCCTGGCTCGAACCCGCGCCGCAGTCCCGGGAGCCGGCGCCAGTACAGCGCCGCGAGCGCGAGCAGCACCCCGCCAGCGGCCGAGCCGATCCCGGTCAGCACGCTCGCCGCTGTCACCCCCGCGGGTTCGGCCGCGGCCAGCGACACCGGGTGAGCTATCTGCGCGCCGGAAAGCACGCTGGCGTTGTAGGCGCCCTGATCCTGGAAACGGACAGCCGCCGCCTGCACCACCGGGCCAAGGCGCGGCAGCAGGCCGGCCGCGAAGGCGGCGACGGCCAGCAGCGCCGCCGGCACCACCATCGACAACGGCGTGCGGCGCCTGGCCAGATCGGTTTCGCTGGTCTCCTCCGAAGCTTCGCTCGCCATGTCCGCGTCCTCGCTGGGCGGGTCGCCTAGCCCGTAGAACACCCCGCCAGCCACCCGCAGCACGGCCGCTCCGACCAGGATGGAGCAAGCGACGAACACCACGGTGACCCAGGTCATCCCGTGCGCGTGAGCGCTGTCCTCGATCCACCCCTTCCCCAGGTAGGTAGCGAAGACCGGCAGGTCAGCCAGCCCGAAGGCGGCCACCGTGAAGACAATGCCGGTCAGGCGGAGCCGCCGCCCCTGGCCGTGCAGCGCGGGCTCGTTCACCGACCCGAGCCGGTGCAGCACGATGCCGGCGCACAGGAACAGCGCGGCCTTGATGAACGCGTGCCCGACTACGTAGACCGCCGCTCCGGCCAGCCCGAGCGGCGTGAGCAACCCGATCCCGGCCAGGAACATGCCCGCGTGGCTCACCGTCGAGAACGCCAGCAGTCTCTTCAGGTGACGCTCGCGGAAACAGAACAAGGCGCCGGTGATGGCGGTCACAAGGCCAAGGGCCAGGAACGCGCTGGTGATAACCGGCCGGTGCCCGAGTGCCTGGCCGAACATCGACCAGTAGATCCTGGCCACGCCATAAAGGCCAAGCTCCACCATGACGCCAGAGAACAGCACGCAGACGGGCGTGGGCGCGACGGCGTGCGCGTCGGCCAGCCAGAAGTGAAAGGGGACAATGGCGCCCTTGATCAGCAAACCCGTAATGATCAGGAGGAAAGAAACCACCACGAGACCGTCGGCAGGATGGCCAGCGATGTCGCGGCCGATCTGGGCCATGTTCAGTGCGCCGGTCCGGCCGTAGATGACGGCGATGCCGGACAGGGACAGATAGGCACCGACGCTATTGCTGATCGCGAAGTTCAGTGCCCCTTGCAGCGGCCCTCGCTCTTCCGGCCGGTAGGCGGTCAGCGCGTAGGCGGACACGCTCATCAGCTCGAACCACACGAACAGGTCGAAGACATCCCCGGTGAGGCAGAACCCCGTCATCCCGGCCAGGAACGTCAGCATCAGCACGTGGTAGTACGTGCCGACGTTCTCGAAGTACCGCCAGGAGAAGACCATCGCCGCCGTCACCAGCACCCCGGCCAGGCAAGCCAGGCCGGCGCCGATCGGGTCGGCGGCGAAGTCGATGCCGATGGCGACATGATGCGCTGGCCGCAGCCCTGCGAACCAGTACACGAGCGTCCCGCCCGCCGCACGGTGCGTGATGATCGCCAAGATGACCGTCGTGCTCGCGCTGGCGGCTATGGCGATGCCGTCAAGCAGGCGCCTGTGAGCGCGCAGCACCGGGGTCAGCGCCGCCGTTCCGGCGGCGCTCAGCACCGGAATCGCCACCGGCAGCGGCAGCAACTGGTCCATGACAGCCGGTCGTCCTCAGCCTCTGAACTGGACAAGTTCGTGCGGGTCGAGCGTCCCGAACCGCTTGTATGCCTGAACGGCGAACGCCAGCAGCAGGGCGGTGATCGCTGCCTCGACCACCACGTCCGTGAGCGCGAGCGCCTGGACAACCGGATCGACCGCCGGGGTGCCGACGGGGATGTCGGAGAAATACGGCGCGACCGCGCCGTGCCGGTAGCCCACGGCGAGCAGCAGCACGTAGGTCGATGACTGCACAACGATCAGGCACACGATCTGATGCACAAGATGGCGGCTGGTAACGATGCCGTAGAGACCGGCGGCCAGCACCCAGGCGACGACCAGGTAGGGAAAGTAGCTCATCAGCCGGCCTCGTCACCAGTGAGCAGCAGTTGCTCGAGCATCTCCGCGGCCATCAGCGTGAACGCAGCCGCGACCTCGATGCCGACAAAGAAGCTGATCAAGGCGATGGTGCCGGACGAGCTGACGGCTCCTGGCCTGGTGCCAAGCGGCAGGTAGTTGTACAGAAACGGCAATCCTAGCCCGAGCGCGGCCACGCCGATCGCGGCGAATCCGCCCGCGCCGGCCGCTTCCACCGCATCGGTCAAGTCGGCGGGAGTGACCTGGCGGAAGAGCAGCAGCGCCCCGGACAGGTAGATCAGGATGAAGGCGGTAGCCAGCACGACCCCGCCCTGGAAACCGCCCGACGGGCTGGTCTGGGCATGCGAGGCCAGCCACCAGCCGAACACGATCACAGGCCCGGTGAAGACCAGCGCCGCCTGCCTGACCGCCGGGGAAGGCGCCGGGCCGCTGACGTCTGGCTGCTCCGCCCGGCTGTCGCGCTCGCGCTCCCCGCGCAGGGGCCGGAGGACGATGCTCACCCCGGCGGCGGCGGCGAACAGGATGAACTCCTCGCCGAGCGTGTCGAAGCCGCGGTAGGAGAAGTTGACGGCAGAGACCACGCCCGTGGCCTTGGTCTGCGCAACCGCGATCTTGTTGATGATGAACCCGTACGGCCCTGGATAGTGGCCGAAGCCGGGCAGGCCCGCGAGGCCCCAGAGGTAAAAGGCTGCCAGCCCGGCGATGGCGGCCAGGAAGATCCAGCGCCGCTGGCTCTGGCTCACTTGCCCCGCTCCCCCACTTTGGCGAGCGTCAGCAGCAGCAGGACCGGCAGCACCACCGCTCCGACGGTGAGCTCGGACAACGTGACGTCCGGAGCCTGGAACACCAGGAACAGCACGGCGAGCAGCAGCCCGTACATGCTGAGCGCGATCACCTGCCGAACCGGCGACTTGACCGCGACGACCCCGGCGGCGCCCGCGGCGACCAGCACCAGGACCGTGACCTGCAAGGCGTCGGTCACTGCGGGTCCTGGCGTTCGGTCAGCCGCCAGTCACCGGTTTCCCTTACCCGCGCGGCGCGCAGCGTGGCATGGCTGAGGTACGGGCTGGCAATCGCCATGAAGCCGATCGCCAGCCAGGTCTGCGCGCTGCTGCTCGACCAGCCTGATTTGATGAGGATCGCCAGCCCGACCGCGACTGGCGCTACCAGCGACACCGGCGTCACATAATGCAGCTTCTGATACGCGTCGCGCATCACCAGAATGCCGATGCACGAGATCAGCGCTACCAGGGCACCGATACCGAGAAATACGTCAGCCGCTATCGCCCTCATCGCACGGGCCCCCGCTCCAGGAACCGAAGGAAAACCAGCCCGCTCCCGTACATCAGCACAGCGCTCAGCAAGGGCAGCTCGAATTCGCCCGTGCGGTTAAAACCCTCGGGGATCAGCATCAGCACCATGACCATGACGGAGGCGATGCCCTCGAAGGCGACCATAGCTTCCATTGCCGCCCCCTTGACGACGACGATGCCGCAGGGGACTAGCGCGACAAGCATCGCGATGGCGGTGACAAGGAAGCCATTCACGCGCCCGCCTCCTGACCGCTCCTCACCAGCTCATGCACCACCATCACTTTGGCCTGGAGGTCCAGTCCGGCCACGAACCTGTTGGGTGCCACCGACAGCCCTCCTACGATGAGCGTCCTGCGGGTTCTGCCTTCGGCCGTGCCGGGACCGACGCGCACGGGCAGCTCGCGAAAGCCGCCATCCGGCTCCTCGCCGCGGGCAAGCCGTTTCCACAGCACCAGGAAAACCAGGCCTGTATCGCGCACGAGTTGCAGCGGCAGCCTGAGCGCCGGCACGCACCATTCGATGCGCATGCGCACCTGGCTGCGTGCTCGATAGGTCACAAGTTCGGCAAGAGCGGCGCCGAGCGCGGCCGCGCCAGCACCAGCAAGCAACTCGTCAATTTCCAGCGAATCGTCGAGTATCACCCAGAAAGACATGAGCAACACCCACCACAAAAGCCACGCGCCGATTCGGCGAGCCACTCCTGCCCCTTTAACCCCACTGGCTTGGTCCACTTTGCGGTTGCTTCCCGTGGGCCGATGCGCCAAACACCCGGAAGGAGTGCATGACCCGGCCGGCCAGCGGTAGCGCCTGCCCTGACGCGACCACGACATGTTGCTGATGGGCCGCCCGTAGCTACGGCAAGATGGTCCTGCGGTCCTGCATACTGCTGCCTGGGCCGCGGTCTGCGGTGCGCTAGCCCCGGCGGGATGCTTCGTCGCCGGCGTTCGCGACGATGGCCGCCAGCGGCGGGATGGCCATGCCGATAGCCGACAGGGCGATCGCGGCCACCACTGACTAGAGGCGGACGACCGACCGCGCCAGGACCACGAGCGCGAGCGCCGAGCCCATCATTAGTAGGCGCGGTTTCGCCGCATCCTCGGTGCGACCTCGCCGCTAGGTCGCCTCGCCCGGCTGGCCATCAAGCGCGTCCGCGCAGGTGGCGGTGACCAGTCCGTAAGCGGCATGGGGGATCACGTCGCCGGCCCAGTCCTGCCAGCCCCAGCTTCGCGGGTCCGAGACCTTGAGCAGCGCCATGGGCCCGTCAGCGGCGAGCATCGCAGCCGCCGCGGTCACCAGGGCCGCGGCCGGCAGCGGCAGCCGCAGCCCGGCGGCCCTGGTCGCGCCGTAGACGGCACCCACGGTCAGCCCGGTGACGATCCCCGACAGTGCTCCGGCACCGGAGAGGCGATTGCTCCGAGCGGACTCCTCGCCCGGAATGTCAACATTCGCCTTGGCCGCGACCCGTTCCACCGTGCTCGCTGGCGCGCCGCTCGATTCCCGGCCGCGCAAGGTCATGTCGAGGTAGGTCACAGCGTTGAGCGCGGTCGTTCCGGCCGCGCCAGCGGTCGCGCCGGCGCCCGCGCCCCTGAGAATTCTCTCGATCATGTAGGGGGCATCCCCTCCCTTCCTCTCGGCAAACTCACGCCGCACAGTGCATAGGCCCACTTCAGGTGGACAGGGGGAAAGAAGATCAGCTCAAGGAGGGAGGGTGCGCGATGCCAGGCAGTTTCACTCTCGATGTCACCGCCATCCGCGACCGGGCGAGGCAGAAGATGAATCAGGGCCCGGTCACCGAGGCCTACGGCAAGGATGCCGCCGAGGTCATCAGCGTGCTCAACGACGTGCTCGCCACGGAGATCGTCTGCTGGATGCGGTACAGCCGGCACGCCATCTCAGCCACAGGCATCGACCGCGCCCAGGTCGCCGGCGAGTTCGCCGAGCACGCCGACGAGGAACGCGGGCACGCCATGCGCGCGGCCGACCGGATCAGCCAACTCGGCGGCGACCCGGACTTCGACCCGGCCACGCTGGCCGCGCGAGCACATACGACCTACGAGACCTTCGCTGCTGAGGACCTCAAGGGGATGCTGCGCGAGAATCTTACGGCCGAGCGGATCGTCATCACGACGTACCAGGAGATCATCCGGTGGCTCGGCGACGACGATGTCACCACCCGCCGCATCATGGAGGACATCCTCGCCGAAGAAGAAGAACATGCCGACGACATCATCGACCTGCTCGGCACCATCGCCGGATAGCGTGGCCCGCCGATGGCCCAAAGGTGGCGCTGGAGCGCCATGGATGTCCCAAAGGTGGGCCTCAGGGCACAGGCATTCAGGCGCAGGCGCGCCGTAGGGCACAGGCATTCAGGCGCAGGCGCGCCGTAGGGCACAGGCAGTTCAGGCGCAGGCGCGCCGTCTCAGGGCGAGGATGCTTCCGGCCCCGGCGGCCACGGCCGCCGCCGTCATCATGGCGGCCGCTGACTTCGCGTGGTGGGAACACCAGAGCTGGAGTGAATGCCCGTGGGACTCGCTGGTGAATTCGCCCTCCATGCCGTAGTCCCGGCCACCGGGTCCGTCGGCCGGGTCCCACAGGTTGCCTGGCTTTGCGGTGTCGGCGGGCTCGTCGGTTTGCTGCGAATCGAAGCCGGTGCGCGCCAGGTACCGGTCGAGCAAGGCGGGCGCGACGCGGTTCGCGAGGATAGTCGCGGCGGTCGAACCGCCCACCCAGTACTGCCGGCGGCGGGGATGATCGGCCGCGTACACGATCCCGCGCGCCGCGACCTGCGGCTGGTAGATAGGCGGAACAGGCTGCGGGTGCCTGGGCAGCCTGGATCGCACCCACGAGAACTGCGGTGTGTTGACCGCGGGCAGTTGCACGACCGTCACGTGCACCCCGGAGCCTTCGTGGAGTAGTTCACAGCGCAGCGAAGACGTGAATCCGCAGATGGCGTGCTTGGCCCCGCAATAGGCGGCCTGCAAGGGGATACTGCGCTCGCCGAGCGCCGACCCGACCTGGACGATGGTTCCGTAGTCACGAGGCCGCATGACCGCGAGCGCAACCATCGTGCCATGCACGTAGCCCAGGTAGCTGACCTCCGTCGTCCGCTTGAACTCCTCGGGGCTGATCTTGGCGAACGGGGCAAAGACGGAGCTGAACCCGGCATTGACCCAGATGTCGATCGGGCCGAGCTTCTCCTCGATTTGCTCCGCGGCCTGGGCTACTTCGGAGAATTCGGCCACGTCCGCGGGGACGGCCAGGGCCTGGCCGCCGACCTCCTCGATCTCCTTGGCGGCGGCGGCAAGCCCGTCGCAGCCGCGGGCGATGAGCCCGACGCGGTCGCCGCGCCGGCCGAACAGCCGTGCGGTCGCGCGGCCGACCCCTGCGCTTGCCCCGGTGATGACAACGGTCGAAGTCACGTCAGCGCCGTCCCTCGCTCTCGCGTAATTGGGCCAAGTCCAGCGCTACCCGCCGGCCCGCCGCCCAAACGGTGCGCGGCGATGCCCGAGTCCAGCCGGAAATGAACCCGGACGGTGCTGCCAGCCGACCCGGTTCTGGCTTGGACCAAGTCGCTGACCTGGTGCACTAGCCAAAGCCCGCGGCGGCTACCGGACTCGGCGGGGTCAGGGCGGATGGTCCCCGCCAGCGCGTCCGCGATGTGCCCGCTGTCGCTGACCTCGCAGATGATCTCATCGCCGGTCGACCAGATGGCCAGCTGCCCGGTGCTTTCCGTATGCAGCATGGTGTTGCCGGCCAGCTCGGCGACGGCGATGACAAGGTCCACGACCCTGTCGGGCGACAGGCCAGCGCGCCGCGCCCTGGTGGCGGTGAACTCGCGCACTTCGGACTGGTTGCGCCGGAACGTGAGCATGCTCGCATCGCCCGGAGCCGGGCTGAGCGGGGCAAAGCCGTCCATTAGCTCGGGCGCGCGGCTAAATCGCGCGTTCTTGTGCCGGTAGCCATCGCGGACAACGACCGGATGCGCTTGCTCAGCGAGCGCCAGCACGCCCGCGTCCAGCTGGTCATCGTAGGCGCACAAGACGTCAGCGGCCGATCCGGCGAGCGCCCGGCAGGTGAGCCCCTCGTAGCGCAGCGCTTCGAGCAGTTCCTCCCGAGGCCGCCCTGGCCACCCCACCTCTTGCAGGTACCGGGTCGGGCGGTCGCCGTGCTCGCGAGCGAACATCCTGATCGCAGCAAGCACCCGGCCGGGATCTGCGCCTTCGCTCGTCAGGCGGGTGAGCCGGACATCGCCGTCGATCCCGGTCAGCAGCGGACGCAAATCGTCCAGGTGTGAGCACGATGCGAGGACGAGGACAGCCGCGCCGGCAGCAATACCGAGCTCGACATAGCGCAAATAGAACCCGTTTCGATCGCGCGAGTCGCAGACCAGCATCGCGTGACTGACTCCGGGCGCGTTACGAGCTGTAAGGTCGGTCACTGCCGGTTCCCTTCAGCGAGTCATCTCCCTTGGCAAGTTGCAGCGGCCCTCGCCCCGGCGCTACCCCGTATCAGGGCTATAAACGCCTGGACCCCGCGTGACCATGCACCGGGCGAATTGGACTCCGGCTCCGATCGTCGTAGGCTGTTGCTCACGGTCGTGGCGGCAGCGCCGCGGGCCGCTGACTAGCGTGGTCTCCCGGCATGGCGGACGCGAACTGGAGCGCGACTAGTGGACGATCCTCGCAGGAACCAGGTGCAACCGGTGGAAGACCGCTCATCGGCAGAGGCGCAGCGGCTGGCCGAGAAGCTTCAGGACATCCAGACGCTCACCGACGCCGCTCTGTCCGGCCTTGGGCCTCAGGGCCTGCTCGACGCCCTGGTCGACCGGGTACGGCACGTGCTCCGCGTGGATACGGCGGCAGTGCTGCTGCTCGACGCATCGGCAGCCTTCCTGGTCGCGACCGCGGCGAGCGGTCTGGAACAGGAAGTCAACCAGGGCATCAGGATCCCGGTCGGTCACGGCTTCGCGGGCCGCATCGCCGCCGAAGGCCGCCCGGTCATCCTCAGCGAGGTTGATCACTCGAAGGTCGTCAACCCGCTGCTGCTGCGCAAGGGCGTCAGATCGCTTCTCGGCGTGCCGCTCCGGTCGGGCGGCAGGGTGCTCGGGGTGCTGCATGTCGGCACCCTCACCCCGCGCGCCTTCTCCGGCGAGGACGTCGAATTGCTCCAGCTCGCCGCGGATCGGGCGGCCTCGGCGGTGGAGGCGCTGAGCAGCCATCTGGACCGGGCCGCCGCCGCTGCCTTGCAGCGAAGCCTCCTGCCGTCAGGGCTCCCCGCCATACCTGGCTTGCGGATGGCCGCTCGGTTCGTTCCTGGCCGCGGCAACGTCGGTGGCGACTGGTACGACGTCTTCGTGATGCCGACCGGCCAGCTCTGCGCCGTGATCGGGGATGTCGCGGGAAGCGGCCTGCGGGCCGCGGCGACGATGGGCCGCATGCGCAGCGCGCTCCGGGCGTACGCGCTCGAGACGACCGATCCGGCGGAGATCCTCGAGCGGCTTGAGCGCAAGATGGCGCACTTCGAGCCTGATGCCGTGGCCACCGTGCTGTGCGGTGTCTTCAGCCTGGATCTGCAGCGCATCCAGTTCTCGAACGCCGGCCACATGCCCCCGGTCATCGCCAGTGAAGGCGCTGCCGCCGCGGTCATACCGCTGCCGGCCGACACCCTGATCGGGGCTCCTAACCTCGGTCCGCGCCGGGTGACGACGATCGACTGGCCCGAGGACTCGATGCTCTGCCTGTACACCGACGGGCTCGTCGAGCGCAGGGACCTGCTGATCGATGAAGGCATCGCCCACTTGCGGAAGGTCATCAAGTACTGCGAGCCAGACGATTGCTGCGTCCAGGCGATGACCGCCATGGCGGACGTCAGCCCTCCCGGCGACGACATAGCCTTGCTCGTGCTGCAGCGGGTCTCAGGCGAGCCAGATACCAGCGCCGTGAGCCTCGCCTTGCCCTTGCCTGCCAGCCTCCAGGATGCGCGCGTCCACTGGTCAGGACAGCGCGTGGT
The DNA here is from genome assembly GCA_035716545.1 of Streptosporangiaceae bacterium. Lineage (GTDB taxonomy): Bacteria > Actinomycetota > Actinomycetes > Streptosporangiales > Streptosporangiaceae > Chersky-822. The sequence goes on from DASTJM010000013.1 coordinate 82,135, forward strand.
AGTGACTTTGCCCAAGGAAATTGACGCGACCAACGCGACGGGCGTCTTCGAGCTTCTGGCGTCGCTCGCGGCGCGGCACCCTGAGGTAGTCGTCGCCGACCTGGCCGATACCATTTTTTGCGACTCAGCAGGACTCAACAGCCTTATCCGGGCACGCCGGGCGATATCCGTTAATAACGGCGAGCTGAGGATCGCCCTGGGCAGTTCGCCAGTCAGCCGGATAATCGAGCTCAGCGGAATCGCTCAGGTGATTCCCGTCTTCGCCGACGTCGATCAGTCACTCAGCGGCTGACGGCGTTCAATCAGCCAGTTGCTCAAAGGTTGACGTTGGCCGCGGCCGACAGCCTGACCGCGCACTCGAGCATCGCCGCGTGCACGAAAGCCTGCGGCAGGTTCCCGCGCTGCTGACGCTGGAGCGGGTCGTATTCCTCGGTATAGAGGGCGGCTGGCCCGCACGCGGACCTGCTGCGCTCGAACCAGTGCGCCGCCTCGACGTCGTCCCCGCGGACATGGGCGCTCAGCGCCATCCAGAACCCGCACAGCAGGAAGGCGCCCTCGGCCCGGCCCGGGCGGGACTCATCGCGGTACCGGTACACGAAGCCATCGTCGGTGAGCTCGTCCTTGATCGCTTCCACGGTCGCCTGGCCGCGCGGGTCGCCAATGGGAACGGCACCGCGGACGACCGGCAAGAGCAGCGCCGCGTCGACGCGCGCGTCGGACGGCGTCCGCTGCCAGCGGCCAGTGCGGTGCACCGAGGCATCGAGGCTCGCCATGATCGAGTCGGCGAGGCCGGTCCACCGCGAAGCCTGCGCTCCGGCGCGCGGCGCGACGCCAGCTATCGCCCGCAGGCCACTCACGCAGGTCAGCCTCGAGTGCGTCCACAGCTCGTCGGTGAGTTCCCAGATCCCGGCGTCGGGTTGCCGCCAGCGCTTCTCGATCGCGCAGGCAGCGACCTCGGCGGCGCGCCAGTCGTCGGAACCCAGAAGGTCATGCGTCCCGGCGGCGGCGAGCAGCTGCAAAGCCTCGCCGAGGGAATCGAGCTGGAACTGGGCGCGAACCTTGTTCCCGGCGCGCGGGCGCGAGCCCGGGTAGCCGCGCAGGCGCAGCCGGCGCTCCTCGGGCAGCCGGCCGCCCGAGGCGGTGTAGGCGGGCGCCAGGTCAGGGCCATCGTCGAGAAGCCGTTCGGTAACGAACCGGGTCATCCCCGTCAGCTTGCCGTGGTTACCGTGCGCGGCGACGGCCAGGCCCGCGTAGCACTGATCCCGGATCCAGGCATAGCGGTAGTCGTAGTTCCTGACGCCGCCGAGCCGTTCTGGCAGCGAAGTAGTCGCAGCCGCGACCATCGCGCCAGAACGCGACGTCAGCCCGGTGAGGACGGCGTAGGAGTGGCGCGCGTCCCTGCTGGCGACGAGGCCAGCGCAGTCCACGTCCGCCGCGCGCCACGCGTCCTCGGTCGCCTCCCACGCGAGGCCGGCGTCCGGCGTGCCACCGGGAAGCGGGCGATCGGAGATCTCGAGGACCAGGTCGTGATGCGTTCCCGCGGGCACGGTCACCTTCGCGACCAGCCTTCCGTCAGCGTCCTTGCGCGCTCGCCGCACTCCCGTCCAGCGGAACCGAAGTGAGCCGGCCTGACCCGTCCACGCGCCCTTGCTCCGCTTGAGGCCCTGGACCCGCCGTCGCGGCGTTCCCAGCTCAAGGACCAGATCAACCCGGGCCGGACCGTCGTGCGCTTCGATCCGGCGCAGTATGACCGCCCGGTGCGGATCGGCGGGCATTGCCAGCGCTTCACGGCACTCGAAAGTTTCCGCGCCAACCCAGCGGGCCCGCCAGATCAGGCTGCCGGACTCGTAGGCACCGCCCCAGACGTACCAGGGATCGCTCGGCGTCAGCTGGTAGCCGCCTCGGCCGCCAAGCAGGGCCGCGAACACCGGAGGACTGTCCCAGGCCGGCGCGCACAGCCACACCATCGCGCCGTCGGGCGCTACGAGCGCGCCGCGCTCGCCATCGGCGATGAACGAGTACTCGCGCAGCACACGTGGTCGCCACAGGCAACGCTCATCAGCCGCCTGCGCCGCAGCCATCAGCCGGCCTCTCGCCCGAGCCAGGAGTGCACATAGTGCAAGATGTCGGCACCAGCCAGGGCGGCGAACGTCCCCATCACCAGCCTGGTGATCCTGGGCAGGAAGACCAGGCCAGCGGTGATGCCAGTGCCGACCCAGACCTCAGCGCAGAACGGGCAGGTGACAAGCTCCCCGATGGACTTCTCGGCGCCGTTCCCGCGCGGCTGGTCGGCGAGTTCCGCGGGACCTGAGGTGCCTTCGAACGACGCGAAGGGCGCCCGCAGCGGGCTCGTGACCGGATCCTTGGTGATCAGCCGGCTGAGCTTGTGGGTCGCTGCCGCCGACATCAGCACGTCACCGGCGCTCAGGCGGGCAGGCCCCTCCCGCCCGGTGGCACGGGCAAGCGCGGCCAGAGCCGTCACCAGCGTTCCGTAGGTCGTGATCGTCACCAGATAGCCGCCAAGCGGCAAATCGGCGCCGCCTGAGTAACGCCGGGCGACCTGCCTGGCCGATGCCGCCAGTCCCGTTGATGGTGCCTTGCTGGCGCTCATTCCCCTCCTCCGATCAGGTCGGCCAGCAGCTGAGCGAGGTGGATTCCCTGCCTGCCGAAGTTGCCGGCGGTTATCTGCGTGCGGCACGAGAAGCCGTCAGCCAAGATGGCCGTTTCCGGCGGCGCCGCGTCGACGGCGGGCCAGAGCCCGCGCTCGGCGCAGCCGGCGGACACCTCGTAGTGGCCGCGCTCGAACCCGAAGTTTCCTGCCAGGCCGCAACATCCCGAGTCAAGCACCTCCAGCTTGACGCCAGCTTTTTCGAGCAGCTCGCGATCGGGGTCGAATCCCAAGATGGCGTGCTGGTGGCAGTGCACCTGCGCGATCGCCGAGGTCCCCGGGCGATCAGCAGCCTGAGCCGGCGGCTCCCACCCAGCCTCAGTGAGAAGTTCCGCGAGCGTCCTTGCCTGCCCGGCGAGCAGCCGCGCGTCCTGGGTGCCGAGCAGCTCGGCCGCATCGGAGCGGAACACCGACGCGCAACTGGGCTCGAGCACGACGACGCGCTGGCCTGCCTCAAGCGCCGGGCGCAGCGCGGTGATCGCCTGCGTCAGCTTCCGTTTCGCGGTCACGAGCTGGCCGGTGGAAATCCAGGTGAGTCCGCAGCAGACCGGCTCCGCCGGCACCTCGACCTCGAATCCGGCGGCTTCGAGCACTGCTACGGCGGCCTGCCCGACTTCAGGGTGGAAATAATTGGTGAACGTATCCGGCCACAAGATGACTGGGTTGCCGCGGCGCCGCGGACTCTGCCGGCCGAACCAGGAGGTGAAGCTCCGCGCCGCGAACCTGGGGAGGTCACGACGGCTGTCGATGCCGCCAGCCAGCTTGATCGCGGCAGCCAGGCCCGGCGCGTGCGCGAGCCCGTTGACCAGCGCCGGAGCGGCGGAAGCGAGCCGCGCGAGTGACGGGAGCCAGCCCATGGAGTAGTGCGCCATCGGCCGTAGCCTGCGGTGATAGTGATGGGCGAGGAACTCCGCCTTGTAGGTGGCCATGTCGACGTCGACCGGGCATTCCTTGCGGCAGCCCTTGCATGCCAGGCACAGGTCGAGCGCTTCCCTGACCTGCTCTGAGCGCCAGCCGCCGGTGACGACTTCGCCCCTGACCATCTCCATCAGCAGCCGGGCCCGGCCGCGCGTGGCGTGCTCCTCTTCCCTGGTGACCCGGTAGCTCGGGCACATCACGCCGCCTTCGTCGCCGCGGCACTTGCCTACTCCGACGCAGCGAGACGCGGCGGCCGAGAACTTGCCGCCATCGGCGGGATAGCTGAAAAACGTCCGCGGCTCGCGGGGGAACCAGCCACGCAAGGTCAGGTTCTCGTCCAGCCGGTAAGGCTCGACGACCTTGCCCGGGTTCATTTTGTTACCGGGATCGAACGCGGCCTTGAACTCGCCGAACGCGCGCATCAGCGCAGGCCCGAACATCTTGGGCAGCAGCTCGCCGCGGGACTGGCCGTCACCGTGCTCACCCGACAGCGACCCGCCATAGGAGACCACCAGGTCGGCCGCATCCTCGACGAATGCCCGGTAGGCGGCGACCCCCTCGCTGGTCCGCAGCTCGAACGGTATCCGGGTGTGCACGCAGCCGTGGCCGAAATGGCCGTACAGCGACGCTCCGTCGTAGTCGTACTTGGCCAGCAGCTCGCGGAAGCGGCGAAGGTAGTCACCCAGCTTGTCCGGCGGGACGGCGGCGTCCTCCCAGCCTTCGTGCGTCTCGTGCTTGCCCGGCGGGTAGGCGGTCGCGCCGAGACCGGCTTCACGCACCTTCCACAGTTTGTCTTCGACGGCCGGGTCCTCCAGGTAGGCGACGTGCGGGCGGGCCTGGGAGCGAGCTCGGCTGATCTCGTCGATCAACGCCTGAGCTTTACTTTCCACCTGATCCTTGGTGTCGCCGCCGAACTGGATCATCAGCCAGCCTGAGCCCTCAGGCAGCTTGTCGAGAGCATCGCCGGCCAGGTGCTCCTCGCGTTCGAGCGAGATCAGCGTGTCATCGAGGCCTTCGACGGCGAGCGGGTCGTGCCGCACGACGAGCGGCACCGCGTCCGCGGCGGCGGTGATGTCACGGTAGCCGAGCACGACCAGCGACCTGCAGCGCGGGATCTCGACCAGGTCAAGCTCGGCGCGCAGCACGGTGACCAGGGTGCTTTCGCTGCCGGCGACGGCCCGCGCGACGTGGAAGCCCTTCTCCGGCAGCAGGTGGTCCAGGTTGTAGCCGGAGACCCGGCGCGGGATCTGCGGGTAGCCGGTCCGGATCTGGCCGAGATACCGCTCGCGGATCTCGCGAAGCCGCTGGTACAGCGCGGCCCTGGCGCCGCCGGCCGCCACGATGCGCTCGTATTCGCCGTCGCTGGTCTGGCCTGTCCAGGTGCGAAGACCGCTGTAGCAGAGGATTTCCAGGCGCCTGACCGAGTCGGCCATCTTGCCGTAGGCCTGGGCCGTCGAGCCGCACGAGTTGTTGCCGATCATGCCGCCGATCGTGCAGCTGACGTGCGTCGACGGCTTGGGGCCGACCATGAGCCCGGTCGCGGCAAGCGCGTCGTTGACCTTGTCGAGCGCGGCACCCGGCTCCACCACGACGGTCCTGGCCCCGGCGTCGACGCTGACGATGCGGTGGCAGTACTTGGTCCAGTCGATCACGACAGCCTCGTTGCAGCACTGGCCAGCCAGGCTCGTGCCGCCGCCCCTGGACAGCAGAGGGACTCCGTAGTCGCGGCACACCGACACCGCGGCCACCGCCGCGGCGACCGTGCGCGGCACGACGACGCCGATCGGGACCTGCCGGTAGTTGGACGCGTCGTGGGCATAAGCCGCGCGGGTGCCTGCGTCGAACCTGACCTCGCCGTCGACGCCATCGGCAAGTGCGGACTCAAGGACAGTCGTCACGAATGCCTGCCTCGGGTGTCGGGCACCACGAGGACCGGGCAAGGCGCGTTCCGCAGCACGTACTGGCTGACGGTGCCGAGGAGCGCCGGGGTCCGCGTGCGCTTGGTCAAGACGATCAGCTGCGCGCCTGCGCTGTGCGCGGTTTCGACGAGCTTGCGGCCAGCCAGTCCCTGAACGACCCGCAGTTCTGGCTTGGGTGACCGGTCGCCTAGCGCGGCACTGACCTCGTCGCTGAGCAAAGTCTCGGCGGCCGTACGCTGGTCGCCGGCCGTGCGCAAGGTCGCGACCGGCCGGGCGGCCGGAGCGCCGAGCGTGCTGTCCGCGTGGTACGCCATGACGGCGATCAGCGGTGCCTGCCGGTACTGCGCCTCGGTAGCGGCCATCATGATGGCGGCGCGTGCGCTGCCTGTTTCGCTGACACCGACAACCACTGGCCGGTGCGATGGGGCGCTGGTCATGACCTGAGTTCCTCGATCTTGTCCTTGAGCAGCGTGGTCGCGATGGTCGCACGACGCGGCTGGCCCTTGAGGAACGCCTCGGCGAACTTCTTGGCCTGCTCGTATTCCACCTTGCCGGGAAGCGGCGGCTCGTCCGGGTTGACGTTGACGTCGACCAGGGCCGGGCCCGGGTGGCTGAGCGCTTCGGTGATCGCAGGGCGCACCTGCGCGGGACCTTCTACCTTGATCCCGAGTCCGCCGTTGGCGGCGGCGAACGCCGCGTAGTTCACCGCTGGCTGCGGGTACCGGACTCCGTGCTCGGGGTAGCCGAGCACCATCTGCTCCCACAGGATCTGGCCAAGTGAGTTGTTGTTGTTGATGACGATCTTGATGGGCAGCTGGTGCTGGATCGCGGTCAGGAACTCGGCCATGAGCATCGAGAATCCCCCGTCGCCGACGTAGCCGATGACCTGCCGGCCGGGGAAGGCGTGCTGGATCCCGACCGCGTACGGCAGGCCGGGAGCCATGGTGGCCAGGTTGCCTGACAGATAAAATTCGCGGTCGCCCCTGATCGTCCAGTGCCGCGCGGCCCAGGTCGCGATCGTGCCGCTGTCACAGGTCAGGACCGCGTCGTCGGAGGCGAGCTCATCGAGGACGCCGACGACGTACTGCGGCGCGATCGGGTCGCGTTCGGCGTTCTGCCGTGCCGTCATGTGCGTGCGCCAGCTCTCCATTTCCTTACGGCACTTGTCGAGGAAAGACGAGTCGGCGTTCTGCTTGAGCATGGGAAGCAGCGCCTGCAGCGTCGCCCTGGCATCGCCGACGACAGGGACCTCGGTCGCCACCCGGGAGCCTGCCCTGGTCGGGTCGGCCTCGATCTGGCCGACCCTGACCTTGCCAGGCGCGGGCAGGTGCTTGGTGTACGGGAAGTTGGTACCGACCATGAGCAGGGTGTCGATCTGGTCCATCAGCTCCTCTGACGGCCTGGTGCCCAGCAGCCCGATGCCCCCCGTGGTGTACGGGGAGTCATCGGGCACGACCGCCTTGCCTGACAGCGTCTTGACAATGGGCGCGCCCAGCTTTTCCGCCAGCGCAAGCACCTCGGCCCCGGCGTGCAGCGCGCCAGCTCCCACTAGCAGCGCGATCTTCTTTCCCTCTGCGAGCAGGTCAGCGAGCCGGTGCAGCTCAGCGTCGTCGGGCCTGGCCGGGGCCGGCAGCAGCACCGGAGCCGTGCTCGGTGAGCGGGCAGGCGCCACGTGCTGCCACGGATCGGCGTCGGCGTCCGCCACCTGGATGTCGTTCGGCACCGTGATGTGCGCCACCCCCCGGCGGGCGCAGGCCGTGCGGACGGCGATGTCCACGACCGAGGGCAGCTGGGCCGGGTTGTAGATCATCTGGTCGTACTCGGCTACATCCTGATAGAGCTTGTCAAGGTTGACTTCCTGCTGGTAGGAGGTCCCGAGCACGGAGGTCTCCTGCATGCCGGTAATGGCCAGCACGGGCACGTGATCAAGCTTGGCGTCATAGAGGCCGTTCAGCAGGTGGATGCCGCCCGGGCCGGACGTCGCCAGGCAGACCCCGAGCCTGCCGGTGGCCTTCGCATAGCCGGCCGCCATGAAGGCGGCGGCCTCCTCGTGGTGCACCAGGACGAACTTCACCCGGTCCTGATGCCGCCGGAGGCCTTCCATGATCCCGTTGATGCCATCGCCCGGGATCCCGAAAACCGTATCCACGCCCCAGTCGGCGAGCCGTTCGATCAGTACCTCAGATGCGATGGTGGTCAAGGCAAGCCCCTCTCCTAGCCTCCCTAGGCACTGCCCATCGCTCCGCAGGCAAACATCCGCAGAGCCGCGACGCCGGCTGCGGTCACGCCTTCGCCGCGCCGGGAGGCCCGCCTTCTGGACGTCGGGTGGGTAGCCGTCGAGCGCCCGGGTAGCCCAGATGTCTGCCATCGACTCTTGGAGGGCCAGTGCTCGGGTCTTTGCTGCTGACGGGCCTGATCGCGGCGCCGCTCGGCTCGGCCGCGCTGTTCGTGCGCGACGCGTCCCTGACGCGGTCGCGAGCGGGGCAAGCCGGGATCTGGGCCGCGACCCGCAGGTTCGGCGCGGCCCTGATCGGTACCGCGGTCCTTGCCTCGATCGCCGGGGCGCTGGTGCGACTGATCGGGGCCACCGAGCACAACGCGATCGCCGCCGCGGCCGGCCTGGCGGTCGCGAGCCTGGTCTGGCTGCCACTGACCAGGCGGTGGAACGCGCGCGGGCACCTGTGCTGGGCCTCGAGCATCTTCCTGTTCGTCGTGTACCTGGCCTACGTGCTCGACTGGACGTTCACCAGCAATCTCGGCGCCGTCGGTACCGCGGGCGGCGTGCTGTTGTGGCTATTCGAGCTCGTGGCTGCCGTGATGGCCTGCGCGTACTTGTGGGAGATCTGCGACGCGCTCGGGACCGAGCACTGGCGCCGCCGCGTGCCTGGAGTGGCGGCCACGGTGCGGCCCGCTAGCGAGCTCCCGTTCGTCAGCTTGCACGTGCCGGCCCACAACGAGCCGCCGGACATGGTGATCGCCACCTTGCGCGCGCTGACCCGGCTCGACTATCCCCGGTTCGAGGTCATCCTCATCGACGACAACACCGACGACGAGCGGCTCTGGGGACCCGTACGCGACTGGTGCAATCAGCGCGGGGTGAAGTTCGCCCACCTGGAGAACTGGCCCGGTTACAAGTCAGGCGCACTGAATTATGCGCTGCGCGCGCTAACCGACGATCGCGCGGAAATCATCGGCGTGGTCGACTCGGACTACCTGATAGAGCCGGTGTTCTTGCGCCGGTCAGTGCCGCTGTTCGCCGATCCCTGGGTCGGCTTCGTCCAGGCCCCGCAGGACTACCGGGGCTGGGCGCACGCTCGCTATTACCGGCGCTTGTACTTTTCCTACAAATATTTCTTCGCCGTGTCCCAGCCGTCGAGGAACGAGCGGAACGGCGCCATTTTCGCCGGCACGATGGGCTTGATCAGGCGGGTCGCGCTCGACGAGCTCGGCGGCTGGGACGAGTGGTGCATCACCGAGGACGCCGAACTGTCGCTGCGGCTGCTGCGAGCCGGCTGGGGCGGACTGCACGTGGACCAGGCTCTCGGCCGGGGCATCATGCCACTGACCTTCGAGGCGCTCAAGGGCCAGCGGTACCGCTGGTGCTTCGGCGGCATCCAGATCCTCCGGATGCACTGGCGCTCGCTGCTACCCGGCCGCGCCACCAGGGAGAACCGGCTTACCACCGGTCAGCGCTGGTCATACCTGGCAGGCGCCCTGCAGTGGTACGGGGATCTGCTCGGCCTCACCTTCCTGGCGTTCTTGCTGGCCGGCGCCGTGAACCTGGCGGCGGGCGGCGGCTCGCTGTTCCGCAAGCTCACCGTCTTCCTAGTCGCGGCCGTTCCGGTGCTCTTCATACTCGGGCTGGTGCGGGCCGTCGCCTTGCTGCGGCGCGGCACCGGCGCGTCCTGGCGGGACGCGGCCGGAGCCTTCTTCATCTGGCAGTCGACGTCGCTCGTGGTCGCCCGCGCCTCGGTGACCGGGCTGATCGCGCGCAAGGCGGCCTTCCTGCGCACGCCGAAAACCAGTGAAAGGCAACGCTGGTGGGAGGCGCTGCGCGCCAACTGGGCAGAGTCGGCACTCGCGCTTGCCGGGCTGCTGGGCATCGGGGCCGCGCTGACCAAGACCGCCGTGCTCAGCGGCCCGCTGCTGGCTGGCTTGCTGATCCTGCCGACAGTCGGCCTGGCGGCAGCTCCCGTCAACAGCTGGGCGGCGCAGCGCGCTGCCCTCCCCGCCGACCTGCGCCGCCGCCGGCAAACCGAGTTCGCGCGAGAACGCGGTGTCGTCGCCGGCCGCGCCGCGCTTGCGGGCCTGGGCGCGGTGCTCGGCGCGGTGGTCGCGGCCGCTGTACTCCTGCAGGCCCCTGGCGCACCCCCGACGCAGTCACCGCCGCTTCTCCCCCACTCCCACGCGGGACCATCCCGTCCGGGCGGACATCATCACACGTCACCGCGGCCATCACCCACCACGACCACTCCGAGCCCATCCCCCACAGCTACTCCCACGACCCCGACGACCACTCCCACTCCACCGACAACCACTCCGACGACCCCGTCCAGCCCGTCCAGCCCGTCCAGCCCCTCCAGCCCGTCCAGCCCGTCCGGCCGGTCCGGCCCCTCCAGCCCTTCCAGTCCGTCCGGCCCGTCCAGCCGGTCCGGCCCGTCCAGCCCGGCAACCGCGCCGGTTTCCACCTCTGGCACGTCGCCGAGTTCATCGTCGCGGTAGCGGGCCCGCTGGGTCCGGTGCGTCGCCGGGTCCGCCGGGTCCGCCGGGTCCGCTGCGTCCGTTGCGTCCGCCGGGTCCGCCGGGTCCGCTGGGTCCGAGCCGCCCGATTCCAGCCCTAACGCACTCTTCGTCTGCTGCTGTCAGGGCCGGTTCGGGTCAGCAACGGGGTACTCGTTCCTGCCGTTGGCGGCCGGTTCGGGTCACCAAAGGGGTACTGGTTCCTGCTGTTGGGACGACATAAGGAAGGGCCACATAAGGAAGGGCCACGTCGCTGACGAGCCCGGGCCGGTTACAGCATCAGGGGCGCCTCTGCTGCCGTGCCCGGCGGCCAGCGCTGCCGTGCCCGGCGGCCGGCCGGTCAGCCCGATGGCCTGAGTCCACATACGGACCGGTCCGCGCCTCATGTTGAGCAGCCCGGGCTCGCGAGCCCCCGCGACCGCCCGCACCGGACGCATGCGGTCCGCGTGCGGGAGATAGCGTAAGCAGGTGCGGTCTCGTTCGGCCGATTTCGGCTGAGCGTTTCGGACGCGCTGCGGGGAGGCGCTGCAAGGGCCACGGGGGAGCCCTGAGGGCCGCGAGCTTGGGGGAACTCTATGGGTTTCGTGCGGAGGACGGCACAGATCCCGGTCGGCAAGTGGACCAAGTGGATCGTGCTCGGATTCTGGCTGGTCGTGATCATCGTCGCCTTTCCGCTGGCCGGCAAGCTTACCGGCGCCGAGAAGAACGAGGCGAGGTCCTGGCTGCCCGCCAACGCCGAGTCCACCAAGGTCCTGGACGTGCAATCCCACTTCCAGTCGCCGAACCTCTACCCGGGCGTCGTGGTGTACGAGCGGAATTCGGGTCTGACCGGCGCGGACCGGGCCAAGGCGGTCAGCGACGCCCGCAAGTTCGCCAACGTGCACGGCATCGTCCCCAGCCGGGTGGTAGGTCCGGTCCCCTCGAAAGACGGCAAGGCACTGCAGACCGTCGTCCAGGCCAATCTGGGCAACCAGGGCTTCAGCCGGGCGGGAGATATCGGCAGTTCGGTCCTCTCGATCGCCCGGTCACCCGCCAGCGGCATGAAGGTGCACCTCACCGGGCCGCTCGGGAACGCGGTCGACAACAACAAGGTCTTCAGCGGCATCGACAGCACGCTGCTGATCGCGGCGCTCGTGGTCGTCATCGTGATCCTGCTCGTCACCTACCGGAGTCCGGTGCTCTGGGTGCTGCCCGTGCTCTGTTCCGGGATATCGCTGATCGCTGCCCAGGCCGTGATCTACCTGCTCGCGCGGCACGCCGGCCTGACCGTGAACGCGCAGAGCGCCGGCATTCTCGATGTGCTGGTGTTCGGAGCGAGCACGGACTATGCGCTCCTCATCGTCGCGCGCTACCGGGAAGAGCTGCGGGGCCACCTCCGCCGCGATGCCGCGATGGCGGAGGCGCTGCGGCGGGCCGGCCCGGCGGTCTTCGCGAGCGCATCGACGGTGGTCGTCGCGTTGCTGATCCTGCTGGTGGCCGAGCTCCAGTCCACCAAGGACCTCGGCCCGGTCCTGGCCATCGGCGTGGCGGTGAGCTTCCTCGCGATGCTGACGCTGCTGCCGGCCTTGCTTGTGGTCTGCCCTCGCGGAGTGTTCTGGCCATATCGGCCCAGCTACGGCTCGACCGAACCGACCAACCGGGGGTTCTGGGCGCGAGTTGGCTGGGGTATCGCACCGCGACCGCGTACCGTCTGGGTGACGACCGCCGTCGTTCTCGGCGTGATGGCGATCGGGCTCACCGGGCTGCAGGCCCACGGCCTGACCAATGCGCAGTCCTTCCGAGGACATCCGGACTCGATAACCGGAGAGTCGGTGCTTTCCCGGCACTTCCCCGCCGGGGCGGGCCAGCCCGTCGTCGTGGTCAGCAACGCGAGCCAGGCGCCGGCGGTGCGCTCGGCATTTGCCACGACCCCGGGAATCGCCGCCGTTACCCCGCCGGTGACCAAGGCGGGCTTTGCCTACATGCAGGGAACGCTGACCTCACCCCCGGACAGTCAGGCGGCGCAGGTCACGATTGACCGGACGCGATCAGCCGTGCACGCCGTGCCCGGCGCCAACGCCCTGGTGGGCGGTACCACGGCGATCAACCTTGACGTCAGCAACGCGTCGGAGCACGACCGCAACCTGGTCATCCCGCTGACCCTGGTCGTGGTGCTCGTCATCTTGGGACTCCTGTTGCGGTCAGTGGTGGCCTCAGTGATCCTGACCGCGACGGTGGTTCTCTCGTTCGCCGCCGCGCTTGGCGTCAGCTCGCTCTTTTTCAACCACGTCTTCGGCTTCGGCGGTGCCGACACCGCCTTTCCGCTCTTTGTTTTCGTATTCCTGGTCGCGCTGGGCATCGATTACAACATCTTCCTGATGACCAGAGTCCGCGAGGAGGCGATCAGGCGGGATGCCAGGCACGGGGCCATCGTCGGCCTGTCCGCCACTGGCGGCGTGATCACCTCGGCCGGCTTCGTCCTTGCCGGGACGTTCGCCGTCCTCGCTACGATCCCGTCCACTTTCCTGACCGAGCTGGGTTTCGCGGTCGCGTTCGGCATTCTCCTCGACACGATTGTGGTGCGTTCGGTGCTGGTCACGGCGCTCAACCTCGACCTTGGCCGGTGGATGTGGTGGCCTAGCTGGCTGGCAGGAAGGTCAGACCCCGCACCAGGGGAACTCAGCCAGGAACGCACGGCCGCGCTCACCCGAGGCTGATCAGATTCCCGAAAGCGACCGCGCACCTGACCCGCGGGACGTGCCCTTCCACATTGGACAGCGGCGCCTTTCGTTACCTGATTTGGGGCATTGAATATTTCGCCGCAACCTCTTGTTGCCTGCCGCGCTGGTCAACATCTAGGAGGGCATCCACCGCATCGCGGACTCGGGGGGAATTACATGGACGACCTGGGCGGCCGATGCAACTTTTGCAGAAGGTTCCGAAAGGGACCTTCATGAGCGACAGACCATTGGCTGTTGCCTTCGGCAAGGGCCAGCCGGTGGGAATCATCGAACTCGGTCGAAGCGAACCTGAACTCCGACATCAACTCGTTCCAGCGCTGCTACGGCACCAATGCGCCGGTGAGCAACCCCAGCGTTGTTCCTGGCGCCAGAGCGCATCTAACCGGCTGAAAACCGGCCGACACCGGCCGGACAGGTCTAGGCGCCAGCCTGGCGGGTAGGGCAATCCGATGCCTCAGTCCAAGACCGCCACCCGGCAGGCCGCCACCCGGCGCACGGTCGTGATCGCCGGCCTGGCGAACGTGTGCGTCGCGGTAATCAAGGGAGTAGCCGGCGCGCTGTCGGGGTCGAGCGCGATGCTGGCAGAGTCCGCTCACTCCGTTGCCGACACGCTGAACCAGGTATTCCTGCTCACCTCGCTCAACCGCAGCAACAGGGCCGCCGACACCGAGCATCCCTTCGGCTACGGGCAGGAACGTTACTTCTGGTCGCTGCTCGCGGCCTTCGGGATCTTCATCGCCGGAGCGGGCTTCTCGGTCTTCGAGGGCATCCTGGCGCTCGTCCGGCCAGCCAAGTCGGGTGATGTGCTTGTGGCCTACATCGTGCTGGTCCTGGCAGGCGCTGCCGAATGCGTGTCCTTCATCCGCGCCTACCGGCAGATGCGCGGCGAAGCCAGGCGCGGTCACGTCAGCGTCGCCGAGCACGTCCGCGCCAGCCCGGATACCACCGTGAAAACCGCGCTGTTCGAAGACTCGGTCGCCATGGTCGGACTCGCGCTCGCCGCCGCCGGCATCGGGCTGCGCCAGCTGACCGGCTCCGACATCTGGGACGGCGCGGCCTCGATCGCCATCGGCGCCCTGCTGGTCTTCGTCGCCATCAGACTCGGCCTTGACAGCCGCAGCCTGCTGATCGGCCGGGCCGCGAGCCCGTCGGCGCAGCAGCAGATCCGCGCCGAGATCGAGTCCGCCCCAGGCGTCGACGAACTGGCCGATCTCCTGACCATGCACCTTGGACCCGACCACCTCATCGTCGCCGCGCGCGTATGGCTCGCGGACCACCTCGGCGCCGATGACGTCGAGGACCTAGCCGATCGCCTTGACCGCCGGCTTGCCGAGATCTTGCCGCAGATCCCGCACGTCTTCGTCGACCCGACTCAGCGCCGGCCCGCGCCGAACCAGGATAGCCGCGAGCAGATCACCAGCTAGGTCGTCAGGCCCATCTTCGCTCATCGATGGTGGCCTGACCGGAAGAATGGTGGCCTGACCGGAAGAATTGCCGGACTCCCGGCGGAGAGTTGCCGGGTGCGGGCGCGCTTGAGAGGGTTGCCGACGTCAGCGCGGAGAGTTGCCGGATTCCTGGCGGAGCGTTGCCGGGTGCGGGCGGGCTTGGGAGGGTTGCCGACGTCAGCGCGGAGGATTGTCGGATTCCTGGCGGAGCATCTTCGGGTACGGGAGCTTTTTCGTCGTGGAGCACGAAAATCCTCCCGTACCCGTAAACGCTCCACCAGGACCACGGACAACTCTCCCGGACCCGGAAACCCTCCCGCCAAGAACCCGGCCCGGCACATCGGCACCCGCCAGGGCAGGCAGCCCTGAGCACCCTGCCCAGCCCCGTCTCAACCTCCCGGCACCGCGCCGAAGCCCCGCAGGCCGGACCCCCGAGTGCCCGAAGCCCCGCAGGCCGGACCCCCGAGTGCCCGGAGCCCCGCAGGCCGGACCCCCGCAGGCCGGACCCCCGAGTGCCCGAAGCTCCGCATGCCGGAGCCCCGCAGGCCGGAGCCCGGCAGGCCGCAAACCCGAGTGCCGCAGCCGCAGGGACGTCTTCGGGTCATCGATGGCGCAGGCGGGGCAAGAGCGACGGACGGTCGCAGTTATCGGTCACGGCGATCAGCAGGCCGCCGAGCATCGAGAGATTCTTGAGGAAATGTATCCGCTGCTGCGCGCGTAGCTGCGGATCTTCCTCTTCCCAGTACCTGTGACCGGCCATGGTCGTCGGCACGAGGGAACCGGCGAGCGCCAGCGCCGACAACCTCGGCAGCCAGCCCGCCGCGAGCAGCATCCCGGCACCGAACTGGACCGCGCCGTTCAGCCGCACCGCCTCCTCGGGTTCATCAGGCAAAAAGTCCGCCAGCTCGGCGAGTGAACGGACCACGGGCTCAGCGCGCTTCGCGACTCGCTCAGGCCGGCGCATCGTCTCGTAGCCCTGAATGATGAAGATCGAGGCGATCAAGGGGCGGCCCAAAGCTCTCAGCATTGACATGAGCTTAGTGCTTTCCCGCTGGACGAACTTGTAACGCTCCCGCTGACAGGTTATGCCGCCCGCTGACCGGGCGGCTCCGCTACGATCGCAAGTCAAGGCGCGACCGCCAAGGAGGCCGCGACAGAAATCGAGAAGCGGAAGGACCATCGTGTCCAGTCCCGAGCCGTTCACCGAAGCGCCAGGCTCTGATGAGCTGTCCCTTAGCGCACACCGGACGAACCCCATGGCCGTCTGGTCGCTGGTTCTCGCCATCCTCACGCTAGGCGGACTCGGTTCCGTGGCCGGCATCGTCATGGGCCTGGCCGCCCGTCGCCGGATAACCGCGACAGCTGAGCGCGGCGCGGGCCTGGCCATGGCGGGCGTCGTGGTGGGAGCGGTGACGCTGCTCGCCGCGATCGGCTTCTGGATCTTCATCGGGGTGCATGTCGCCGGCGGGAGCACAGGAGGAAGCGGCGGCGGCTTCGGCGGGTACTAATTAATCCCGGACTGTCGCCAGGCTTCAGTCGAGAGCCGTAACAGCCGCCAGGATGGCGATGAGCGCGATCAGCATGTAGGCCATGTAGGCGTCGAGACGGCCAGACTGAAGGCGCTTGACGGCACCAACCATGCGCAGGATGAATGTCAGGACGGGCCGGTACAGATAGGCCTCGACAACCTCGATGACGTCCGAACTGTAGCGATGCGTCGGGCCGGGAGCCGGGGGAGCGCTTATTTCATCCTGAAGCTCTCCTGAACTCCCGGACGTGAACTGGGCGGATGGCGGCGCCAGGTGCGGGACCACTTGTGATCGCGAATGCAAGACGGTCGCCAGGACACGGCGGGTCGGATTGGCGAATCCCCCGGCCGTGTAGGAGTCGGCGCCTTCGACCCCGGCGGTGGCCGACCGCCAGACCGGGACGCGCCGGACCTGGGTCATCCTGGTGCCCGCCGCGAGCCTGGTGAAGGCAAGCACCGCCAGTGCCAGGAGCGGCATGATCATCCAGAGCCAGGTCGGCGACAGCACGGAGAACCCGCGGAAGACAGGCCCGAGCACCAGTGGCGACTGCCTGGCCTGGTTCGTTACCGACGCCGCGACGACAGGGGAAAGCCCGGTCGCGATCACGCGGATGAGCAGCGGCAAGGCGGCGGTCATCAGCAGGCAGCAGGCCGACAGCACGGCGATGCCTGTGCGCCCGAGCCAGCCGCCATCCCACGCCCGGCCCTCCCGGCCGTCCCCGGCCACCCGAGCGTCCCCGGCCACCCGGTCGTCCCATGCCTCCTGGGCGTCCGCAGCCGGCGGGCCAAGCACGACCAGCCCGATGATACGGACGAAGGTCACCCCCGCGAATCCGGCCGTCAGCGCGACCGCGGCGCCGGCGCCGGCCAGCAGCAGCCGGTAGTCAAGCGCGTGCACCCTGAATTGCTGCATCATCGCTTCGAGCAGGAACCACTCGGACGCGAACCCTATGGTCAGCGGCAGCCCCGCCAGGGTGAGCGATCCGATGGCGAGGCCCGCCGAACCCCACGGCCGGCGGCGCGCCGATCCTCGCAAGGCGTCGAGCAGGTCCTGTCCCTCGCCGGCAACGATGGCGCTTGAGCTGAAGAGCAGGGACTTGGCGGCGGCGTGGGCGATGATCTGCAGTGTCCCGGCGAGCAGGCCGACCGCGACGAGGCGGTCATCGCCGATCGCGGCGCCGACGAGCGCAATGCCATAGCCAGCCGTGATCAGCCCGCTGTTCTCCACGCTGGAATACGCGATCACGCGCTGCAGCCGGGGCTGAACCGCCGCGTGCGCGATTCCGAGCAGCGCCGTCAGGCTAGCTAGCACCAGCAACAGCCCGGTCAGCCAGGCTGGCGGCGGGCCGAGGAGCGCGAGGGTACGCCACATGCCGTAGAAACCAGCGTTCACCGCGACGCCGCCCATGATCGCGCGGGCGGGACCTGGCGCGGCCGCGTAGCCGCGAGGCAGCCAGACCTGGAACGGCACGAGGCCGACCTTGATCGCGAACGCCATCAGCAGCAGGGCCTGCGCCGCGCTGCGAGTCGCGCCGTGCGGCACGACCGCGAGCGAACCGAGGCTCAGGGACCCGGAACGGACGGCCAGCAGCAGCAGCCCGACAAGCAGGGCCGCACCGCTGATCTTGCCGAACGCAAGCGTGACCAGCGCTCCTGATGGCCGGCCAGGGAGCCCGCGGTCAAACCCGGCGAGCAGGTAGAACGCGACGGTCAGCAACTCCCACGACAGCACGGCGGTAAAGGCGTCCTGGGCCGTCAGGAAGACCGCGACCGAGCCGAGAGCGAGCGCGGTGCTCGCGCCGAGACCCCGGCGTGCCGCCGGCTGCGCGCTGGCCGCCAGCCGCGCGCTGGTCACCGGCCGCGGGCTGGCCGCAGCCCACGCGGCGAAGGCGAGCAGCACTCCGAACGCCGCTCCGAAGGCGATCAGCAGGAACAACCCGGACAGGTGATCCGCGGCGATCGGAGCCGTGCCTTGCCCGAGCCATCCCGCCACCGGGAGTCGCACCGCGTGACCGGCCAGCACCGCGCCGCCGGCACCGCCAAGGCAGGCGGCGCCAGCGCTTGCGATCACGTACGGCAAGCCGCGCTGCCAGCCGCGGCGCTGGCTGACGGTCAGGTCGGCGGCCGCCGCGAGGACGAGCGCCGCGAGACCCGCCGCGAAGATCATCCCTGCCCCGGTCATGATCCGTCCTTCCCGGCTGCCCGGGCCTGGGCTCCCGCCGGGAGCCTGCCGAGCGCGGCAAGCAGCGCCTGCAAGACGGCGAACGGCGGCGGCGGCGACCCGGGCAGCCACACGTCAACCGGCACGAGCGCGCCAACACCCCCCGAGGTCGCGGAGCCGCCGGATGGCTCATCGCCCTGGCCGCCGAGCAAGCCGCCGCTCACCGCGTCGGTCCCGACCGCGATGACAACCTTCGGATCCGGCATGCCCTCGTAGGTCCGGCGCACCGGGCTGGCCATGCCGTGCGCTCCCGCGCCGGTGACCAGCAGCACGTCAGCATGTCTAGGACTAGCGGTGAAAAATATGCCGAGCCGGTGTATGTCGTAGACAGGGTTCAGCAGGGCGGCGATCTCGTGTTCCTCTGCGCCATCCGATCCCGCGTCCACGTGCCGCAGGTGCACCGAACGGCGCAGTGCTCGCGTCCTGCTGGCAAGGGCTGACCGTACCCTGGCGAGCTCCTGCTCGGTCTCGGTGACCTCGGGCACCACCAGGGCGGCTCTGGTCAGCCGCGCGTTCGCCGTACCGCGGGTCCAGCCGAAGACATCAGGGCGCTCGGCCACGCAGCGGCCGCAGAGCACGCAGCGTCCCTGGTCGAGCGCGAGGCTGTCGCCGCCATCCTGGCCGCTGATCGCGCCGGTCGGGCAGAGAGCGGCAAGGTCAGCCGGGCCGGGCCCTAGTACCGTCGCCGGGCCGCGCCAGTCGTCGGCGTACGGGTCGGGCCTGGCCGGCCAGCGGGTTGTCACCACGCCTTCGCGCAGGCCGCGCAGCACCCACGGGCTCACAGTGTCACCTTCACAGGGCCACCCCCGCGACCGACAAGCCGAAGCTGGCCTCGATGAACGGGAAATCGGTCAGGATGTCGCCCGCGAAGACCTCGTGGAACAGCACCAGGTTGTGGAAGGACGGCGACCGTGGCCGGCAGCGGGTGATCCGGCCCGCATGGATCGCCAGATCGTAGAGAACCTCGCCGTGCGGTGCTTCGGCCCAGCCCGTCGCCCGGCCGCTGAGCGCCCCGGCCGCGATGTCGGCCGCGATCTCGGCCCGGAGCGGGCTGTCGGCGGCGTCCGCCAGCCGTTCAGCTGCCTGCCGCAGCAATCCGAAGGACTGGGTGACCTCGTCCCACCGCACGCGAAGCCGTGCGAGAGCGTCGCCGTGACGGTACTCAGGTTGCCTCCCCCGGGTTAGCCAGCGGTAGGCGTCATAGGGCCTGGCCACCCGAGCGTCGTCGCTATAACCCGACGCCTTGCCTATCGGGCCGAGCGCGCCGTGCTCGGCGGCCCGTTCCGGCGTCAGCGGTCCGGTGCGCCGCAGCCGGTCGAGGAAGGAGGCGGTACCCATGAGCGCCCGCGAGTCGGCGGTCACTTCGCGCTCGATCCTGGCGACCTGGTTCAGCAGTTCGGCGGCCGGGATCTGGGGCAGGCAGCGAACTCCGCCCGGCACGACCACACCGCGGCCGAACCGGCTGCCGCACATCCGGCCCACCAGGCGCATGACTCTTTCCTTGTGCAGGCCGAACCTGGCCGTGGCGACCGCAAGCCCGGCCGCGTCGGCGAGCCGGAGGGCAACGTCGAGGTGCGCCACGATCCGTTCCAGCTCGGCGTGCAGTACCCGGGTCAGCGCGGCCAGCCGCGGCACTTCGCCGAGGCCGGCGATCCGCTCCAGCGCGTGGCAGTAAGCCAGCGCGTGCGCTACCGATGCCATCCCCTCGGTGCGCTCAGCCAGCAGCACCCCATCATCGAGCGCCAGTTGCCCGAATCGCCTCTCAATGCCGCGGTGCTTGTAGAACACGCGCAGGTTGAGGTGCGGTATGTCCTCGCCAGGAGTCTCGACCAGGTACTCGACGGACTCCATGACCCCGGAGCGGACCGGGCCGTGCGGAATGGTGAACAGGCCGGGCCCGAGCACGTGCCTTGGCACGGAGTGCTCGCCCCGCGGCAAGATCAGCGGCTCGAGCCTCGGATGCCCGTACGGCACGATCCCGAACTGGTCATGGAGCTCCCGCTCGTACCAGAAGGCGGCGCTGAGCGCCGGCGTCATGGCCGGGTAGCCATCGGCCCCGGCCGGCAGCATTACGTCGTGGGTGTCGATCGCGTCAGGCCCGGCCACATGAGCGGACAACTGGACGGTGTCGCCGACCTGAGTCCCCATCAGGCCAGCGAAGCGCCGCCCGGCGGCGGCCTCGCTGACCAGCAGTTCGGTCAGTTCGATCACGCTGGCTGGTGCGCCGACGGTCGCTGTCATGCCGGCCCCTGCAGCGCTGCGACGGCACGGTTCAGCAATCCGAGGAGTTCACCGGGCGGATGCAGGCCGAGCACCAGCAGCGCGACTACGCCGACGACCACAGGGACGACCATCCACGCGCTGGGTTCGCCCCGCACGACGGCAGCGCCCCGGCCGTCCGCACCCCTGCCGTCCGCACCCCTGCCGTCCGCTCCACCGCCGTCCGCACCCCTGCCGTCCGCTCCACCGCCGCCCGAGCCCCCGCCGTCCGCTCCCCTGCCGTCCGCGCTTTTCCTGGTGCTCCTGGCGGGCATGAGCAGCATCCGGTTGGCCGCGAACGACAACCCGAGGAACGCGATGGTGACCAGGACGACCAGGCCAACCGCCGCGACATCACGCGAGGCGGCTAGCCCGCCGGAGACGATCTCGAACTCGCTGCGGAAGATCCCGAACGGCGGCAGCGCTGACAGCGCGAGCACCGCGACGAGGAGCAGCGGACCGCTCCACGGCAGCACGTCAAGGCCGCCGGATACTCCGGAGATCTGCTTCGTGCCGAACTTGCGGACGAGCACCCCGGCCCCCATGAAGGCGTTGCCCTTCGCGGCCGCGTGCGCCAGGACATGCAGCAGCACCCCGGCGAGCGCGACGGGCACGCCGAAGCTGACGCCGATGGCGAGGATGCCCATGTGCTCGACGCTTGAATAGGCCAGCAGCCGCTTGTAATCGTGCTGGTCGAGCAGGTAGAGGGCCGCGAGCAGCAGCGAGGCGATACCGAAAGCCAGGAGCACGTCCCTGGGGAACTGCGACCCGAGGCTGGCCGCGGTGATCTGGTAAAACCGCAGGATCGCATAGAAACTGACCGCCAGCAGGGAACCGGACAGCAGCGCCGAGACTGGCGTGGGGGCCTCGGAGTGGGCGTCGGGCAGCCAGGTGTGCACAGGGAAGAGGCCGACCTTGGTGCCGAAACCGAGCACTGCCAGCACGAAAGCGAGCCGAACCACCGTAGCGGGGAGCCGTCCAGCCGCGCTGAGCAGCGGCGCGAACGCCAGGTTGTACGACGATCCGAGCGCCGTAGCACCCGCGTAGTACAAGAAGATCGTCGCGAGCAGTGCGACGGCGAGGCCAGCCGAGGCGAGCAGGACGTATTTCCAGGCGGCCTCGACCGCCCCGTCGGTGCCTTCCAGCGCCACGAGCAGCGCGGAGACGATGGTGGTGACCTCGATGGCGACCCACAGGAGCGCGAGGTTGCTCATCGCCGGAGCAGCGAGCATGGACCAGGCGAAGATGTTGAGACCCGTCCAGAACCGCCGTGAGTAGCGGGGGGCCGCGGTCCCTGACCGCAGGTAACCGATCGAGTAGACCGCCACGCTGGCGTACAAGAAGCTGGTAGCCAGCATGAACACGCCACTAAGCGCGTCGATGCGGATGAAGTCAAGCGCCGCTACGTCGCGCCCGGACAGCGTGTCGATCAGGGCCAGCACTAGCCCGAAGCTGGCCACCCCGGCGACCGCGGTGATCGCTCCGCCGGCCTGCGGCGGCAGCCAGAACGCGGCGACGGCAACGACGAGCGGGATGACCAGCAGCACCACGGCGATGACGCTCATGACCTCATCCCCGCAGCCTGGTCAGTCCGGTGGTGGACAGCGTGTCAGCCCGGCCGTGGTGCAGCCGGATCAGCAGGCCGAACACCACGACCGCGAGCAGCAGGTCAAACAACAGCGCGACCTCCAAGATGAGCGGCAGGCTGGCGGCTACCACCAGCGCGGCGAGCGAGATCCCGTTTTCCAGCGAGAACAACCCGATCGCCTGGGAAGCCACGTCGCGGCGGTGAATCATCAGGACGAACGCGACCAGCACGACGGAGACAGACACCGAAAGCGCGGCGGCTGGCGCTCCGCCGCCCCGCACCGGCACGACGCCGGTGGCGAAGAAGCCGAACGCGGCGACCGCGGTCCCGATCAGGACGGTGCTGGCCAGCGAGAGGCTGCCGCTCCCCGCGATACTGTGTCGATCGGGATCGGGATCGGGCCCGGCCTCGGGTCCGTCGGCGGGTCCGGTATCGCGCAGCAGCCTGCGTAGCACGAGCGGGATCGCGAACACTTTCAGCGCGATGGTGACCGCGGCCAGAACGTACAGTTCGGGCAGCGCGCGCACTGCCCCGACCAGTACCGCCAGCACCGCGATGAGGCTGGACTGGCCGATATACAGGCGGACCTGGTCGCGCAGCAGAGCCTGCCGGAACATGCCGAACTCGGCCAGCAAGATCAGCACCGCGATGGCGTTCGCACCGCCGGTGAAGGCACCGGGCGCCTGCGCTCCCTGCGCGGCGAGCATCAGCCACCTCCCAGGTAGAGGGTGAACACGCCCAGCACGGCGAGCAGGAACGCCGCGGAAACGAATTCAGTGATCTTGAACAGCCTCAGCTTGGCGAACGAGTTGTCGATCACCGCGACGACGACGCCCAGCAGGCATGCCTTCGCGGGCAGCGCGACCATAGCGATGAGGACCGACCCCGGCTGGCTGCTCGCCGCCAGGCCCCACGGGGCGACGAACACGTTCAGGAAGATCGTGTACAAGATCAGCTGCTTGGCCGCCGAACCCCATTTCAGCAGCGCGAAATAAGGCCCGGAGTGCTCGAACGGCCTGGCCTCCTCGATCATCCCGAACTCGTTGGTGCCCGTGTGCGTCTCGACCGGGATCCGGCCCGTCTCGTACAGGATGACCATGAACAGCGCAGCGGCGGCGAGCAAATGCGCGGGCCTGATGATCTGCCCGGCGGACGACCGCACCGTGGCGGCCAGCGCGTACGGCAAGTCCGTGGCCGTCAGCAGCGCCACGGTGAACACCACGAACAGCACCACAGGCTCGGTGATCGCGCCGAACGTCTTCGCCCGGCTGGCGCCAAGCTGCGCGTACGGGCTGCCGGTCTGCAACGCTGCGACCGCGATAAGGAACCCGGCCAGCGACAAGAGGAACCCGCCGCCAAGTATGTCGCCCATGTAAGTAAGCGGCAGCGGGAACGTCGTGAGGACCGGGATGAGCAATGGCACCGTCAGATAGCAGGTAAAGGCCGCGACCGGCACCGCCAGAAAAACCCAGTTCGCCCCATCCGGTGCCAGCGACTCCTTGCGGAACAGCTTGGCCAGGTCGTAGTACGGCTGCAGCACCCGAGGCCCGCGCCGGCCCTGCAGCCTGGCCTCGACCCGCGAGATCACGCCCGACACGAGCGGAGCCGACCCGGCGACTGTGAGGACCTGCAGCACCTGGACAACCGGGATGGGCAGCACCGCCCTCATCGCGCTGCCCGTGGCAGCGGCCCAGGCACCCGCCAGAACCCAGCTCGCGGCCCAACCCGCGACCAGCGTCGCGGCACAACCCAAGCCACTCGCCGCGCAACCCGCAACCCGCGCCGCCGCGCAACCCGCAACCAGCGTCGCGGCGCGGATTGGAATGGGGGCCCGAGTCCCCCCGGATGATTGCCGGGCTGATCCGGCATGGCGTCAGCGTTGATGGCGCTCTCCTCCCGCGACTTGAAAGGGGGGTAGAAGCCATCAGCGGCGAGGCCGCGGTTAGGGCGAGCTTCATCGCCAGCCGTCATTGTTACCCATGCATGCCGTGCCTCGCAATCCCCCGCACCCACGCCGTCGATGACCCAAAATGGCGCCCAGCGCCGTCGATGTCTCATGGGCGCAGCCCGTTGGGAGAAGGTTGGTCATTCCCTGGCCGGGCGGAGGGTTTCCGCATCAGCCCGGAGAGTTGCCACAACACGGAGGGCTGCCTCAGATAGGGCGGTTGCCGGATCGTTTGAGGCGACCGACCCGGCAGTCAGCTGGCTGGAGCCGTCATCTCGGTGTGTTTCATCCTAGGCCAGAGTGTTGCCGTATCACGGTGTGCCGACCGGACTGCTCCGCGGTCACCGGAAGTTCCAGGTAGGCGGACACGAAGCAGTGATCACCCATAGCGACGACGGGAAGCGCAGACGACCGGCGGGCTTCGGGATCGTCCCAGCTGGCAGTCTCAGCCTGCACTGACGGATTCCGGTGCGCCCAGGCCTCTGGCACGTGGGTTGTCACAACGCGGAAGCTCGCCCCAGCCGGGCGGATGTCGCATCCCGGCGCTCGCCCCAGCCGGGCGGATGTCGCATCCCGGAGGATGTCGCATCCCGGAGGTCGCCCCATCCGGGAGGGTTGTCGGGTTCCTGGTGGAAGGATTTCAGATTCGGGAGGATCGTCGTGCTCCACGACGAAAAAGCTCCCGCACCTGACAACGCTCCACTAGGAGCCCAACAACCCTCCCCGCTACGCCGGCAACCCTCCCGCTACGCGACAAGCATCCCCCCTACGCCGACAACCTCGCCGCTACGCGTCTCCGGCCGAAGCGACCGCATCGATCGGCCGGAACCTGGCATCCCAGTCTGGTGGGGGAGCAAGCCAGGGATAGGTCGCCGCCACGCAGCGCAGCCATTCTGGCGGCGCGCACAGCCAGTCCGCCGGCAGCAAGCCGCCGCCGGAGAAGAACCACAACGCGACCCGGCCAGCGTCCACCCGCGGATCCGCCCGCACTATGGCGCTCCGCCCCCGGGGCTCCACAGGCACGAAAAACGGCTGCAGATGAGGGGGAGACCCACATCAAACGCAGCAGGGTTTCGGCGATCGCGACGCCGATGGTTTCACCCGCGTACAGGTATGGATAGAGGTCGTCGTCGGTCGCGTCGAACCGGCCTCCGCCGTAATACCGGTGCGCGGGCGTGGCATTGAGCTCCTCCGGCCCAAATGTCACCTTATGCACTCTGAACAGCACCGATCCGCCTGGCAGCCGGGTCACGGCCGGATTGCCGCGATAACCTGGCGGCGGCTTGACGTTGGCCATTTCGTTACCAGCTATCGTGAGCCAGCTGATCGGCGGCGTACCTGATCTCGGCCTCGCGCTCCGTGCCGAGCAAGTCGGCCGGTCGCGCAGACAACCACGGATTGCGCGTCAGCCACCAGCTCACCGCCCCGGCCGGGTCTATATCCGCGCCAAGCAGGGGTCCTAGTTCGGCGATTATGGGGTACTGGCGATAGCTCTCCCCATCAAACTGGAACAGCGGGTAGTACGTTATGTGAGCCCATTGCACGGACAGAAAGGTATTGTCATTCCCGGTCAGCTCAAGAGCCGGTATAACATTGCCGCCGGCTATCTGCCTGAGGCAGGTCGCCGCGAGCAAGTCAGCGGCCGCTTCCTCCGCGGCGGCCGGGGTGCTCAGGGCCTGGCTAGCCAGCGTTGCCAGTCGCACCGCGAGCGGGGCGCCTGGAGATCTTCGATGCCGCGAGCCCATCGCGTCCCGGGCGTGGCGTAGGCTGACAATGCCAGATGATCAGCGGGAAGGACTGGCGATAATTGCAAATGCCGCCGACCAGAGTTCGCTCTCACCTGAGCTGACATCAAGATCACTAATAGCGGCAAGCGCGCGGAGTTCCTCGACGCTCAGCACCGGCTCGATATCGGCCCAGGTATCGGCGATTACGCGCAAGGCGTCCTCAATAGCCACAAGTGATTAAGCTAGCATAAACGGCGCTGTACCAGCCAAAGAGCGGAGCAGTCAGGTAGAATGTCCGTGTGATGTGGCGGCAGGCAGTGCTCGCGGAGGCTACGTCGCGAGGTGCGCGTTGCACGCTCTGCCCGCACTATTGCAGGCTCCAGCCCGGTCAGGCAGGAGTTTGCAAGGTCAGGCGCGGTTCCGCGCAAGGGGGAATCGAGACCTCGACCTTCGCGTCGTCTGTAATCCACGAAGACGCTATAGAGCGCAAGCCGTTCTTTCACTTCCGCCCTGGAACGCAAACGCTCACGCTCGCAGCTCCGGGTTGTTCCTTTCGATGTGACTACTGCGTCAATTTCCGGATCTCGCAATTCGGCCGGGACGACGAGGCGCCGTGGACGGCCAAGCCGGTCGATGCCGAAGCGATTGTCGCACGCGCGGCAGCCGCGGGCAGTTGCCTGGCACTGTCCTATACCGAGCCTTCGCTGGCACCTGAGCTCACCATCGAACTAGGCCGGCTTGGCCGGGACGCTGGCGTGGAGCTAGTGTGGAAATCGAGCGGTTTCATGACCCGTCAGGCGATCGAGCTGTGCGCTCCGGCGATCGCCGCGGTAAACATCGACGTCAAGGGCCTCGACGAGCGAACCCACCGGCAGCTGACGGGTGCCTCACCGCAGCCTGTGGTTGACGCTATCCGCGCCTTCCGCGAGCTTGGCGTCTGGGTCGAGGTGTCGACGCCGCTGATCCCCGGCGTTACTGAGCCCAGGCAGATCGCGGACGTGATCGCCGGGATCAGCGTCGACATCCCCTGGCATCTGCTCAGGTTTACCCCCGCCTACCGGATGGGCGAGCATCCCCCGACGAGCCCGGCGGCGCTGGCCGCCGCAGCGGACTCCGGGCGCGCATCCGGACTCAGATATATCTACGTCGAGCGCGCTCTCGGTCAGGAAGGGCGGCAAACCCTCTGTCCTTGCTGTCATTCGGTTGTGATCAGGCGCGACATATGGTCACTTCAGGAGAACCGGCTCCGCGCGGGACAATGCCCTGATTGCGGGACCCTGCTTGAAGGACGTTGGTAAGGAAGCCGTCCGTCAGGACCAGTCGCCAAGGATACCGGC
Organism: Streptosporangiaceae bacterium; assembly: GCA_035716545.1. Classification (GTDB taxonomy): domain Bacteria; phylum Actinomycetota; class Actinomycetes; order Streptosporangiales; family Streptosporangiaceae; genus Chersky-822. Next base: position 109,150 of record DASTJM010000013.1, read on the forward strand.
TATCACCTCGCGGATTTGATCGGGACCGGCGCCGGCCGCGAGCACGTGGGTGCGCGGCACGGTGGCCTCGAGCGGTATCTTCGGGTAGCGCACCCGGACTATGTGCAGGCCCGGCTTGCTCGGGCACGACAGGAACGGCTGCGTCAAGATCACCTGTCTGGGCAAGCCGCTGGCGGATCGCTGAGCTGAGCCGCGGCGCGAACGACCAGCCGCTGAAACTCTCCCCGCGCACGCGGATGAGCAGGTCAGGCTGGGCTCCGACCGCGTCAGGACCAACGAGCATCGCGAGCGTGAGCAGGGAGTCGTCGATGCGGTCAAGCTCGGCGAGCAGTTCGGCCCCCGGCGGCTGGTAAGAGCTCATCATGGCCGGGTTGCCGCTTAGCGCCCGCTCAACCGCGGAGCGCACGTCCTCCTGAGCCGCGTCCAGGTGCCGTCCCGCTAACTGGCAGACCTCTCAAGCTGGCCGAATACGCTGGCTATGACAGTAGCGCCGGCCGAGCAGAGGCTGGTGACAGTGCGCGATCACGTCTCATCGCGATCGCGCGATCTCATTGGAGGCGCACGTGCGCAAGTTAGTTCTGTCCTTAGCCGCTCTCGCTCTCGCGGCGATCGCCGGCCCGGCGGTCACCGGCCCGGCGGTCACCGCAGCAGCCGCCACCCCGGCCGTTTCCGCGACCGTCAGGCCCGCAGCCGCCACCGGACCCTGTGGCACCACGACGACAGCACCGACGTATAAGCACGTCATCTGGATCTGGATGGAAAACCACAGCTTCACCGACATCATCGGCAATACCTCGCAGGCGCCCTACCTCAACTCACTGGCGACCGAGTGCGGGCTGGCGACGAACTATCACAACATCACGCACCCGAGCCTGCCGAACTACATCGGTGCCACGTCCGGGCTCACGCTGAGCCAGCTCAGCCCGTTCTCCGGTGACTGCAGCCCGTCTACGCGCTGCAGCACCTCAGCGGCCAGCATCTTCTCCCAGGGCGAGACCTGGAAGGCATACGAGGAGTCGATGCCGTCCAATTGCGACAAGTCGAACTCCGGTGAATACGCCGTCCGCCACAACCCGCCGGCGTACTTCACGACGCTTTCCGGCTGCACCACCTTCGACGTGCCCTATACGCGGTTGTCGACCGACCTGGCGGCCGGCACGCTGCCTGCGTTCTCGTTCATCACGCCGAACCTGATCGACGACATGCATAACGGCACGATCGCTCAAGGCGACTCCTGGCTCTCGGCCAACCTGCCCGCGATCCTGAATAGCTCCGAATACACCGGCGGCACGACCGCTATCTTCGTCACCTGGGACGAGGGCTCAGGCGGTAGCACGAGCGAGAGTTGCGCCACGAACACAACGGACGCTAGCTGCCGGGTCGCCACCATCGTGATCAGCCCGAGCACCCCGGCGGGCGCGACCTCGGCGACTCTGTTCAATCACTGGTCCCTGCTCGGCACCACCGAGCACCTGCTCGGCCTGGCCGCGCTGGGCCAGGCCGCATCGGCGACGACGATGACCGCCGCGTTCAACCTCTGACCCGCACTCCTGCCCGTGGCCGCTGGCGGGGTCCCCCGCTGTCATTCTCACAGCGGCAGGGTGCCCCGCCGGCGCTGCGACAGCGAGCGCTATACCATTCCCGCCCGGATGGCATGAGCGACCGGATGGGGGCGGTTCCGCAATCCGTACCGCGCGACGCTTCGGGACAGCGCCGAGCGGGTCGTGCAGCCGCTCATGCCGCCGGGCACGCCGTCAAGATCCGCGCACCCGGCTACCATGGCATCGGCGTCACGGCCACGGTGATACCCGCGCAGGCACTGCTCCCGTCGGAACGCGCCGTGCTCAAGGGTGCCGCGCCGGAAGCGCTGTACGCCTACTTCAATCCGGTCCAGCGGCGACCCCGATCACGACGGCCGGCCGTTCGGCCGCCCGGGTGCACCTGGGCGACGCCTGCAAGCGTGCTCGACCGGCTGCCCGGCGTGAGCCGGGTGCGCACGGTCCTGCTCTACCCGATGAGCGTCGCCATCTTGGCCACCAACCCGTCCGGCAGCGTAGATCAGGCGTTCTTGCGCCGCCTCGGCACGATCACTCACCGCACGGCAACATCACCCTTGAGCTTGAGCTTGAGCTTGAGCTTGAGCTTGAGCTTGAACTCGAGCTTGAGCTTGAGCTTGAGCTTGAACTCGAACTTGAACTCGAACTTGAACTCGAACTCGAACTCGAACTTGAGCTTGAGCTTGAGCTTGAGCTCGATGCCGAGACCCGGCTAGCCGCGACAATACAACACAAGACGGATATCTGACTCAAGTCGTAAGCCCCGGCCACCAGGCAGAACACCACGGAACGACACAACGCCAATCCAAGATCAACTTGGGCTAGGTGGCGTTGGTTTCCTGGTGGAGGCTTTTCGTGTTGTGGAGACCTGCCGTGTTATTCAACGAAAAATCTCCGCAACACGAAAAGGCTCCACCAGGAACCCGAGACAACTCCACGATCATGGCGAAAGTGCTCCCCTAAACGAGAACTCTTCACCCAGAAGCAATGCCACCTAGCGGCCGTCGCGTAATAACCCGCAGATTGGCGATCTGGCCTCCCGGAATGTGATGGCGCCCCGGCGAACTGTCTAGCTGCTGGCCCGCCGATGGCCCATAGGTGGCGCTGGAGCGCCATGGATGTCCCAAAGGTGGGCCTCAGTACGAGACAAACCCGCGTGTTAATAATCTGCAAGCCCCTAGCCTAAATTGATCTTGGAAGCCTGACTTGATCCCGGAAACCTGAGTAGCGGCTCACTTGGCCGTGAGGATGGTGTTGCCGGCGGCTAAGGAGGCCATGCCCGATTTGGTGAGCATCGGATCGGACACGCCCATGCTGTCGGTAGCAAGCTGCGTGACGCTGAACGTAGCGCTGAACGTAGCGCTGAACGTCACGCTGAACGTCACGCTGAACGTCACGCTGAACTGAGTGCCCTTCGCTAGCAGCGCGAGCTGGCCGTTCTTCAGGACCGTTGCGGTTTCCGGTGGGGGCGTCCGGCGGCAGCGCGGCTGCCCCGTCACGCCTCGGGCAGGGTGTCGATCAGCTTGTCCAGGTGGGCGACTAGCCCGGTCTGCTTGTCGCTGCTCCACGGGTGATCGTCACCGTAGTGATAACCATCGGCTGGCGTGATCGACAGCGCACCAGGGTCGGGCTGCGACGGTTGCGATCTCGCCGATCTCGCCGATCTGGCCGAACTCGCCGACATTACGGGCCTCCCGCATGTAAACCCAGCCAGGACGAAAACGCACCCTACCCCGTCATAATTCCCTGTGCGGCCGCACCGCAACCGGGAGTAGCCGAGAAATAGTAAACAGCACGGTGGCCGCCCCGGCTACGACAGCCAGCCACGTCCACAAGGTCACAGGCATCCGGTGACCCGCCTGGTGCAGCACCAGGTCGCCAACGCCGATCAGCACCACGGCAACCTCAGTCAGGATCAGCAGGCGCGCCACCAGCAGAAGCCGCGAGGCCAGCGGATGTTCGCCAGGCCGGACCAGCATCGTCGCGAACACGCCGAGCAAGGCGAGCAGCAAGGTCGCCGCCGTCCCGGCCTCGCCGGTCTCGCTCCTGCTGAACAGCGCTGGCAGGCTAGACCGGCCGACTGCCACCACGATGCCGATAACCATTGCCACCAGCCAGGACGCCGTCAGCCAGCCAGGCCGGCTCACCCGGACGAAGATCGCGCAGCGATAGCGCTGGAGCGCTCCGCCCGGCGGGTTGATGTGCACATGCGGCGCGTACCCGGACACCGACAGGGCCGCGGCCGGGTTCCAGAAGATCAGCTGATGCCACCACCTGCGCAGCCAGGACCCGGCACTAAGGCCGGCCCGCCCGGCCCGCCCGGCCCGCCCGGCCCGCCCGGCCCGCGCGGCACCGCGGCGACCGCCGGCCGCGGCTGTGACGATCCCCTCATCGCTCACCTCCACCAGGTCGGCGGTGATCCCGACCACGTCGATGCCCGGCGGCGCCGCCACCTCCAGGTGAGGGCTGCCGCCCCGGCCGCCGATCCGCACGTCGACCTGCCAGCATCGCCAGCCAAGGCTCTGCCACAACCGGTGCAAGCGGCCGCGCGGACGAGCGAAGCGGATCTCGGACTCATACGCAAGCTTGATGATCCGCCGCGAGGCCGGAGGCGTGTTGACACCTACGTGGACGATGAAGTTCTGCGCCAGTTCCTCGACCTGGCTGCGGAAGTTCGCGCTGGCCATCAGCCGCTCCGCCAGCGGCCGCGCCACCGAGGCCACCTCGCCGAAGGACGCCTCGGCTGACGCGAGCGACCGCGCCGCGGCGCCGGCCAGCCGCCGCGCCCGCGCCGCCTGCCCGTGCGCGGCGAGCCTGCTGGCCAGCCGCCACCAGGGCACCCCTGGCAGCCGCTCCTGAACATCGGCAAGAGCCCGGCGGGCGAGGAGATCCCGCCGGCGGGCATCGATGAGAGCCGCCGCGAGCAACAGGCCAGGAACCCGACGCGAGAGCGGGCCAGGCCGCTCCTGCACGATTCGCCAGATGTCGTCGACCAGGCTCGGAGGAAAGTCATCAATCGACAGCCCCAGGTCGTGAGCCGCCCAGTACACCAGCGCCGACGCCAGGCACGTCGTGGTCTCCCCCGACGTCGGCATCCAGACGGCGGCGCCCTGCTCGTCCCGCAGGCTGAACGCCACCAGGTCGACCTTGGCAAGGCTGGTAATCGGCACCAGGCGGAACGCCTTGTCCCCCAGCTCAACCTTCGGCGCGTCCCCGGGCACGGCGAAATCGACGCTCACCCGCCACCTGACCGCCCGGGTGTCGAGGAACTCGAGCTGCTGCACGCGCCGGTGCACCCAGCTTGGCTGTGACTTCGGGTCAGCCGCCCGCGCCTGCATCTGGAGCAGGGCCAGCCCGTGCCGGGCGGCCCGCACGTCGAATCCCGGAACGCCAGCCCCGTCAGCCCCATCAGTCCCGCCACCAGCCTCGGTCATGACGGCAATTTAGGCGTCGTCGCCCAGCTCTGCCACCTCAACCGGCTCGGGCAGCGCGCCGACGTTGTATTCGAGCAGCCGCCACCTGCGGCTGTCAGCCCGCCGCGACAGCAGGCACCAGCAGCAGTTGCCGAGGCCGCCGGTCACCCGCTCGTCCAGGCCGAGCAGCCGCGACATGCCCCAGGTCAGCGACGCGCCGTGCCCGGCAACCACGACCAGCGAGCCGGGCCCGGCACCCTCGGCGATCCGCTGCAGGGCGCCGCAGGTCCGCTCGGCCAGCATGTCAAGGGGCTCACCGCCAGGCGGGTCCCACGCGGCGACCTCCTGGGGATACCGCTCCCTGATCTCCGCGGTCGTCAGGCCCTCCCACGCCCCGCCGTGCCGCTCGCGCAGGTCTTTGTCAAGCTGCACGGGCAGCCCGGTCAGCGCGGCGAGGAAATCCGCCGTCGCGCTGGCTCTGCTCAGGTCAGATGACCAGATCTGAGTAGGCCCCAGACTGGCCAGGTGCCGCGCCGCCCGCCGCGCCTGCGCCCGACCGACCTGGTTAAGCGGAACATCGCGATGCCCTTGAAACCTGTGCTCAGCGTTCCACGCCGTCTGCCCGTGCCGCCAGAGCACCAGGCGGAACAAGCTCGCAGGACCGCTGTCGCCGCCCGCGGCACCGTCACCGCGGGCTCCGGCCGGCGCACTCAGCGCCGGCCCCGGCTTGCCTGGGCGGCCGCGGCGGTCACCGTCTCGGGCAGCGGTATCTGCGGGCAGTCCTTCCAGAGCCGTTCGAGCGCGTAGAACACCCGCTCTTCCGCATGCTGGACATGCACGACCACGTCCACGTAGTCCAGCAGCACCCAGCGCCCTTCGCGCTCGCCCTCGCGGCGCACGGGCTTGGCTCCTGCCTTGGCTAGCTTGTCTTCGATCTCGTCGACGATTGCCCGTACCTGCCGGTCGTTCGCCGCTGAGCAGAGCACGAACGCGTCGGTGATGACCAGCTGCTCGCTGACGTCGTAGGCAATGATGTCGGTGGCCAGCTTGTCCGACGCGGCGGTTGCCGCGATCTCGACCAGCTCGATGGCCCGCTCAGTAGCAGTCAAATGCTGCGTGCCCTCCTTGGCTTGGCTACGGCCATGTTCAGCGTATCCCGCGCGAGTCAGGTTGCCGAACGTCAGCCACTGCGCCGCGCCGCAACTAGCGCAGAAATACTCCAAGCCACCACGAGCAACGCTAGCGCCGCGATCACCTGCAATCCGGCCGACCACGAACTCGACGTCTGGCCGTAACCGCTCCGTACGGCGGCGTTCGCCGGCGAGACGCCCGACGTCAGCCCGACGACGACGGCGGTGGTGCTCAGCAGCATGCTCGCCGCCGGGCGCGTGATGAGCGGCGGGTTGCACAGCGCGCCGATGGCCGAGCCGACCAGCAGGCAGACCAGCGCGGTCCCGGTGCCACGGGCGACATCGCCGAGCGTCGCCCCGATCAGGACCGAATTCGTCAGGTGCGACCTGATGACCCCGCAGGTGATCAGCTCCCAGATGATGCCGACGACGCCGAACGCCGCGGTCAGGCCGAAGGCGGCGGCAAGCGCGGCCAGCTGGGCCTGACGCGGCCCGCCAGCGGCCGCGACGCATGACCGGGCCGCGGCAGGCTCGGCGGTGAGCACCGACCTGGTGAGCCAGGCCACGCACGGGACCAGCATGAGCGCGCTCCAGCTCAGGCCCTCGGTGAGCGCGGAACCGTGTGCCACGGCGCCGCCGCCCACTCCCCCGAGCCCGATCACGCCGATGCTGTAGATCACCGCGGCGGGAATCCAGCGGTGCGACCGCAGCAGCAGCGAAACCTGGTACCTGCTAAGCGCGATCACCGCCGTGCTCATTGCGCCACATCCGCCTCCTGGCCACCATTTCCCCGCTTCCATGATTCCCGCCTGACATGGCGGACATGCACGTCATCGCCCGCGGCAAGCAGTTTCCTGAGCACGTCATCCGACCCGGCAGGCTCGACCTCGATCAGCATGAGCTCGCCGTCCGGCTCTGTCGCGATAACCCACGGAAGTCCGGCCAGCTCACCCGCCGGAACGCCCGTCACCCCGATGACGACCGACTCACCGCCAGCGGGGCTCGCGGCGCCGGCGTGGCCCGCGGCGCCGGCGGCGTGCTTGGCATGCCGCCACCGGCCGGCGGGCGCGGCGGGCGCGGCGCGCGCGGCGCGCCTGGCCTTCGGAACGAGGCGGGCGTCACGCGTGGCGTCAGCCGGGGGGACGCGCACCGCCTGGCCGTCCTGGATACGCCAGCGCTCGGCATCCAGGTGCGCCAGCCGCCTCGGATCGTGGTCGACGAACACGACCGAGCCGCCGCGGCTGATCCGCTGCGCGACGGCGTCGTCGAGCGCCGACTTCGCGGCCGCGTCAAGCCCGGTCCATGCTTCGTCGAGCACGAGGAGCCCCGAGCCCGGCAGCAATGCCTGCGCGATCGCTACCTTCTGGCACATGCCCTTGGACATAGCGCGCAACGGGACGTCGGCGAGCTCGAGCCCGCCGAGCTTGTCAAGGCACGCCTCGATCCGCGAGGGCAGGCTCTCAGCGGACAGCCCGTGCACCCGCCCCAGATGCCCGAGGTAGTCCCGCGCGGAGAAGGGCAGCCCGGGGGGGAACCGTTCTGGCACGTACCCGGTGATCGGCCGGCCGGACACCGTTCCCCTGGTCGGCAGCGACACCCCGGCGATGACCCGCAGCAAGGTCGACTTGCCCGTGCCGTTCTTGCCTTCCAGGCGCATCAGCCCGCCCGGCTTGATCTCCAGGCTGACCTCGCGCACCACCCACGGCTGCCTGAACCCGTACCGCTTACTGACCCCATCCAGCCGCAATGCCACTCCCTACCCGCGATACAGGCCTCGCTTGGAAATGTAGCTGATCACGTCGTCTGGGACGAGATAGCGCAGGGGCAGTCCGGCCTGAACGCGCTCGCGGCACAAAGTTGAGGATATTTCGAGTGCGGGAACCTCGAGCAGGCTGAACTGAGCTGCCCCCATGCTGCCCTCCGCCAGCTGATGGCGGCCCCGGGTAAGGCCGATGAAATGCACCATCGTCAGCAATTCCGCCGGCTCATGCCAGGTCGAGAGCCCGCTGAGCGCATCGGCGCCGATGATGAAAAACAACTCGGTGCCCGGCCCGCGGGCGGTGCGCAGCTCGCGCAGCGTATCGACGGTGTAGGTGTCGCCAGGCCGGTCAATTTCCAGCCGGCTGACCGAGAACAGCGGATTGGCGGCGGTGGCGATCACCACCATCTGGTATCTGTCCTCGGCCGGCGCGAGCTTACGGCCGTTCTTCTGCCACGGCTGGCCAGCGGGCACGAAGATTACCTCGTCGAGGCCGAGCGCGTGCCCGGCCTCGTTCGCCGCCATCAGGTGACCGTTGTGAACTGGATCGAACGTGCCGCCCATCACGCCAATCCGTGCCGCGCCGGTCATATGCGGCTGTCTGGCGCCGTGAGCCAGGGGACCGGGGGTTCGCCTTCTGACCAGCGCCGGACGCGGACCGCCTTGCCGACCTCGGTGCGCGGAACCGAGCCAGGCGGCACGATCGCGACGCCGACGCGCACTCCCGTAGCCTCGCGCAGCGCGGCCTGAAGCCTTGCCGCGAGCCGTGAGCTGCCTAGACCGGGCGAGTCGGGTGCCCCATCCGTTCCCCTTGTCTCGCACGCGGCGATCAGCTCGCGCTGCCCTGCCCTTTCGTCGACGACCAGCAGGTAATCAGGCGCTACCGAGGGCTCGGCCAGGAGGACGCGCTCGATTTCGCTCGGGTAGACGTTCACGCCCCTGATCACGAGCATGTCGTCTTTGCGGCCCGTCACCTTGGACATCCGCACCAGAGTGCGGCCGCACGCGCAAGAGCCGTGCCGCAGCGAGGCGATGTCCCCCGTGCGGTACCGAAGCAGCGGCATGGCCTCCTTAGTAAGAGTGGTGAAAGCAAGCTCCCCGGGACTGCCGTCGGCCACTGGGCTGCCCGACACGGGGTCGAGCGCCTCGACGAGGAAGTGGTCCTCGTTGACGTGCAAGCCGTCGGCGGCAACCACGCACTCGCAGGCCACGCCGGGGCCGATCACCTCGGACAGGCCGTAGATGTCGAGCGCGCGGATGCCGAGCAGCTCGTTGATCCGCGTCCGGAGCTCGTCGGTCCACGGCTCGGCGCCGAAGACGCCGACCTTCAGGCTCAGCCCGTTGCCCGGCGTGAGCCCAGCGCCGGCCAGCGCCTCGCCGAGGCGGATCGCGTACGAGGGCGTGCAGGTCAGCACGTCGGGCCGCAGGTCCTTGATCAGCGTGACCTGGCGTGAGGTCAGGCCGCCCGAGACCGGGACCACGGTCGCGCCAAGCTCGATCGCCCCCTGATGAATGCCTACTCCCCCGGTGAAAAGCCCGTACCCGTACGCGTTGTGCACAATGCTGCCAGGGCGCGCCCCGGCTGCCGCGAGCGCCCGGGCGCAGACCCTGGCCCAGAGCCGCAGGTCGCCCCGGCTGTAGGAGACGAGCGTCGGCCGCCCGCCCGTCCCGCTCGACCCGTGCACGGCGACGACTTTTTCTTTGGGCACGGCCAGCAACCCGAACGGATAGCCGTCCCAGAGGTCTTGCTTAGCCGTGGCGGGCAGGCTGGCCAGGTTCGCCAGGCTGACGTCGTGCCCGCTGGTCACCCCGGCCGCAATGAGCCGTTCGCCCTGGAGGCCCCGGGCCCGGAGCAAGGTGGAGATGAGCCTGCGCAGGCGCTTTTCCTGAAGTTCGGCTCGCTGGTCCGGCGCCATGGACTCGGCTTCCGGCTCGAACATTGGCGGGTGCTGTGCCTCAGGCATCGCGACGCCCCGAATCGCCATCGAAATATATCTCAACCATGACAGCCAGCCTTCCTTATGGCACGTACCATGACGGCATGAACACTGTGCCCGAACGCTCTCGTGTCCGTCTGCCGGACATTAGCTCCCGCGCATACGAACATCCAGCCGACAGGTCGGCCTTGGTCGCGCTGCGCAAGCTCACCGGCTTCGACACAATCCTGCGTAACATCGCCGGGATGTTCAGCGACCGTGCACTGAGGCTGCTATTTCTCGCCAGCGCGGTCCGAGCGTCGGAACAGCAGTTCCCGCACCTGTACCAGATGCTTCTCGACGGTGCTTACGTGCTCGACCTGCCCCGGGTACCCGAGCTGTACATCATGCAGGACCCGCAGGTGAACGCGATGGCGATCGGCACGGACAAGCCTTTCATCGTGATCACGACCGGGCTGATCGATCTGATGGACCCCGATGAGACCAGGTTTGTCATCGGGCACGAACTCGGGCATGTCCTTTCCGGTCACACCGTATACAGGACGATGCTGTACGCGCTGGTCGCGCTGGCGGCGCGGTTCGCGCTCGTGCCGCTCGCGTGGATCGGGCTGAAGGCCGTGATCTGGGGCCTGGAGGAGTGGTTCCGCAAGTCTGAGCTGTCAAGCGACCGGGCGGGCCTGCTGGCCTGCCAGGACGTTCCGGCGGCGCGGCGCTCGCTGATGAAGCTGGCGGGCGGGCCGCAGCTTGGCGAGCTGAGCGCGGACGCGTTCCTGGAGCAGGCTCGCGAGTACGACGGCGTCCCCGATGTGCGGGAAGGCCTGATCAAGCTGATGCAGCTGCAGGGCACGACGCATCCGTTCTCCGTGGTGAGGTTCGCCGAGCTGCACCACTGGTCCTCCGATGGCGAGTACCGGGACATCCTGGCCGGCAACTACCCGCGCCGGGACGCCGACGCTGGCGCGTCGGTTGGCGACGAGTTCAGGTCGGCGGCGAAGTCGTACCAGGACTCGTGGGGCCGGTCGGCCGACCCGCTGATCGGGGCGGTCCGCGGCGTGGCCGGGTCAGCCGTGGACGCGGGCGAGCGGATCATGAGCAGGTTCGGCCGGCGGGACAATTCCGGGTCCGGCTCTGGACCTGGCTCTGGTTCCGACTAACTGATCTGCACGCGTTTCCTGTCCCCTCCACTCGTGCCCGTGCCGCTCACCGCAGCCCGGGCACGAGTCTTTTCCGCCAAGGGCCCCGCCCGACTGGCCCCTCGATGGCCCGTAGATGGCGCTCAAGCGCCATCTACGGGCCATAGGTGGGCCTCGGCACCGCTCCCGCGGCGCGGCTGATGGCTGATCAACTGCGGCGTGGCGGGTGGGGATGGGGGTGCTGGTGCTGGTGGCTGAACGCGATGTTGATCACGGCGATGGCCACCCACACAAGGACAAGCGCGACCGCGCTGTAGTGATTGGCGGCGATGATCGCGGTAATGGGGATGCCGAGCGAGATGGACACTATTCCCAGTGCCAGCGAAGCGCCCCGCCCGCTCGACCGGCTCACCTGAGCTGGCGCCCCGTGCTGCGCACGGCCTAGCCGGGCATCGACGCGAGCGTCGATCTCCTTGCCGACCTTGTCGATAAACGACTCGATCACCGCCGACTGATACTCAGGCCCAAGCTCGCGATGGGTCTCAGCGGCCGCGCGAATCTCATCCGGGGTTAGGGACGGGCTGCTCACGAACCCAAGATATATCTCATCGTCGCCAGGCCGGCAAGGGAACTCCCGCGGGCGCCGCAAGGCCGTGCTCGCCAAGCGGGCCGACTCGCAAGTTCCGCCGGCCGATCTCGTCAAGCAGCATGGGCAGCGCGCCGAGGGCCGCGATCGCGGACCCGGCCGGGGAAGTGCAGTCTGAATCGTGCAACAGCACGGTAGCCCCGCCCTTCAGGCCGGCCAGGGTGGTCGTGAATACGGTGTACGGCGTCGCTCCTGGCGTCCATTCCCGCCCCCAGCAGCTCCACAGGACAGGCGTGAGCCCCAGCCTGCCGGCGGCAAGGATCGACGGCCCGCTCAGCACTCCATATGGCGGCCTGAAAAGGCTCGGCGCCTTCCCCGTCGCTCTCGCGATCACCTCAGCCGTCCGCGCGAGATCGTCGTAGACGGCCAGCGGCCCGCGCAAGATGAGGTAGCGGTGCTCCCAGCCGTGCACGCCAACCTCGTGGCCGGCGTCGGCGATCAGCGCGGCGATCCGGGGCATCATCGCCACTCGCGAACCGAGCAGGAAGAACGTAGCCCGCACCCCGCACCGGGCCAGCAAGTCAAGGAACAGCGACGTTGTTTCCTGATCAGGCCCATCGTCGAAGGTCAGCGCCACGTGGTCGGGCAGGCCCGAACCCGACAGCGCGGGAAAGAGCGCGTGACGGACCAGGCCGAGCCCGGTGATGCCAGGCCCCGCCTGGGCAACCGCCAGCCCGGCGCTGATGGCCAGCAGCGGCCGGAAGATCTTCACTATCGGCAGTGCCCTTCCTTGGCGCACCTCGCGCCGGCAATTGAACTGCCCTTTTTGACAGTCGCGTAATCCTGACCCGGCTGGCTGGCGCCCGCTTTCGCTCCGCATAGCCGGGCGATCGCGCGGGTAACCGTTGGAATATGCCCGATGAAAGCGCTGAACATCGCGCTCTGCTGCTGTCCGGCTCGATCGGGGCAGGGCACGACCATCTCGCCCAGGCCTGCGCGACCGCACTCACCAGCGACGGCTGGGCGACCGACACGCTGGACCTGATGCGGCTGCTCGGCCGGGGCGCCGACTCGGTCGGCGACGCGGTGTTCCGCGCCATGCTCGCCGTGCCCGGCCTGTACGACGCGTTCCACTTCGCGGCGCTGCGCACCGGCAACCAGGTCGCGACGATCACCGATCGGGCGGCAAGCCAGCAGATCGTGCCGAGGCTGCGCAGGCATCTCGATGAGCATCCGGCTGAGCTGGCCATTTCCGTCTTCGCCACGGGAGCCTCCGCGATGAGCAGGCTGGCCGGCCGGTACCCGGCCATGCGCCGCGTGGTGCTCTGCGCGGACGTGACGCCGCACCGGCTGTGGGTCCACCCGGGCATCGACTTGTACCTGGTCACCTCGGAAGCTGCCGAGCAGGCGGTGCGCAGGTTCGAGCCCGAGGCCAGGGTGCTCGTGGTGACCGCCCCGGTGCGCGAGGCGTTCTACCACCCGCCGTCGCAGCCGGCTGCCCGCAGGCACCTCGATGTGCCCCAGCGCGATCCGTGCGTGCTCCTCACCACTGGCGCCTGGGGCCTCGGACCCGTCGCCCAGGCGGCCGAAGCGCTCGGCGACGCCGGCGTGCACGTCCTGGCCGTCGCCGGCCGCAACGCCAAGCTCAAGCACAAGCTGGCAGCGGCGGCACGGCGGCAGCCGCGGGTGCACGCCTTCGGCTTTTCCGACCGCATACCTGAGCTGATGGCCGCGTCCGACCTGGTCATCACCGCCTCAGGCGACACCTGCAAGGAAGCGCGCGTGATCGGAAGACCGCTGCTGCTGCTCGATGTCGTGCCCGGACACGGCCGCGACAACCTGCAGCACGAACTCGAGCAGGGCGACGCGGCCGTCTCATCGGCCCGCGCCGCCGACATCGTGCGGACAGCTCTGGCTGCGCTCGACCGTGCGAAGCCGCCGCCCGCCGCCCCCACCAGACAACCCGGTGAATGGCACACGTCCTTTACCGCCGCGCTAGCGTCGATCGGCCTGTGACGGCCTGATCC